>NZ_BAAANB010000021.1:1342636-1403331 GCF_039529575.1 Terrabacter terrae
TCGCGTTCGTGGTGCGCTCAGGACGACGGGCGCTCAGGACGACGGGCGCTCAGGACGACGGGCGCTCAGGACGACGGACGCCCGCTGTGCCGGCCGCGTCCGCGTCGGGCGGCGTCCGCGCAGTGCCGGCAGCAGAAGACGGCCTCGTCGACCTCGATGCCGTGGCCCAGGACCCGGCAGCCGCAGTTGCCGCAGGCCGGGGCCCAGTCGGTGATGGCGCACTCGAGGCTGTCGTAGGTGCGTGACCGGTCATCGCGGGTGATGGTGAAGCTGCGGTCGTAGTCGTTGCCACACATGTCGCACACGGCCATTGGGTGCGTCCTTTGCTGTCGAGATGGGAAATCTTCGGTGAGGAGTCCACCTGCCCGAGAAGAGAGCTCAGCCTTGTCTCGCCGTGGTGGCGAGCCCTTCGAGGAAGTAGCGCTGGCAGAAGGCGAAGACGACGATCATCGGCAGCGTGGCCACGAGCGTGGCCGCCATCGCGATCTCCCAGTGGTACTCGCCCGAGAGCGCGAAGCCGTCGACGATCTGCTTGAGCCCGCGCGGCATCGTGAAGTACTCCTCCGTCTGGAGGTAGATGAGCGGCTTCAGCAGGTCGGACCAGCTGGCCTGCAGCTCGAAGATGAAGACGATGATCAGGGCTGGACGGCACAGCGGCAGGGCGATCCGGCGGAAGAGGCCCAGGTGGCTGCAGCCGTCGATGCGGGCGGCCTCGAACAGCTCGCGCGGGATCCCGAGGAAGAACTGGCGCATCAGGAAGATGTAGAAGGCCGAGCCGAAGAGGTTGTTGGCCCACAGCGGCACCTGGGTGTCGATCATCCCGAGCTGGTGCCAGATCAGGTAGACCGGGATCATGGTGACGGCGCCCGGCAGCATCATGGTCGCGAGCACCAGGCCGAAGAGCGGCCCCCTCAGCCGGAACCGGAAGTAGGCGAAGCCGAAGGCGACGAAGGCGCTGGAGAACGTCACGGCGACGGCCGCCATGAGCGAGACGACGCCGGAGTTGAACAACCAGCGCAGCACCGGGCCGGCGTCCCAGACCTCGATGAAGTTGGACCACTGGAACGTCTCGGGCACCAGCCTGTTGTCGAAGACCTGCGACTTCGGCTTCAGCGAGGCGCTCACCAGCCAGATGAGCGGGTAGGTGAAGGCGAGGGTCGCCACGAGGAGCAGCAGCCAGCGCACCACCGTTCCCGGCCCGAGGCGTCGCCGGTCCTTCGCGGGGCCGGTCGACGACAGGGGTCCCGGCGGCGCCGTGGGCTCGTCCGGCGGTTCGGTGAAGGGCGGGAGCGGCCTGGTGTCGACACTCATCGGGGCGTGTCTCCCTCGTAGTAGACGAAGCGGTTGCCGATCCGGACCTGGATCACGGTGATGACGAGGATGATCACGAACAGCACCCACGCCATGGCCGAGGCGAAGCCCATCTTGAAGAACTCGAAGGCGTTCTGGAACAGGTAGACCATGTAGACGAGGGACTCGTCGGAGGCGGTGGCCTTCTGCTGAGGCCCGTAGAACATGGTGTACGCCTGGTCGAACATCTGCATGGCCGCGATCGTGTGCGTGATGATCGTGAAGAACAGCGCACCGGAGATCATCGGCAGCGTGATGCTCCAGAAGCGCCGGACCGGGCCCGCGCCGTCCAGCAGCGCGGCCTCGTAGAGCTGGCGGGGAACGTTGTTCAGGGCCGCGAGGTAGATGATGATGCTGCCGCCCACCGTCCAGAGGCTGACGATCGCCAGCGAGGGCTTGAGCCACGCCGGGTCGGTCGTCCAGTTGGGCCCGTTGACCCCGAACCAGCCCAGCACCTGGTTGAGCAGCCCGCGCTGGCCGTTCAGCAGGAGCAGGAACATGGCGCCGGCCGCGACGGCCGGCGTCATCACGGGCAGGTAGAAGACGGTGCGGAAGAAGCCGGCGGCCCGGCCGACGCGGTGGAGCAGCATCGCCAGCCCCAGCGCGACGACCGTGCCGAGCGGCACGAACATGGCCGCATACGTGAACGTGTTGGCGAGGGACTTGCCCACGCGTGGGTCGTCGAGCAGCTGCTGGTAGTTGGCCATGCCCACGGCATGGCCCGGCTCGACCAGCGAGTAGTCCGTGAAGGACAGCCACAGGCTCACGACCATCGGGCCCGCCGTGAAGACCAGGAACCCGATGATCCACGGGGCGATGAAGACGTAGGCCGCCCGGGCCTCTCGCCGCTGGAGCCGGCCCGGGCGAACCCTAACCGCCTTGTCAGCCATTGCCGTTCGCCTTGGTGAAGGCCGCCTCCGCCTCCTTCTGAGCCTGGTCGAGAGCCTGCTGTGCGGGCTGGCCGCCGAGCGCACGCGTCACGGCGCTGTGCCAGGCGGCGTCGATCTCCGCACCCGCCGGCGACGGGTTGAGGGCCGTTGCCGTGTCCAGCGTCGCGTAGAGGTTGTCGATGGCGCGCTTGAAGCCGGCGTCCGGCACGTTGGTGAGGTACTTCGCCTTGATCGCCTCGTCCGCCGGCTTGTTGGCGGTGAAGAGGCCGGTGAAGAAGCTGTTGTCCTTCTTGACCTTGGCGATGCGGGCGTCGGCCGCCTTCATCCAGGTCGCCTTGTCGGTCAGCGTCTTGGCCCAGGCGCAGGCGGCGGTCGGGTTCTTCGACCCCTTCGGGATCGCCCAGGCGCTGCCGCCGACCATGCTCACGGGCTTGCCGTCGTGGTCGGTGAACGGCGTGCTGTCGAGCTGCAGTCCCTTGGGGATGAAGTCGCGAAGCACGTTGACATACCAGTTCTCCATCGGGAACGCGACGACCGAGCCCGCCGAGAGCGGGTTCTTCTCGCCGAAGATGTCGAAGGAGTCGCGGAAGGACTTGAACGCGGTCCAGCCGCCCTGGTCGTTGATCAGGCTGATCGCGAAGTCGAGCGCCTCGACCGCCTTGGGGTCGTTGAGGTTCGGGGCGCCGTCCTCCTTGATGATCGTCGCGCCGTTGGCCGTGGCCCACAGCGGGAAGTACTCGGGCAGCTTGGGGTCGAAGCCGATGCGCCCGATCTTGTTGCCGTTCTTCTTGAACAGCTTGTCGGACGTCGCCTTGAGCGCCTGCCAGTCCTTGGTCTGGATGTCGCTCGGGGACAGGCCGGCGGCCTTGAGCGACTTGGCGTCGACGAGGTTGGTCGTGACGACGTAGAACTCGGGAATGCCGTAGACCTTGTTGCCCAGGGTCACCGAGCGCATGGCGGCCTCGCGGTACTGCGAGGTGTCGATCTTCTGCTGCGAGATGCAGTCCTCGAGGGGGACGACAGCACCCTTCTTGGCGTAGGTGCCGACGAGGTTGCGGTCCATGTAGACGAGGTCCGGCGGGTTGCCGCTCGCCAGGGCGGTGAGGAACTGCTGGGCGTCGAAGTCGCCCTTGGCGTTGTTGACCTTGACGCCGGGGTATGCCTGCTTGAAAGCGTTGACGCGGGCCTGCGCGACCTCGTCCTCGCCGCCGAAGCCCATGATCTTCAGGGTTCCGCTGGGAGCGCTCCCCGCCGTGCCGGCGTTGCCGCCTCCGGAGTCGTTGCTCGCCCCACCGACTCCCGCACACCCCGCCAGGAGCGTGGCCGAAGCCGCAATGACCATGAACGCAGATCGCATTCCTCGCCTCTCTTGTGCTCTCACGTGCACCGGGTCTCCGCCGAATGCACCGTTTCAGGTCAGAAGTACCCGAGAGCCGTCGTGGAGAAACGCTTCTCGGGGAGAAACGCTTCTCCGCCACCGCCCGGCGCATCGAGGGGCGACCCGTTTCCCTGCTGCGGGGGCCGGGTACAGGTGCGGTGTCCGGCCGTCGGCACCGACGCGCACCTCGACTGCACCTCGACAAGGAGACGGATGTCCATCGGAGGCAGCGGCGCGCCCTGGGCGGCGCACATGGAGGAGCTGGTCCTTGTCCGCCATGGCGAGAGCCTGGGCAACGTGGCCGACGCGCAGGCGCGTGAGCGCGGGGAGGCCCGCTTGGAGCTGGACACCCGCGACCCCGACACGCCTCTGTCCGAGCGAGGGGAGCAACAGGCCCACGTGCTGGCCCGGCACGTCGCGAGCACGAGCCCTCGACCCGACGTCGTCCTCAGCTCGCCGTACGCCCGTGCGGCCATGACGGCGAACATCGTCGCCGGTGCCCTCGACCTCGAGCCGTTGCTCGACGAACGACTCCGCGAGCGCGACCTGGGCATCTTCGACGGCTTGACGGGGCTGGGCATCCGTGAGCACTACCCGGAGGAGGCCGACCGCCGCGGCCGCCTGGGCAAGTTCTACTACCGGCCACCCGGCGGCGAGAGCTGGACCGACGTGGCCCTGCGGGTGCGCGACGTCCTGCGCGACCTCGCGCAGCTGTATGCCGACCAGCGGGTCTGGGTGTTCACGCACCAGGCCGTGATCATGAGCTTCCGTCTGGCCCTGGAGAGGCTGGACGAGGCGACCCTTCTCGACGTGGACCGCACCCAGCCGCTCGCGAACTGCTCCCTGACGCGCTACCGCAGGCAGGGCGAGGTCCTCGAGCTGGCCGCCTTCGCCGACACGGCTTACCTCGACACGTCGGACGTCGAGACGACCCACGAGGACACGGCGGCGGAGGCGTCGGACGGGTCCGCGACACACGACCACGAGCTGCATCACGAGCTGCACGGCGAGAGGACCACCTGACATGGCGGCAGGCAGCCCCACCCCGATCGACACCGACCTGCTGCGTTCGTGGCCGCTGCCGCGGCCGGGCGGGGACAAGTCGGACCGGGGCACGGTGCTCGTGGTGGGGGGAGCACGGCAGACCCCGGGAGCGGTGCTGCTGGCCGCCGAGACGGCGCTGCGCGTCGGGGCCGGGAAGGTGCAGGTCGCCACGGCGAGCGAGACGGCGGCGGCCCTCGCCGTCGCCCTCCCCGAGGCGTTCGTGCAGGCTCTGCCTGTCCTCCACAACGGCGAGCTCGCCGTCGCGGGGGCGGATCGAGTGGTGGAGCTGGCCGAGAAGGCAGACGTCGTCCTCCTGGGGTCCGGACTGGGTGATCCAGAGTGCGCGGACCTCTTCCTGACCCAGGTGGTGCCGCGACTCGACTCTCTGGTCGTCCTCGACGCGCTCGGCACGGCGTTCCTGACCGGTCGCCTGGACGGCCTGGGCCACCTCTCCGGACGTGCGCTGCTGACGCCCAACCTGACAGAGACGGCCGCCATGCTCGAGCGGTCCGAGGAGGAGGTCGGCAACGACCAGCTCGGAGCCGCGCGCGCCGTCGCCGAGGCCACCGGTGCGGCCGTCCTGAGCGGCGGCGAGACCTCCTATGTCGTCGAGCCGCACGGCGACTCGTGGTCGTGCAGTGCCGGGGCGCCCGGTCTCGCCACAGCCGGCTCCGGTGACGTCAAGGCCGGCGCGGTCGCCGGTCTGCTGGCGAGGGGAGCGACGCCTGAGCAGGCAGCCGCCTGGGGAGCGTGGGCGCACGCGACCGCGGGTGAGCGCCTGGCCCGCGAGCGGCCCGGCTTCCTGGCGCGTGACGTGCTCCGCGAGATCCCGCTCGAGCTGAACCGAGCCGAGGAGCCCGACGGCTCCTCCTGACGTGAGGCCGAGCCGCACAGCCACGACACGGCAACGCGACACGGCAGGCTGGACGAGGGTCTGGGCCGCCACGGCATGGGAGGCCCATGCTCAACCTGCTCTGCGGCCCTCATGGCGTGTACCGTGGTCGTGGAAACGGGCACGTGAACCGAAGGGCCCCTGCGGCTCCCTTCGAAAGATCGGTTCAGTAGGGCACCTTCAAGGCACGAGGGGACGCCACGCCCGCGGAGGACTCGCTGTGACCCTCACGTCAGGAAGCCACCCCGGCTGCGACGGCGCTGCCGCGGCAGCCATCGCCCCGCGCCCGTCCGATGCCGTATCGATGTCGGCACCGCCAGCCGCCCCGGCTCCTGGTTCCGCGCCGACTGCGAGGCCGGCCTCGGCTGGTGCGACCGACCAGCGCATGAGCCTCCCCACGCCTGCACCGACGGGTGCGGTGGAGGCCCTCCTGCGCACGAGCACCCAGGCCGTTCCGGGAGTCGGCCACGTGTCCATCAGCCTCCTCGAGCGGGGTGGCACCGTGCGAACTCTCGCCACCACCGGTGACGTGGCCCGGAGGCTGGACGAGCTGCAGCGGGCGCTCCGCGAGGGACCCAGTGTCGATGCCCTGCACGGCGACGAGTCGATCGTGGGCCTGCACGCACGGTGCCCGCAGGACGCGGCCCGGTGGCCGGAGCTCGCGCCGCGGGTCGACGCGCTGGGGCTGTGCACGGTCCTGGCGGTCCGCATGGCGTGGGAGCGCAAGACCTTGGGGGTCATGACCCTGGGCTGCGACGCCCCGGGCGGCCTCCCGCGCCAGACCGTCGTGCTCGCCTCCGCCTTCGCAGCCCACGCCGCAGCCACCGTGGCTCTCGCCCGCAAGGCCGAGCAGCTGGAGCTGGCGATGGTGACCCGGCAGGAGATCGGCCAGGCCGTGGGCATCCTCATGGAGCGCTACGGCCTCACCGCCGACGCGGCCTTCGCCTATCTGCGCCGGCTGTCCCAGAACGGCAACGTCAAGCTGCGCGACATCGCCGACCAGCTCCGTCTGACGGGCCGGCTCCCAGGGGAGGAAGGTCCCAGCTAGCCGACGATGCGGCGCACCCGTCGGACGGCCAGTCCCCCGAGGGCCTTGAGACCCGAGCCGTGCCCACCGTCCAGGCGGTTGCCCTGCCAAACACTCGCCTCGACGTTGCCCGGGCCGGGGGGCATGGTCTCGCGCCGGTCGGACGCGAACCGGGCGAAGAGCGGGCCCACCCACGCGTCGTAGACCCCGGGCAGCAGGACGAAGCCGAGCCTGATCAGGGGGTCGAAGGCCCCGCCGTGAGCGACGCGACGGGGGCGCTGCAGCACGTCGGCCACGAGCCGGCCTGCCTTCTCCGGCGGCCAGACGACGGGGGGTGGCTGCCCCGCCGGGCCACCCGCGTACGCAGCCTGCCGGTAGATGGGGGTGTCGACGCCGGGGAGCGTGACGTACGAGACGTGGAGGCCGGGGACGTCGCGGTTCTCGATGACGGCCTGGCGGGCCAGGGCTCGCACGCCGTACTTGCTGACCGTGTAGGCACTCATCGTCGGCACCGCGATGTGGCCGATCAGCGAGCCGGTCAGCACCACCGAACCTCGTCCCTGCGCGCGCAGCGGTGGGAGGACGTGCCGCAGGAGGTTGACGGAGCCGAGCAGGTTGGTCTCGACGACGGCGTCGAAGAGCGGCGCGGCGAGCTGCTCCAGACGGCCGTACGCGACGACCCCCGCACAGTTGACGGCGCCGTCGAGGCGACCGAACACGTCGAGCACCTGCGCCACGGCCTCTCGCAGCGCCTCGTCGTCGCGGATGTCGACGGTGAGGACCGTGACGTCCTCGGCGCCGAGCGCCCGGCACTCCTGCGCGGCCCGCTGCAGCGGCTCCTCGCCGCGCGCGAGCAACGCGAGCCGGTGTCCCCGCCGGGCCAGCTCGTGCGCCGTGGCGAGCCCCACTCCGCTCGAGGCGCCGGTGACGAGGACGGCCGGGGCCGTGGGTGGATGCGGGGAACTGGAGGCCATGGAGGAGTGGTGCCCGCTCGTCGCCCGTCCCAAACGTCGGTTAGCCGCTCGACGCACCGGGTACAGACCGAGCGGCAGGACAAGCCGCAGGATGAGCCCGACCGACGAGAGGACATCGTGACGACGACGGATGCTGTGGTCATCGGCAGCGGGCCCAACGGGCTGGTCGCTGCCAACCTGCTGGTCGACGCCGGCTGGTCGGTGGTGGTGATCGAGGAGCAGGAGACCGCAGGCGGTGCGGTGCGCAGCGACTCGTCAGTCGCGCCCGGCTACGTGCACGACACCTTCAGCTCGTTCTACCCACTGGCCGCAGGCTCGCCGACGATCCAGGGCCTGCACCTCGAGGAGCACGGGCTCGAGTGGGTCCAGGCGCCGTCGGTCGTGGGCCACTCCTTCCCTGACGGGCGCTGGGGCGTGCTGCACCGCGACCGTGGCGAGACCGCCGCGGGCCTCGAGGCGCAGGCCCAGGGCGACGGTGAGGCCTGGCTGGCGCTCTGCGACACGTGGGACCGAGTGGGCGACGACGTCATCCGCTGCTTGCTGAGCCCCTTCCCGCCCGTGCGCGGTGGAGCGGGTCTCGCCGGACGGGTGCTGCGCCCCGGGGGGCTGGAGCTGCTGCGCGAGATGATCATGCCGGCCCGCACCCTGACCGAACGCCTCTTCAGCGGCGAGGCCGCGCGCATGCTAATCGCCGGCAACGCCGCCCACGCCGACATCAGCCTCGAGTCCCCGGGTTCGGCCGCGATGGGCATGCTGCTCGTCCTGCTGGGCCAGACGGTCGGCTTCCCCGTGCCGCGGGGCGGCGCGGGGGAGCTCTCGGGAGCCATGGTCCGACGCCTCGAGTCCAAGGGCGGGCAGGTCTTCCTCGGGGAGCGAGCCGAGGGCGTACGCGTGGACGGCGGTCGCGCGGTCGCCGTGCGGACCCCGTCCAGGGAGATCTCCGTCGGGCGCGCGGTGCTCGCCGACGTGTCGGCGCCGGCGCTCTACGGCGGGCTCGTGCCGTGGGAGGACCTCCCGACGAGGCTGCGCCACCGGATGGGCCGTTTCGAGTGGGACCCCTCGACCGTCAAGGTCGACTGGGCGCTGAGCGGCCCCGTCCCGTGGGAGGGTGCCCCCGGGAAGGAGCCGGGCACGGTGCACATCGGTGACTCCCTCGACGACATGACCCTCACCGGCAGCCAGGTCGCGGCCGGACTGGTGCCCGAGCGCCCCTTCATGCTCGTCGGGCAGATGGGGGTCGCCGACCCCAGTCGAGTGCCGGACGGGGGAGAGGCCCTCTGGGCGTACACCCACGTGCCGCAGCAGGTCCGCGGTGACGCCGCCGGTCGTGACGGCGTCCGCCACGTGACAGGCGCCTGGGACGAGGGCGACCTCGACGCCATGGCCGAGCGGATGGAGCAGCGGATCGAGAGCCGGGCTCCGGGCTTCCGCGAACGCATCACCGCACGGCGGGTGCTCGGCCCGCACCAGCTGGAGTCCATGGACCGCAACCTCTTCGGCGGCGCCATCAACGGGGGGACCGCCAACCTGCAGCAGCAGCTCGTCTTCCGTCCCGTCGCCGGCTCCGGGCGACCTGAGACACCCATCAAGGGCCTCTACCTGGCCTCGGCGTCCGCCCACCCGGGCGGAGGCGTGCACGGCGCCTGCGGGGCCAACGCCGCGCGGGCGGCCCTGTGGCACAACAAGACCCGAAACCTCTGGAGGCGCTCGTGAGCACGACCACCCGGACCATCCACGGTTCGCCCAAGGAGGTCTTCGACGTCCTCGGCAACGCGTGGAGCTACAGCCAGTGGGTCGTCGGGGCCTCGCGGGTGCGTGACGTCTCTCCCGACTGGCCGGCGGCCGGCGCCACGATGCACCACTCCGTCGGTGCCTGGCCGGTGCTCATCGACGACACGACCTCCATCGTCCGGTGGGAGCCGCCCACCCTGCTCGAGCTGACGGTGCGCGCCTGGCCCTCGGGCGAGGGGCTGGTGCGCATCACGTGCCGTCCGGTCGGGGACGGCACCGAGGTGACGATGGAGGAGGACGCGACGAAGGGCCCGGCCCTGCTGGTCCCTCGGCTCCTGCGCGACCCCGTGCTGCACCGCCGCAACACGGAGGCGCTGCGGCGGCTCGCCAACCTGGTCGAGCGAGCGGCGCGCTTCCGGCCACAGTGACAGTGCCTCGACCGGGGCGGTGAAGGGACCGTGACGACACACCGTGACTGCCGGGCCGGCGTCCCCGTCCGTCGAGGTGGGTAAGAACGCCACATGACGGAGGGCTTCGCCTTGGCGGGGGGTTGGGTCCTCTACGGCCTGGGGCTGGCCTACCTCGGCTGGCGCATGCTGCGGCGGCGGCCATGACCCGGTCACCGCGCGGCCCAGCCGCTGACCGCCCGCCGCACCGGGCCGCGGGGGCGGCCGTCGGAGTGCTTGCGGTCGCGCTCCTCACCGGCTGCGTCGCACCGGCCCTCGACTCCGGCGCGTTCCAGCACAACGCGCTCGAGGCGCTGGACTCCGGCGTCAGCCAGACGCGGACCGCTGCTCTCGGCGTGCAGAACCTGTTGGACCAGCGTGTCCCGAAGCCGTACGCCGACACGGTGGTGACCGATATGGAGGAGGCGATCGGGCCGGTGCAGGACAGCTTCGGCTCCGTCGACCCACCCACCCCCGCTGACGAGCGGCTGCGTGATGACGTCAGCGGGCTGCTGTCGGACGCGGACGACGCGCTGGCCCAGGCGAGGATCGCCCTTCGCAAGGACGACGAGCCCGCGATGAGGCAGAGCGTGCGCACCCTGCGTGCCGTCGCCGACCGCATGCAGCGGGAGTCGGGGCGGCTCGGATGAAGAAGCTCTTCGCGATCGCCCTCGGCATCCTCACCGCCATCGGCGGCTTCGTCGACATCGGCGACCTGGTCACCAACGGGCTCGTCGGCTCCCGCTTCGGGCTCTCCCTGGTCTGGGTCGTCGTCATCGGGATCGTGGGCATCTGCGTCTTCGCCGAGATGAGCGGTCGGGTCTCCGCCGTGAGCGGTCGGGCGACCTTCGACCTGGTGCGCGAGCGGCTCGGTCCTCGGGCAGGCCTGCTCAACCTCGTGGCGTCCATGGCAGTCACCCTGCTCACGTACATGGCCGAGATCGGGGGTGTGGCCCTGGCCCTCGAGCTGGCCTCCAGCGTCAACCGCTACCTGTGGATGCCAGTGGCCGGGGCGGCGGTGTGGATCGTGCTGTGGCGGGTCAAGTTCGCGGTGCTCGAGAACGCGTTCGGCCTCGCGGGGCTGGCGCTCGTCGTCTTCGCGGTGGCGCTCTGGCACCTGAGCCCCGACTGGGCGTCGTTGTGGCACCAGGTGTCCCGGCCCTCGGTGCCCCAGGACGAGAGCCACGCGACGTACCTCTACTACGCCGTCGCGCTCTTCGGCGCCGCGATGACCCCCTACGAGGTCTTCTTCTTCTCCTCCGGAGGTGTCGAGGAGAGGTGGACGGCCCGGGACCTGGGCACCATGCGGGTAAACGTGTTCGTCGGGTTCCCCCTGGGTGGGCTCATCTCCATCTCGATCGCCGCCGTGGCCGCGGTCGTCTACCTGCCGCAGAAGATCCAGGTGGAGTCACTCGGCCAGATCGGCATGCCGATCGGCCAGGCGATCGGGGTGCTCGGCATCGCCTTCGCTCTCCTGGGCTTCTTCGCCGCCACCTTCGGGGCCGCCTGCGAGACAGGGCTGTCCGTCGGCTACAGCATCGCCCAGTACCTCGGCTGGCAGTGGGGGAAGTACGTCGAGCCGCTGCGAGCCGCGCGCTTCCACACCGTGGTGCTGCTCTCGACCGTCGTGGCCGTCGGGGTGCTGCTGACGACGGTGGACCCCATCATGCTCACGGAGTACTCGGTCGTCTTCAGCGCCGTGGCCCTGCCGCTCACCTACTTCCCGATCCTCGTCGTCGCCAATGACCGGACCTACCTGGGTGGCCACGCGAACGGTCGTCTGGCCAACACCCTGGGCACCGTCTACCTCGTCCTGGTCGTCGTCGCGGCGGTCGCCGCCATCCCGCTCATGATCATCACGAGGGCCGGGCAGTGAGCGGCAGGTGGGGTGGTGAGGTGGAGACCGACGTCGTGCTGCGGCTGCTCGACCACCAGCTCGTCGGCCCGGACGGCAGCCTGCTCGGCAACGTCGACGACCTCGAGCTCGTGCGCCGTGAGGCCGGCTGGTTCGTGACGGGCGTCCAGGTGGGCCCCGCGGCGTTGAGCCGTCGCCTGCCGGGCCTGCTCGGGCGCTGGGTGTACGCCGTGTGGCACCGGCTGCACCCGGCCCCCGACCCGAGCGCCCTCGTCGTCCCGCTGGACCACGTGACCTCCGTCGACTCCGCCGTGCACGTGGACGACGCCGCGGCCCGCGCGCTGTCAGCCGGGTTCGGCGTGGAGCACTGGCTGCGGGATCACGTGGTGTCCCGCCTCCCCGGCTCCACCGGACCGGCCGGACCCACCGGCGGCTCCGGGGACGCCGCCGGCGAGGAGCATGGTGAGGCGCGCGGTGAGGCGGCGGCGCCGGGACGTCTCGAGGAGCCGCAGTGGCCGATCCGTGCGCCGCTCGACGGGGCCCACCCGCTGAGCCGGCTGCTCGGTCGCACCGTGCTGTCCTACGCCGGAACCCGGATGGGCCGCGTCTGCGAGCTCAGGTGTCTCGGGCCGTCGCGCGACCAGCAGCAGGGCCCCCTCCGAGTCCGCTGGTTGCTCTACACGCCGCGTCTGTCCGGCTGGCAGCTCGGCTACTCGACGGACCCACGGCAAGGACCCTGGCTGGTGCGGCGCTTCCTGCGCAGCCGGCGACACCGGGACCGGATCGTCGAGCTCGAGCAGGTGCAGGGGCTCGAGCAGCTCGAAGAGCCCGACGGCGAGCTGGTGCTGACGCACTCCGCCCGCCCGGGGCGACTGGACGACCCCCGCGACCGTGGGCACGCCGCCCCACCGCCCGGCAGCGGCGCCTGAGCCGAGCGGTGGAGCGACGCCCGGTCACGTTCGCCGGTGCGGGGAGCAGGACGCCGACCTCGAGCTGGTTCCGTTCGTCACGGCGCGCACCTGTCTGGCCCGAGTCACCTCCGCCTCGGTGCCTGCCCGAACGAGGGAGCGCCACGCCTGAGCGTCGTCGAGTGGTCGTCTTGCACGCTTCTTCGGACTTTCTTGTCGAAAATCGGGCATTCGTGAGCATTTCCCCCAGTCGGACTGGTACACCTACCCCTGGGACACCGGATGGAGCGAAGGCCGGTCGACGTAACCAGGGAGAACCGCGATGAGCGCAGTGACCTCGACCGAGGACGAAGCCGTCATGACCGTGATGACCGGCAGCGAGCGGGCTGCCATGCTCGAGCGCCTGGCCCAGGTGTGCACCACGAGCGTCGTCGCGCCCGTGGGCGCCTCCCGCAACCGTCCGGCCCACTCCGCGCACGCCGTGGTCATGTGGCGCTGCCAGTGACGTGAGGCGTCAGAGGCATTCGGCGCCTCAGACGCCTCGGACGCCTCAGAGCTGGCGGCTGCTCTGCACCGAGGACGTGTCGATCTTGAGCACGCCGTCCTGGCGCACGAGCGTGTACGCCGTGCGCTCCTCGAACCGTCGCCCGTCGCTGAAGTCGTAGCGGACGGTCGCCTCCACCGAGCCGGGGCCGGAGGCCTTGACCTGGCCGACGCTCACCGAGTCGACGGAGGCCCAGAACTTGTCGTAGGTGGCGCGGTCACGGGCCGTCGTCGCGCGGTACCGATCCGTCAGTCGGGCCCACCCGGCGTCGGTGTCGCCGGGCAGCAGCCGGTAGTAGTCCCGGACGGCGCGGGTCGGGTCGCCGGCGACGGGACCGCCGCCGGCGGTCGTGCTCGGCTGTGACGGAGCCGGGGACGGGGTGGTCGCCTTCGGGGTCGGCGTGCTCGCCGGCCTCGTCGAGGGCGAGGGCGCCTCGGCGGTCGACGTCGTGGGAGCCGAGGCGCTCGTCCGGGGTGTCTTGGCCGGCTTGCTCGAACCCGCGACGACCGGAGGCGTGGGGTCACCGCCCGGTTGTGCACCCCGCAGCAGGGACGACGCGAGCAGGCCGCCGCCGAGGAGCAGCAGCACCATGAGGAGCGCCAGGACCGCTCGCCTCCGGCTCCGCGGCGCGGCCTCGGATGCAGGTCCCGCAGGAGTCGTGACGTCGCTCCCCCCGCGGTCGGACGAGTGCCCGGCCCCCGCGGTCGCCGGGACGACCCCGTGCGCCTCCGCAGCGGCACCCGCCGGGACCGCATACGAGGGGAGTCTCGCCGTCCGGGTGTCGGAACCGGAAGGGCCGTCCCCGGTGGCTGCAGCGGCGGGCGGCACGGTCGGTAGGACGCGCGTCCGGTTCGGGCGCTCCTCGTGATCGGGCCGACCGGCAGCGACGTCGCCGAGGACTCGCGACACCTCCTGCATCGACGGCCGCTCCTCGGGGGAGGGGGCCAGCATCCGCAGCAGCATCGGCGCTAGAGGGCTCTCGCGCGGCGGTGTGATGGCCCCCGAGGCCACGCGGTGCAGCAGTGCCATGGCGTTGTCACCGCTCCCGAACGGGGGGGTGCCCTCGAGCGCGGCATAGAGCGTCGCGCCGAGCGAGAAGACGTCGGAGGCGGGGGTGGAGGGGCCGCCGCGGGCCACCTCGGGCGCGAGGTAGGCGGGAGTGCCGGTCACCATGCCGGTGGAGGTGAGCGAGGCGTCCCCGAGGGCGTGGCTGATGCCGAAGTCGGTGATGCGCGCGGTGCCGTCCTCGGCCAGGAGCACGTTGCCCGGCTTGACGTCCCGGTGCACGAGGTCGGCCCGGTGCGCGGCCGCGAGGGCCGCCGCGAGGTCGGTGCCGAGCCGAGCCACCTCACGCACCGGCAGGGGCCCGCGGTCGCGGAGCACGGCCTGCAGGCTCTGCGAGGGGAGGTACTGCATGACAAGGCAGGGACGGCCCTCGTGGTCGACCACGTCGAAGACCGGGACGGCGTTGGGGTGGTGCAGGCGCGCGGTGTTGCGCGCCTCGCGCATGGCCCGCTCCTGTGCGACGGCGGCGTCCGACTCGCCGAGGCCAACGGGGGAGTGCAGCTGCTTGACCGCGACGGCGCGGTTGAGCCGCTCGTCCCAAGCCAGCCACACGTGCCCCATCCCACCGGAGCCGATCCGGTCCATGAGTCGGTAGCGCCCGGCGATCAGCTCCGAGCTGTCGGCCACCATCCTGCGAATCTCCCTCCGGTCGTCCGGCACCCAGCGGACGTGACGGTCCTGCTCTCGTACCCAGACGAGCAAACCATCCTTTCACCGCCCGGTCCGACCGTGGCGCCGCCCCCTCGGGTGGCGCCTCGAGTGGCCTCTCGACGTGGCCTCGGACGGCCCACGGCCTGGGCGCCTCACCACGTCCGGGGTGCGGACCCGCCGTGGGTCCTCCCCTCGTCACTGGGTACGAGCCCGACATGGCAACAGAAACGGACACCAGTCGTGACGACGCGCCGGACAGCCCGACCGAGCTGCCCAAGGCATCCCTCCTCGCGGTGCTCAAGCGGGCCAAGGGCGAGTTCAAGCGCGACAACCTCACCGACCTCGCTGCCTCCCTGACCTACTACGGCCTGCTGTCCATCGCTCCGGCCCTCTTCGTGCTCGTCGCCGCGCTCGGGCTCCTCGGCCCCGACGCCACCACGCAGGTCGTCGACCAGGTCAAGCAGCTCACGCCCGGCTCGAGCGCCCAGTTCGTGCAGACGCTGATCACCCAGGCCCAGTCCAACCGCAAGGGGGCCGGCTTCGGCGCGATCCTCGGCATCCTCGTCGCGCTGTGGTCGGCATCCGGCTACGTCGCGGCGTTCATGCGCGCGTCCAACGTCATCTACGACATCCCCGAAGGGCGTCCGATCTGGAAGACGGTGCCGATCCGGGTCGGCGTCACCGTCTTCGCCGTGGTCGTCATGATCATCAGCGCCGTGATCGTCGTGGTGAGCGGACCGGTCGCCCAGCAGATCGGCGACATCGTCGGCGCCGGCGACACGGCCGTGACCCTGTGGAGCATCTTGAAGTGGCCGGTGCTGCTGGTCATCGTCTCGATGCTGTTCGCCGTCCTGTTCTGGGCCAGCCCCAACGCCAAGCAGGGTGGCGTGAAGTGGGTCAGCCCCGGTGGCCTCGTCGCCGTGGTCATCTGGCTCGTCGTCTCCGGCCTCTTCGCCCTCTACGTCGCGTACTTCTCCTCCTACAACAAGACGTACGGGTCGCTGGCAGGCGTGGTCATCTTCCTGGTCTGGCTGTGGCTGACCAACATCGCGATCCTGCTCGGGGCCGAGGTCAACGCCGAGCTCGACCGCAGCCGCGCCATCGCCGCCGGGCAGCCGGAGGACCTCGAGCCGTTCGCCGAGCCGCGTGACACGCGTGCGATGGACGAGGTCGACAAGCGGGCGCTCGAGGAGGCCGCCGAGCGACGCTCGCACTGAGGTCCGGCGCCCCCCGCCCGGCTCGGCGAACCGAGCGGGCGGGGCGGCCGCCCTCGAGAACGTCTGTTTCGTCCCTTTAGAGTGACGCCGTGGACGATGCAGCACCGGTACCCCTCGACCGGCCCATCCGCTGCGGCGGTCCTCGCGGATGAGCCAGTGGCGCGAGGACACGACCGAGCGGTGGCGAGCCTTCCGGCGTGCGCTGCACCGTCCGGGCCCCGAACGTGACGCCCTGCTGCTCCTGCTCAAGGCTGCAGTCGCAACGGTGGTCGCCTGGCAGTTCGCGGTTCGGGTCCTGGACAGCCCGGTCCCCTTCTACGCCCCGATGGCGGCCCTGCTCGTCGTGGACCACACCATGGTGCGGTCGCTGTCCGCGAGCGCCCAACGCATCGCCGCGGTGGTGCTGGGACTCGGGGTCGCCTGGGTCGTCGCCAACGTCCTGGGCGTGTACTGGTGGACGATGTTCGGGGTCATCCTCGTCGCCCTCGTCATCGGGCGCTGGTCCCGCCTCGGTGACCACGGCATCCAGGTCCCGGCCATGGTGCTGCTCTCGCTCATCACCGCCAAGGGCACGGACGCGCAGTTCACCTACCTCACCATCGTCGAGACGATCGCCGGTGGCGTCATGGGGGTGGCGACCAACGCCATCGTGTTCGCGCCGCTGCACCTGACCAAGCCGCGGCAGCGGGTGGCGGCCCTGGCCCGCCAGGTGCGTGACCTGCTCGCCCAGATGGCCGACGGGCTGCGCGGCGACTGGGACGCGGACACGGCGCGCGGGTGGTACCGCGACGGCACGGACATGGTGGAGAAGGCCCCGCTCGTCCTCGAGGACATCCGCACCGGGCGGGAGAGCACGCGGTTCAACCTGCGGCAGAACCTGCGCCCCGCCGACATCGACTGGCAGGGCTATGAGCGGACCGTGACCACCTTGCGACGGGCGCTGTGGCAGGTGACCGGCATCGGGCACACGCTCGTGGACGCCGCCGACGGTGCCGAGCACCACCCTGCGCCTTCGGCAACCTTCCTCGCCCGTTTCGCCGACGCGCTGGCCGCGATGTCCGTGGCCGTCTCGCAGCTCGGCCGGCACGAGGAAGCGGCAACCAAGAGGTTCGACGACTCCGTCGCCACCGCGCTCACCGTGCTGACGGGCCTGCGCGAGGAGGTCCACCGCGCGCCGCTCGACGACCCCGAGCAGTGGCCGGTCTACGGCTCCCTGATCAGCGACTCCCTGCGCGCGCTCAGTGAGCTGGAGTCCGCCCGGGAGTCGGCGGTCGTCCCCACCGGCGACGCCCCCACGCGGCTGCCGGCCCGTCAGTCCACTGCGTGGGCGCGCATGCGGCGCCTGCGTTCCCACCGGGCCGCGACGCACCGCGCTGGGGACGCGAAGGACAGGGAGGAGCCGGCTCGCCGTGGCTAGGGTGGCCTCATGCGCGTGACTCACCTCGGACATGCCTGCCTCCTCGTGGAGACCGCCGACCGTCGCATCCTCATCGACCCGGGCAGCTTCTCGTCGGGCTTCGAGGCGCTGACCGGGCTCGATGCGTTCATCGTGACGCACAACCACTACGACCACTTCGACCCCGAGCGGGTCTCGGCGCTGCTGCGTGCCAACCCGGGCGCGAGCGTCCACACCGACCCCCTCACGGCCGAGAAGCTGCGCGACGAGGGCCTGGCCGCGGTGCCCTCACGCCAGGGTGAGGACTTCGCCGTCGGCGACGTGACGATCTCGCCCGTGGGCGAGCTGCACGCATACAACCACGCGGCGATGCCGCGGATCCCCAACGTGGGGGTGGTGCTTCGCGCCGAGGGCGAGCCCTCGCTCTACCACCCGGGCGACGCCTACGACGGCGAGCCGGGGGAGGTCGACGTGCTGGCCCACCCTCTGAACGCCCCGTGGGCGGCGAGCCGCGACTCCATCGCGTTCGTCGCCCGCATCGCGCCGAAGGTCTTCATCCCGATCCACGACGCGCTGCTGACCGAGGTCGGCCACCGCATGTACTCCGGGCACATCGAGCAGTTCTCGGGAGTCGACGGCCTGACCTACACCCCGCTGCGCGACACCGAGTCCGCGATCTTCTGACGCCGGGGCCAAGGGGGACGAGATGAGCGACGTGGCGGCTCTGCCTGCGCCGCAAGGAGAACCCATCGCAGGACCGGCCATCGCCGTGCGTGGGCTCGGCAAGCGCTTCGGTGACCTCATCGCCGTCAACGGCATCGACCTCGACGTGCCGCGCGGCTCGTTCTTCGGACTCGTCGGCCCCAACGGCGCGGGCAAGACGACGACTCTCTCGATGGTGACCGGGCTGCTGCGACCCGACGCCGGGCAGGCGTTCGTCCTCGGGCGCGACGTGTGGGCCGACCCCGTCGCGGCGAAGCGCCTCGTCGGCGTGCTCCCGGACGGGCTCAAGCTCTTCGACCGGCTCACCGGACTGCAGCTGATCACGTATGCCGGCCTGCTCCGAGGGCTTCCGCGCGAGCTCGCGTCGGAGCGGGCTGCCGAGCTCGTGGCCGCCCTCGGGCTGACGGAGGCGCAGGGCAAGCTCGTCGTCGACTACTCCGCCGGCATGACGAAGAAGGTCACGCTGGCCTCGGCCCTCGTCCACGCTCCGCGTGTGCTAGTGCTCGACGAGCCGTTCGAGGCGGTCGACCCCGTGTCGGCCGCCACGATCCGGCGCATCCTCGCCGGGTTCGTCGAGTCCGGCGGCACCGTCGTGCTCTCGAGCCACGTCATGGACCTCGTCGAGCGCATCTGCAGCCACGTCGCGGTCATCTCCGACGGACTCGTCCTTGCCGCGGGAGAGCTCGACGACGTGCGGTCAGGCCGTCCCCTCGAGGAGCGGTTCGTCGACCTCGTCGGAGGGTCCACCGAGGTGGTGGGGCTGTCGTGGTTGCGCACCTCGTCCGACTGAAGCTCGCCCTGCTGCGAAACGTCTTCCGCCGCAGCCGGGCCCAGACCATCGGTGCGGTCATCGGCGTCCTCTACTTCACGGTCCTCGTGCTGGGGCTCGCACTGATCCTCGCGTCGTTCCGCGGATCGCCGGACGAGGCCCGGGTCGTCATCCCGCTCGCCGGTGCCGCCGGAATCGTGCTGTGGACCGTGGTGCCGCTCTTCTCCTTCGGCTCGGACCCCACCCTCGACCCGAAGCGGTTCGCCACCTTCGCTGTCCCGCACCGCGACCTCGCCGTGGGACTCCTGGCGGGAGCCCTGGTCGGGCTGCCGGCGATCGCCTCGATGGTGCTGTGCGCGGGCGTGGTGGTCGCCTGGTCGCAGACGGCGGCCTCGACGTCGGCTGCGGTGCTCGGAACGGCCGCCGGGCTGCTGACCGCCGTCACGACGAGCCGCTGGGTCTCCGCGGTGCTGAACCAGGCCATCTCGAGCCGTCGGGGTCGGGACGCCATCGCCGTCGTGGGCCTGCTGCTGCTCGTGGTTATCGGCCCGGCGGTCTCCGTCGTGGCGAACCTCGGCGAGAACCTCACCCATGTCGCTGCCACTGCGGCCGCCGTGGTGGGGTGGTCACCGCTGGGCTGGGCCTGGGCGGCTCCCGGCGACATCGCGGCCGGCGACCTCCTCACCGGTGTGCTGCGCCTGCTCCTGGCCGTCGGCCTGCTGGCCGTTCTCTTCCGGCTGTGGTCACGGGCCCTGCGCAACGAGGTCGACGACCCGCGCGCCGTGTCACGCACCGACTCCGGCAGCACCTCCGGTGACGACCTGGGCCTGCTCGGGCGGCTGCCTCCCAGCCCGGCCGGCGCCGTCGGGGCCCGGGTGCTGACCTACTGGCGCCGCGACCCCCGCTACCAGATCAGCATGGCGATGACGCCGATCGCGCCCTTCGCGCTCCTGGTCCCGTACTACACCGGCGACCTGCCGTGGACACCGCTGCTCATGGGTCCGCTCGTCGCCTTTCTGGTCGGCTGGAGCGGCCACAACGGCGTCGCCTACGAGTCGGACGCGCTGTGGCTGCACATCGTCTCGGGGCTCTCCGGCCGCGACGACCGGCGCGGCCGGCTCGTTCCCGAGGTGCTGCTGGCAGCGGTGCTCGTCCCCCTGCACTCCCTCGTCGGAGTCGGTGTGGCGGGACGCTGGGACCTGCTGCCCGCGGTGCTCGGTGTCGCCGCCGCCCTGCTCGGCGGGGGGTATGCCGTCTCCAGCGTCATGAGTGTCGTGCTGCCCTACCCGGTCCCCGAGTCGGGCGAGAGCCCGTTCAACGCACCACCGGGGGCGGCCGGGATCACCCTGGCCGCCCAGTCCCTCGCCAGCCTGGGAACGCTGGCGCTGGCCTCGCCCGTGCTCCTGCTCGGCTGGTTGGCGTGGCGCGGGTCCACGCCGGCCTGCTGGGCCGCCGCGGCCGTCGGTGCGGCGCTCGGCTGCGTCGTGGCGTTCGTCGGCGTGGAGCTCGGTGCGCGGCTGTACGACCGCCGCGCGCCCGAGCTGCTGTCGGCCCTCCGCCGCGGCTGACCCGCCACCCGCGTCAGCGAGCCGCGGCCAGGTCGACCGCCAGGTGCGCGGCGCCGATGATGCCGGCCTGGTTGAGCAGCTGGGCCGGAACGATCGGGCAGCGCAGCTTGAGCTTCGGCAGGAAGTCGTCGCTGTCCTTCGAGATGCCGCCGCCGACGATGATGAGGTCGGGTGAGAAGAGCTTCTCGATGGTGTCGTAGTAGGTCTGCAGCCGCTCGCCGTACTCGTCCCACGAGAGGCCCTCGATGTCCTTGACGGACGAGGCGGCCCGGTCCTCCGCGTCGTAGCCGTCGATCTCGAGGTGGCCGAGCTCGGAGTTGGGGATCAGCCGCCCGTCGTTGATCAGGGCACTGCCGATGCCGGTGCCGAGGGTCGTCAGGATGACGAGGCCCTGCACGCCCTTCGCGGCGCCGTAGTACAGCTCGGCCAGCCCGGCGGCGTCGGCGTCGTTGAGGACGGTGACCGCCCGCCCGGTGTGCTCCTTGATCAGCGACTCGGCGTCCGTGTCGATCCAGGAGGGGTCGATGTTGGCCGCCGAGAGCACGGTGCCGCGGATCACGACGGCCGGGACCGTCACGCCGATCGGGGAGTCGCCCGTGACGTCGGCGAAGTGGTCGACGATCTGGTCCACGACCTCGGCGACCGCGCCGGGTGTGGCCGGCTTCGGCGTGAGGATCTTGAGCCGCTTGCCGGCGAGCTCGCCCTTCTTGAGGTCGACGGGGGCGCCCTTGATGCCGCTGCCGCCGATGTCGATGCCGAGGGGCTTGCCGTGCTTGGCCATGGTCCCTGCTTCCTTGTCGAGGACGTGGTCGATCGTGCCGTGGTGCTGGTGGTGCGAGTGGAGACCCGCCGGAGCCGCGGGAAGCCTACGCGCCCGGAGAGACCTCGGGCAGCGTGAGGATCTCGTTGCCGTCGTCGGTGATGACGATCGTGTGCTCGAACTGGGCCGAGCGACTGGCGTCGCGGGTGACGACGGTCCACCCGTCGTCCCACATGTTCCACTCGTGGGTGCCGAGGTTGAGCATCGGCTCGATGGTGAAGGTCATGCCGGGCTCGATGACGGTGTCGTAGTGGGGGGCTGCGTCGTAGTGGGGGACGATGAGGCCGGAGTGGAACTCGAGCCCGATCCCGTGGCCGGTGAAGTCGCGCACGACGCCGTAGCCGAACCGCTTGGCGTAGCTCTCGATGACCCGTCCGATGACGTTGATCTCGCGTCCCGGTCGAGCTGCACGGATGCCGCGCATCATCGCCTCGTGCGTGCGCTCGACGAGCAGGCGCGACTCCTCGTCGACGTCGCCGACGAGGTAGGTGGCGTCGGTGTCGCCGTGGACCCCGTGGATGTATGCCGTCACGTCGATGTTGACGATGTCACCGTCCTCGAGGGGGCGGGCATCGGGGATGCCGTGGCAGACGACCTCGTTGACGCTGGTGCACACGGACTTGGGGAAGCCCTTGTAGCCGAGCGGCGACGGGTAGGCGCCGTGGTCGAGCATGTACTCGTGGGCGATCGCGTCGAGGCGGTCGGTGGTGACGCCCGGGGCGATGGCCCCGGCGGCCTCCACCATGGCCGTCGCGGCGATGCGCGAGGCGATGCGCATCTTCTCGATGGTCTCGGCGTCCTTGACGCGCACGTCGCCGTCCTCGCGGAACGTCGCCACGTCGACGTAGTGCGGCCGCTGGATGGCCGCCGGCACGGGGCGTCGCGGACTCAGAGCGTGGGGGGACACCCGCGGTTGGAGCAACGGCATACGGTGGAGTCTAGGTCGTGGACGGATGGCGTCCACGAGCGGCGCCCACGGGCCGGACCGCTCCACGGGGCCGTCACAGAGAAGGAGTCCGCAGGTGAGCTTCTGGTACAACGTCGACACCGGGCAGGTCGAGACCGACGAGAACCGCAGCCGAGGTGAGCAGGTGCTGGGCCCGTACCCCACCGAGGCCGCTGCGCGTGCTGCGCTCGACTCGGCCCACAAGAAGACGGAGCAGTGGGACGCCGAGGACCGCGAGTGGAACGAGCGGGGCTCGAGCTCTGGTGACCACGACGCCTGACGGCGCCTTTTGCGAACTCAGCTGCGCCCACCGGCTCCCGGCCGGTGGGCGCAACCGTCACGTGGGGGCCGGGGAAGGGATCAGGACTCGAACGAGTGCCCGGCGTCCGGGAAGGCGCCGGACTCCACGTCGGCGGCATACGCCCGTGCCGCGTCGAGCAGGGTGCCCCGCAGGTCGGCGTACTTCTTGACGAAGCGGGGTGAGCGGCCGCTGCGCAGGCCCGCGAAGTCGCTCCACACGAGCACCTGGGCGTCGGTGACGGCCCCCGCGCCGATGCCGACCGTCGGGATGTCCAGGGACTGGGTGACCCGGGCGGCCACGGGGGCCGGCACCATCTCGAGGACCACGGCGAAGGCGCCGGCGTCCTGCAGGGCCCGAGCGTCCGCGACGAGCGCGTCGGCTGCGTCCCCGCGCCCCTGCACCCGGTAGCCGCCGAGCTGGTGCTCGCTCTGCGGGGTGAAGCCGACGTGCGCCATGACGGGGATGCCCGCGCCGGTCAGGGCCCTGACGAGCGGCGCCATCGACGCGCCGCCCTCGAGCTTGACGGCGTGTGCTCGGCCCTCCTTCATGAGGCGCACCGCGCTGGTGAAGCCCTGCTCGACCGAGGCGCCGTAGCAGCCGAAGGGCAGGTCGGCCACGACGAGCGCCCGGCGGGCGGCCGACGCGACGGCGCGCACGAGCGGGACCATCTCGTCGAGGGTGACGGGCACCGTCGTCTCGTAGCCGTAGACGTTGTTGCCGGCGGAGTCGCCGACGAGCAGCACGGGGATGCCGGCCTCGTCGAAGATCTCCGCCGCATACATGTCGTATGCCGTGAGCATCGCCCAGCGCCGCCCCTCGGCCTTCAGGGCCTGCAGGTGCGGGATTCGCACCTTGCGCGGTGGGGGCGTGGCGTTGGTCGGGCGCGAGGCGCCGGCCCCGGAACCGTAGGGACTCTGCTCCTCGGGGCCTGCGCTCATGGCCCGAGCATAGCCACGTCAGGACGTGACAAAACTCCCGCCTCCTATAGGTGCAAAGCAGTTCCGCGACTAGGTCAGCAGCGCACTTCTTTACGAAGAATTTAACCTTTCGATCCACGAACATCGTGGAGGCATAAGTTTTTCCAAATCTTCTGAGAGCGGGCGCCACATTGTCTGTGATGTGTGTTTGCATACCGGAGGCGCCGACTTGAGGCGCCTTGTGACCAGGAGGACAAACACGTGAACAAGCGCCAGTGGAGTGCTGTTTCGGGGTTGGCCGTCGGTGCGCTCGTCGTCACCGGCCTCACCGCTCCGATGCAGGCTCAGGCAACGCCCGTTGCCAAGGCCCCGGCGAGCGGAGACCCCGCGGCCGCCCAGGCCTCCCGCCCGGACAACCTGCCCAACCCGCTCGCCGACGCCCAGGCGGCCGAGCGGAAGGACGCCGTTGCCAAGCTCCTCAAGGGCCAGGCGACCACCAAGACCATCAACGGCAACCGCGTCATCGAGGTCAAGAGCACGGGCACCGACAAGAACGGCAAGCCCAAGAAGTCGAAGTACGTCAACTACCCGGTCAACCGCGAGGAGGACATCTTCACGATCCTCGTCGACTTCGGCGACCAGGTGAACCCTGCGACGGGCGGCACGGCCGGCCCGGTGCACAACCACATCGCGCAGCCGGACCGCAAGTGGGACGGCAGCGCCACCGACGACAACTCGACGTACTGGACCAAGGACTTCAACCGCCAGCACTACCTGGACATGATGTTCGGGCAGGGCGAGTCGTTCCGGGACTTCTACCAGAAGCAGTCCAACGGCCGGTTCCTCGCCAAGGGCGACGTCTCCGACTGGGTGAAGGTCCCCTACAACGAGTCGCGCTACGGCTCGAACAAGTACGCTGACAACTCGACGTACTGGCCGTTCGTCCGTGACACCGCCAAGGCCTGGTACGACTCCCAGGTGGCGGCGGGCAAGACGCAGGCCGAGATCAAGGCGTACCTCGCGCAGTTCGACAAGGTCGACCGCTACGACTACGACCACGACGGCAACTTCAACGAGCCCGACGGCTACATCGACCACTTCCAGGCCATCCACGCCGGTGAGGGCGAGGAGGCCGGCGGTGGCACCGAGGGCGAGGACGCCATCTGGTCGCACCGCTGGTACGCCTACTCCACCGACGAGGGCAAGACCGGCCCCGACTTCAACAAGCTCGGCGGCGTCCCCCTCGGCGACACCGGCATGTGGATCGGCGACTACACGACCGAGCCCGAGAACGGCGGGCTCGGCGTCTTCGCGCACGAGTTCGGCCACGACCTCGGACTGCCCGACCTCTACGACACGCAGGGCGGCGACAACAGCACCGCCTTCTGGACCCTGATGAGCGGCGGCTCGTGGCTCAACCACGGCACCGACTCCATCGGCACGACTCCCGGCTACATGGGTCCGTGGGAGAAGCTGCAGCTCGGCTGGCTCGACCACACCGTCGTGCCGTACGGCAAGGACACCACGGTCAAGCTGAGCCAGGCCGACCTCGCCACGAAGAGCGACTCGGTCCAGGCCCTCGTGGTCCCGCTTCCCGAGCGCACGGTGACGACGAAGCGCAACACGCCGCACTCCGGCAAGGCGGAGTGGTGGAGTGGTTTCGGCAACAACCTCAGCTCGACGCTGTCGCGCAGCGTGGACCTCACCGGAGCGACCACCTCGGCGTCGATCAGTGCCTTCGTCCAGGGCAACCTGGAGGCCGAGTACGACTACCTCTACGGCGAGGTGTCGACGGACAACGGGGCGAACTGGAGTCAGGTCGGGGACCCGATCGACGGCACGTTCGATTGGGCGCAGAAGTCGTGGGACCTCTCGGCCTACAAGGGCCAGAACGTCCAGTTCCGCTTCCGCGTGGCCACCGACGGCGGCGTCGCCAGCGAGGCCTACATCGACGACGTCTCCGTGGTCAAGGACGGCGTGGCAGGACCGGTCGACGACGTCGAGTCCGGCACCGGGGCCTGGACCGCGAAGGGCTTCTCCATCATCAGCGGCACCACCTCGAGGCAGGTGCAGGACTTCTACTTCGCCGAGAACCGCGTCTACAGCGGCTACGACGCGACGCTGAAGACCGGCCCGTACAACTTCGGCTGGGGCACGACCAAGCCGGACTGGGTGGAGCGCTTCCCGTACCAGAACGGCATGCTCGTCTGGTTCGCCAACGGTGAGTACGGCGACAACAACACGTCGGCCCACCCGGGTGGCGGCGAGGTCCTGCCGGTCGACGCCCGCCCGGCGCCGGTCATGCTGAACAACGCCGACGGCACGCGCACCATGCTGGGCAACCGGCGCCAGCCGTTCGACGCCACGTTCGGCCAGGAGAAGACCGACGCGGTGACCTTCCACCGCAACGGCGTCGCCACCAAGGTCCCGTCGCAGCCTGCGATCCCGACCTTCGACGACCGCGACCCGAAGCGCTACTGGACGGCCGACAACCCGTGGGCCTCCACCAAGGTGGCCGGTTCCGGCACGACGATGACCGTCGCCAAGACCCGCCAGGGCGGCAACGAGCTCGAGGTCCGCGTCGACTTCAAGTGACGACCTCGAGTGACCTTCCGGTCATGAGGTGAAGGGCCCCCGGGACACGTCCCGGGGGCCCTTCGCGTGCCCGCCCCACGGCATACGTCCGGCCGGTGGCCGCGGAAGACCGTGTCTCGCAACATCCCCGAAACAGCCATGCGGCAGGATCGACACATGAACCGTCAGGAAGAGTTCGTGCTCCGCACGATCGAAGAGCGCGACATCCGCTTCGTCCGTCTGTGGTTCACGGACGTCCTCGGCACGCTGAAGTCGGTGGCGGTCGCCCCGGCCGAGCTCGAGGGAGCCTTCGCCGAGGGCATCGGCTTCGACGGCTCGGCCATCGAGGGTTTCGCCCGGGTCTACGAGGCCGACATGCTGGCCAAGCCGGACCCCTCGACGTTCCAGATCCTGCCGTGGCGCGGTGACCCGCCCGGCACCGCCCGGATGTTCTGCGACCTGCAGCTGCCCGACGGCTCGCCGAGCTTCGCCGACCCGCGGCACGTGCTCCAGCGCGCGCTCGGGAGGGCCGCAGACCTCGGCTTCACCTTCTACACCCACCCCGAGATCGAGTTCTTCCTGCTCGAGCAGGGGCGCGACCCGCAGGGCCGGCCCATCCCCGTCGACGACGCCGGCTACTTCGACCACGTGCCGCACGGCACCGGCCACGACTTCCGTCGCGCCGCCATCACGATGCTCGAGAACATGGGCATCTCCGTCGAGTTCAGCCACCACGAGGGCGCGCCGGGGCAGAACGAGATCGACCTGCGCTACGCCGACGCGCTGAGCACGGCCGACAACATCCAGACCTTCCGCACGGTGGTCAAGGAGGTGGCCCTGACCCAGGGCATCTACGCGACCTTCATGCCGAAGCCCTTCTCGGAGCACCCGGGCTCCGGCATGCACACCCACCTGTCGCTCTTCGAGGGCGACTCCAATGCCTTCTACGAGGCCGGCGCGCCCTACCAGCTGAGCAAGGTCGGCCGTCAGTTCATCGCCGGGCTCATGCGCCACGGGGCCGAGATCGCCGCCGTCACCAACCAGTGGGTCAACTCCTACAAGCGGCTGTGGGGCGGGGGAGAGGCCCCGGCGCACCTGACCTGGGGGCACAACAACCGCTCCGCGATGGTGCGTGTCCCCATGCACAAGCCGAACAAGGGCCAGTCCACCCGCGTCGAGGTCCGCTCCCTGGATGCGGCGTGCAACCCCTACCTCGCCTTCGCCGTCCTGCTCGCAGCCGGCCTCAAGGGGATCGAGGAGGGCTACGACCTGCCGCCCGAGACCGAGGACGACGTCTGGAGCCTCACCGACGCGGAGCGGCGGGCCATGGGCATCAAGCCGCTCCCGGCCTCTCTCGGGCGTGCGCTCGAGGTGATGGAGGAGAGCGAGCTCGTCGCCGAGGTGCTCGGCGAGCACGTCTTCGAGTTCTTCCTGCGCAACAAGCGCCAGGAGTGGCTGGACTACCGTCACGAGGTCACCCGCTTCGAGCTCGAGCGCTACCTGCCGCGGCTCTGACGCATGTCCTCCCGCACGACGCGCACGACGACCACCGAGGGATCGCTGGCGCGACTCGGCTTCGCGGACGCCCAGAGGGCGGCGGGGCTGATCCGCGACGACGCCCTGCTGCCGCTGCGGGCCGCGGTCCCGGACGGCCAGCTCGACGAGCTGGCTGCCGTCATGGGCGACACCGCCGACCCCGACCAGTGCCTGCTGGGTCTCGTACGCGTCGCCGAGTCGCTGGCCCGGGAGCAGGACGCCCCGGACTGGGGGATCTCGGCCTTCGCGACCGAGCTCGCCTCTGCCGGCGTCGGACGCGAGCGCGTCCTCGGCGTGCTCGGAGCGTCGTCCGCCCTGGTGGACGAGCTGGTGCGCCACCCGGAGCACTGGGTCGACGCGGCCAGGGCCGAGCGGCGCCCCGGCGACCAGACCCGCGCTGACCTCGTCCGTGCGGTCGGGATCGAGCGCGGCGAGCGGACCCCGCTGGACGCGCTGCGGATCGCATACCGCCGTGGGCTGCTGCGAGTCGCTGCCCTCGACGTGACGTGCCCCGACCCGCTCGCCGAGATGCCGGCGGTCGGCGAAGCCCTGGCCGAGCTCGCCGAGGCCGCCCTGGAGGCGGCGCTCGTCATCGCCCGCGAGGAGCACGGCCCCGGTCACGAGGCCTGTCGGCTGGCCGTGATCGGCATGGGGAAGACCGGTGGCGGCGAGCTCAACTACGTCAGCGACGTGGATGTCATCTTCGTGGCGGAGCCGGCCGACGGCGCCGACGAGGACACCGCGCTCCGCGTGGGGACCGCGCTCGCCACGGCCCTCATGCGGGCGTGCTCCACGCCGACGCCGGAGGGCAGCCTGTGGCCGGTCGACGCCGCCCTGCGACCCGAGGGCAAGCAGGGCCCGTTGGTGCGGACCATCGCCAGCCACAAGGCGTACTACGAGCGCTGGGCCAAGACGTGGGAGTTCCAGGCGCTGCTCAAGGCCTGGGTCTCGGCCGGTGACAGGGAGGTCGGGCTGCGCTACAAGGCCGAGATCTCCCCGATGGTCTGGGAGGCGGCCGGCCGCGCCAACTTCGTCGAGGACGTCCAGGCGATGCGCCGCCGCGTCGAGCAGCACGTTCCGGCCAACGAGGCCGAGCGCCAGCTCAAGCTCGGCCCGGGCGGCCTGCGGGACGTGGAGTTCAGCGTGCAGCTGCTCCAGCTCGTCCACGGCCGCACCGACCCGGGACTGCGGTCGGCGACGACGCTCGAGGCCCTTTCAGCCCTCGCGCGCGGCGGCTACGTCGGTCGCGAGGACGCTGCGACGCTCGACCGCGCCTACCGCCACCTGCGCTGCCTCGAGCACCGCATCCAGCTGCACCGGCTGCGCCGCACGCACCTGATGCCGGTCGCCGAGGCCGACCTGCGCCGGCTGGGTCGTGCCATGGGTCATCGCACCCACCCCGAGCGTGCCGTGGTCGCCGACCGCCAGGCGTCGGCCCGCGAGGTGCGACGGCTGCACGAGCGCCTCTTCTACCGACCGCTGCTGGCAGCCGCCGCCAAGCTCAGCCCGACCGAGGCACGGCTGAGTCCCGAGGCGGCACAGCAGCGGCTGCTGGCCCTGGGCTTCCGCGACCCGGCGGGCGCGCTGCGCCACATCGAGGCGCTCACCTCCGGCGTCAGCCGTCGGGCCGCCATCCAGCGCACCCTCCTGCCCGTCATGCTCGGGTGGTTCGCCGACGAGGCCGACCCCGACGCGGGCCTGCTCTCCTTCCGTCGCGTGTCCGACGAGCTCGGCACGACGCACTGGTACCTCGCCATGCTGCGCGACGAGGGTCGGGCCGCCGACCGGCTCGCCCACACGCTCGCCCGCAGCCGGTATGCCGCGGACCTGCTCGTGCGCTCCCCGAAGAGTGTCTCGATCCTCGGCGACGACAACGGCCTCGTCCCGCGCAGCCGGGAGGCGTTGACCGCCACGATGCAGTCGGCAGCGGGGCGGCGCGACTCCGCGGCCGAGGCGGTGGCCGCGGTGCGCGCCATCCGCCGCCACGAGCTGCTCCGCATCGTCATCAGTGACCTCGTCGGGCTCCTCGACCTCGAGGGCGTCGGTGTCGCGCTCACCGACCTGACGGCCGCCACCGTCCAGGTGGCCCTCGACGCCGCGGTCCTGGAGGTGGAGCGCCGGGAGGGCGTGCCGCTGGGGGGAGATGTCCTCGTCGTCGCCATGGGCAGCTTCGGCGGAGGTGAGCTCGGCTACGCCTCCGACGCCGACGTCATGTTCGTGCACCGCCCGCACGAGGGGTCTCCCGAGCAGGACGTGCAGGCCCGGGCGACGCTCGTGGTCCAGGAGCTGCGCAAGCTGCTCTCCGCGCCAGGCGCCGACCCGGCTCTCGGGCTCGATGCCGACCTGCGCCCGGAGGGCAAGGGCGGCCCGCTCGTGCGCAGCCTCGACTCGTTCCGCACCTACTACGAGCGGTGGGCGCTGACCTGGGAGTTCCAGGCCCTGCTGCGTGCCACGCCGATCGCCGGTCCTCAGGAGCTCGCCGACGAGTTCTCTCGGCTCATCGACCCGCAGCGCTGGCCCGAGGGCGGGATCAGCGAGCGGCAGCTGCGCGAGATCCGCACCATGAAGGCCCGGGTCGAGAGCGAACGGCTCCCGCGCGGCGCCGACCCGCGCACCCACCTCAAGCTGGGCCGCGGTGGACTGACCGACGTCGAGTGGGTGGTGCAGCTGCACCAGCTGCAGCACGCACACGACCGTCCGGCGCTGCGGGTCACCGGGACCATGGCCGGCCTGGCCGCCCTCGGTGACGAGGGCCTCGTCGCTGCCGAGGACGTGAAGGCACTGCACGAGGCGTGGCAGCTCGGTGCGCGGATGCGCAACGCCGGGGTCCTGTGGCGCGGCAAGGCGATCGACAGCGTGCCGTCCGACCTGCGCGACCTCGACGGCATCGGCCGCATCATGGGCCGCCCGGCCGGCGAGGGGGCGGCCCTGGCAGAGCTGTGGCGCCGTGTCGCCCGACGTTCCAGACATGCCACTGATTTCAACTTTTACGGGTCCCCACCTCGGGGTAGCGTCGGCACGTGAGTCCAACCCAGGGGCACGAGCTCAGCGCGCCGACCTACGCCGCCGTCCTCCGTGTCCCTCGGTACCTGCCGATCTTCCTGGCCAGCGCGCTGTCGATGTGGGGCGACTTCATCGCCCGGATCACCATCGCCGCGGTGGTCTACCAGCGCACCGGCTCGCCGCTGGTCACGGCCACGACCCTCGCCGTCAGCCTGGTTCCGACCTTCCTGGGGCGCAGCCTGCTCGGCCCCCTCGTCGACCGGTTCCCCTACAAGTGGGTGCTCATCTGGTCCCACCTGCTGCGTGCCACCTGCGTGCTGGGGCTGATGCTGCTCGTGCTCAACCAGTCGCACTTCTGGCTCCTGTTCCTCGTGCTCTTCCTGCTCGAGCTGGTCGGTGGCGCCTCCACGGCCTCGTCCATGGTGCTGCTCACCGATCTCGTCGAGGACCGTCGGCTCTACGCCAAGGCCGTCGCCCTCGGCGGGATGTCCGAGCAGTTCAACCAGGCCATCGGCCTGGCCGTCGGTGGTGGGCTGGTCGCCCTGGTGGGCCCTGAGACCGGGCTGCTGTTCGACCTGCTCACCTTCGTCGTGAGCGCTGTCGTCATCCTGTTCGTGGTGCAGGTGCGGCCGGTCCCCGGCGAGCGGGGTCGCGGGCTGCGCGGCTTCGCACGCGACCTGGGCAAGGCGACCGGCGACCTGGTCCGCCACCCGGTGCTGGCGCGCCTGATGACCCTGAGCGCCGTCGCGGGCCTCGGCATCGTGGCCCCGGAGGCGCTGGCCCTGCCCATCGCCGACGCGAAGGAGTGGGGCGGCGTGCTGATGGCCTCACCGATCGCCGGTGCCGTCGTCGGCATCCTGTTCATCGGGCGCCGCGACGTGGTGAGCCAGAACCAGTCGATCGTGCCGCTGGCCCTGGCGATGCCGGTGCCCCTGCTGCTGACGGCCCTGCACCCGCCGCTGTGGGTCGTCATGGCCCTCTTCTTCCTCTCGGGCACCATGCAGGCGTTCATGATCCCCCTGCAGGCCACGTTCGCGCTCACGACCGAGCCGGCCATGCGCGGGCGCATCTTCAGCCTGGCCGGGTCGGTGTCCGTCGCAGCCGGCGGTGTCTCCTACCTCGCCGCGGGGTGGGTGGGCATGCTCGTCGGCGCGCATGCGGCGGTGGCCATCTGCGCCGTCGCGTGCCTGGGCCTGACGGCGATCCTGGCCGTCACCTGGCCGCACCGTAGTGTGCGCTCTGCCGTCGACAGCGCCTACGCGACGACGTCCTCGCACGCCGCCTGAGCCCGGCGATGCCCGCCGGCTCGCACCTGGAGAGCCGCGACGGCGCGGCGTCGACCGTGTCGACGCCGCGCCGTCAGCACGGGAGAGGGATGCTCAGCGGTGCATGCCGTTGGAGGTCAGCAGCGCCCGCCACGTCGACGCGTACGCCACGCCGCTGGCCGGCAGCCCGTGCCGGCTCTGCCACGTCTTGAGGTGGGCGGTCGTGATGGTGCCGAAGTAGCCAGTGGTGGGCGAGACGCCGACCGCCTTCTGCAGGGTCGTCACGGCCGGTCCCGTCATGCCGGCACGCAGCACCATGCCCGAGCGGGGCACGAGCTCCTTGAGCAGGGTGCTGGCCCCGGTCGGAGCCTTGACAGCGGGGTACGAGGCGCAGCGACGGGGGTTGTAGGCGGCCACCCCGGGCGACCAGTTGAGGTCGGCCGGGCGGCACGGGCCCCAGTCCACCGGCGCAACGGCCTTGGTCCAGAAGGAGGTCCGGCCCTGGGCGCCCTCCCACGAGAGGCTGAAGTGGATGTGGTTGCGGTGGCACGCGGTGTCGTAGGCGGTCGACGGCGTCGTCGCGCAGGTGCTGTAGGGGCGCCAGCCCTCGGAGGAGCGGTAGGAGCTCCAGATCTTGTTGTCCCAGATCAGGTACATCACCCCCAGGCGCCGGGCGTTGGCGTAGCGGTTGCCCGCCTTGTCGGTCGCGAGCAGCCAGCTGATCAGCGCGTTCGCCTGGGCGTGCTGGGTGGCGTTGCGCACGGAGAAGAACGAGTCGATGGCGCGGCCGTCGAAGTGCTCCGAGTTCGGCGCCGTGGCGGCGGTGCAGGAGGTCGCGAGGCCGTAGGTGTTGTGGTAGGTCGCCTGGACGAGCTTGGCGAGCTTGACGGTGCCCGCGCGGTTGACCACGTCGCACCCCGTCTGGGGCACGTAGGGCGAGAGGCCCTCGAGGCCGCTGGGCAGACCTGTGGGCGTGGCCGGAACAGGCACGGTCGCCGCGGTGGCGGTCGGGGCCACCGACGGCAGCAGGGCCAGTGAGGCGAGGACGGAGAGCAAGAGGCCGAGGCTGCGAAGGCGTCGGGACAGCTGGTGGCTCATGGGGACTTCCAGACAGAGGTTGCGTGGTCGACGGCGCCGTCGGGCGCGCCGGATGACGCGTCGATTGAAACCTTTTGTCTGGTTTCACCGCAGCAACTTGGCAGAAATCAGGTCAAACGCCACCGCGGCGTATGCCGTCAGGCCGGCCCAGCGGTCCCACTGGCCTCGCCTGCCCCACCGGCCCCAACGGCGTCAGCCGACTCGGTCGCCGGCACCGTCCAGGCGGCTCAGCCCGCGGTCCCGGCCCCGCCCTCGGTCGGCGGGATGGGCTCAGGACGGGTTGCGGGAGCGCCGGCGTCGGTTGCGCAGGTCCACGACGCTGGCGGCGAGCGCCACGGCCACGAGGATGGCAGCGACGCGGAGTGCGGCTGCCGGGTCGAGGCCGCGTCCGGCCGCCAGACCCGAGTAGAGGACCGAGCCGATGAGCGCGATGCCCGCTGCGGTGCCGATGCGCTGGCCCGTCTGCAGCAACCCGCCGGCGGTGCCCGCCCGTTCCACCGGGACGCCGGCCACGGTCAGCGTGACGTTGGGCGAGATGACGAACCCGCTGCCGATGCCGGCGACGAGCAGCGGTCCGGCCAGCCACCAGCCGACGCTCGGGCCGTGCTCTGTGGTGAGCACCACGTCGACCGCGATGAGGCCGACGAGGACGACGGCCAGCCCTGCCGTCACGAGCGCCCGCTCGAAGCGGTCGACGAGGCGCCCGCCTAGTGCCGACGAGACCGCCGACCCGGCGGCGAAGGGGGTCACGGCGAGGCCCGCGAGCAGGGGGGAGTAGCCGAGCTCCTCCTGGAAGAAGATCGTCAGCACGAAGAAGATGCCGGTGAAGCCACCGAAGTAGATGGTGCCGACGGCTGCGCCGGAGGAGTAGCCCGGCACGGTGAAGAGGGCGAGGTCCACGACGGGCGTGCGCCCCCGACGCGTGTAGGTGCGTTCCCAGACGAGGAAGACGACGAGGAAGCCGGCGCCCACGACCGCCACCCACCACGGCACGGTGGAGCCGCCGCGTCCCGACTCGACGATCGGCAGCAGGATGCCGAGCACGCCGAGACCGAGCAGCACCACGCCGACCGGGTCGACGTCGATCCGCCGCGAGCGGTCCCGTTCGGGAGGCGCCGGTAGCCAGCGCATGGCCAGCACGACGGCGGCCACGGCGACCGGCAGGTTGACGAAGAAGATCCATCGCCAGCCGGTCTGCTCGCCCAGTCCGTTGAGGATGAGGCCGCCGACGACGGGTCCGACGGCGGTGGAGATGCCGATGGTCGCGCCCAGCAGGCCGAAGGCGCGCCCGCGTTCGGGCCCGCGGAACATCTGCTGGATCAGACCCGAGACCTGCGGGTTGAGGATGCCGCCCGCAGCGCCCTGCACGAGGCGCGCCACGACGAGCAGGGCGCTGCTCGGGGCAAGGCCGCAGGCCAGGCTGGAGACGCCGAAGAGGACGACTCCGACGACGAAGACAGTCCGGCGCCCGAGCGCGTCGCCGATGCGACCGGAGGGGACGAGCGTCAGCCCGAAGGTCAGCGCGTAGCCCGAGACGACCCACTGCAGGTCGCTCGGGGTCGCCCCCAGGCCCTTCTGGATCGAGGGCAGGGCGACGTTGACGATGCTGACGTCGAGCAGGGTCATGAAGCCCGCCACGAGGCACACCCACAGCGCCTTCCAGCGGCGCGGGTCGGGTTCGTGGCCGCTGCCCGCGCCGGGCGGTGCCGGGGAGGCAGGAGCAGGGGCGGCGGCCCGGTCGGTGGACGGGTTCTGCTCGTTCACGATCCCAGTGCCCCGATGGTCGCGTCGTCGCGCCTGCCGCCGTAGAAGCGGTCGAGCACCCGGGCGAAGGGCTGCGCCTCCTCCTCGTCGTCGGCGGCCCGCTCGAAGAGGGTCATCGACGACCGGAGCTTGGTGGCGTCGATGGACCCGAGGACCTCGACCGGGTCGCTCGTCCCGAGGGAGAGCAGTGCCTCGGCGCACTCGCGCAACCGGGGTCCGAGGACGGGGTGGCGCAGGTAGGCCCGGGCCTCGGGGAGGCCCGAGACGGCATACGTCCGCGACATCTCGCTGCGCCCGAGCCCGGCCACCTGGGGGAGCACGAACCAGATCCAGTGGCCGCGTTTGCAGCCGGCTCGCAGCTCGGCGAGTGCGGCGGCGTACGTGCCGCCGGCGTCCTGGGCGCGGACGAACCGCTCGAGGTCGGGGGAGTGCGAGGTCATGGGCCAGACGTACCCGTCCGGGCGTCGGTCGGTTCCTTCTGCCAGGGCCAGCGACCGGTGATCTCGAGCTCGAGGGAGAAGCTGAGGAAGGTCCGGATCAGCACGATGATCGCGAGCACCAGCACGCTGGACAGGGTCGGGGTCACCGCCACGGTGCGGATGATGTCGGCCGCGACGAGCAGCTCCAGTCCGAGCAGGATCGTGCGCCCCAGCTGCTGGCGAAACCGACGATAGGTGTCCGGAAGGTGTGCGCGGGCGTTCTGCACGGCACGCACGGCCGCCACGACGGCGCCGATGACCAGGACGGCCACCCCGGCCGAGTCGATGGCCTTGCCGGCCAGCTCGATCGCTTCGCTGAAGTCCACGTCGCTCCTTCCCCCGCTCGTCGGTCTCTCCACGACGAGATACCCACCGAGGCCCGTGTGGCAAGGGTCGCTGTCCGGGCTACGGTGGGAATCCCGACCGGAGAGGACGTCCTCGTGCCCAAGCCACCCCTGCCGACAGCCATCGCCGACGAGCTCGCCAAGCCCTGGCACGCGACCATCAGCACCGTGCGTCCGGACGGGCAGCCGGTGTCGGTGCCGACCTGGTACCTCTACGAGGACGGCAGGGTCCTCGTCAACATGGACGCCGGCCGCAAGCGGCTCGAGCACCTGAGCGCCAACCCGCGGGTCAGCCTCAGCGCCATCGACCCCGACGACTGGATCACCCACGTCAGCATCCTCGGCCACGTCGCCGAGCTGGTCGACGACACCGACCTCCGCGACATCGACCGGGTCGCCACGCACTACACGGGCAAGCCGTATGCCGTCCGCGACCGGCCGCGCGTGAGCGCGTGGGTCGACATCGACCGGTGGCACGCGTGGGGGCGCCTGAAGGCCGTCCGGTGAAGGTCTACCTGTCCTTCGACTTCGAAGGCGTCGCGGGGGTCGTCGACTGGGCGCAGTGCCGGGAGGGGACGGCGGCCTACGACACCGGTTGCGCCCTCACGCTCGGGGAGGTGAACGCGGCGATCGCCGGGGCCGTCCGTGCCGGCGCGACCGAGGTGGTCGTCAACGACGCGCACGGCCAGATGCGCAACCTCGACCCGGACCGGCTGGCACACGACGCCACCTACGTCGCCGGTCGGCACAAGCCGCTCTACATGATGGAGGGGCTCGACGACTCGTTCGACGTCGCCTTCTTCATCGGCTACCACGGGTCGATCTCCGGCGAGTCCTCGACGCTGTCGCACACCTACAACCCGGAGGTGTTCTCGGCCGCGCGGCTCGGCGACACGGAGGTGGGGGAGAGCGGCATCAACGCCCTCGTGGCCGACCACTTCGGCGTGCCGATCGGCCTGGTCACCGGCGACGAGGTGACGATCCGGGAGACGGCGCCCTTCGCGCCGGACGCCGAGACGGTCGTCACCAAGGCTTCGATCACCCGGTTCGCCGCCACCAACCTGCACCCGCGCCTGGCTCGGGAGCGCATCGATGAGGCCGCGGCGGAGGCGGTCCGGCGGACGGGGGCCGAGGGGCTGCGTCCACCGCAGCTCGGTAGGCCCGTGCGGCTCGATCTCGACGTGCAGACGGCCGACATGGCGGAGGTCGGCAGCTGGGCCAAGGGTGCCGAGCGGGTGGGCACGCGGACCATCCGGATCGAGTCGGACGACGCGCTCGCGGCCTTCCGCTCGTTCGTTGCCGTCAACTACATCACCCGGCAGGCCGGGGGCCGCTGAGCGGCAAGGTGAGGAGCGGTGCGGCTCTGCGCGGACCGGCTGACGTGCCAAGGGGATCCGGACGTGACCACGCGGCCGCCCTCGTCACCGGCGCCCGGACCGAGGTCGATGACGTGGTCGCACTGTGCCACCACCGACATGTCGTGCTCGACGACCACGACCGTGCTTCCGCCGTCGACCAGCCCCTGCAGCTGGCGCATCAGCACCTCGACGTCGGCCGGGTGGAGTCCGGTCGTCGGCTCGTCGAGCAGGTAGACCGTTCCCTTGCGCTGTGTCCGCTGCAGCTCGGTGGCGAGCTTGATCCGCTGGGCCTCGCCGCCGGACAGCTCGGTCGCGGGCTGGCCGAGCCCGAGGTAGCCGAGCCCGACCTCGGCGAGGGTGCGCAGGCTGCGCGCCACGGCGTTCTCATCGGCGAAGACGTCCTTCGCCTCGTCGACACTGAGGGCGAGCACGTCGGCGATGGACAGTCCGCGCCACCTCACCTCGAGCGTGTCGTCGTTGTAGCGCGCTCCGTTGCAGCTCGGGCACACGCGGTAGCTCCCCGGCAGGAAGAGCAGCTCGACCGACACGAACCCCTCACCCTGACAGGTCTCGCAGCGTCCGCCCTTGACGTTGAAGGAGAACCGCCCGACACCGTAGCCCCGCCCCTTCGCCTCGTCGGTGGCCGCGAACAGCCTTCGCACCGCGTCGAACAGGCCGGTGTAGGTGGCGAGGTTGGATCGGGGCGTCCGTCCGATCGGGCGCTGGTCGACCACCACGGCGCGGTGCACCTGCTCCGTGCCCCTCGTGCGCGGGAGGTCGGTGCGTATGCCGCTGGGCGCGTCGTCCTCGTCCGCGGCCTCCCTTGCGGGCTCGGTCCCGGGCTCTGTGGGTGAGCCCTGCCCCGGATGGACGTGGAGCACCTCGCCGAGCACGGCGAGCACCGTCGACTTGCCCGACCCCGACACCCCGGTGACCGCTGTCAGCACGCCGAGCGGGATCGTGATGTCGGTCCCGTGGAGGTTGTGGCGCTCGATGCCGTGGAGGGTCAGCTCCCCGTGGGGAACTCGCCGCGGTCGCGGCTCGGGTCGCTCGGCCGTGCCCAGGACGTAGCCGGCCGTGACCGACTCCTCGGCATCCGCGACGGCGGCCACCGGTCCGGAGTGCAGCAGGCGCCCACCGGCCTCGCCGGCACCCGGTCCCACGTCGACGAGCCAGTCGGCGTGACGCATCACGTCCAGGGAGTGCTCGACTGCGAGGACCGAGTTCCCTTCGGCCACCAGCCTGTTCAACACGGCTAGCAGCGGCTCACGATCTGCTGGATGCAGCCCAGCGGACGGTTCGTCGAGGACGTAGACGACACCGAAGAGCCCAGATCGCAGCTGGGTGGCGAGCCGGAGCCGCTGCAGCTCCCCGGACGACAGGGAGGGCGTCTGCCGGTCGAGGGAGAGGTAGCCGAGGCCCATCTCGACGAGCACGTCGATCCGGGCCACGAGGTCCGGTGCCAGGGTGGCGCTGACGTCGCCCTCCTCGACTCCGCCGAGCACCCGCTGCACGAGGTCACGGACCGCGGTGAGCGGCATACGCCACCATCGGTCGATGGGCAGGTCGGCGACCGTCACGGAGAGCGGCTCGGGTCGTAGCCGGCGGCCGTCGCAGGACGGGCAGGGAAGCGTCTCGACGAACTCAAGGGCGCGTCGGCGCGCGGTCGCGCTCTTCGACTCCGAGAGCGTGCGCAGGACGAGCCGCGCGGCGCTGACGTACTGGCCCTGGTAGGGACGCTGGATGCGACCGGGCTCACGCTCCGGGTGGACGGTGACGACGGGCTCCTCGTCGGTGAAGAGGATCCACTCGCGGTCCGCGGCCGGCAGCTCGCACCAGGGCCGGTCGATGTCGTGTCCGAGGGTGTCGAGGATGTCGCGCAGGTTCTTGCCGAGCCAGGCGCCCGGCCACGAGGCGACCGCCTTCTGCCGGATCGACAGTGACGGGTCGGGAACCATCAGCGACTCGGCTGGGTGGTGGACGTGCCCCAGCCCGTGGCACGTCGGGCACGCGCCGGCGACGGTGTTGGGGGAGAAGGAGTCGGAGTCGAGCCGCGGTGCTCCGGCCGGGTAGGTCCCGGCGCGGGAGAAGAGCATGCGCAGGGTGTTGGAGAGCGTCGTGACCGTGCCGACGCTGGAGCGGGTGCTGGTGCCCGAGCGGCGCTGCTGCAGGGCCACGGCGGGCGGCAGCCCGGTGATCGACTCCACCTTCGGTGATTCGACCTGGTTGATCAGGCGGCGCGCGTACGGTGCCACGGACTCGAGGAAGCGGCGTTGGGACTCCGCATAGACGGTCCCGAACACGAGCGACGACTTGCCCGAGCCGGAGACGCCGGTGACGACCACGAGGCGGTCGCGAGGCACGTCGACGTCCACGTGCCGCAGGTTGTGCAGGTGGGCCCCGCGCACCCGGATCAGGCCGTCGTCGCCGGGGCGGTCGGCCGGGGTGCGCACGCGCCCACGGTACGCGTACCCGCTCGTGCGGTGGACAGCAGGAGGTCCACGCCACCGCCGGCCCGGCGCGGACGTCCTGGGTGTGACGGCCTCCCCAGCCGCCGCTGAGCGTCGGCGGATCGCTCAGAGGGTGAACTTGTTGAGCGTGAAGACGGTGGGTGCTCCGGTGTAGGCGACCTCGAAGCCGTACTCGACCTCGCCGAGGACCTGGGATGAGCGCAGCCAGCCCTTGTTGACGGCCCACTGCAGCACGTGGGCGATGTCGACGCTGCCCGTGTTGGTGACCTGGTCGCGGATGAACCACAGTCCGGTGCCGGCGCTGTTGCGGTAGGCGTGGTAAGCGACCCCGTCGATGGTGACCTGGACGCCGCCGTACTGCTTGAACCAGTACTGCCAGTTCATGGTCCAGTTGTTCCAGATCATGACCTCGGTGCCGTAGTTGTCGAGCCACAGGTCGTAGGCGGCGTTCCACTGCTTGCCCGAGGCAGGGACGGTGCCGCCGCCTGCGGGGGTGGTCACGTCGAAGGTCGAGGGCAGCGTGCTCAGCCCGCTGAGGGGGTAGCTGACGTGGGTCTGGGTGTCGGCGTAGGTCTTGACGCTGTCGTCGGAGCCGGTGCCGGGCTGGTTCGAGGTGATGGACCACTGCTGCCAGGAGCAGGCCGAGATGGTCTGCGGTCCGGCGGCGCTGTTCCACATGTTGTTGTTCACCAGATGGCCCGAGTCGGTCCACGACCCGTTCGGCGCGGAGCTGGTCCACTTCGTCGAGCACGCGCTGGACGTCGGCGTCGTCGCGGCGGTCGCCGTCACCGTGGCGGGCGACGGGCCGGTGGTGGTGGTCGGTGCCGGCGCGGCAGCGGTCACCGTCCGCGTGACCGTCTGGGTCACCGTGCGCGTCACCGTGACGGGCGGAGGCAAGGGCACCGAACAGCTCACGTTGAACGACTGGGAGGTCGCGGTCCTCGTGACCGCGGGATTGGTGGTGCACGTGGCAACCACTCCCGTCGTAGCGGCGTAGGCCACGCCGCCACCAACCAGCAGCACGGCGGCGACCCCACCGACCGCGGTCTTCCGTCCGATCCTCACCATCGATGCCTCCCCGTTCACCCGTTGTAGCCCCTGCGAGGGGACTCGGTGGCGTACCTCGTGCAAGTGGAGCGAGACGTCGCACGATCCGGTCGTCGCCGCTCGAGAGGAGTCCACCACACTCGAGCCCGGTCCGCTCGTCGAGCGGTGGTCGGCCGGCGACCACGCGATTCGCGAGGTGCTGACGGCGGCGCGGCTGTGACGATCCACGGCTGGAGCGGATGCCGGCACCTTCCAGCGCCGATTCCCTAGCATTGGAGCGGCTCCGTCACGAGTAGGAGCCGCGTACGCGGACGGGGGAGGCTGTGGACCGACGGATGGCGGCCGCGACCGCGGCTGGACTGCTCGTCCTGCTGGCGGCGGGATGCGGTCAGACCTCGGGGCTGGCGCCGGCGCCGACCGGCGGCTCAGAGACATGCCCCGCGTCCGGTCCCGTGATGGCGTCGCAGCTGGCGCGGCTCGCTCGCTGCGACCTCTCCGGCATGGAGATCGTCCTCGACGTCGGGAGGGCCGAGGGCGTGGGGGGCGCCGTGCAGAACCGGGACGAATGCAGCCACACCGGGGAGGGGCCGAGCATCGTGGTCTGCACCTTTGCCGCGCCCGTGGGCACTGGCGGCTTCGTCGGGGACGGGGCCGAACGGGTGTACTTCGGGACGGAGGAGGCCATCGCCCGCGTCAAGGCGACCTCGGCCGACTGAGAGTCAGCACCTCGCCCCCGTGGGTACGGGAAGCACATGACGTGGGTGGGTGCCACGACCTGGACCGAGACCGCCCTGCTCGGCCTGGCGTTCGTGCTGTCGGCGGTCATCGGCCTGGAGCGGCACCGGCGGTTCAAGAGCGCAGGTCTGCGGACGCACACGCTCGTCGGCGTGGGCTCGGCGGTCTTCACGCTCGTGTCCGCGTACGGGTTCACGGATGTCGCCGGCCGGGGTGCAGCAGTCGACCCGTCGCGGATCGCGGCTCAGATCGTGTCGGGCATCGGCTTTCTCGGAGCCGGAGTCATCTTCGTGCGCCGAGGAAGCGTGTCCGGACTGACCACCGCGGCGTCGATCTGGTTGACCGCCGCGGTCGGGATGGCCTGTGGGGCAGGTATGCCAGCACTCGCCGTCATGGCCACCGGCTGCCACCTGCTCACGGTCACCGTGCTGGCGAAGCTGGGCAGGCGGATGCAGGCAGACCCCGTCAGCACGACGCTCGTCCTGCGCTACACGGCAGGACAAGGTGCGCTGCCGGTCGCCCTGGGCCTGGCTGCCGAACACGGCGTCACCGCGACCGTCCTCGACGCGAAGACCTCGCGGCAGGATGGTGCCGAGACGACGGTGCGCGCGACGGTGCAGCTCGAGGCGAGCCCTCAACTCGTCAGTGACCTGGTCGAGGAGATCACAGACCTGGCGAGCGTCCAGTCCCTGCGCGTCCTGAGCGACGAAGGACGACCGGAGTGACAGGGCTGCATGCAGAACCGCCCCGACGGCGCATGCGTCGGGGGCGGTCCAGTGCTGCCGCCTCGCTTCGTCAGATGTCACTGAGCCCTCAAGCCTTGGATTTGGCTCGCTGGCGTCACCTCGGCCTCCGATGTGGCGGAGGGCGCAAGAGACGCCAGCGGCTTGGCGCGATCCCTCTCATCCCTCCGGTCCCTCCGCGTGGAGCTCGCGGGTGGGGTCCGCGCGGATCCGCGGATAACAGCGCATGGCTCGTCGGAGGCTGCCGGGGTCAAGGGGTGGGGTCGAAGAGCTCCGGTCTCCACGCCCGTCGAGGCGCGACCCAACCTTGAGCCGACGTGCCGTCGCTGTGGACACCCTTGTGCCGCCTGATGAAGGCGGGAACCTCACGACAAGCCACCGAAGATCGCTACCACTGCTGAAGGAGAAGATCATTTGATACCGAGACACCTGCTGCAGGGCGCCCTCGCCGGCGCCGCCGGGACCGCCGCGCTCAACGCGGCTACGTACATCGACATGGCGGTGCGGGCCCGGCCGGCCAGCTCGACGCCGGAGCGCACCGTAGAACGCGGAGCCGAACTGCTGGGCCTGTCCATGCCAGCGGACGAGGAGCAGAAGAACGCCCGGGAGTCCGGGCTGGGCGCGCTGCTCGGGATCGTCACGGGCGTCGGTGTGGGCGCAGCGCTCGGTGCCGTACGGGGGATCACCGGGCGCCCGCACAGCAGTCTCGGCACCGTGAGCGCCGCCTGGGCCCTGGCCATGCTCGCGGGCAACGCTCCCATGACCGTGCTCGGCGTCAGCGACCCGCGCAGCTGGCGAGCAGTCGACTGGATCGCCGATGTCCTGCCCCACCTGGCCTACGCGGGGGTAGCCGCCACCGCCCTCGACGCGATACAACGCAGGCCCTGAACTGGGACCCGTCGGTCTCCGGAACTACCCATGGCGATCCCTCCTAGGACGAGCCGTGCTGCTCAGGTTTTCCGGCGTGCATCACCAGCCGAGGCGCCCCGACGCCAGCTGCTTTGTGAGGCCACAGCAAAACGTAGGGCGCCTAGGGCAGCAGGTGGGCCGCGAGGCCGCGCTCGATGAAGGCGCTGAACTCCTCAGGGCTCCACCCCGCCTTGGTGACGAGCCTCTCGTAAAACGTGGAGTAGAGCATGAGCACATCACGCGCCTGCGCAGCGGTCACGTCCTCACGCAAGTATCCCCGGTCGACGAGGTATGCCGCGTTGTGTTCCATGCGCGCGGCTCGCTCGCCCTCGATGCCGGCGTAGAGCGAGGCAGCCTCCGGATCGACGTAGGCCGCGCTCTCGATGAGCCGGTAGACGGGGTCGCCCACGGCGCCGACTTCGGCCGCGAGGCGTGCCCAGTTCCGGAGGATGGAGCGCGCGTCGGTAGCGGAGCGAGAGCCGGCGTCGCTCCGGAGCTCGGCATGGGTCGTGCCCGAGCCGGCGAGCGACCGGTCCCAGACCGCCTTCAGGAGTCCCGCCTTGGTGCCGAACCACTTGTAGATGCTCTCGACGGAGACCTCGGCCTCCGCTGCCACCTCGGCGACGGTCGTGGCGGTGAAGCCGCGGGCGAGGAAGCGGGTCCGTGCCACCTCGACCACGGCCTCGCGGCGTGCGGCCGCACGGGCCCGCCGGGCCGTCGAGTCGTAGCGGCGGCGGGAATCACCGGCTGTCGATCGCTTGACGGGTGGCGGCATGAGGAGGACCCTTTCAATGAGTACAGGCGACTGTATCGGATATCTGGGAGACACCATGAACGCGACACGTACTCCCGCCCAGGTCCTGGACCGACTGATCACGGCGACCAACGCGCACGACATCGACGGCCTCGTCGACTGCTTCGCGCAGGACTACACGTTGACCGACCCGGTGCACCCGGCGCGGTCGTTCACCGGGTCGGCGCAGGTGCGCCGGAACTGGACGACGATGTTCGACGCCGTGCCCGACATCCGCCTGAACGTGCAGGAACGCGCCGTCACCGACAAGGGTTTCTGGCTCGAAGCGGCACAGGAGGGCACCGGACGAGACGACCGCCGCCTGGAGATGCGTACGGTCTTCATCGCGGTCGTCGCAGGCGGCCAGATCACCAGTGCGCGGATGTATGCCGCGCCGGTCGAGCAAGGGGGCCCGGGCATTGACGCGGTCTTCGCGGCCATCGCCGGGAAGCTTCGCTCAGCCTCGGACGCCGTCGACGGGACTGGAGGGAACCAGGAGAGCCGGCCATGATCACCATCGTGGGCGGGACCGGCAGGCTGGGTCGCCTCGTCACCGCGCGCCTCCTCGCCGAGGGGCAGCCGGTGAGGGCGGTAGCCAGGTCGGCGCCGGACACACCGCTGACGGGGGCGCACTTGGTCGCCGCGGACGTGCGTCGACCCGCTTCCCTGCGCCCGGCGCTGGCCGGCTCGAGTGTGGTGGTCTCGGCCATGCACGGCATGGACCCGGCCGCCGGCGAGTCGCCCCCAAAGGTGGACCGCGACGGCAACCGCAACCTGATCCGCGCAGCGTGCGAGGTCGGCGCAGACATCGTGCTGGTGTCGATCGTCGGCGCCCGGGAGGACCACCCCATCGAGCTCTTCCGGATGAAGGCCGCAGCGGAGGCGGCGCTCCTCGATGCCGCGGCCGACTACGGAGCCCGCTGGACCATCGTGCGAGCGGCCGCGTTCGCGGACATGTGGCTCGACCTCTTCCGCGGCACGGCCGGACGGTCTGGTGTGCCGAAAGTGATGGGGCCCGGGCGCAACGTCGTGAACTTCGTGGCGGTCGACGACGTGGCCGTGGCGGTAGCTCGTGCCGCCACGGACTTCTCCCTGCGAGGACACGTCGTGGAGGTCGCGGGCGAGGACCTCAGTGCGACTCAGCTCGCCACCCTCGTGACTGCGCCCGGCAAGCGCCCGGCGCACATCCCGACGCCGGTGGTGTGGTCGGCCGGGAACGTGCTGCGGCCATTCCGCCCCAGCCTGGCCCGGGCGGTCAGGCAGGCGCTCGTGATGGAACGCGTCCCGCTGCGGGCGGACCCCGGGCCCGGGCACTCGGAACACCCATGGCTCCCCCTGACACCCATCTCGGCGCTCGCATCATCGACACGGTGAGGCGGCGCGCACGCCAGCGACGCCTCACCGTCCCAAGCAAGCCCAAGCCGGAAGGCGAAGGATGCGCCGCGTGCGCGCTCCCTCCGATGTCTTCCCTGAAAAACTCTGCTCAGGTCTTCCTGCGCGTTCCACGCGACGCACCGCGCCGCCAGGTGCTCTGCCGACGCGAGCGGTACGTCTCGCCGGCGAGGGTCTCGGCCTTGTTCCGAGCAGCGGCGTGCTGCGCACCGGCGCAGGAGGCGTGACCCAGTAGCCGTTGACGCACTTGCCGATGGGCGTGCCGGCCGCGAAAAGACGCAGTCGTTCCCCGAAGGATTGCGACCGGCGGTCCTACTGGGCGCCTTCGCCGGGCTTCGTCTCGCCGAAGCGGCTGCCCTGCGCTTTGATGTGGACTTCATGCGCGGCATCGTGCACCCGGCGATCCAGTACCCGGCCGAGCCGCTGAAGTCGGACACGGCCATGACGGCGATACCGATCCCGCCCGAGCTGGCGCTCATGCTGTCGGCCGAGGGCGCGCGGACGCGGGCTGAGGTGCTGGTCACGAATGAGATCATGCGACCGTCGACGCCCTGGGTGATCGAGCGCGCCATGCGGCACGGTCGAGCCTCCGTGCGCGGCCTGCCTCAGGGCTTCCGGTTCCACGACCTGCGCCACTACTTCCCCTCGCTGCTCATTGCCGCAGGCCTCGACGTCAAGATCGTTCAGGCTCGGCTGCGACACGCGTCAGCGATGACGACCCGGAACACCGACGGACGCCTCTGGCCGGACAGCGACGAGTCCTCACGGGCTGCCGTCGCGGTGGCGCTGGCAGCCCGTGAGGACAAGTCAAGAACAACGGAGGTGAGCAACTGACGTTTCAGCAAGTCAGAGGCCCTGCGCGGCTCAGATGTCGAAGTACATCTCGAACTCGTGCGGGTGCGGACGGAAGCGGATCGGGTCCACCTCGTTCTTGCGCTTGTAGTCGATCCACGCCTCGATGAGGTCCTCGGTGAAGACGTCGCCCTCGAGGAGGTACTCGTGGTCCGCCTCCAGCGCGTCGAGCACGGCAGGCAGCGACCCGGGGACCTGCTGGATCGCGGCGTGCTCCTCGGGGGGCAGCTCGTAGAGGTCCTTGTCGACCGGCTCCGGCGGCTCGATGCGGTTCTTGATGCCGTCGAGGCCCGCCATCAGCTGCGCGGCGAAGCACAGGTACGGGTTGGCCGACGGGTCGGGCACGCGGAACTCGATGCGCTTGGCCTTGGGCGAGGTGCCCGTGATCGGGATGCGCACGCACGCCGAGCGGTTGCGGGCGGAGTAGACGAGGTTGACCGGAGCCTCGTAGCCCGGCACCAGGCGGTGGTAGGAGTTCACCGTCGGGTTCGTGAACGCGAGCAGCGACGGGGCGTGCTTCAGCAGGCCGCCGATGTACCAGCGGGCCAGGTCCGAGAGGCCGCCGTAGCCGCGCTCGTCGTAGAAGAGGGGCTCGCCGTCCTTCCAGAGCGACTGGTGCGTGTGCATGCCCGAGCCGTTGTCACCGAAGAGGGGCTTGGGCATGAACGTGGCCGTGTGGCCCTGCTTCCACGCCGAGTTCTTAACGACGTACTTGAACTTCATGAGGTCGTCGCCGGAGTGAAGCAGCGTGTTGAAGCGGTAGTTGATCTCCATCTGGCCCGCGGTGCCGACCTCGTGGTGGCTGCGCTCGACGTTGAGACCGACCTCCTTGAGCTCGAGGCAGATCTTGTCGCGGAAGTCGGCGAAGTGGTCGACGGGGGAGACGGGGAAGTAGCCGCCCTTGTAGCGGGTCTTGTAGCCCTTGTTGCCGCCCTCCTCCTCGCGCCCGGTGTTCCACGCGGCCTCGATGGAGTCGAGGTAGTAGTAGGAGGCGTTGGACTTCGTCTCGAAGCGGACGTCGTCGAAGATGTAGAACTCGGCCTCGGCACCGAAGTAGGCGGTGTCGGCGATGCCGGTGGACTTGAGGTACTCCTCGGCCTTGCTCGCGATGTTGCGCGGGTCGCGGCTGTAGCGCTCGTCCGTGAAGGGGTCGAGGATCGAGAAGTTCATGACGAGCGTCTTCTCGGCGCGGTACGGGTCGAGGAAGGCGGTCTGGACGTCCGGGACCAGCTTCATGTCGGACTCGTGGATCGCCTGGAAGCCGCGGATCGAGGACCCGTCGAACATCTGACCGACGGTGAAGAAGTCCTCGTCGACCGACTCAGCCGGCACGTTGAAGTGCTGCATGACACCGGGCAGATCGCAGAACCGAATGTCGACGAACTTGACGTCCTCGTCCTTGATGAACGTGAGGACCTCATCAGCTGAGCTGAACATCCAACCTCCTGAAATGGGGCGAGGTCGACCCTCGATCCCGGGCTCGGCAGAGCGGCAGGCATCGAGGGCGGCCTCGTGTTGTCGGGCTCGACCCTACTCATCGCCGATTTCTCGGCAGTGACCCGGATGTTTCGCCGGTGTTACGGCGGGACATGTCTGGGCCGGGCCGCGCTCGGGGCAGCGCCCGGGTCTCGTTACGCTGGAGCCGTGGTTGATCGCAAGGACATGGGCTCCTGGCTGCAGGGCCCGAGAGCTCGCACGAGCGCCGACGACGAGTACCGCGGCCGCCACCTCGGCCTTCCCCCGAGCGGTCCCGGCTCGCTGGCCGGTTTCGGCATCCGGGTCGTCGGCGTCCTGATCGACTGGGGCATCGCCTCGCTCATCGCCCGGGGCCTGTTCGGAGTGCCCCTGCCGTTCTCGCAGCCGCCGGCGTCGGGCGCACAGGGCTTCGTGGTGCTGGGCGTGTTCGCCGTCATGCACCTGCTGCTCGTCGGCACCGTCGGCTTCACCATCGGCCACCGCATCGCGGGACTGCAGGTCCGCTCCCTCGGTGGCACGGGCCGCGTGCTGCCGCTGCAGGCGATCGTGCGGACCCTGCTGCTGTGCCTCTTCATCCCCGCCGTCGTGTGGGACCGGGACGGGCGTGGCCTGCACGACAAGGTGCCCGGCACCGTCATCGTGCGGCTGCGCTGAGCCCACCGCCGCGAGGACGCGGCGCCGCCGTCGAGAACAGCTGGTGTAGGCGGAAGGCCTGGCTCCCGTGGGGGCCAGGCCTTCCGCATACATCTGGGGTCGAACCGATCGGGCGCTACCGAGCCGACCGGCTGCAGGTGCGGCTCACTTGCCCCGGAGCGCCCTGCGGTCCATGCGGGCGCGCGTCGGGTCGACACCCGGCGGCAGGGGAGCGCGCAGGCCACCGAGCGCCTTGAGACGCTTGTTGACCAGGGCCATCTCGTCCTTCGTGATCTGCGGCTTGAGGCGCTGCACCTTGCTCGCGAGCTTGGGCAGGGGCACCTCGTTGTCGCCGGAGCCGACGCGGAGCGTCGTGACCGGGACACCGGGGGCGACGCGCTCGACGCGCTTCTTCTCGGCCGCGAGCAGCTTCTGCACGCGGCCGGTCGGACCCTCGCCGACGAGGACGACGCCGGGGCGCCCCAGGGCGCGGTAGACCATGGCTGCGGAGCTGATGTCACCGGGCCGCGCGACGTCGGCGGCCACGGGCTCGCGCTCGGTGTACCAGCCGCGGCGGATGGAGGTCAGCGCCGCGCCGGCAGCACCGGCCTGGCCCTCGATCTGGCTGTAGGCGGCACGCTCGGCGCGGCGGCTCATGATCATCGTCGCGGCGAGAATGCCGAAGAGCACGCCGAAGATCCCGAGGATCCAGGGCAGCTTGACGAGGAAGCCGACGACGAGCAGCACCCCGAAGACGACGAGGAACGACAGCAGCATGTACCAGCCGATGAGCGGGTCAGCCTGCTTGGAGATCCGATAGACGTCCAGGACCTGGGACAGCCGTCCCTGCTTCTTCTCCGACGAGCTCGCGTCGCCGTCCTTGTTGTTGCGTGCCATGGTGCTCAGGATACGGCGCTCTGGGCGCGCGCCACCAACGACGCCGCCTCCTGGCGCGCGGGCGACTCGGCGGCCTCCGCGAGGTGCGACAGGTGCTCGGGGATCTCGCGCCCCCACTTGCGCATCGCGGTCGCCCACAGGCGCCCGGCGCGGTAGGACGACCGCACGAGCGGGCCGGCCATGACGCCCTTGAAGCCCATCGCCTCGGCCACCTCGGACCAGTGGACGAACTCCTCCGGCTTGACCCATCGGTCGATGGGGTGGTGCAGCTTGGACGGGCGGAGGTACTGGGTGATGGTGAGGACGTCGCAGCCGGCGTCGTGCAGGTCGCGGATGGCCTCCTCGATCTCGACGTCGGTCTCGCCCATGCCGAGGATGAGGTTGCTCTTCGTGACGAGCTCGGCCTCGCGCGCCATCGTCAAAACTTGGAGCGACTTGTCGTAGGTGAAGGCCGGACGGATGCGCTTGAAGATGCGCGGCACCGTCTCGAGGTTGTGCGCGAAGACCTCGGGACGGGCGTCGAAGACCTGCCCGACGAGCTCCGGCTTGGCCCCGAAGTCGGGTGGGAGGATCTCGACGCCGGTGTTGGGGTTGAGCAGGTGGATCTGGCGGATCGTCTCGGCGTAGAGCCCGGCGGCGCCGTCGGGCTGGTCGTCGCGGGCGACACCGGTGACGGTGGAGTAGCGCAGCCCCATCCGGGCCACGGACTCGGCCACCCGGCGCGGCTCGTCGAGGTCGAGGGAGGTCGGGCGCCCCGTGGCGATGTCGCAGAAGTCGCAGCGACGCGTGCACACGTCGCCCCCGATGAGGAAGGTGGCCTCCTTGTCCTCCCAGCACTCGAAGATGTTGGGACAGCCGGCCTCCTGGCACACCGTGTGCAGGCCCTCGCTCTTGACCATCGAGTGCAGGGCGGTGTATTCCGGACCCATCTTCGCGGTCGTCCGGATCCAGGACGGCTTGCGCTCGATGGGGGTCTCGGCGTTGCGCGCCTCGACGCGCAGCAGACGACGGCCGTCGGGAACGACAGACACACGGGCTCCTTGGTGGGGTTTGGCTGCTCAGCACAGGTTACGCCCACCTGCCGACAGGGCTGGACAGCCGGGACGGCCGCCGGGAGCCGGGCGGACGGCATACGACAGCCGGGGTATGCCGTCACGCTCGGCCGAGCGGTCAGCTCACGTCACGCCGGCGGAAGGAGAGCACCCCGACCGCCACCACGAGCAGCACGGCGCACAGGAGGAAGACCCAGCCGTGGGTGTAGCTCAGCGTGTGCTCCCGGAAGTCGCACCGGGAGGGAGTGCAGTCCTCGGCGTAGTAGGTCGCGCGCTTCTCGACGAACGCCTGGATGTTCTTCAACGCCGACCACTGCTGCAGGCGGCCCTGGAGCAGCGAGTTCATCGCGAAACCCTCGACGACGACGGCGTAGCCGAGCACGACGCCGATGATGCCGGCGGTGTGCCGAAGCAGCAGGCCCAGCGCCGCACCACCGAGCCCGGCGCCGACCACCAGCGCGACCACTCGCAGGCCGAGGAGGGCGAGCGGCTCGTCAGGGGCAGGCGGACTCGGCAGCTGCAGGTCCGAACCGGGCCGGTTGACGACCGAGACCATCCGTGCGCCGAGGTTCGCGAGCGTCAGCGCCAGCACGGCGAGGGCGGCTGCACCCACCGCGATCGCGGCCAGCTTGGTGCCGGCGACCCGGAGGCGTCGCGGCGCGAAGGTCAGCCACGTGCCCATCGAGCCGCTGGCGAACTCCGCACCGACGAAGCTCGCCCCCAGCAGGAGAGCGACGAACGCGAGGAGCAGGGCGCCTGCCTGGGCGATGCCCACGGTGATGGTGTCGGCGTCCGGGAGGACGAGCCCCATGTCCTGGAGGGTCGGTGGCTGCTGCTGCTCGCAGCCGAGGTCCACCGACGAGTCCCCGCTGCGCTCGCGCTCCTGCGCCTGGGCCGCGCGGCACTGCTCGAGCATCCGCGGCACTTCCTGCTGCATGGACCGGTAGTCGTCGAGCTGGCGGGCGATGCGCTCCGGGGAGCTCTCGTTGTACGCGTTGTAGACGGTGGCACCGATGAAGAGCACGACGGCCACGACCGCCACCTTGGTCAGGCGGCGCCACCAGAGCCGGCGCAGCTCGACGCCCACGAGGCCCGCGATCGAGGTGCCGTGCGGCCGCACGTCGGCGCGAGGGCGGGAGTCGGGGGAGATCAGGGTATTGCTCACGCCGCACCCCCTTGCACCTGGCCGGCGACCCGGTCGGCGTCGCTGCCCAGGCCCTCGTGCGCGGTGAGAGCCAAGAAGGCCGACTCGAGGTCGGCGCGCACGGGGACGAGCTCGGCGACGTAGAGACCGTGCCCCGCGAGAGCCCGGGTCACCGCCGACGGGTCGTCGGTGCCGACGACGAGCTGGCCCCCGTCGCGGGTGACGGGGAAGCCGTCGGCCTCCAGCACCTCGGCCGCGCGGTCCGGTGAGGCCACGCCCACGCGCACCTGCGCGACACCGGTGCCGCCGAGGATGTCGCCCACACGGCCCTCGGCGAGCAGTGCGCCGTGGCCGATGATCGACACCGTGTCGGCGACCTGCTCGACCTCCGCCAGGATGTGGGAGCTGACGAGCACCGTCTTGCCTTGGCCGCCGAGGCTCCTCATCGTGTCGCGGACCTCCCGGATTCCTGCCGGGTCGAGCCCGTTGGTCGGCTCGTCGAAGATGAGCAGGTCCGGGTCCTTGAGCAGCGTCGCCGCGATCGCGAGCCGCTGCTTCATGCCGAGGGAGAAGCCGGCATACCGGTCGTGCCCCCGGTCCGCGAGGTGCGTCGCCTCGAGGACCTCCTCGATGCGGTGGCGAGGCGTGCCGATGGCACCGGCGAGCAGGGCCAGGTTCTGCCGGGCGGTGAAGCGCGGGAAGAACTTCGGCGACTCGACGATGGCGCCGACCCGGTCGATGACGTGGGGCAGCCGTGCGGGCACCCGTTCGCCGAAGACCTCGGCGGTCCCGGAGTCGGCGCGCACCAGCCCCAGCAGCATGCGGATCGTGGTCGTCTTGCCGCTGCCGTTGGGTCCGAGGAACCCGTGGACCCCGCCCAGCGGCACGGTCATCGACAGGCCGGTGACGGCGACACGCCGCGACCCCCGGCTCAGGTACGTCTTGCGCAGGTTGACGGTGCGGACGGCGACGTCCATGGCTTCTCCCCCTGAGAGTCGGCTGTGAGCACACCCTAGGGGTGGCAGCCGTGTCTCAGGTGAGGACGCGCTGGTTGGGCCGGAGCGTCGGGAGGATGTCGGCGAGGTGCTTCTCGACGTGCGGGAGCACCTCGGTGACCGGCACGTCTCGGCCGAGCTCGAAGGACAGTGACGTGACCCCTGCCCCGACGATGCCGCAGGGGATGATGACGTCGCCCCAGGACAGGTCGGGGTTGCAGTTGAAGGCGAAGCCGTGCATCGCGACCTGGCGGCTGACCCGGATGCCGATGGCGCCGATCTTGCGGCGCGGGCCGCGGTCGTCCTCCGCGATCCACGTGCCGCTCTCACCCGCGACGCGGCCGGCCTCCACGCCGAAGTCGGCGCAGACCCGGATCATCATCTCCTCGATGTGCCGGACGTAGCCGACGACGTCGATGGGGGCCGGGAGCCGGACGATGGGGTAGCCGGTGATCTGCCCGGGGCCGTGCCAGGTGATCTTGCCGCCGCGGTCGACGTCGATGACCGGCGTGCCGTCCTTGGGTCGCTCGTGCGGCTCGGTGCGCTTGCCGGCCGTGTAGACGGCGCGGTGCTCGAGGAGGTAGACGGTGTCGGGCTCCTCGCCCGCCACGACCTTCGCGTGGGTGTCGCGCTGCACCTGCCACGCCTGCTCGTAGTCGACGAAGTCGGGGTCGAGGCCGAGGTGGACGAAGCGCATGCGAGCACCCTACGCCGGGCGGCATACGATGCCGGAATGCCTCCTACCGACCCGTCCCCGTCCGCCCCACTGCGCGTCGGACTCGTCGGCTACGGGTCCGCCGGGCGGGGCATCCACGCCCCGCTCATCGGCCGGGCGGGCCTCACCGTCGCCGCGGTCTCGACGGCGGACGCGGCACGCGCGGACGCGGCGCGTGCCGAGCTGCCCGGCGCAGAGGTGGTGCCCGACCTCGAGACTCTGCTGGGCGTCCCGGACCTCGAGCTCGTCGTGCTCGCCTCACCCAGTGGCGTGCACGCGGAGCAGGCCGAGCGCGTCATCGCCGCCGGTCTCCCGCTCGTCGTCGACAAGCCCCTTGCCGTCGACGCCAGCCAGGCCCTCGCCGTGGTCGACCTCGCCGCGCACCATGGGGTGCCGCTGACGGTCTTCAACAACCGTCGCTTCGACCCCGAGCTGGCGGCCCTGCGGGCCGTCCGCGACGAGAAGCTCGTCGGCGAGATCTGGCGGGCCGAGTACCGCTGGGACCGGTGGCGGCCCGTGCCCAAGCAGCGCTGGCGGGAGCAGGTGCCGCCCGAGGAGGGTGGCGGGCTGCTCCTCGACCTGCAGACCCACCTCGTCGACCAGGCGGTCCTCCTGCACGGCGAGGTCGACTCCGTCTATGCCGAGGTCGATGCCCGCACCACGGTCGCGGAGGACGACACCTTCCTCGCGTGCCGCCACACCTCCGGCGTCGTCAGCCACGTCATGTCGAGCTCGGTCAACGGTGCTCCGGGCCCACGCGCCCGCGTCAACGGCTCCGCCGGCTGCTTCGTCATCGGTCGCCAGTTCGACGACGTCAGTGCCTTCACCGAGTTCGAGAACGCGGGCGACGCGGTGGGTTGGGTCGTACGCGGCGACGAGCGGGTGCCGGGTCCCGCCGTGACGGACGCGGACCAGGCGAACTTCTACCGGGCTGTCGCCTCCGCGGTGGCCTCCCCCGACCCGCAGGCCATGATGCCCGTAGACCCACGCGACGCGGTGCACGTCCTCGCAGTCCTCGACGCCGCGCGCATCAGCGCCCGCGACGGCCGCGTCGTCGAGGTGGTGACTCCCGGGCAGACGCCCTGACCCGGGGGCCGACCCGGGCCCGTACCCCACCCGGCTCTCGCCTGTGGATGACACGCGCGCGTCACCCGCCGCCGCTGCTTGCATGACCGGGTGAGCACCAACGAGGTGGGCGAGATCGACCGGCCGCAGGTTCCCGGACACCGCGTCGATGCCGTTCTCGGCGCCGGGGCCTCGGCCGTCGTGTGGTCGGGAACGGACGCGGCGGGGCGGCGGGTCGCCATCAAGGTGCCGCACCGCGGTGGCAACGCCGTCGACGACGAGGCGTCCCTCGTGGAGCAGCAGGTGCTGCTGGCCGTCCAGCACGACCACCTGGTGCCGCTGCGTTCGGTCGTGCCGTTGGCCGACGGCCGCGAGGCCCTGGTCTTCGACCTCGTGGAGGGCGCCCGGCTCGGCGGGATGGTGCGCAGCCGCGGCCACTTGCGAGCGGGTGAGGTGGTCACCGTGCTGACGCCCATCTGCGAGGCCGTGGCGCACCTGCACGCCGCCGGCGGCGTGCACTCGGACATCTCTCCGTCCAACGTCATGGTGACTCCCGAGGGCCGACCCGTCCTGCTCGACCTCGGCGCAGTGCGGGTCGCGGGTGCGACCCCGGGCGCCGTCCACGGGACGATCGGCTTCGTGGCCCCGGAGGTGCGGCTGGGGTCCGAGCCCGGTGACGCCGCCGACGTGTACGCGTTGGGCGCGGTCGCGTGGTTCTGCCTGACCGGCAACGGCGCTCCCGACACGATGATGCGCCTCGACCCCGAGACGGTCGTCAGCCATGTGGGAGCCGAGCTCGCCGTGGTCGTGGCCGCTGCGATCGACCCCGAGCCCGAGCGCCGGCCTGGCGCCGCAGAGCTCGCCCGTCTATTTTACGACGCCGTCGCCCCCGAGCCGGTGGAGGTCGTGGTCGACGCCGACCCGGCGGCGGCTCTGACACACCGCCTGAGGGCCCAGGCCGTCGTCGAGGCCCCGAGCCTGGCGGGCGACCGTGGCGGTCGGTGGTCGGCGTGGCCACGTCCAGGAGCGGCAGGTGGGTCAGGGTGGCTGCGCGGAGGGCGCTGGTCGGCGCTGCCGAGGTGGTTGCAGGCAGCGGGCTGGTCCCACTGGCCCCGATGGCTGCGGCCCACGGCTGCATCGACCGTGGTGGCGGTGCCCCTCCTCGCCGTGGCGGGATGGGCGTTGGCGGCGCAGGTGCCCGCGGCGTCTCCGTCCACCACCCCCACCACGGCGCTGCCTCGTACCTCGGGCCCGTCGGCGGCTCGGGCGGCTCCGAGCCCGCGACCAGGAACGGCGTCGGGGTCGGGCGGCTTGGCGGGAGGCACGACGTCCGCTCCCGGTGATCCGCCGGCAGCTGCGAGCGGCGCCGGCGCCGATGCGCTCCTGCGCGACCCGACGAGCCCGTCGAACCGGCCGGAGGACGTGCTGCAGGTGTTGAGCGACCGGCGCGCGTCCGCGCTCACGGCCCGCGACGCAGGGACGCTCAGGGCCGTCCACGCGCCCGGCTCGGCAAGCCTTGCGAGCGACCACGAGCTCGTCGGCGCACTCGTGGAGGCAGACACGCGGTGGCAGGGCCTGCGGCTCGAGGTGGCCGAGGCCCGGTTCGTCTCCGGCTCACCAACGGTCGCTGTGCTGCGTGCACGCATCGACTGGACGGCATACGTCGTCGTGAGGAGCGGACACACGCGGACGAAGGAGCCGGCCGACATGGGGCGCGAGCTCGACTTCACCCTCGTGCGGGGGCGTCAGGGGTGGCGGATCAGCGCGATCAGCGCTGCACCAGCCACCTGACGGCGCTGTCGAGGTCTGGGTGCTCGAAGGTGAAGCCGGAGGCCAGCAGTGCTGCCGGCTCCACGCGCTGGCTGGCGACGACGTAGTCGGCGAACTCGCCGAGCACCGCCCGTAGCGCGAAGCGCGGTGCAGGCACCAGCGCCGGACGCGACAACGCCTTGCCGATGGCAGTTGCGATCTCACTCTGGCGGGCCACACCGGGGGCGGTGAGGTCGAAGGCCCCCAGCAGCTCGGGATGGTCGATCAGGTGGGTGATGGCCCGCACCTCGTCGACGAGCGTGATCCACGGCCACCACTCACGCCCCGTGCCCATCGGGCCGCCGAGGCCGAGCTTGCCGAGGCGGACGACCTGCTCGAACGCCCCGCCCCGGTGAGCCATCACCAGCCCCGTGCGCGTCAACGCCACGGGTATGCCGGCCTCGACCGCGGGCTGGGCAGCTGCCTCCCAGCGCACGACGACCCCGGAGAGGAAGTCCCTGCCGGGTTCGCTGGTCTCCGTGAGACGCTCCTCGCCGCGGTCGCCGTAGTAGCCGACCGCGGAGGCGTTGACCAGGCGCACGGTGGCACCGGTGCGCTCCTGGTGGGCCACGAGCGCCCGCGCCACGGTGCCCGTGGCGTCGGTGCGTGAGCGCTCCACCTCGCGCTTGTGCTCGTCGTTCCAGCGCCGGTCGCCGATGCCGACGCCCGCGAGGTTCACCACGGCGTCGACGCCGTCGAGCACACCGTCCTCCAGCGTGCCGTGGGAGGGGTCCCACCGGACCTCGGCGGGCCCGGACGGCGGCCGGCGCACCACGCGTACGACCTCGTCGCCGCGCTCGGTCAGGTGACGACGAAGCGCGCCGCCGATCAACCCGGACGAGCCGGTGACGGCGACGCGCTTCGTCATGTGGTGCTCCTTGGTGGGTCCTCGACGACCGGGGCTCAGGCCTCGAACTGCCCCTCTTCGAGACGTGCCTTCATCGTGGCCAGGAACCGGGCGGCGTCCGCCCCGTCGACGATGCGGTGGTCGTAGGAGAGCGCGAGGTACATCATCGAGCGGATCGCGATCGTCTCGCCGCCGTCGGCGTCGGTGACCACGACGGGACGCTTCACGATCGCGCCGGTGCCGAGGATCGCCACCTGCGGCTGGTTGATGATCGGCGTGTCGAACAGCGCGCCGCGGCTGCCGGTGTTGGTGATGGTGAAGGTGCCACCGGCCAGGTCGTCAGGCGTGATCTTGTTGCTGCGGGTGCGCGCAGCGACGTCGGCGATGGCGCGGGCGAGCCCGGCGATGTTGAGGTCGCCGGCGTTCTTGACCACCGGGACGATGAGGCCCTTCTCGGTGTCGACGGCGATCGAGAGGTTCTCGGTGCCGTGGTAGACGACCTCGTCGCCCTCGATGCTCGCGTTGACCATCGGGTGCGCCTTGAGCGCCTCGGTGGCGGCGAGGGCCAGGAACGGCAGGAAGCTGAGCTTGGTGCCCTCGCGGGCCTCGAACTCGCCCTTCACGCGGGCACGGAGGCGGGCCACCTTGGTGAGGTCGACCTCGACGACGGTCGTCAGCTGCGCCGAGACCTGCAGCGACTCGACCATGCGGGTGGCGATCACCTTGCGCAGGCGGCTCATCTTCTCGCGCGTCCCGCGCTTGGGGGAGACGGCGCCGGCTGCGGCCGGAGCGCTCGAGGCCGCGGGGGCTGCGGGTGCGGGCGCCGCCGCGGGCTGCTCGGCGACGGGAGCCGGGGCCTTGGCGGCCTCGGCGGCGTCGAGCACGTCCTGCTTGCGGATGCGGCCACCGACACCGGTGCCGGTGACGGCGCCCAGGTCGACGCCGTGCTGGGCGGCGAGCTTGCGCACGAGCGGCGTCACGTAGGCGGCGGCGTCGTCGCGAGACGGCGTGGCCGCGGGTGCTGCTGCCGGTGCCTCGGGTGCCTCGGGTGCCTCGGGGGACTGCTGGGCCGGCGGGCGCTCGGCGTCGGCGGGCTTGCCCGCCGCCTCGACCGCGGTCTCCTCGCCCTGCCGGGCGGGTGCCTCCTGCGCGGCGGGCGTCTCTGCCGCCTTCTCGGCGGCAGCGGGGGCGGGGGTGTCCGGACGCGCGGGCTCGGGGGCCTGCTGTGGCTCGGGCCGGCGCTCGGGCTCAGGGGCCTGCGCCGGCGCCGCGGCCGGGGCGCTGCCACCGATGACGGCGAGGTCGGCGCCGACCGGGACGGTGTCGTCCTCCTGGACGAGGATCTTGGTGAGCGTGCCCGCGACGGGGGAGGGGATCTCGGTGTCGACCTTGTCGGTCGAGACCTCGAGGAGCGGCTCGTCGACGGCGACCTCGTCGCCCTCGGCCTTGAGCCAGCGCGTGACCGTGCCCTCGGTGACGGACTCGCCCAGGGCCGGCATCGTGACCGTCTGGCCCTCGCCGCCCTCGGACGACGACGCGCCCGCCTGGGGCTGCTGGGCCTGTGCGGCCTCGGGCTCGCTCGTGGCGGGCTGCGGCTCCTGGTCGACGCTCGGCGCCTCGGGGGCAGGTGCGGACTCTTCCTGGGGCGCCGGAGCGGGCTCGGCCGCGGGGGCGTCGCCGCCACCGGCAGGAGCAGCGCCGTCGCCGATGACGGCGAGGTCGGCGCCGACGGGGACGGTGTCGTCCTCCTGCGCGAGGATCTCCTGCAGGGTGCCCGCGACGGGGGAGGGGATCTCCGTGTCGACCTTGTCGGTCGAGACCTCGAGCAGCGGCTCGTCGACCTCGATGCGGTCACCTACGTTCTTCAGCCAGCGGGTGACGGTCCCCTCGGTGACTGACTCACCCAGGGCCGGCATGGTCACGCGTTCTGACATGACGTGTTTTCTCCTCTTCCCAGTTTCTGGCTCAAGCGTGTGCATGCAGGGGCTTACCCGCCAAGGCCAAGTGTGCCTCGCCGAGCGCTTCGTTCTGCGTGGGGTGTGCGTGGACGAGACCGGAGACGTCCTCGGGGTGCGCCTCCCAGTTGACGATGAGCTGCGCCTCACCGACCTGCTCGCCCATCCGGGCCCCGATCATGTGGACGCCGACCACCGGTCCGTCGACCTGGCGGACGAGCTTGACGAAGCCCTGCGTGCCGAGGATCTGTGACTTGCCGTTGCCGCCCAGGTTGTACTCGTAGGTGGCGACGTCGCCGTACTGCTCGCGCGCCTGCGCCTCGGTCAGGCCGACGCTCGCGATCTCGGGGTCGCAGTAGGTGACTCGGGGGATGCCGCTCTCCTCGATGGGCGCCGGCGCGAGGCCCGCGATCTCCTCGGCGACGAAGATGCCCTGGGCGAACCCGCGGTGGGCCAGCTGCAGGCCCGGCACGATGTCGCCGACCGCGTAGACGCCCTCGACGCCGGTGCGCAGCCGCTCGTCGGTGGGGACGAAGCCGCGGTCGACGGTGATCCCGGCGGCCTCGTAGCCGAGCCCGTCGCTGACCGGGCCGCGGCCGACCGCCACGAGGAGCAGGTCGGCCTCGATGGTCTCGCCGGACTCGAGCGAGACCGTGACGACGTCGCCCTGCTGGGTGGCGCCCGCGAATCGCACGCCGGTCTTGAAGGCGATCTTGCGCTTGCGGAACGAGCGCTCCAGCTGCTTGCTGATCGCCTCGTCCTCGGCGGCGACGAGCCGTGGGAGCGCCTCGATGATGGTGACCTCGGAGCCGAAGCTCTTGAAGACGGAGGCGAACTCGACCCCGATGACACCGCCGCCGAGCACGATGACGCGTGCCGGGACGTGGTCGATGGACAGGGCCTGCTCGCTCGTCATGATGCGACCGCCGATCTCGAGCCCGGGCAGCGACCTGGCGTAGCTGCCCGTGGCGAGCACGACGTTGCGGCCGGTGACGCGACGGTCGCCCACGACGACGGTGTGCGGCCCGTCGAGGACGCCGGCGCCCTCGACGTAGTCGATCTTCGCGGCCTTCACCAGGCCCTGCAGGCCCCTGTAGAGGCGGCTGATGACGCCGTCCTTGTAGGCGTTGACGCCCGACATGTCGACCGACTCGAACGTGGTCTTGACACCGAAGGACGCGCCCTCGCGGGCGACGTCGGCCACCTCCGCTGCGTGGAGCAGCGCCTTGGTCGGGATGCAGCCCTGGTGGAGGCACGTGCCGCCGAGCCGACCCTTCTCGACGAGCGCGACGGACAGGCCCAGCTCTGCCGCCCGCAGGGCGCAGGCGTAGCCGCCGGACCCTCCACCGAGAATGACGACGTCGTAGTCGCCTGCGGCATCAGCCGGCATGTGCATGTGCTCCTTCGGGTGAGTTGCCTGCTCCCGCCGCCGCGCACGCGGGAGGCCGGTGGGAGGGCCGGGCATGCGGGCGACCGAGGAGGTGTGGGGTGCAGGAGCATCTTGTCATTGATCCGCTGGGGCGGCACAGGCAGGTGGTGGCTCCCGCGTCCTCCCGCGTGCTCCCGCGTGCTCCTCGGCGCGCTCGCGTTCCCCGCACGGCTCCAACCCGTACAGTTCCGCCATGGGCTGGTTCTCACGGCGCGGCGGGCGCAGGGGCACAGGCCGTGCGGGCCGCTCGGACGGCCCGGAGATGGAGATCGACCGCAAGGCGGTCGAGCAGCACCTTCGTGCCTTCGTCGACTCGCGCCTCGGGGTCGAGGCGTACGTCGAACCGGCCACCAGCGTCACGACCACGACGATCGTGCTCATCGCCTGGGACGGCGAGTGGACGCGCCGCGCGGTCGGCTCGCCCAAGGAGGGGTTCGAGCTCAGCCAGAGACTGGGCATCCCGGTCTACGACGTCAACAAGACGGGCTACCCCAACCGCATGCGCGAGTGGAGCAGACGTCGCCGTCAGGGGGACGCCTGAGCCGGCCCGTCACCGGTCCGGCAGGAGACCCCGCACACGAGCCCTGGCTGCTTCGTCCGCAAACCGGGTGGACCCGGCGGACGTTCGCTGACAGGGTCGAAGAAGATGTTCAGTCCGTGCCGGATTCGGCGCCACAGCACACAGGAGGTTCTCGACATGGCGAAGCAGGATGGCGCGCCCACGGGCCCGAGCGAGGAGATGAAGGCGAGGTTCCGGGCTGCCCTCGACAAGAAGCACGCGCACGGCGGCAAGGACGTCTCCGACGACCACGACCGCACGAAGGTGCACGGTGCACACGGCCCCGCCAAGGCCCAGCAGATGTTCCGCCGCAAGTCCGGCGGCTGAGCCCGCGCGGGCACCAC
>NZ_BAAANB010000021.1:1403369-1499041 GCF_039529575.1 Terrabacter terrae
GCCTCTCTGCGTGCGGGAAGGGTCAGGCGTAGGACTCGGCGAGGCCGACGAGGGTCCGCACCCCGAAGCCGGTGCCGCCCTTGGGCCAGTAGCCGGTCGGCGCCTTGTCGTTGAAGGCCGGGCCCGCGATGTCGAGGTGGCTCCAGGGGATGCCCTTGCCCACGAACTCGCTGAGGAAGATGCCCGCGGTCAGCATGCCGCCCTCGGCCCCGCCCTTGTGGGCGATGTCGGCGTTGATCGACTCGAGGGTCGGACGCAGCTCCTTCGGCAGCGGCATCGGCCACATGGCCTCGCCCACCGTGGAGGCCGCCTCGAGCACCCGGGTGCGGAAGGCGTCGTCGTTGCCCATCACGGCAGCGGTGTTGGCGAGCGCCACGACCTGGGCGCCGGTGAGGGTGGCGACGTCGACGATGGCGTCGGGCGTCGACTCCGAGGCAAGGGCGATGCAGTCGCCGAGGACCATACGTCCCTCGGCGTCGGTGTTGAGCACCTCGACGGTCTTGCCGCCGCGCATCGTGACGACGTCGCTCGGCCGCTGCGCGGTCGCGCTCGGCATGTTCTCGGCCAGGCCGAGGTAGCCGGTGACGGCGATGGGCAGGCCGAGCTCGGCGATCGCGAGGACCGCGCCGGCGACGGCCGCTGCACCCGCCATGTCGCACTTCATCGTCAGCATGCCGTTGGCGGGCTTGATGCACAGGCCGCCCGAGTCGAAGGTGATGCCCTTGCCGACGAAGGCGATCGAGGCCTTCGGGCGCGACGGGGCATAGCTGAGGACCGCGATGCGCGGGTCGTTGACCGAGCCCTGGCCGACACCCACCGTGCCGCCGAAGCCGCCGGCCCGCAACGCCTTCATGTCGTAGGACTTCAGCTTGACCTTGGTGCCCTTGATCCGCTCGGCGAGGGAGTCGACGAAGGTCTCGGGGTAGAGCAGGTTCGGCGGGAGGTTGACGAGGTCTCGGGTGTAGGCGACGGCCTCGCCGATGGCGGCTGCCCGCTTGACGGCCTTGCGCGAGGCCGAGTCGGCCGGACCGACGAGCGTCACGGACTCGACCGCGTCGGTGCTCGTCGCGCCCGCCTTGGAGACGGCGTAGGCGCCGAGGGCCGCGCCGTCCGCCACGGCCGAGACGAGCTCGACCGACGTGCCGGGCACCACGACAGCGACCTGCTGCTTCTTGCCGAGCGACCGGACCGCGGCGCCCACGCCCTTGCGCACGTCCTCGAGAGCGGTCGCGTCCGGCGTGGAGTCGGTCTTCAGCTCGCCGATACCGGCCAGCACGACGAGACGGGCGGAGACGTCGGGCACGGCCGCCAGGGACGTCACCTCGCCGACCTTGCCGGCCAGCTCGAGATCGGCGATGACGGACGTCAGGTGCGAGACCGTCTTGCGGGGCAGGTCGTGACCTGGTGCCAGGGCGGCGGTGCCATCACCCGTCTGGTCGGCGGCCACGATCGCGAGGACGAGCGCATCGGCGGCGGTGTCGGCGGCAGAGCGGTTCGAGATGGTGAGGTTGGCCACGAAGGACTCCTTTGGTGTCAGGCGCTTTCGGGCGCACATCGCAGCGCGTCCTCAGGTGCAGGGTGGTGGGGATGGTGCGGCGTCGGACGCCGCAGAGCCCCGGCGTTCGATGATAACGAGCGGGGACGGCATACCCGGTGACGGTAGGTTGACGCCCATGACGACAGCGACGTCGGGGACCGCCTCCCCGCTGACCTCACCCCTGCACGACCGCCACGTCGCCCTCGGCGCCAAGATGGCCGACTTCGGCGGCTGGGACATGCCGATCGAGTACCCCGGCGGCGGTGTCGTCGCCGAGCACACCGCGGTGCGCGAGCGGGTGGGCGTCTTCGACGTCAGCCACCTCGGCAAGGCGTCGGTGACGGGCTCCGGCGCCGCCGACTTCGTCAACTCGTGCTTCACCAACGACGTGCGTCGCATCCAGCCCGGCTCGGCGCAGTACACCCTCTGCTGTGACGAGTCCGGCGGTGTCGTCGACGACCTCATCGTCTACCTCAAGTCCGACGACGAGGTCTTCCTCATCCCCAACGCCGCCAACACGGCCGAGGTCGTGCGCCGGCTGCAGGAGGCCGCCCCGGAGGGCATCACGGTGACCAACCTGCACCGCGACTACGGCGTCATCGCCGTGCAGGGCCGGGGCAGCGATGAGGTGCTGCAGTCGCTGGGGCTGCCGTCCGGGCACGACTACATGTCGTTCGTCGAGGCCGACTGGCAGGGCCGGCCCGTCATCGTCTGCCGCACCGGCTACACCGGCGAGCGCGGCTACGAGCTCGTGCCCCGCTGGGACGACGCCCCGGCGCTCTGGGACGCCCTCCTCGAGGCGATGGCGCCCTTCGACGGCAAGCCGTGCGGCCTCGGTGCCCGCGACACCCTCCGCACCGAGATGGGCTACCCGCTCCACGGCCAGGACCTCTCGCTGCAGATCTCGCCCGTGCAGGCGCGTGCCGGCTGGGCGGTCGGCTGGAAGAAGGACACGTTCTGGGGCAAGGCCGCCCTGGAGGCCGAGCGGGCTGCCCCGACGCGCCTCATGCGGGGCCTGCTGGTCACCGGTCGCGGCATCCCCCGGGCGCACTGCACCGTGTCGAAGGACGGTGCGGCCGCCGGCGAGGTCACCTCCGGCACCTTCTCACCGACGCTCAAGCAGGGCATCGCCCTGGCCCTGCTCGCTCCCGAGGTCGCCGACGGCGAGACCGTCGAGATCGACGTGCGGGGTCGGGCGCTCGAGGCCACGGTCGTGAAGCCGCCGTTCGTGCAGGTGCAGGTCCGGGAGGGCTGAGCCCGCCGTCGCAGCGGTGTGCCGCCCGTGGCAGCGCCCTGCTGCGAGTGGCGCTCAGAGGTGATGGCGGGCGATCGTCGCGGCGACCAGCGCAGCGGCCAGGGACACCTCGATCGCAGCCCCGATGACGTCGCCGGTGATCCCGCCGAGCCGCCGCACGGCGTGGCGGCGGGTGGCGAGCGCGGCCCCTGCCGCGACGAGCACCTCGCCGGCTGCCCACGCCGCGGCTCCCGCTGACAGGTGGTGGCTGGGGCCCGATAGCCGGGCACCCGCCACTCCCGCGACTGCGGCCAGCACGGCCACCGCGGACACCGTCACCACCAGCCGCGGCCGGCCCACCGTCCCGGCCACCGCCTCACCCAGGCCCTCGGGCCGGGCGGGGGGTATGCCGTCCCGGGCGCAGGCGGCGCAGGCGAGTCGGCTCGCGGCGAGCGCCACGACGGCCAGTGCCGTGCCGGCCGGGTCGCCGAAAAGCAGGGCGAGGCAGGCGGCGTCGAGGAGCAGCACCAGGACGATCGCCGCTGCGCCGGCGGGCCCGGTGTCACCGCGCCGCATGACCTCGAGCGACCGGCGCCGGTCGTAGCCCGCCGTGAGGCCGTCGGCCAGGTCGGCCAGGCCGTCGAGGTGCAGGGCCCGGGAGGCGAGGGCGGCGACGAGCAGTGCGAGCACGGCAGCGACGGGAGCAGGCAGCAACCCGGCGTGGACGGCAAGCCCGAGTCCGACCCAGGCCAGCGCCACGGGCAGCGTCGTCACCGGCGCGAGCACCATCGCCAGACCGACCAGCGCGCGGTCGACCCGCCGAGGGGGTCGCACGCGAAGGGCGGTCAGGGTGCCGAGTGCGAAGCGCCAGGCGTCACGCATCAGGCGTCTCGCGCCCGGGTTCGTGCGGCAGGACCGGAGCGTCGCCGAGGTCCAGCACACGACCGGCGACGACGAGGTGGACGTGACGGGCCACGCTCGCGACCCGGGCGTTGAGCCGCCCCAGCTCGTCCTGGAAGAGCCGGCCCGACGCCGTGGTGGGGACCAGCGACCAGCCCACCTCGTTGGTGACGACGACCACGGGCACACTGGTGCGGCAGAGCGACTCGACGAGCCGGTCGGTCTCGCGGCGCGCCGCGGAGGCCGCCGCCTCGAGGTCGTCCCAGCCCGTGGCGTCGACGACGGCGGTGAGCCAGGTGCCGAGGCAGTCGACGAGCACCGGCCCCGTCGCGGTGTCCAGGGCCAGGGCCAGGTCGGTCGTCTCGACGGTGCGCCACGCGGTCGGTCGGCGGTCACGGTGGCTCTCGACCCGTCGCCGCCACTCGACGTCCCCCGGGTCGAGTGAACCGGAGGCGCCGGCCGGCGGCAGGGGTTGCCCGGTGGCGACGTACGTGACGTCCGACCGGTCCGAGAGCAGGTCCTCGGCGTGCCGGCTCTTGCCACTGCGGACGGGCCCGGTCACCAGGGTGGTCGTCCACGCGCGCGGAGCAGCGGTGCCCGAGCCGGTCGCGGCCCGAGTCCCGGCCCCGGTCGCTGTCCCCGGGTCGGTCCTGGTGCGGCGCGGCCCGATGTCGCTCACCGTTGCACCTGTGATCCGTGCACCGGTACCGCCCGGTCCGTCGCGGCAGTGGCGGTCGGGCCCGTGGGCTCGAAGACGACCGGGACCCCGAAGGCCGCGCGCCGGGCGCCACGACGGAACACCCGCAGCAGCGCGGGCCCGGCGAGCAGGACGAGCACCGCGTTGAGCACGCCCCGCGGCAGGTCCCACCCGAGCGAGGTCGCGAGGTAGAAGAGGGCGTAGTGGGCGAGGTTCTCGCTCAGCGGTGCGCCCGGCACGAACGCCATGCCCGAGGCCGCGCCGGACCCGAGGAAGGGCCAGAACCACAGGTTCATGAAGAGCCCGAAGGCGAGCCCGGTGACGAGGGCGTAGCCGGCGACGACCCAGCGCTCGAGCCGGCTGCCCGGCCGCACCGGCAGCACCCCGGCGCCGAGCCCGATCGCTCCCGAACAGATCATCTGGAACGGCAGCCACGGCCCCACCCCGCCCGTGAGCAGGGCGCCCGTCGTGACGGCGAGGGCACCGGCGACGAAGCCGACGCCCGGACCGAGCACGCACCCGGCCACGATGACGACGAAGAACATCGGCTCGAGCCCGGCGGTGCCCGCGCTGAGCAGCCGCAGGCCGCCTCCGGCAGCGGCAGCCACGCCCAGGACGGCGACGGTCTTGGCGTCGAGGCGTCCGGCGGTCACCTCGGCCAGGCACACGACCGCGAGGAGGCCGAGCAGCACCGCGAAGAGCCAGGGTGCGTCGTTGCCGTGGTCTCGGGCGACGTCACCGCTGACGAAGAACGGCCACGTGAACGCGATGAGCCCCACCACGCCGACGACGCCGACAGCCACTGCGGCCGGCCACCGCAGCGGGATGACGCGCCGGCCGGTCACGCGATCCTCGCCAGGGCGCCGGCGACCTCGGCGACGGTGAGCCAGGTCTGGGGCAGCAGTACCTTCGTCACCTGGGGCGCGAAGGCCGGTGAGGAGGCGAGCACCTCGCGGGCCGGGCCGTCGGTCACGACCTCGCCGTCGGCGAGGATGACGACCCGGTCGGCCACCTCGGCAGCCAGCTCGACGTCGTGCGTCGCGAGGACGACCGTCGTTCCCTGCGTCGCCAGCGCGGTGAGGACCTCGCCGAGCCGTTTCTTGGCGCCGTAGTCCAGCCCGCGGGTGGGCTCGTCGAGCAGGAGCACCTCGGGGGATCCGGCGAGGATCACGGCCAGGGCCAGCTCGAGGCGCTGACCCTCGGAGAGGTCCCGCGGGTGGGTGTCGGGGGAGATGCCGCCCGAGATTCGCTCCAGCACGGCCCGGGCCGTGCCGGGCGCCGCCCCGAAGTCGGCGTCGGCGGCGACGCACTCTGCAGCCACGGTGTCGGCGTAGAGGAGCAGCTCCGGCTGCTGGGGCACCAGGCCGACGGTGTGCACCCGGTCGCGGGCGGGGCTGGCATGCGGGTCCAGACGCCCAGCCCCCACGCGCACCCGTCCTGCTGCCAGCGGGTGCTGCGCCGCGACGGCCCCGAGCAGGGTGGACTTGCCCGCCCCGTTGCGGCCCATCAGGGTGGTCACCGAGCCTCGGGCGACGGTGAGGTCCAGGCCCTCGATGACGACCCGGCCGCCACGCGCCACCCGGAGGCCGGAGACGCTGAGGGCCTCGTCCGGCCCGATGGGGCGCAGGTCCGCGGCCGCCCTCGGGACGCTGGCGCCCAGGGTCTCGCGCAGCGTCGAGGCCTTCCGCCGGGCGTCGCGGATCGAGAGCGGGGTCGGCGACCACCCGACCAGCCGGGACAGGCCGACGACGGGCGGGAAGATCTGCGAGCGGACCATGGCGTCCGCCGGGTCGAGCAGCTCCGAGACGTGCCCGTCGTCGATGAGCACGACCCGGTCCGCGTGGTGCACCACCCGCTCGAGACGGTGCTCGGCGAGCACGACCGTGACCCCCAGGTCGTGGACGATGCGGTGCAGTGACGCGAGGACCTCCTCGGCCGCGACCGGGTCCAGCGCGGAGGTGGGTTCGTCGAGGACCAGCACCCGGGAACCGGCGGCGAACATGGCGGCGATCGCGACGCGCTGCTGCTGTCCGCCCGAGAGCGCGCGCAGGGACCTCGCACGCAACGCCGTCAGGCCGAAGAGGTCGAGCGTCTCCTCGACCCGTCGGCGGATCGTCGTGGGGTCCAGGCCCATCGTCTCCATGCCGTACGCGACCTCGTCCTCGACGACGTCGGTGACGAAGGTGGACGTCGGATTCTGCTCGACGAGCCCGACGACGGTGGCGAGGTCGCGGGGACGGTGCTCGGCCGTGTCGAGACCGTCGACGCGGACCCGCCCGGTCAGGGTGCCGCCGCTGAAGTGAGGCACGAGGCCGTTGACGGTGCGCAGCAGCGTCGACTTGCCGCTGCCGGTCGGCCCGACGACGAGGACCAGCTCTCCCTCGGGGATCTCGAGGGAGACGTCGCGGAGGCTGGGGGCCGGGGCGCCGGCATACTGCACCGACACGTGCTCGAAGGTGATCACGCGATGGCCTCCCGGGGAGGCGGCGTCACCCAGGCGGGGACGGCCGCGACGACGATGGCGAGCACGGCGGGCAGCGGCACCGCAGGCAGCTGGGCCGACTGGCCGGGCACGACGCCCGCCCAGCCCCGGGCCGAGGCGACGACGAGAACTGCGGCGGGCGCCGCGCCGGCCAGGACGGTGATGGTCTCGGTCCACGTCCAGCGGTCGCGGCGGTGCCCGGAGCGCGAGTCCCGGGAGGCGCCGACCACCAGGCTCGACCCGGCGAGCAGCGCCCCGACCACGAGCACGGGCAGCCCGAGCAGGCCGCCGGCCGACGCGTCGAGCAGGCCGTACAGCCCGGCGAGGACACCGACGAGACCCGCGAGGGCGAGGCTCGTCGCGGTGCGGCGGCTGGTCCGGGTCGAGGTGACCGAGCGGCCGTACCCGCGAGACTCCATCGAGGCCGCCAGGCCGAGGGAGCGCTCGAACGCGGTCTCGAGCACCGGGACCGCGAGCCGGGCGACCTCGCGCAGCCCGCGACCGTCTCGACCCCGCAGCGTTCGTGCCGCGCGCACGTCACGGGCGTCCGTGAGCAGCTGGGGTGCGAAGGTCAGCCCGACGACGACGGCGGTGCCGACGTCGTAGAGGGTCGCGGGCAGGTAGCGCAGGAGCCGGCGAGGGCTGGCCAGCGCGTTGGCGGCCCCCAGGCACGCGAGGATCGCCGCGAGGCGTAGGGCGTCGTAGACGGCATACAGCAGGGACTCGACCGTCACGGGCCCGCCGAGCCGGATGCCCGCCGCCCACTCGGGCAGGGGCACGGTCGGCAGCGTGACGAGCACCGTGCTGCCGCTGATCCCGTTGCCCAGGAGAGCCGTCACGACGATGCGGAGGGCGACGACCACGGCACCGACGGCGAGGAAGCCCGGCAGCGGGTTCGCCGTGGCCGGGTCGCGACGCTCGCTGACGACGAGGACGCAGACGCCGATGACCAGGAGCAGGAGCACCGGGTTCGTCGTGCGCGACGCTGCCGTGGCGAGGCCCAGCCCCCACAGCCACCAGGCTGCGGGGTGCTGGAGCCTCGCACGGAGCTGGACCACGTCGTCGCCGACCCTCAGGCGTTCCGCCGGGCGCGCGAGCGCACGAGCAGGTAGGCGACCAGGGCCAGCAGGAGCAGCCCCGCGACGACGTATGCCGCCACCGTCCCTCCCGAGGTCGACGACGTGGCCGTCGCCGCCGACGGCGCGACGTCGGGGGCCCCGGATGCCGTGGCGCTGGCCGAGGGGGTGGCCGAGGGCGCCGCGATGGTCACCGGCTCGTCCTTGGCCTTCGCCGCAGCACTGACCTCCTTGACCGCACCACCACAGTCGCTCGTCGGGTAGCCCGCGACCGCACAGACCAGGCCCTTCTCGGTGCGGACACCGCCCGCGACCGCGAGCACCGCAGCGCTGGATGCGCCGGTGTCGACCACGGCGCACACGGCCCGGGGCTGGGGCGGGGTGGCGCCGTCGGCCGCGTCGGCCGGACGGCCGAAGTCCAGCACGAGGCCGACGCGCTTCTTGCCCGACTTGGCCGGCGTGGAGCCGCAGAGCTGGTCGAAGGTCAGGACCGCGCGCGGGTAGCGGCTCGACGTCTCGTCGGCGACGGCGAAGCGCCAGCCGTCGACGGCGCCGTCCTTGGGCACCGTCTGGTCGGGGCCCTTCTGCGCGAAGGCCCACGAGGTTCCCGTGAGCTGGTAGAAGCCCCAGTAGCGGTACGCGGCGGCCTGGGCGGGCGCGAGCGTCAGGGCTGAGAGGCAGGCCGCGACGACGGCGGCCAGGAGCACCCGGACGGGGGTGCGACGAACATGGGACATGGTTTCCTCCTTGCGGTCGGACACCATGTCGGGTCGCTGGCTGGAGCCGGCCCGGCGGGGTGACTCCGGTCCGCATTCCACGACAGACTGACAAAGGAGCCGTTCGGACGCGGGTTTTCCGGCTTGCCGTCCGAGGCCGGCGAGCGGCTCGGGCGGAGTAACGGTTGCGGGTCAGCGCCGGATTCTCACCGGCTTGCCCCGTCGTCCTTCGGTTAGGCGAACCGTTGCACGCGCGCCCTCGCTGCGTCAAACGGGCCGCCAACTAGGGTGACGGGCATGAGTGCTGACTGGTCCTGGCTGTTCCTCGACGCCCACGGCAACCCGATGCAGGGGGAGGGCCTCGCGACCGCGGGCTTCCCCACGCAGAGCGACGCCGAGAGCTACCTGGGGGAGTCGTGGCGCGAGCTGCTCGCGGCCGGCGTCGAGGCCGTGACCCTTCGTCAGAACGAGACCGTCGTCTACGGGCCGATGAGCCTGCGGGCGGCGGAGTGAGCACCGTGCCTGCACAGCGGTCGACCTCGACCGGCTCACAGGAGGGCCTCTCCGGGGGGCTCGAGCGTGAGCTGCTCGCCCGCGTCGTCACCGCGCAGCGGTCCTGGCGCGCTCCTGGCGTCAGCGTGGGCGTCGTGCGCGACGGACAGCTCGTCTGGTCGGCGCACGTCGGTTCGGCCCGTCTGGCGCCGGCCGCAGCCCCCGCCGACGACGACACGCAGTTCATGATCGGCTCGGTGACCAAGACGTTCACGGCGTTGGCGGTCATGTCTCTCCGGGACGAGGGGCTGCTGTCGCTCGACGACGCCCTGGAGACGTATCTGCCCGAGACGCGGCATGCGCGGGTTCCCCTGCGCCAGATGCTCGCCCACGCGTCCGGCCTGCAGCGTGAGCCCGTCGGCAACATCTGGGAGAGCCTGGACGCGCCGGACCGCGACGCGTTCCTCTCCGGGGTGGAGCAGGCCGAGCAGGTGCTCCCGCCGCACCACGCGTTCCACTACTCCAACCTCGCGTACGGCCTCCTCGGTGAGGTCGTCCAGCGGGTGACCGGCCGGGACTGGGAGGACGTCGTGCGCGAGCGCGTCCTGGCGCCCCTCGGGATGACGCGCACCGGGCTGACCCCGGCCGACGACCGTGCCATCGGCTACCAGGTCGACCCGTACGCCGGCACGGCCCGCGAGGAGCCGCTCTTCGCCCTCGGCGCCACCGCGCCGTTCGGCGGCCTCTGGTCGACGGTCGCCGACCTCAGCCGCTACGCCGCCTACGTCGCCGCGCCCGACGACCGGGTGGTCCGGCCCGAGACGGTCGACGAGATGTGCCGGCCGATCATCATGACCGACGTCGACGGGTGGGGTGGCGCCTACGGCCTCGGCTTCGGCATGGGTCGCCGTGGCGACCGGGTCTACGTGGGGCACGGCGGGGCCATGCCGGGCTTCCTGACGGGGCTGCGGGTGCGGCGCCGGGAGGGCGTCGGTGCCGTGGTCTTCGCCAACGCCACGTCCGGCGCGCTCACCCTGAAGCTGGCCACCGACCTCGTCGAGGCGGTCCTCGACGCAGAGCCCTCGCTGGCAGCGCCGTGGGTTCCAGAGGCGCCGCAGCCCGAGTTGGGCGAGCTGCTCGGTCTGTGGTGGTCCGAGGGCTCACCCCTCACGTTCTTCGTGCGTGACGGGCAGCTGTGGTCGCGCCTGTCGGAGGACGACCCGCTGTCGGAGACGCGGTATGCCGCCGACGGCACCGACCGCTTCCGCGCCGTCGAGGGCCGCGAGCGCGGCGAGCTGCTCGAGGTCGTGCGGGACGAGGACGGGTCGGTGGAGAAGCTCTACTTCGCGACGTACGCCGTGACCCGGGCGCCGCTCGCCTTCGCGGACCTGCAGGGCTGAAGGCCCCGACTGGTTCGGGCGAGGGCCACGCCATGGTCCGGCAGGCCGGAGCGGGCCTCGGGCGGACGGGGGGCAGGGCGCGCGCCGGCCCCGATGGGGCGGAGTTCAGGCCGCGCGCCGGCCCCGGTCGACCTGGGGCTTCGGCATGCGGGTGCGGCGCATCTGGAAGGCGCGCATGATCGCGTACCACGCGTCGCCCCGCTCGGCCGAACCGAACTTGTCCTCGACCTTGCGTCGCGTCCGGCGCCACATCAGCAGGGCGTCACCGATGGCCACGAGGATCAGGCCGTAGACCAGGACGAAGACGAGCAGCAGTGCCCAGCTCTGCTTGACGAAGCTGAGCAGCAGCACGATGAGCATCACCGGCAGCATGAACTCGCCGATGTTCCAGCGGGAGTCGACGGCGTCGCGGATGAAGCGGCGACGCGGGCCCTTGTCACGGGCGGGGAGGTACTTGTCCTCGCCCGTCATCATGCCGACGCGCTGCTTGGCCATCGCCTCCCGGCGGGCCGTCTTGTCCTGCTTGCCGGCCGCCTTGCGGTCGGTGACGATCAGGGGACGCTTGTTGAGAGCCTCCTGCTCGCGCCGCTTCGGCGTCGGCCGGTTCTTGGCGCCGGGTCGCTCCGGCTGGTCGGTGGTGACCGTGGTGCCGAGCTCGTCGTTGAGGGTCTTCTTGCGTCCGAACACGAGGACACTCTAAGCCGAAGAGGGGCCGGGCCCCGCATCGTCGCTGGGGGACCGTCGCGGATCGGAGCACAACGGTCCCCGAGAACGCCTACTTGATGACGAGCGTGCCCTTCTCGCCGGCAGCGTAGTGCTGGGGGAAGGTGCACAGGTAGGTGTAGGTGCCCGGTGGTGCGGAGAAGGTGATCGTGTTGCTCTGGCCGCCCTCGATCAGCTGCGTGTGGGCGACGATGGCCGGGTCGTCGACGTTCAGCCAGTCGTTGTTGTCTCCGGCCGCCTGGCCGCTGGAGACGACGGCGCCTTCCTGGCCGGCTCTGACGAGGACCCAGTTGTGCCCGACCTCGTCCTGCGAGTCGGTGTGGTTGACGAACCTGAGCTTGATCTTGTGGCCGGCGGGCTCCGTGAGCATCACCTTGTCGTAGTGGAACTCCTTGGCCCCACTCGCCGAGCCGACCTCGACCGGGATCGTTCCGGCGCTGACCGCCTTGCCGGCACCCGGATCCTGCGTCGCCGTCCCGCGCTCGTCCGGGTCCGGACCGGTCGACGTCGACGAGAACCCGACGCTCGAGGGCCCGTCCGGAGGCGCCGTCGTCTGACCCGGGGACGTGCTGCATCCCGCCAGCAGGGCACCGCCGGCCGCGACGGCCGCCATCATCAGGAGACGCCGTCGCGTCGGACTCCAGCAGTCTGCAGTGGCCATCTGGACCGTTTCCTTCCTTGTCAGGCGGGTGCGAGGTCAGGCGGGTGCGAGCACGGCTCGGCACGCCGGCGACGGAGTCAGAGCTCGTCCTGGGGCGCCTCGGCCTGAGCGCGCCGGCGACGGAGCGTCGGGAGCACGGCGATCAGCGTCAGGGCGAGCGGGGTCGCGATGGCCACAGGGAGCACGCCGCCCGGGTTCGTCTTCTCGAACGCCTTCACGGTGAGGTGGATGCCCGAGCTCGAGACGGGTTGCGACGTCGCGTTGCGCCCGCGCGGCTGGGGCAGGACCGTCAGGTAGACCATGTAGTCGCCCTCCAGGATCGCCTCGACCGTCCACGACTGCTCGCTGGACTCACCGGGGGCGAGGGTGTCGACCTGCTGGGTCCGCTGCGGCGACCAGTCCTCGGGGTCGACCGGCTCGCCCTTGCCCGTCTTGACGATGTTCATCGCGACGGCGAGCGGCGCTGTCGCCGTCACGCCTGCGTTGGTCACGACCGAGTTGAACTCGACCTCGTCGCCCGCGCTGACCGTCTTGTACCGCAGGTCGACAGCGATCTGCAGCCCCTGACCGGCGACCGTGGGCGCGGCCTGGGCGCGCGTGGCCGGCGCGGCGACCAGGGCAGCGGCGGCGCCGCCGACGAGAAGGACGGTCGCGAGCCGCCCCGGTCGGGCGAGCCTGGACCGGGACGCCGACCGGGCGGCGTCCCGGTCGAGACGGAGCCGGGGGGCGGCATACAGGAAGAGCACGGCAAGTACCCCTACCGCGGAGAAGATCGCCGCCAGCAGGTAGGGCATCTTCTCCGCCACGGTCCGGTTGTTCACGAGGACCTTCTCCAGGAACTCGCTCGAGGCCTGCAGAGGGTTGAACTGCTGGATCAGGTAGCCGAGGTCGCCCTTCTGGGCGCTACCGGGCCACTGTGTCGGGATGAGGAAGACGAGGTAGACGACCAGGCTCGCGAAGAGGCTCGCCCGGTTCGACTTGGACCAGATGCTGAGGAGCATCGCGAAACCGGTGAACGCGAGGGCGAGCAGACCACCGAGGAGGGCCCCCAGCAGCAACCCCTCCTGCACCGCGTCGGAGCCCTGGGCGAGGACGACGACGTACGGGATCGTGAGCAGGAAGGTCACGGGCCACGGGGTCATGGCGGCGAGGAACTTGCCGAACACGACCTGTCGCGGCTTGGCCGGAGTCAGGAGCAGCGGCTCGAGGGTCGCCCGCTCACGCTCACCGCTGATGCTGTCCGCCCCGAGCACCATCCCGACGAAGATGCCGAAGGAGATGCCGCTGAGGATCGTGAGGAACGCCATCTCCAGCGGCGGGATCAGGCTGAGCTGGCTCTCGAGCTGTCGCAGTGCCGACGTCACGGACATCACGAGGCTGAAGAGGATCAACAGCAGCATCACCCGCCCGCCGGTCCACAGGTCGATGAACTCGCGCCTGAAGACCAACCACCACACCGGCAGGGCGACCCCGCGCCGCTCCGCCGCCTCGACCCGAGCACTGCGTCGCTCCTGTGCCACGCTCATGACAATGCCTTTCCTGGCTGGTGCCTGATGCGGTGGGCCGCCGGCGAGGCGGCGGCCGTGTCACTCCGCCGCGAGACGAACGCGCCGTGCGGAGTGGAGGAAGAGCACCCCCGTGATGATGGCGGTGACCACGGCGGGGGCGACGAGGTACAGCCACGCCTCGCCCAGAGACCTGTTCTCGTCGACCACCATGGTGAGCAGCCGGCTGGCCGACTCCAAGGGGTCGACGGCGGAGACGACGACTCCACCGGATGAGTTGAGGAACTCCGTGGGGAGCTGGGCCGGGATCAGCAGCCCGGCGTACACGAGCAGGCACACGAAGAGGCTGATCTTGCTGGAGTCGGACCAGATGCTCACCAGCATGCCGAATCCCACGAAGGCCACCGACAACAGGCTGCCGAGCACCGCACCCCAGAAGAGGGCGGTCCAGAGCACCGGGTCCCCGTGCGAGAGCGTCGCAACGTAGGGCACCCCGAGGAAGTACGCCGCAGGCCAGGGGGAGAGGGCGGCCAGGAACTTGCCCAGCACGATCTGTCGGGGACCCGACGGGGTGAGGAGCAGCGGCTCCAGCGTCGCTCGCTCCCGTTCGCCACTGATGCTCTCGGCGCCGATGACCAGACCCATGAACAGCCCGAAGGTGATGGTCGACGTGACGGCGACCACGACCGCAGCCTTCATGGTGACCAGCTTCAGGTCGTTGTTCGTGGCCAGCAGGTAGGCCGTGACCGACATGAGGACCGCGTAGAGCGTGAGGAACCGCAGGACGCGTCCTCCGGCCCACATCTCCACGAACTCCTGCTTGAAGACGAGCCACCATGCCGGAGCAGTCCGACCCTGCGCCACCACACTCCCGCTGACGAGGGAGAGGTCCGCGCTCATCGAATGGCCTCAGCCGTCAACCTGAGGAAGACGTCCTCCAGTCGTCCGCCGCCGGTGTCGAAGCCCAGGACGGGGACATCCGCGCGGATGAGCGACTCGAGCAGGTCGTTCCTGGCTCGGGACTCGTCCGCTCCCGAACCGTTGGACGCGTGGAGCTTGACGTCCAGCCAACCCGTGGAGTCCTCCGATCGCACGTCGCCGTCGATCCCGGGGAACGCCTGCAACAGCTCCTGGGTCCTGTGGATCGAGGCGACCGGGACGCGTATGCGCACGACGTGGTCGAGCTCCGGATGGGAGGCTCCGACGACCTCGGCAACGGTCCCCTCGGCGACGACCACCCCCGCGTTCATGATCACGACGTCGTCGCACACGCCCTCGATCTCCGACAGCAGGTGGCTGCACAGCACGACGCCCGTGCCCCGCTCCCTGGCGATCCGCTGGACCAGCCGCAACAGCTCCCGTTGCCCGCGCGGATCCAGCCCCAGCGTCGGTTCGTCGAGGAACACCACGGCCGGGTCGTTCACGAGTGCGCGAGCGATGCCGAGCCGCTGGCGCATGCCGTGGCTGAAGGAGCCGACGCTCGAGTCCGCCCGGTTCTGCAGGCCCACGTCCGCGAGCAGGTCGGTGGCGATCCGTCTAGCCTCGCCGGCGGGCCGACCGTAGAGCTGCGCGAAGTACGTCAGGTAGCCGAAGGCCGTCATCTGCCTCGGGAAACCCAGTCCTTCAGGGAGGACACCGATCCGGCGACGGATCGCCTGCGGCTGGTCGGAGCCGATCCCGTCCACGCTGAACCAGCCGGAGCTCGGGCGAAGGATCGTGGTGAGGATCCGGATGGAGGTCGTCTTGCCGGCGCCGTTCGGACCCAGGAAGCCGAGCACTCTTCCGGCGTCGAGCGAGAAGGTGAGGCCTTTCAGGGCCACCCTGTCTCCGTAGGTCTTCCGGAGATCCGCGGCCGCGAGTATCTCGGTACTGCCCTTGCCTCGCGGGTCAGGGACGTCGTTCATCGTGCCGACCTCCTGTCGGTGTGGCCGAGCGCATACGTCGCCGATCTGGTGCCGGCGACGGTCCGTCCTGAGCGCGGCACACCAGTCCCCGAACTCGGACTGAGGCCAAGAAGACGCTCATACAACCCACCCCTGCTGACGGCACCTGGGATTCAGGTTATTCCCACCGTTGACACGACGAACCCGTAGTCCGCAGAGTCACTTTCACCCGGATTTGAGCTGCGCGACCGACTCCGGTCGAGGGTTTGGGGGACCGAGGACGGCGAGCCTGCCTGGTCGTCGGTCACCGCAGCGGAACGAACAGGTACGGCCCGTGCCCGGTGGTCCGTATCGTCCCCGCCTCGAGGGCCGCAGTGGTCAGTCGCCCACCGACGGGAATCACCATCAGCCCCTGGGGCGCCAGCTGGTCGACGAGGACCCAGGGCAGCGTGGACACGCCGGCCGATACGAGGATGCGGTCCCACGGCGCCTCTATGGGCGCGCCGAGGACCCCCGCTTCGGCGACGCGGATGGAGGCTTGTGACATGCCGGTGCGGGAGAGGTTCCTCGCTCCCCAGATGGCGAGCTCGGGCTCGAGCTCGACGCCGAGGACCGTGCCGGTCGAACCGACGAGGTGTCCGAGGAGCGCTGTCGTCCAGCCGGATCCGGAGCCCACGTCGAGCACGCGTTGTCCAGGACGGACGTCCAGCAGGGTGAGCATCGTTGCGACAGTGCGCGGTTGGGAGTTCGTCTGGCCGTGGCCGATCCCGATCGGACCGTCGAAGCCGGCGCGCCACCGCTGGGTACGGGGGAGGAAGTCGGCACGGGGGACTGCCTCGAACGCCGCCCGCACCGCGTCGTCCATGTCCGGGGTCGACCATGGCCTCACGAGGATCCCAGGGGCTCCAGCGCGAGGACGTCCTCGGGCGTGGACAGGTCTGGAAGAGCGAGGAACACGGAGCTGACGCCACGCTCGAAGAGGCGGGCGTAGCGGTCACGGTGGTCCGAGACGGGGCCCGCGTGGTGCCGGGCCGCGAAGGTGCCGGCCGGGGCGCGCCCTCGCAGCCGCTCGACCCTCGCCCAGGCGTCGTCGCGGTCGCGCCCCACCACGGGCACGTCGAGGACGGTCACGGCCACGTCCTCGTGAGGACGACCGATGGCGTCGCACTCGGCCCGGAGGAGCGGGATCGCGCGCTCGAGGGTGGCGTCGTCGCTCGGCACGTTGCAGCCGTCGCCGAGCCGGGCCGCGACCCGGAGCGAGCGGGCTCCCGTCCCTCCGACGACGATGGGCACCGCGCCGGCCGGGCGCGGGTAGCCCGTGGTCTCGGGCAGTGAGACACGCTGGCCCGCATACGGTTTCGTACCGGCTGCCCACAGGGCGCGGATCGTCTCGATGGCACTCTCGAGCCCGTCGAGACGCTCCTTCGGGCTCGGGAAGGGCAAGCCGTATGCCGCGTGCTCGCGGGCCCACCACCCCGCGCCGATGCCGAGGAAGGTCCCTCCACCGGTGATCGCGTCGAGAGTCGCGGCTGCCTTGGCGGTGATCCCGGCCGGGCGGAACGTCACCGGTGAGACGAGGGGGCCGAGCCGCAACCGCGTGCCCAGTCCGGCCAGGACCCCGAGGGTGACCCAGAGCTCGGGGAGCGGCTCCCAGGCACGACCGGCCTGGGGGATCTGGATGAGGTGATCCATCAGGGCGATTCCCTGCAGACCGGCCTCGTCCGTCGCCCTGGCGATGTCGGTGAGCCACGCGAGCGGCTCCTCCCCCCAAGGGAACCGCGACACCTGGAGGATCACCCCGAAGTCGTGGCTGCGGCTGCTCGGTGCGCTCCGCGGCCGGGGAGGGGGGCTGGCGGCCGACTCCGGGGCCACGACCCTGACCTGGTCCCAGCCCTCCGACCGGAGCTGCGCGGCGGCGTCCACGAGGCGCCGCACCTGCCCGGCCAGGACGCCCGCAGGCACCGGCCGGTCGCGGATCCGGTTGCGGTGGCGAACGAGCGCGAGAGGGGTCTCGAACACGACGGCGACCGCGGGCAAGCCACGCGCTCGGGCCAGGCCGAGGTGTCGACGCCTCCGCTCCGGCTCCATCCCCAGGGTGTCGACCACTGTCGTGAGGCCGCGACCGGTCCGCGCCGCGACGATTCGGTCGAGCAGCTCGAAGGCGTCGGCCGACGCCCCCAGGTCGGAGGGCCCGCTGCCCACGACGGCCCGCAGGTCGTCGGAGGCGACGATCTCCTGCGCTCGGAAGCGTGCCGCGGCCCACGTCGACTTGCCGGCGCCCGAGGGCCCGACGAGGACCACGAGCGCGGGGTCCGGCAGCGGCGCATCCACCACGTCCGCCACCCTAGTCGTGCAGTCCCGGCGCGGAAGGCACTCGATAGGGTCGGGGGGTGACTGATGACGCGCTCACCCCCGACCAGATCCAGCAGCTCCGCGACCGCGTGGCAGGCCTGATGCCGCAGGTCCGGGCCGACCTCGAGCAGCTCGTGCGCATCCCGAGCGTCTCGGCGTCCTCGTTCGACCAGAGCCAGGTGGCGCGCAGCGCCGAGGCCGTGGCCGAGCTGCTCCGCCGTGAGGGGCTCGACGTCGAGATCGTCCAGGAGGGCGGGCGACCCGCCGTCATCGGGCACCTCGACGGACCCGAGGGGGCGCCCACCGTCACCCTCTACGCCCACCACGACGTGCAGCCGCCGGGCGACGACGCCGACTGGGACACCCCGCCGTTCGAGCCCACCGAGCGTGACGGTCGGCTCTACGGCCGTGGCGCGGCCGACGACAAGGCCGGCGTCATGGCGCACGTCGCGGCACTGCGGGCTCACTCCGGCCAACTTCCCGTCGGCGTCACCGTCTTCGTCGAGGGCGAGGAGGAGTTCGGCTCGGCGTCGCTTCCGCAGATCCTCGAGAAGCACGGCCACCGCCTGTCCGCCGACGCCATCGTCATCGCCGACTCCGGCAACTGGGCCATCGGCGAGCCGGCCCTCACCACCACGCTGCGCGGAGGTGTCCGGGCCGTGGTCCGCGTCCAGACGCTGGACCACTCGGTGCACTCGGGCATGTACGGCGGCGCCGCGCCCGACGCCGTGACCGCGCTCATCCGGCTGCTGGCCAGCCTGCACGACGAGGACGGCAACGTGGCCGTGAAGGGCCTCGACGAGGGCACCGCGGCCGAGCTCGACTACGACGAGGCGCGCTTCCGCGAGGAGTCGGGCCTGCTCGACGGTGTCGACCTCATCGGCACGGGCTCCATCCTGACGCGCCTCTGGAACAAGCCCTCCATCACCACCATCGGCATGGACGTGACGTCGGTCGACAAGGCGTCGAACACACTCGCCGCCCGGGCCGCCGCGAAGGTGTCGATGCGCCTGGCTCCGGCCCAGGACCCGGCAGCGGCGTTCGAGCTGCTGGAGCAGCACCTGCTGGAGCACGCGCCGTGGGGCGCGAAGGTGACCGTCGAGCTCGAGGAGCACGGCTCCGGCTTCGCGGCCGATGCCGACGGCCCGATCTACGACGAGGCGCGCGCGTCCTTCGCCGATGCCTGGGGCACCGCGCCGGTCGACATGGGGGTCGGCGGGTCAATCCCGTTCATCTCCGACTTCGTCGCCCGCTTCCCCGAGGCCTCCATCATCGTCACCGGCGTCGAGGACCCCGACACGCGCGCCCACGGCGCCAACGAGTCGCTCCACCTCGGCGAGTTCGAGAAGGTCTGCGTCGCCGAGGCCGTCTTCCTCGCCCGGCTGGGAGCGCTGCAGCGCACCCGCTGAGCCGAGCGGCATACGTACGCGTCGCCCGGGAGCCGTGCTGGCTCCCGGGCGAAGGTATGCCGCTCAGCGCGCCGGGCCTCAGTGACCGCCGCGTCCGGCGCCCACCCGAGCCACCTCGGGCTCGTCAGCCGCCCGACGAGGCCGAGGCCGAGCCCCGGAAGATGCCCTCGCGCAGCTCCAGCGCGTAGGCGTCCGCCTCGGGCATGCCGAGCTCGTACGCCACCGCGACCTCCGCCTCGATGTCGTAGGGGACCCGGGGGAAGGACACCGAGAACGGCGCGGGTTCGGGGGAGTCGAGCACTCCCTCGAGGACCGCGTAGGGGGCGCTCGGCGCGTCGAGGTGGTTGCCGACCGCGCCGGCGTTGAAGAGCGTCAGGCCCTCGTCGACCTCGAGGTAGGCGCTGTGGATGTCGCCGTAGCCGACGACGTCGGGAGTCGCTCCGGGCTCCTGGCCCCCGGCCGTGAACTCGCCGGTGAAGTCGGTGTTGGTGAACATGCCGCGGAACTGCTCCTGCGTGTGATGGACGTGCACACGGTGGAACTCGCTCGTCTGAGAGGCGTGGAAGAGGCGGATGAGTCGGCCGCTCATCACCAGCTCGTAGGCGTTGGGCAGCCTTGACAGCCAAGCGATCTCGTCGTCGTCGAGCTCGTCGCGCACCCACTGGCCGTGCTCCCACGCCTGCTTGTCCCTGGCCGAGATGAAGGTGTCCCAGTTGCCGCGGACCGTGACCTCGCACGCCTCGCGGCACAGCTTGACCGCCTCGGCCCCGCGGGGCCCCTTGCCCACGACGTCGCCGAGGTTGACGGTGCGCTCGATGCCGCGGGCCTCGATGTCGGCGATCACCGCGCGCAGCGCCGTCACGTTGCCGTGGACGTCGGAGATGACGGCCACGCGGTCCAGTGCGCGCTGCCTTCGTGGGGCGTCGGACACCCGGTCTCAGTCCTTGTGCGTCTTGCCGGGCAGGGCAAGCATGCGGTCGAGCGCCGCCCGGGCCTCGGCGGCGACCGTGGGGTCGACGCGGATGGGGTTGACCACACGTCCCTCGACGAGGGACTCGAGCGCCCACACCAGGTGCGGCAGGTCGATCCGGTTCATCGTCGAGCAGTAGCAGACGTTCTTCTCGAGGAAGGCGATGTGCTGCTCGGGGAACTGCCGTGCCAGCCGGCGCACGAGGTTGAGCTCCGTGCCGACGACCCACGAGCTGCCTGCGGGTGCGGCCGCGATGGTCTGGATGATCTTCTCCGTGGAGCCGACCTCGTCGGCGAGCTCGACGACCTCGTAGCGGCACTCGGGGTGGACGATGACCTTGACGCCGGGGATGTCGCGACGGGCCGCCTCGACCGCGTCGACCGAGAAGCGGCCGTGCACCGAGCAGTGTCCGCGCCACAGGATCATCCGCGCCGCCTCGAGCTGCTCGGCGGTCAGGCCGCCGTTCGGGCGGTGCGGGTCCCAGACGACGCAGTCGTCGAGGGTGAGGCCGAGCTCGCGCACGGCGGTGTTGCGGCCGAGGTGCTGGTCGGGGAGGAAGAGGACCTTGCCCGTGCCGTCGACGCCGCCCACCTGCTCGAAGGCCCAGTCGAGGGCGGTGGCGGCGTTGGAGCTGGTGCAGATGGTGCCGCCGTGGCGCCCGGTGAACGCCTTGATGGCGGCCGACGAGTTCATGTAGGTCACGGGAATGGTCTGCCGGGCGACGCCGGCCGCGGCCAGCTGCTCCCAGCAGTCCTCGACCTGCGCGATCGCGGCCATGTCGGCCATCGAGCACCCGGCAGCCAGGTCGGGCAGGATCACGGCCTGCTCGTCGCTCGTGAGGATGTCGGCCGACTCGGCCATGAAGTGCACGCCGCAGAAGACGATGTAGGGCGCGTCGGGCCTGGCCGCCGCGTCGCGGGCGAGCTTGAAGGAGTCACCCGTCACGTCGGCGAACTCGATGACCTCGTCGCGCTGGTAGTGGTGGCCGAGGACGAAGACCCGGTCACCCAGGGCCGCCTTCGCGGCGCGGGCACGCTCGACCAGGTCGGGGGCAGATGGGGCGGGCAGCTCACCGGGGCACTCGACTCCTCGCTCCGTGTGCAGGTCGGTGCCGCTGCCGAGCACGAGGAGGGGGAGCGGGGCGGGTCCCGCTGCGCGTGCCGTGGCCGTGTCGGTCGTCATGGCCGAATCGTATGCCGCTGCGCGGACTGCCGGCACCGGCTCCCCTCGCCCTGCGCCGGGCCGTCGAAGGCGGCCACCGGCTGCCGCCTGTCCACACGTCGGCAGTGGCAGGATGCCGCCGTGCACGTGATCATCGCCCCCGACTGCTACACCGGCACCCTCACGGCGAGCCAGGCCGCAGCTGCCATCGCCGAGGGGTGGGGGCGGACCGCCCCCGGCGACCGGCTCACGCTGGTCCCGCTCTCCGACGGCGGCCCCGGCTTCGTGGACGTCCTCGCCGAGAACCTCCACGGCGAGGTGCACGCGGTCGTCACCACCGACCCGCTGGGCCGGGAGGTGCCCGGGTCGATCCTGCTGATGACCGGCGCGGGCGGGCGGACGGCATACGTGGAGTCCGCCCAGGCCGCGGGACTGCACCTGCTGGCGCCCGACGAGCGGGAACCGACGCGGACGACGACCACCGGCGTGGGCACGCTCCTGCTCGCGGCTCTCGAGGCGGGCGCCCGGCGGGTGGTCGTGGGCCTCGGCGGCTCCGGCACCAACGACGCCGGGGCGGGCCTGCTGGCCGCACTCGGGGTCGGTGCCGCCGAGCGACTCGGGCGCGGAGGGCTGGCCCTGGCCGCCACGACGCCCTCGGACGTCGCCGGCCTGGACGCCGCCCGTGACCGGTTGCGCGGGGTCGACCTCGTCATCGCGAGCGACGTCGACTCACCGCTGCTCGGGCTCAAGGGGGCGAGCGCCGTCTTCGCACCACAGAAGGGCGCCTCGGAGGAGGAGGCCCAGCGGCTCGAGAGCGCCTTGGGCCACTTCGCGAGCGTCGTTTCCCGGGTGCGGCCCCCGGCGCGCGACCTGCTGACCGGGAACCTCCTCAAGCCCGAGCGGGAGCCCGGCGCCGGCGCGGCCGGCGGCCTGGGCTACGCGCTGCACCTCCTCGGCGCCCGTCGGGTCTCCGGCGTCGAGGCCGTTATCGACGCGGTCGGTTTCGTCGACCTCGTCGCGGCGGCCGACCTCGTCGTCACGGGGGAGGGCAGCTTCGACTGGCAGTCGCTGCGGGGCAAGGTCGTCGTCGGCGTCGCCGAGGCGGCCGCACGGGTCGGCGTCCCGGTCGTCGCCGTCCCCGGGCAGTCTCTCGTCGGGCGTCGTGAGGCCATGACGGCCGGGCTCTCGGGCGTGTATGCCGTCGCCGAACGTCCCGACCAGGTGGCCGCCGCGCTCGCCGAGCCGGCCGCACGGCTGGCCGACCGCGCCGCGCGCGTCGCGCGCACCTGGTCGCCGTCGACCTCCTGAGCGGTCCCACCGGTCCGAAGCGACCCCGGATCCCGCCCAGGACTCCTTCGAGGGGGGAGCGTGCACCGTTTGCCGCACCCCGGACGTATGGTGGGAAGGCGCCCGGGAACACATCCGGCGCCGCAAGGGTTGTCACTCCAGACCCATGCTCCACGACGTGAAGGACCAACACATGAGTGTCGAGACGAACGCATCTCCCGCCGAGGTTCAGACCGAGGCTCCCGCCCACGGTGTCGTCCTGACGGACGTCGCGGCCACGAAGGTCAAGAGCCTGCTCGAGCAGGAGGGTCGCGACGACCTCCGCCTGCGCGTGGGTGTCCAGCCCGGCGGCTGCTCGGGCCTGATCTACCAGCTCTACTTCGACGAGCGCACGCTCGACGGTGACCTCGTCCGCGACTTCGACGGTGTCGAGGTCGTCGTCGACCGGATGAGCTCCCCGTACCTCGAGGGCGCCACGATCGACTTCGCCGACACGATCGAGAAGCAGGGCTTCACGATCGACAACCCGAACGCCGGCAGCAGCTGCGCGTGCGGCGACTCCTTCAGCTGAGCCGCTCGCACCACCCAGCAGCAGCCCAGCAGCACCGGAAGGGCCCGACCGCCACGGTCGGGCCCTTCCGCATCCCCGGACAGTCCCGGCAGCGCAGGCCCGGGGCGGTGGGCGAGGGGCAGCCGTGGTGGAGGTCGGCCCCCGGCCGGGTAGGTTCGTCCCGTGCAGATCGCCATCACCGGTTCCATCGCCACCGACCACCTCATGACCTTCGACGGGCTCTTCGCCGACTCGCTCGTCGTCGAGCAGCTCGACAAGATCTCCCTGTCGTTCCTGACCTCTGACCTGCAGGTCCGCCGGGGCGGGGTCGCGGCCAACATCGCGTTCGGCATGGCCAACCTCGGCCAGCGGCCGCTGCTCGTCGGTGCGGTCGGCGAGGACTTCACCGACTACCGCAGCTGGCTCGAGCGCCACGGCGTCGACTGCGGCGCCGTCCACTACTCCGAGTCCCAGCACACGGCCCGCTTCATCTGCACGACCGACCGCGACATGGCCCAGATCGCGACCTTCTACGCCGGAGCCATGACCGAGGCCCGCGACATCGAGCTGGCCCCTGTGGCCCAGCGCGTAGGCGGGCTCGACCTCGTCGTGATCGGGGCCAACGACCCCGAGGCGATGCTGCGCCACACCGACGAGTGCCGTTCCCGCGGCATCCCCTTCGCCGCCGACCCCTCGCAGCAGCTGGCCTTCTGCGACGGCCCCACCATCGAGCGCCTCATCGACGGCGCCGACTACCTCTTCACCAACGAGTACGAGAGCCACCTCGCCTGCCAGAAGACCGGCTGGAGCGAGGACGAGCTGGCCGACCGGGTGCGCGTGCAGGTCAAGACCCGGGGCAAGGACGGCGTCACCGTCCGGGTGCGCGGCGAGCACCCCGTCGAGGTCAAGGTCGCCCGCGAGGTGTGCAAGGCCGACCCGACCGGTGTCGGCGACGCCTTCCGCGCCGGCTACCTGACCGGCCTGGCCGTCGGGCTGCCCGTGCAGCGCTGCGCGGAGCTCGGCTCCATGCTCGCCACCTACGTCATCGAGACGGTGGGCACGCAGGAGTACGCGCTCGGCAAGGCGCGCTTCCTCGAGCGGCTCGCTGAGGCGTACGGCCCCGACTCGGCCGACGAGATCGCCCCGCACATCACCTGCCCGCGGCCGTGACGCCCCTCCCCGGACGCTGACGACCCGCCCGCCCCGCCAAGCAGCCGCACGAGAGCCGGGAGCCGTCAGTGCCCACGCCGCCACCGCCCACCTCCTGGGACTTCGCGCTCGAGCGCGTGCCGCCGGGGGAGGACCTGGTGGGGATCGGCGCCGACCTCGACGTCGCGACCCTCTACGAGGCGTACTCCGTCGGGGTGTTCCCGATGGGCATCGGCGACCACGGCGCCGAGCCGCTCGGCTGGTGGTCCCCGGACCCCAGGGGCGTCCTGCGCCCACGCGAGCTCAAGGTCAGCCGGTCGCTGCGCAAGGCGGTTGCGCACTTCGAGGTCCGCGTCGACACCGACTTCCTCGGGGTCATCGAGGCCTGCGCGGCGCCCGACCGCGACGGTCGCTGGATCACCCCGACCATCATCGACGCCTACGTCGAGCTGCACCGCGCAGGGTGGGCACACTCCATCGAGGCCTGGCAGGACGGCCGGCTCGTCGGCGGCCTCTACGGCGTGGCCATCGGCGGCCTCTTCGCCGGTGAGTCGATGTTCCACCACGTGCGGGACGCCTCGAAGGTCGCGCTCGTGGGCCTTCGGGACCTGCTCCTCGCCGACGGCGACCCGCGCCGCATCGTCGACGTCCAGTGGCAGACGCCCCACCTCGCGACGCTCGGAGTGCGCGAGGTCCCGCGGGAGGAGTACCTCGCGATCCTGCCGACGGTGCTCAACGCCCCGCTGCCGAGGTGCTGGGCGTAGCCACCTCGACGACGTATGCCGCGTGGTCGCCCTCCGCACGGGCCTCGAGGAAGCGGTGGCCCCGCATCCGGCACCAGGCCGGGACGTCGTGCGCGGCGGCCGGGTCCGTCGCCAGGACCACCACCACCCCGACGTCGGGCCGGTCGTGCACCAGTCGGGCGAGGCGGATGACGGGCAGGGGACACCGCTGACCGCGGGCGTCGAGGACGGTCTCCTCGCCGGCGCTCACAGGCCCGCCACGCCCAGCTCGGCCCGCACCCCGGCGACCGTGGGCGCCAGGGCGGAGACGAAGGCCGCCACGTCGTCGGCCAGGGCGGGGGAGACGGCGGGCAGGGGCAGGGTGACCCGCACGTTGCCGTGGGTCAACACCCCCATCGCGGCCAGCACGTGGCTCGGCTCGAGCGTGCTCGAGGTGCAGGCCGAGCCGCTGGCGACGGCGAAGCCCGCCCGGTCGAAGGCCCCGACCACGGCCTCGCCGTCCACGAAGAGGCTGGAGAAGGTGACCACGTGCGGGAGGCGGTCGTCGGGGTCGCCGACGACCTCGGTGTCGGGCACCGCCGAGGCGGCCGCTCGGATCGCCGCCACCAGCGACCGCGTCGTGCCGGCGTCGTCCGCGCGGGTCGAGGCCGTCTGCTGCCAGGCCTCCGCCGCCGCGAGGGCGAGCGGGACCCAGGGAGTGACCTCGGCACGGCCGTGCTCCACGTCCGCCCGCGCATCCACCCACTGCCACCGCACGCCCTCGCGCACGACGAGCACGCCCAGCGGCGGCCCGCCCCACGAGCGCGCGTCCCCGACGAGCACGTCCCAGTCGGCCGGCACGTCGTCGCGGCCCAGGGAGGCCATGGCGTCGACGACCAGGGGTACGCCCCGGGCGGCCGCGAGGTCCCGGGCCCGGCCGAGGGGCTGGCGGGTGCCCACCTCGCCGTTGGCGCTCTGCAGGGCCGCCACGACCGTTCGGTCCACGGCCAGGGCCGCTGCCCAGGCATCGAGGTCGACGCGGCCGGCCTCGTCCACGGGAACCTCGACGAGCAGGGACGCGTCCCCGGCAGCCGCGGCCCGGGACCGGCCGGGCACGAGGGCGGCGGAGTGCTCGACCGCGGAGGCCACGGTGCGCGCCCCGCGGCGGCGGGCGGCATACGCCACCCCGTCGACGGCCCGGGCGAGCGCGGCCGGCCCGCTGGGCAGGAAGCTCACCTCGGCCGGCTGCACCCCGAGCCCGGCGGCCAGCACCTGCCGCGAGCGGTCGAGCAGGGCGCGGGCGCGTCGCCCCTCGGCGTGCAGCCGGTCGGGGTCTGCCCAGCCCACCTCGACCGCGGCGCGGAGCGTCTCGCGCGCGACCGGGTGCAGCGGGCCGGCTGCCGCGTCGAGCAGGTGCCGTGAGGCCGGTGCGAACGCGTCCCGAGGAGGCTGGGGCGTCGTCCCGGACGTGGGTAAGGGCGTCGCTGAGGGAGGCTTCGCGGAGGCCGGCGCATCGGGTCGAGGGTTCGTGCCCGGATCGTGACTGACCACCCTGCAACGTTAGCCGCCCCCTACGGACGGCGTGACGAATGGGGCGGTAGGGTTGCGCCGTGGGCCTTGCCGGGCCTACGGATTGACGTGAAGCAGCTCGACGCGCGCCACGCGCGCCCACGTACTGAACGAAAGGTGCACCTGGTGCCTGAGCACGAAGACACCCCAGCGGCCACGCCCGTGGTGACGTCGGTGGTGGCGAGGACCGGGCGTCGCCGCCTGGTCGGCACCGCCGGCGTCGCCGGCCTCGCAACGCTCGCCCTCGGTGGTTGCCAGACGCAGGTGTCCAACGGATACCTGCCCGGCGCCGTGTCCGACACCGGGCGGCTGGTCACAGACCTCTGGATCCCCAGCTGGATCGCCGTGCTGGGTGTGGGCGCCATCACCTGGGGCCTGATCATCTACGCCGCGATCCGCTACCGCCGGCGCAAGGACGACGACGGCTCTCTCCCCGTGCAGCTGCGCTACAACGTGCCGATGGAACTGCTCTACACCGTCATCCCGGTGTTCATGATCGCTGTGTTCTTCTGGTACACCGCGCGTGACGAGGCCAGGCTGGTCGAGACGAACACGAAGAAGGACCTGACGGTCAGCGTCGTCGCGAAGCAGTGGAGCTGGGACTTCAACTACGTCGACTCCAACGTCCACGAGACCGGTGTCCACACCGAGCTCGACGGCACCACGGGCAAGCGAGCCCAGATGCCCGTCCTCTACCTGCCCGTCAACAAGCGGGTCCAGTTCGTGCTCAACTCCCGCGACGTGGTCCACAGCTTCTGGATCCCTGCATTCATCATGAAGATGGACATCATCCCGGGCAAGACCAACGGCTTCCAGGTCACGCCCACCCAGGTGGGGACGTTCCAGGGCAAGTGCGCAGAGTTCTGCGGCGCCTACCACTCCCAGATGCTGTTCATGGTCAAGGTCGTCCCCCAGAACGAGTACGACCAGGAGATGGCGCGCCTGAAGTCCATCGGCAACGAGGGCCTCATCCCCGTCAACGTCAGCCGCGAGGAGATGGTCCCCGGCGACATCCAGAAGATCCCTGCACCTGCCCGCACTGAGAGCAACCGATGACATCAGCAACCCTCAACCGTGAGGCGACCGCCACGGGCGTCCGGCCCGCTCGGCCGCGCCTGTCCAAGGGCCAGACGTTCGTCAAGTGGGTGACGACGACCGACCACAAGGTCATCGGCAACCTCTACTTCATCTCCTCGTTCGTCTTCTTCCTGCTCGGCGGCGCCCTGGCGCTGCTCATCCGCGCCGAGCTCATGGCGCCTGGCCTGCAGGTCGTGGACAACGTCGACCAGTACAACCAGCTGTTCACGATGCACGGCACGATCATGCTGCTGCTCTTCGCGACGCCGCTCTTCGCCGGGTTCGCCAACGCGATCATGCCGCTGCAGATCGGCGCCCCCGACGTCGCGTTCCCGCGCCTCAACATGTTCGCCTACTGGCTCTACCTCTTCGGTGGCCTCATCGCCTCGGCCGGGTTCCTGACGCCGCAAGGCGCAGCCTCCTTCGGCTGGTACGCGTACGCCCCCCTCTCCGACGCCAGCTACACCCCCGGCCTCGGGGGCGACCTGTGGGTCTTCGGCCTGGCCCTCGCCGGGTTCGGCACGATCCTGGGCGCCGTCAACTTCATCACCACGATCATCTGCATGCGGGCCCCCGGCATGACCATGTTCCGCATGCCGATGTTCACGTGGACCGTGCTCGTTACCTCGCTGCTGGTGATCATGGCGTTCCCGATCCTCGCCGCGGCGCTCTTCGCCCTTGGTGGTGACCGCCGGTTCGGGATGCAGATCTTCCAGCCGGAGAACAACGGGGCGATGCTGTGGCAGCACATGTTCTGGTTCTTCGGGCACCCGGAGGTCTACATCATCGCGCTGCCGTTCTTCGGCATCATCAGCGAGGTCATGCCGGTCTTCTCCCGCAAGCCGCTCTTCGGCTACAAGACGCTGGTCTTCGCCACGATCGCGATCGCGGCGTTGTCGGCGAGCGTCTGGGCGCACCACATGTACGCGACCGGGCAGGTGCTCCTACCCTTCTTCGCGGTCATGACGATGCTCATCGCGGTGCCCACGGGGGTGAAGTTCTTCAACTGGATCGGCACGATGTGGGGCGGCAAGGTCGTCATGGCCACCCCGATGATCTGGGCGATCGGCTTCCTCGTGACGTTCTTGTTCGGCGGCCTGACCGGCATCATCCTGTCCAGCCCGGCGCTCGACTTCCACCTCAACGACAGCTACTTCGTCGTCGCGCACTTCCACTACACCGTCTTCGGCACCGTGGTGTTCGCGATGTTCTCCGGCTTCTACTTCTGGTGGCCCAAGATGACCGGACGGATGTTGGACGAGAGGCTGGGCAAGATCCACTTCTGGATGCTGTTCATCGGCTTCCACACCACCTTCCTCATCCAGCACTGGCTCGGTGTGGAGGGCATGGCACGGCGCTACGCGGACTACCTGCCGGAGGAGGGGTTCCAGGCGGCCAACATCGTCTCGAGCCTCGGCGCCTTCCTGCTCGGCGCGTCGATGATCCCGTTCCTGTACAACGTCTGGAAGACGTGGCGGCACGCGCCGATGGTCGAGTCCGACGACCCGTGGGGCTTCGGTGGCTCGCTGGAGTGGGCCACCTCGTGCCCACCGCCGCGCCACAACTTCACCTCGCTCCCGCGGATCCGCTCCGAGCGACCGGCCTTCGACCTGCACCACCCTGAGGTGGGGGCCGGGCAGACGGCGGTCGCCGACCAGAGCACCCTCGTTCAGGTCATGGGCCCGGCCGACGTCCGCGGCGAACACGAGGGCCACGGAGACCACCGGGTCGCCACCGAGTCCGAGAAGCGGGAGCACTGACCCGATGCGTATCGAGACCAAGCTCTTCCTCTACCTCCTCGGCTTCTTCGTCCCGGTCACGCTCATCTACGGCTTCTGGTCCACGTGGGAGCCCATCGGCACCACCGCCCTGACGCTGAGCGCGCTGCTCTTCGCCCTCACGGGCTTCTACCTCTACATGACGGGCAAGAAGCTGCCGTTGCGTCCCGAGGACAACGCGGCCGGCGAGATCGAGGACGCCGAGGGCAACTACGGCTACTTCGTCGCGAGCTCCTGGACCCCGCTGTGGCTCGCAGGGTCCGGTGCCATCATGTTCGCCGGCCTGGCAGTCGGCTGGTGGCTCTTCATCATCGGTGCCTTCCTCGGCGTCGTCGCCGTCTGCCTCTGGGTGTTCGAGTCCTTCTCGGGCGAGTACTCCGTCTGACCCGGCTGCTGGGTCCGCACACAGCGATCCCAGCAGTCGCCAGGACACGAAGGGCCCCGGTCTGCGACCGGGGCCCTTTCACGTCGTCCCGAGCGGTCCCAGGGGTGTCTTTGGGGTGTCACCCCTGGCTCTCCCAGTGCGTCGTGCCGCTGGGGGCCGGTCCTGAGGCGGCCGTATGCCGTCAGGCCGGGATGCCACCACGCCAGCCGTGCTGCGGGCCGAAGCCGATCAGGCGCCGGGCGAGGGCGTTGGACAGCAGCGTCTCGCGCCCCTTCAGCTCGGAGCGCACCTCGACAGCCGGGAAGACCTCTCGCAGCAGCTCGGCGCTGGGCCGCTCCATGATGGTGTCGTCGTTCGCGATGATGACGTTGACCGAACCACTCGTGTCGGCCTGCAGCGCGTTGCGACACGAGGCGGCGGCGTCACGCACGTCGATGTAGCCCCACAGGTTCCACATGCGGCTCGTGGCATCCGCCTGGAAGGAGCGCACCGCCCGGTAGTCCTCGTCGGTGAAGATGTTGCTGAAGCGCAGGCCGACGAAGGGAATTCCGCTCCAGTTGCTGATGTGCGCCGCCATCGACTCGGAGAGCACCTTGGAGAGGGCGTACGTCGACTCCGGGTGGGGGAAGTGGTCCTCGTCCACAGGGACGTAGCGCGGGGGAGCCTCAGGGCTGAACGCGAGGCCGAGGGTGGTCTCGCTCGAGGCCCAGACGACCTTGCGCAGGCCGAGCGTCTGCGCCGTGAGGAAGACGTGCGCGTTCATCGTCGTGTTCTCGGTCAGCGTGCGGGCCGCCGGCCGCAGTCCGGGAGCGGGGATGTTGGCCAGGTGCACCACGGCGTCGGCACCGTCCAGGACGTCGACGACCTGACCGTGGTCGGTCAGGTCGGCACGCAGGTAGGGAGCGCGAAGCCCGTCCGGTGCAGCTGCCACGTCGGTGGCGGTGACCCGGTAGCCGTGCTCGAGCAGCTCGGCCACGGCGGCACGGCCGGCCTTGCCGGCCGCACCGGTCACCACGATCTTCTCGGAGGATGTCGTCATTGAAGCACCCTAGCCACGCGGCCCCCGGGGGTCGCATGGCGGCGGCCGGCGGGAACAACGAAGGGGAAGGCCGGGTGGCCTTCCCCTTCGATTGGAGCTGCCCGTTCACGGGCCGAGCGGCTCGCAGTGCGATCGTGTGGGAGAGGACATCTGTGCGCACCTCCATCCGATCGGGTTGTCGGTTCCTCGACGTTAACTCCGGCCGTATCCCATGTGAAGAGGCAAGGACAGGGGATTGGCGAAACTGTCCCGAATGGGAGACATGGGAGGGTCAGCCCCAGCCGAGCTCGTGCAGGTGCGCGTCGTCGATCCCGAAGTGGTGGGCCACCTCGTGCACCACCGTGACGGCGATCTCGTCCCGCAGCTCCTGGGGCGTCGTGCACATGCGCTCGAGCGGTCCCTGGAAGATGGTGATCCGGTCCGGGAGCGCGCCGGCCTCCCACCAGCTGTCCCGTTCGGTCAGCGGTGTCCCGTCGTAGACGCCGAGCAGGTCTGGCTCCTCGGGCGGTGGCTCCTGCTCGACGAGGACGACGACGTTGTCCATGGCGCGTGCGAGCTCCTCGGGAATCGAGTCGAGGGCGTCGCCGACCGCCTCCTCGAACTCCGCGTCGGACAGGTGCTGCATGGCACGGAGTCTGTCACGGACCTGCAGGCGGGCCGAGCACCATCAGAGCAGCAGAAATCGGGGCCCGGTCACGCGCAGCACGGCTCAGTGGCCGTCTCCGTCGCCGTCGGCGCGTGCCGGGGGCAGGCGTCCGAGCGACGGCGTACGACCAAGCGGCCTGGACGCTGCTGTGCCCGACGGCGCACGACCTCCACGGTCGTGCCCAGGGCGGAGACCAGTCCGAGGACGAGGGATCCGACGACCGCCGGTCACACCCGGCCCGCATACCACGAGAGGGACTCCCCGCTGGGGGAGCCCCTCTCGGTGCCGCTGGACCGCGCCTCAGCCGCGGTGCCTGTCAGCCTTGATCGTCTCGCGCTCCTGCCCGGCACCTGCCGCCTCGATCGCCTCGTGCTCCCCGGTGGGAGCAGCCACGTGCTCGTGGGCGTGGTGCTCGGCCTCGAGCTCCGCCGGCGTCGGGGGAGCCACGCGGTCGTTGAAGTAGAAGTGCGACAACCGCGCACGGCGCCGCTGCTTGCGGCTGACCGGGTTGTCCACCCCGTTGGCGTCCTTGGTCGCGGACAGCTGCAGGGGAGCGAGCGACTCGTGCTGGACGAGGGGCCAGCGCTCCTCCGGGGTGAGCGGCGCGTGGATCTCCTCGAACCGGCCGTCGGCGTAGCGCCAGATCGTGCCGGTCTCGCGACCGTGCAGGACCTTCTGGCGGTCGGCGCGCTGAAGGCTGAGGCAGATCCGCTTGGTGATCCAGAACGTGACGACCGGGGCGACGAAGAACAGCAGGCGCAGCACCTGGGTGATGTCGTTGATCGACAGGTGCAGCTTGATCGCCATCAGGTCGTTGCCCGCCGCCATGAAGAGCACGAGGTACATGGAGATGCCGGCGACGCCGATCGCAGTGCGCGTGGGGGCGTTGCGCGGGCGGTCGAGCAGGTGGTGCTCGCGCTTGTCACCCGTGACCCACGCCTCGACGAACGGGTAGGCGCCGATGATGCCCCACATGATCGGCAGCAGCAGGATCGAGCCGGGGAAGATGTTCATGCTCCACGTGAAGCCGAACGTCTCGAACTCGAGCCAACCCGGCAGCAGGCGCAGCGCGCCATCGGCGAAGCCCATGTACCAGTCGGGCTGCGACCCGGCGGTGATCGCGGAGGGGTCGTAGGGACCGTAGGCCCAGATCGGGTTGATCGTGACGACTGCCGAGATCAGGGCGATGACGCCGAAGACGATGAAGAAGAAGCCTCCGGCCTTGGCGATGTAGACCGGCAGCAGCGGGTAGCCCACGACGTTGCTGTTGGTGCGGCCCGGCCCGGGGAACTGGGTGTGCTTGTGCACGAAGACGAGCAGGATGTGCGCCGTGAAGAGTCCGACGAGGATCGCCGGGATCAGCAGGACGTGCGCGGAGTAGAGGCGCGGGATGATCGCCTCGCCCGGGAACGCGCCGCCGAAGATGAAGTAGGCCATGTACGAACCGATGACCGGCACGGACTGGACGAAGCCGTTCATGGCGCGGATGCCCGTGCCCGACAGCAGGTCGTCGGGCAGCGAGTAGCCCGCGAAGCCCTCGATGCAGGCGAGCATCGACAGGATGGTGCCGAACACCCAGTTGATCTCACGCGGCTTGCGGAACGCGCCGGTGAAGAAGACGCGGGCCATGTGCACGAACACGGAGACGATGAAGACCAGTGCGGCCCAGTGGTGGATCTGGCGGATCAGCAGTCCACCGCGGATGTCGAAGGAGATCCCGAGGGTGGAGCGGTAGGCGTCGGACATCGTCACGCCCTGGAGCGGGACGTAGGACCCGTCGTAGACGACCGGGCTGGCGCTCGGGACGAACCAGAACGTCAGGAACGCACCGGTGAGCAGGCAGATGATCATCGAGTACATCGCGATCTCGCCGAGCATGAAGGACCAGTGGTCGGGGAAGACCTTCTTGGCCAGGAAGGAGACGCCCTTGGCGGCACCCAGGCGGTCGTCCATCCACCCGGCGATGCCACCGAGTGGCTTCTGGGCGGAGGCTCGTTCGTCCGCCTGCCGGTCGCCGGCGCGCAGGGCGTCGGCGGGACGGGACTCGTGAATGGTGCTCATCGGGCACGCTCCCAGAAGCTCGGTCCCACGGGCTCCATGAAGCCCTGGGGGGCGACGAGGTAGCCCGCGTCGTCGACGGTGATCTTGAGTTGCGGCAGCGGCCGCCGGGCCGGGCCGAAGATGACCTTGCAGTCCTGAGTGACGTCGAAGGTCGACTGGTGGCAGGGGCACAGCAGGTGGTGCGTCTGCTGCTCGTAGAGGCCGACCGCACAGCCGACGTGCGTGCAGATCTTGGAGTAGGCGAGGACGCCGTCGACGCCCCAGTCCCTGGCCTTCGGCACCGTGATGAGGTCGGGGTCCAGGCGCATCAGGATGACGGCGGCCTTGGCCTTGGCCTCCAGGACGCCCTTGCCCTCGTCGAGGTACTTCTGCAGGGTCTCCGGCATGACGTGGAAGACGGATCCGTTGGTCACCTCGTCGAGGCGGATGGGCGTCATCTCAGGGTCGCGCATGAGGCGGATCGGCTTGCCGCCGTTGTCCTTGGGGTCCCAGATCGTGTGCTTGAGCTCCTCGACGTTCACGGGGCCGAGCGAGCCTGCGACCTGCAGGCCGAGGGGGAGGGCGAAGAGGCCCAGGGCGCCGCCGAGGGAGTACTTGATCAGGGGACGCCGGTTCACCTGGGTGGACGCGACACCCTCGTTGACCGTGGCGACCGCCTTGGCGCGCTGCTCCAGCGTCGAGGCCTGCGCGTGGCGCTCCTCGACCATCTCCACGTCGGACATCAGCGTCTTGGCCCAGTGCACCGCGCCGATGCCGATGAGGAAGATGGCGAACCCGAGGGAGAGCCCGAGCACGACGTTCTGGGTCTTGGCCCGGCCGATGCCGGGAAGGAAGAAGGTCGCCTCGTCGGGGATCGCGAAGTAGCTCACGAGGAACACGAGCGTGAAGAGCATCGAGAGGCCGAACATCGTGGCGACCTGGCGCTCCGCTCGCCTGGCGGCGGCCGGGTTGTCGTCGGCGGCACGGTGGACGTGCGGGGGCAGCCCGGGGTTCGCGAAGTGGTCGGGGTCGGTCACCAGCGACGCCGGAAGGGTCTCCTGGCCGTCGGCGGCCGCGGGGACGAGGGCCGCACCGTGACCGGTCTGGCCGGGTTCCGTGGTCTCGTGGTCGTTCATCGGATCGTGGTCCTGTCGTCGTTCGTGAGCGGGCCCTGGCAGCGCGTGTTCATGCGGCCTTCTTGCCGAGCCAGACGGCGCAGCCGATGAGGATGCCCAGACCGAACACCCATGCGAAAAGACCCTCGGAGACCGGGCCCAGGTTGCCCAGCGTGAGGCCGCCGACGTTGGTCTCGGCCTCCTGCGCCTTGAGGTAGGAGATGACCTTCTGCTTCGCCTCGGGCGAGAGGTTCATGTCGTTGAAGACGGGCATCGACTGCGGTCCCGTCACCATGGCTTCGTAGATGTGCTTGGGCGAGGTCTCCTGCAGCGACGGGGCGTACTTGCCACGGGTCAGGGCGCCACCGGCACCGGCGAAGTTGTGGCACATGGCGCAGTTGACGCGGAAGATCTCGCCGCCCTCGGCGATGGCCTTGTTGTTCTCCGCGGTGCCCGGCTGCAGCACCGTCGTGTACTTGGAGTCGGGGACCGACGGGCCGGGGCCGAGCTGGGCGACGTAGGCGGCCAGCGCGGCGATCTGCTCGTCGTTGAACTTGACCTTGTTCTTGGGTGCCTGGACGTTCGGGCCCGGCAGCGGCATACGTCCGGTGCCGACCTGGAAGTCCACCGAGGCGGCGCCGACCCCGACGAGGGAGGGGCCGGACTTCGTGCCCTGCGCCTGCACGCCGTGGCAGGTGGCGCAGTTGGCCACGAAGAGGTCCTTGCCCTGCGCGACGGCGTCGGCCGCAGCGGTGGGTGCAGCGGCCTTGGCGTCCTTCGGGGCGAGGAAGGAGTAGGCGCCGCCGGTCACGAGCAGGCCGAGCAGCAGCAGCACCGCGATCGCGGCGGGGTGTCGGCGTCGGGCGGCCAAGGCGTTCACTGTTGGTTCCTGTCGTCCATGGAGGTGGGGATGGGGCTCGTCTGCGTGCTCATGCGCCCGATCAGCGCAGGATGTAGATGGTCGCGAACAGGGCGATCCACACGACGTCGACGAAGTGCCAGTAGTAGGAGGTCACGACCGCGCCGGTGGCGTTGGCGTGCGTGTAGCGGCGCGTCGTGAAGGTGCGCGCGATGATCAGCAGGAACGCGATGAGCCCGCCGGTCACGTGCAGGCCGTGGAAGCCGGTCGCCATGTAGAAGATCGAGCCGTAGGCGTCGGAGCTGAGGGTGATGTTGTCGCGGGTGAGCTCGGAGTACTCCATGACCTGGCCGGCGATGAAGAAGGCGCCGAAGAGGTACGTCACGACGTACCACTCGCGCATGCCCCAGCCCTTGAGGTCGAAGAGCCGACCGGTGCGCGCCTTCTGGCCGCGCTCGGCCTTCCAGACGCCGAGCTGGCACCACACCGACGAGATGACGAGCACGAGCGTGTTGATGCTCGCGAACGTCACGTTCAGCTTCTCGGTGTGGGTGGCCCACAGGTCGCCGCGAACCGACCGCAGCTGGAAGTACACGGCGAAGAGACCCGCGAAGAACATGAGCTCGCTGGAGAGCCACACGATGGTGCCGACGGCAACCATGTTGGGGCGGGTCGCGGGCCCGTGATGGGCCGTGTTCGCCACTGTGCTTGAAGGAACTGCCGATGCTGTCGCCACGTTGGACATTATTCCCACATTCCGGTCCGGCTATGCGAGGGGCCCCCCGGGGAAGCGACATCTCGCGCAGGTGTAGAGAGTTCGTGACCGTTTCGACATGAACCCTGAACAGCCGTGCCGAGGCCGTCCACCTCCACCCTCCCACGTTCCTCCCGCCGGGTCACCGCCCCTGGGGCGCGGGCGGAAACGGCCACCCGGACGGTGGGGCGAGGTGTGTGAAGGGGTGGTGGGGCAGCCCGGTAGCATCTGGCGCATGACCGCCTCGAACGACAGCGCAGCACCGGGCATGTCCACGACCGTCGCGACGACCGGTACGACCGACTCCTCCGAGTCGCGTCGCCCGGTGGCCCAGGTCAGCGTGCTGCTCTACAGCGACGACATCACCACGCGGGACGCCGTGCGCGCGGCCGTGGGCCGTCGCCCCGCTCGTGACGTGGAGGTGGTTCGCTGGCACGAGTGCGCGACGGCGGACGCCGTCATCAGCTCCGTCGAGAGCGACCACTTCGACATCCTGGTCCTCGACGGCGAGGCGGCCAAGGTCGGTGGCCTCGGCCTCGCCCGGCAGCTGAAGAACGAGATCTTCGAGTGCCCGTCCATCATCGTGCTGACCGGCCGCCCGCAGGACAGCTGGCTCGCTGCCTGGTCCCAGGCCGACCTCGCCGTCCCGCACCCGCTCGACCCGATCGCGCTCACGTCGGCCGTGGCGACGCTCGCGCGCCCGGGCGTGCCCACCGCCTGAGCATGGGGCCGGACGCGACGCCGACCTGGCCTGCTGTCCTCAGTGCGCTGATCGCCGGCCGAGACCTCGACCGCGCCACGGCGGAGTGGGCCATGGCCCAGATCATGAGTGGAGAGGCGACCCCCTCGCAGGTCGCCGGCTTCCTCGTGGGCCTGCGCGCCAAAGGGGAGAGCATCGAGGAGATGCGCGGCCTGGCCGAGCAGATGCTCGCGCACGCGCGCCGCATCGAGGTGCCCGGCCCGAGTCTCGACATCGTGGGAACCGGCGGCGACCGGGCCCACACGGTGAACATCTCCACCATGTCGTCGATGGTGGCCGCCGCGGCAGGGGTTCGCCTGGTCAAGCACGGCAACCGGGCCGCGTCGTCTTCCTCAGGCTCCGCCGACGTGCTCGAGGCCCTCGGCGTCGACCTGTCCCTCCCGCCCGAGCGGGTGGTCGAGGTGGCATCCGAGGCGGGCATCACCTTCTGCTTCGCGCAGACCTTCCACCCCTCGTTCCGGCACACGGCCGTGCCCCGTCGCGACCTCGGCATCGGGACCGCCTTCAACTTCCTGGGCCCGCTCACCAACCCCGCGCAGCCGACGTATGCCGCTGTGGGCTGTGCCGACGCACGCATGGCGCCGCTGCTGGCCGGGGTCTTCGCCCACCGGGGCAAGGACGCAGCCGTCTTCCGGGGCGACGACGGCCTGGACGAGGTGACGGTCTCGACGACGACCCATGTGTGGTGGGTGCGAGGTGGCGTGGTGACGGAGAGGTCGCTCGACCCGACCCGGCTCGGCCTCTCGCTGCACCCGGTGGAGGACCTCCGGGGCGGCGACGCGGTCCACAACGCGAGCGTCGTCCGTGAGGTCTTCGCGGGCGCTCAAGGTGCGGTGCGCGACGCCGTGCTGCTCAACGCCGGGATCGCCCTGGCTCTCACGCGAGCCGACTCGGGGCCCTCACAGGCCGACTTCGACGCTGACCTGCGGACCGGTATGGCTCTCGCATCGGCGGCCATCGACAGCGGGGCAGCGGCCGGCGTCGTCGAGCGCTGGGTAGCCGCGACCCGTCGCTGATCGTGCTGGCTAGTCGCCCTCGAGGCCGAGGCTGAAGGCCGCCTCGAGGTCGTGGGACGAGTAGGTGCGGAAGGCGATGTGCGTCGACGTGCCGACGATGCCCTGCACCTTGTTGAGCCGGTCCGCGATGACGTCGGCGAACTCCTCGTGGGCCTTGACCCGCACCATGGCGATGAGGTCGGCGTCACCGGTCACCGAGTAGACCTCCGAGACGGCGGGGATGTCGGCAACGGCCTCGGCCACCTCGGGGATGCGGTCGACCTCGCAGCTGATCATGACGATGGCGGTGATCACGAGGACACCCTAGCCGGGGCTAGCCGGCGCGGCGCAGGCCGACGCCGGAACGGCCGGGCCGGCTCCGTGAGCCTGCCGTTGCCGCAGGGGCGTCGTTGTCGAAGCCGATGACCTCGTGCGCCGACGCGACGGCCGGCTCGAGCTGGCTGCGGACGAGGCCGGCACCACCGACGGGGCAGGTCCAGGACCCGTCCAGCTCGACGATGCGCACCCCGGGGGACTCGAGCCAGCGGAGCAGGATCTCGGTCTCCTCGGTCAGCGCAGCCGGGCGCCCCGGCGTCGGTGGCGGCACGGCCTCGGCAGTGGCCTGCATCGAGTGGACGTAGGGCATGGGGTCGGCGCCACGCGGGCTGACGACGGTGCCGGCGAGCCGGCCGTGACGGATGGACACGAGCTCCCACCCACCCAGGTCGCTGCGGCGGGCGGCGACGATCTCCGGCGACCGGACCAGGGGGGCCAGGCGCTGGGCACGGGCGGCGCCACGCACGAGCTGGAGGAAGCGGTCGCGCACCCGTGCGGCGTCCTCGAAGCGTTCCTGGGACGCCAGCTCCTCCAGGCGGGCGTGCAGCATCTGGGCTGTCGGCCGGGCGTCACCGGAGAAGATGGCCCGGCAGTCGTCGACGACCACCGCGTAGTCGCCCTCGGTCTGCGCGCCGGTGCACGGGGCGCCGCAGCGCCCCATGTCCGCGAGGGCGCAGGCCGTGCCGCGGCCGGTGACCCGCCCGGTGCACTGGCGCAGGGGCACGACCTCGTGGACGGCGTCGACGGCGGCCTGGGCGGTGGCGCGGGACCGGAAGGGACCGATGTGGTGGGCCCCGTCGTCGCTGACCTTCTTGACGATCGAGAGCCGCGGGAAGCGCTCCTGCGTCAACCTCACCCACACGCCGGCTCGTCCGTGCTTCGAGCGGCGGTTGAAGCGTGGCTTGTGCTCGTCGATGAGGCGCAGCTCCCGGACCTGCGCTTCGAGTGGGGTCTGGCACACGATCGGGTGCACGACGTGGGCCAGCCGCACCATCTCGGCCATCCTGCTGCGCTGCTCCGACGCGGTGAAGTAGGTGCGCACCCGGGTGCGGATGTCGCGGCTGGTGCCGACGTAGAGGACCCGGTCGCTGCCGTCCTTGAACAGGTAGACGCCGGGCGCGCTCGGCAACGGGTCGGCGAGGAAACGCTTGCGCCGCTGGGACGGTGTCACACGTGAGCTGTAGCTCGAGAGCTCCTCGAAGGTGTGGACGCCCAGGTTGCCGACACGCTCGATGAGTCCGTGGAGCACGTCAACCGTCGCCCGGGCGTCGTGGAGCGCACGGTGGTCAGGCGTGGTCGGCGAGCCGAAGACCTGGGCGAGCGAGGACAGCCGGTGGTTGGGCGACTCGTCGCGAGCCACGAGCTGGCGTGCGAGCTGGAGGGTGTCGAGAACGGGAAAGCCCGGCCACGGCGCTCCCACACGGGAGGCCGCGGCCTTGAGGAAGCCGATGTCGAAGCCGGCGTTGTGGGCCACCAGCACGCTGCCGGCGGCGAACTCGAGGAAGGCGGGCAGGGCGCTCTCGATGCGCGGGGCGTCTCGGACCATGGCGTCGGTGATGCCGGTGAGCACGGAGATGAAGGCGGGGATCGGCTCGGAGGGGTTGACGAGAGTCTGGAACTCGCCGATCACCTCGCCGGCGCGGACCTTCACGGCGCCGATCTCGGTGATGCCGCAGCGGGCCGGCGTGCCTCCGGTCGTCTCGAGGTCCACGACGACGAACGTGACGCCGGCAAGGGGAGTGCCGAGGTCGTCGAACGAGGCCTGGATCGCTTGCATGACGTGGACCGTATGCCGGGCCGCCGACATCGGGTCGGAGGCGCGGCCGCGGCCGCGGCCGCCGGTGCAGCCGGTGCCGCGCGAGCCCTCCTCGTCGCCTCCGACCGGCCGACGCCCTCCCGCCCTCCCGACACCATGCCCGCTCCCAGCGAGCCCTCCCGCACCTCGGCTGGTTCCCCGCGGCTGGAGGTGGGCGGGGCGGGGCACTGTCGGTGGGGCGACCTAGCGTCATTCCCGACAGATCGCAAGGAGTGACGAAAGGTGGACCAGGATGATGCTCGTCGACTGCCAGACCTGCCCCGTGCGGGACGTCCACTGCGCGGACTGCATGGTCACCGCGCTGACGGCGATTCCGCTGCGGCCGGGTGCCGAGGTGCCCGGTCCCGACCAACCCCGGGGCGACGCTTCCGGGCTTGGGACCGTGACCGCACCTCTCGACCGTGCCGAGCGCCGAGCGGTCTCCGCGCTCCTCGCCGCAGGGCTCGTCACCACCGCCACGGCCAACGCGGCGCGGGCCGAGCTCGCCCCAGCTGCACCTGCCACCCGCCAGCGGGCCCGCCGCGCCGTGTGACGGCGCCAGGTCAGCAAGCCAGTGTGCCCAGCGTCAAGGCACGGGGCACGGGGCACGAGGCCACGTGACACCATGACGCGGTGCGCAGCATGAGACGTGGGGCGGCGACCCGGCGGGTACTCACCGCCGCGACGATCGTCCTGGCACTCACGGCCTGTACAGCCGCAGAGCCGCCCTCTTCGACCGGAGTCGGAAGCTCACGTCCCAAGGCCCCGCAGGTGCAGGGCGCCACCCCGACCCGCGGCACGTCCGACGCCGTAGCAGGCGCCGAGCTGGCCCCCGAGCAGTGGGCTGCCGCCCGCCAGAGTGCCGCCGAAGCCCTCGTCGAGGACCGTTACGCCGCCGTGGGGCGGGGTGATCGCGCCGCCTGGCTCGCGCACCTCGGAGGCACGTCCGACGCCTCCTTGCGTGCCGCACAGTCTGCGGTGTTCGACCGCATGACCCGCATGGGGGCCGGGCACTTCCACGTGACGGCCCTCAGAGAGACCGCTGCACCGGTGCCTGCCACGAGTGGTGAGGCCGTCGTGTGGGACGAGAGGGTCAGCCTGACCTACAGCCTCGAGGGATACGACTCGGCGCCGCGAGCCTTCGACCTCGACCTGACCTTCAAGGCTGACCCTGCTGCTGCGCGTCGCCTCCTGCTCACCGGGTCGCGGTGGTCCGGTCGTCCTCAACCGTGGGATCTCGAGGGGCTGGTCGTGCGTCGGACCCCATCCTCGCTCGTCCTGGTCGTGGGCGGGCCCAACCGGCTCGACCGGGTCGACGAGGTCGTACGTCGCGCGCAGACCGCCGCTGTGCGCGTTGCCGCGGTCTGGGGGGTCGCCCGGCCGGCCGTCTGGATCGCACCGGCGACCGACGCGGACGCCGCCCAGCTGCTGGGTCGCACGGGCGACGGGCTGCACGGAGTGGCCGCGGCGACCGACGGGCCCCTCACGCCCGGTCGGACTGCCGGCGCGGACCGCATCGTCCTGGTGCCCGGCGCGTGGACCTCGCTGACTCCCGCGGGACGCGATGTCGTCATGACGCACGAGCTGACGCACGTCACCGTCCGGGCCTCGACCACCCGCGCCGTGCCGGTCTGGCTGTCGGAGGGCTTCGCCGAGCTGGTGGCCTACGAGCCCGTCGACCTGCCCGAGGCGACGATCGTCGCCCCGGCGCTGGAGCAGGTGCGCTCGACCGGCCTGCCCCGGGCCCTCCCGGCCGACACCGACTTCCAGCCAGGCACCCGCTCCCTCTCGGCGGCATACGGGCTCTCGCTCCTCGCGCTGCGCGCCCTGGCCGACGCGTACGGCACCCAGGCGGTCGTCCGCGTCTACCGCGAGGCGGCCGGTGGGCTAGATGTGCCGACCGCCCGGCTCGACGCCCCGGAGGCCGCGGTGGACGAGGCGCTGCGGGTAGTCGTCCACACGAGCCGCCCTGACCTGGTCACGAGGTGGCAGGCCCGGATCCGGCAGCTGCTGCGCTGACGGTCAGGCGTAGAGCTTCTCGACCTCGTCGCCGAAGTCCTTCATGACGACGTTGCGCTTGAGCTTCAGCGACGGCGTCAGGTAGCCGTTGGCCTCGGTGAAGTCGCCCGGAAGTACGGCGAACTTGCGGATCGACTCCGCCTTGGACACCGCCTCGTTGGCCCGGTCGACCGCCTCCTGCAGCGCCTCGAGGACCTTCGGGTGGCTCCGGGCCTGCTCGAGCGTCACGCCCTCGAGCCCGTGGGTCTTGGCCCACAGCGGCCACATCTCCTCGTCGAGCGTGACGAGGACGCCGACGAACGGCTTCTGGTCGCCGACGACGATGCACTGGGAGACGAGTGGGTGGGCGCGTAGGCGGTCCTCCAGGACTGCCGGCGCGACGTTCTTCCCGCCCGCCGTCACGAGGATCTCCTTCTTGCGACCGGTGATCCGAAGGTAGCCGTCGTCGTCCATCTCGCCGAGGTCACCGGTGTGGAACCAGCCGTCGATGATCGCCTCGGCGGTGGCGTCCGGCTTGCCGTGGTAGCTCGTGAAGACGCCGACGCCCTTGAGGAGGACCTCGCCGTCGTCGGCGATCCGGATGCCCGTGCCCGGCAGCGGTGGCCCGACCGTCCCGATCTTGATCTTGTCGGGAGTGTTGACGGCGACGGGGGCCGTGGTCTCCGTCAGGCCGTAGCCCTCGAGGATGACGACGCCGATGCCCCGGTAGAAGTGGCCGAGTCGCGTCCCGAGCGGTGCACCACCGGAGACGGCGTAGCGCACCGCACCGCCCATGGCGGCACGCAGCTTGCCGTAGACCAGCCGGTCGAAGAGGGCGTGCTGCAGGCGCAGCAGGATCCCGGGGCCGCCGGCGTCGAGCGCCTCGCTGTAGGCGATGGCCACCGTCGCGGCGCGCAGGAAGATCTTGCCCTTGCCCTCAGCGGACGCCTTGGCCTCCGCGGAGTTGAAGATCTTCTCGAAGACGCGCGGCACGGCCAGCACGAACGTCGGCTGGAAGCCGGCAAAGTCGTCGAGGAGGTTCTTGATGTCGGCCGAGTGGCCCATCCGCGCCTTGCCGGCCACGCACAGCACCTCGATGAACCGGGCGAAGACGTGGGCCAGGGGCAGGAAGAGCAGGGTCGAGGCGTTGTCGGTCAGCACGACCGGTCCCAGCTTCTGGATGGCGTTCTCGGCGAGGTCGAGGAAGTTGCCGTGGGACAGCTCGCAGCCCTTGGGGCGGCCGGTCGTGCCGGACGTGTAGATGATCGTGGCGACGGACCGCCGGTCGAGGCCGGCGCACCGAGAGTCCAGCTCCGCGTCGGGAACCGCCCGGCCCTTCTCGCGCAGGTCGTCGAGCCCCCCGGTCTCGATGGTGACGACGTGCCGCAGCGACGGCAGCTCGTCCCGGACCTGGTCGACCACGGCGAGGTGGGAGGGCGTCTCCACCACGGCCAGCTGGGTGTCCGAGTCGGAGAGGATCCACTGGACCTGCTCCGCGGACGAGGTCTCGTAGATCGGCACCACCACGGCGCCGGCAGCCCAGGCGGCGAAGTCGAGCAGCGTCCATTCGTAGCGGGTGCGCGACATCAGGGCGACGCGGTCGCCCTGCTGGACGCCCTCGGCGACGAGGCCCTTGGCGACCGCGGCGACGTCGTCCGCGAACTGGGTCCACGTGAGGTGGGTCCAGCCGCCCGACGGCGTCTTGCGTGAGAACGCCGTCTCGCTCGGCGACTCGGCCGCATTGCGACCCGGCAGGTCGGCGAGGCTTCCCCGGGTGGTGACGGGGGCAAGTGGTGCGACGACGTTGTCCTTCAACTGTCACTCCTGGTGGGGGCGGGAACTGTGCTGCACCATACCGACGGGTAACCGCATGGGCCACGTCAGCATGGTCACACCGAGGCCCCGGTTCGGCCGGTGGGTCGGCGCACGGCTGCCGTCGTGCCCATCTTGGCACGCAGCGAACGCGCTGCGGCGGGCCGCACCACAAGCGGTGTGGCGCACCGGCGACGCGATAGCCTTCCGCGCATGGCCGATCGCACGGAGTCCTCCATCGTCATCGACGCCCCTCCCGGTGAGGTGCTCGACGTCATCGCGGACTTCGACGCCTACCCCGAGTGGGCCGGCGAGGTGAAGGACGTCAAGGTGCTGGCCGAGGAGGGTGACGGCTGGGCGGACCAGGTGCAGTTCACCCTCGACGCCGGCGCCATCAAGGACACCTACGTCCTGGACTACGAGTGGGACGTCGTCGAGGACGGCACCGGCATCGTCTCCTGGTCCCTGGTGTCGGCGCAGGTGCTCAAGGCGATGAACGGCTCCTACACCCTGGCCGGCGACGGTGGCGGGGGCGGCACGAAGGTCACCTACCGGCTCGCGGTCGACGTGAAGGTTCCGATGATCGGGCTGCTCAAGCGCCGTGCCGAGAAGGTCATCGTCGACACCGCCCTCAAAGAGCTGAAGAAGCGCGTCGAGGCCTCCGACCGCACGTGAGCCCCACCGACGGTCCCGAGCAGGCCCCCCGGCACGACGACCCGTCCGACACGGCGGGGCCGGGGCGCGGAGCCGACGCGCCTGCGCCGGCGAGCGTCGCCGAGGAGGCGGCGCTGCTCGTCGAGCTGCTCTCCCGGCGCGGCTGGCCGGCGTCGTCGGGTATGCCGGGTTCGCCCCGGGACCCGGCCACCGGCGGGTCCGCCGATCCGGGCAGCGGGTCGGGGCCCCATGAGGAGCCTCCTCTGCAGAGCAACGAGGCGCGGGCCGGCGAGTGCACCTGCGGCGGAACGACGCCGAGTGCCTGCCGGGTCTGCCCGGTCTGCCAGCTGATCGCGTTCGTGCAGCAGGTCAACCCCGACACCATCGACCGGGTGGCCGACTTCGTGTCCTTCGCGGCCACCGCCCTGCACGACCTCGCCACCGCCCAGCGCGAACGACAGCCCCCGCAGGACGAGAGCGACGGCACCGAACCGGAAGGCAGGGCATGAGCAGGCGACTCGCCATCGGCATCGACATCGGGGGCACCAAGGTCGCCGGTGGCGTGGTCGACGAGTCGGGGGCGATCCTGCACCGCACTCGTCGTGACACCCCGCACCGGTCCACGTCGCCCTCGGTCGTCGAGGACACCATCGTGGAGTCTGTCGAGGAGCTGATGTGCCGGGCCGACCCCGGTGACGTCGTCGCGGTCGGCATCGGCGCCGCCGGCTTCGTCGCCGAGGACCGTGCGACCGTCGTCTTCGCCCCGCACCTGTCGTGGCGCAACGAGCCGCTGCAACAGGCCCTGTCCCAGCGCATCGACCTGCCCATCAGCGTCGACAACGACGCCAACGCGGCCGCCTGGGCGGAGGCGACGTTCGGGGCGGCCCGCGGAGAGTCGCACGTCGTGGTCATCACGCTCGGCACCGGCATCGGTGGCGCGCTCATCATCGACGGCCGGGTGCAGCGTGGTCGCCACGGCATCGCCGGCGAGTTCGGCCACATGCAGGTCGTGCCGGGAGGCGTGCGCTGCGAGTGTGGCAACCGCGGCTGCTGGGAGCAGTACGCAAGCGGCAACGCGCTGGTCCGGGAGGCCCGGGCGATGATCGAAGCCGGGTCCCCAGTGGTCGCGGACCTGCTCTCGCGACTCGGCGGCGACGCGGGTGCGCTGACCGGCCCGTTCATCACCGAGGCGGCCCGGGAGGGCGACGCGACGGCGCGCGAGCTGCTGGCCGACATCGGCGAGTGGCTCGGCATCGGCCTGGCCAACCTCGCCTCCGCCTTCGACCCCGGCCTGTTCGTCATCGGCGGTGGCGTCAGTGCCGCCGACGAGATGCTCATCGGACCGGCACGCGAGGCCTTCCGGCGCCAGCTCCCGGGGCGCGGCTACCGCCCGGAGGCGCGGATCGTGCGCGCCGTCCTGGGCAGCGACGCCGGCCTCATCGGCGCGGCCGAGCTGGCTCGCGCCGGCCGCTGAGGGACACCGGCGCGGTGGGGGAAGCGCGAGCACTGCACACGTTGCGGGTGATGAGCTACAACCTCCACGACCTGCGCGACGACCGGGCGGCAGCGATCCACAACGTCCGGGCCGTCGACCCCGACGTCCTCTGCCTGCAGGAGGTGCCCAGGAGACTGACGACCGAGATTCGGCTGCCGCCGTTCGCGCGAGCCTGCGGCATGGTCTGGCACCGGCGACGGCTCGGCACGGGCGGGACCGCCGTGCTCACGTCGCCACGCCTCGTCGTCCACGGCGTGGCCACCGGACGTCTGCCCGTCCGCTTCCCCGACCGCACGAGGGGGTATGCCGCCGCGACCGTCTCGCTGCCGGGCAGCGGACCGTGGGCCGCCCCCGTCACCGTCGTGAGCGTCCACCTGAGCCTCCGGGCGGTCGAGCGGGCGGCCCACGCAGCGGTGGTGCTGCAGAGCCTGGGGGAGCGCGCCGTCGTCGCGGGTGACCTCAACGAGGGACCGGGCGGCACGGCGTACGACCTCGTCGCCGCGCGCTACCCGGCCGTCTCGGCCGGGCAGCCGACGTTCCCTGCGCAGCGCCCGACCGCGCCGCTCGACGCCGTCTTCGCCGAGCGGGACCTGCGGGTGGTGCCGTCGGCCCCGGTCACTGTCGAGGAGCGCGACCTGCGGGCCGGATCGGACCACCGGCCGGTGTGGGTCGACCTGGACGTGTCGCCGACCTCGGCCCCCACCGAGCAGAGCCGACCAGCGCCGGACTAGAGCCGGGTGCCGTCGTCGAACGGGTCTCGCTCGGTGCCGCCGCGCAGGACCAGCAGGACGAAGCCGACCACGACCATCGCGAGGGCCGTGACCAACCACCACCCGCTGCCGTCGCGGTCGAAGAAGAGGAGGTAGAGCAGCAGGAGCGGGCCACCGACCAGGCCGCCCACGATGGCCCAGAACATCGGGTCGTTCTCGGCCGAGGGCAGGTCGATCTCGGACGGCGGGACGAAGTGCTCGTCGTCGTCGGAGGCGCCGTCCGCCCCGTTGCCCGTCGTCCGGCCCGTCGTCGTGCGGGCGTCCCCGGTGTCGTGCTGCGGCTCAGTGCTGCCGCGCCACACGTGCGGCGTGGTGGGCGCGATCGGCAGCTCCAACAGCCCGGAGGACGCCGCTGCGGCAGGGGGAGCCGGTGTGCCCGGCGGTCCCGGTGTGGCGGACGCAGGCTGCCCGTTCGGAGGCGGCGTCCGGCCGTCGTTGTCGGCGGCGTCGTCGGCGGCACCGGGCTGGCGCGGCGCGGCCTCGTCCGGCAGGGGCGGAGTCGCCTGGCCGGTGGGGTCGCTGGGGCCCGTGAGTCCGGACGGGTCGCCCGTCTCCGGGCGGGCGGGATCCGGTTCGGCCTGCTGCGGCTCGAGCGGCCGGCGCAGCTGCGGGTCTGGCGCCTCGTCGTCCCAGCCGGCAATGATCCGGGCGAACTCGGCGTCGAGGTCTCGATCACTCACGACGGGCTCCTGAGGCGAAACGACTGGATCTGATGATCCTCGCATGCGGCGCTGGCTGCGCGCGAGTGACGTAGAGTTCGAGCGGTCACAGACGGAAGGCGGACACGGTTGTTCTACTGGTTCCTCAAGACGATCGTCATCGGGCCGATCATCAAGCTCCTCTTCCGTCCCTGGGTGGAGGGTGAGGAGAACATCCCCGAGGAGGGCGCCGCGATCTTCGCGAGCAACCACCTGTCGTTCTCCGACTCCATCTTCCTGCCGCTCGTCGTGCCGCGCCGGATGACGTTCCTCGCCAAGAGCGACTACTTCACCGGGCGAGGCGTCAAGGGGCGCCTCACCGCAGCGTTCTTCAAGGCCATCGGACAGGTGCCCGTCGACCGTTCGGGTGGCAAGGCGAGCAGCGCCGCCCTCAACTCCGGCCTCAAGGTGCTGCGACGCGGCGACCTGCTCGGCATCTACCCCGAGGGCACGCGCTCGCCCGACGGGCGGCTCTACCGCGGCCGGACCGGCGTCGCCCGGATGGCGCTCGAGGGCAAGGTCCCGGTCATCCCCGTCGCCATGATCGGCACGGACAAGGCCCAGCCCACCGGCAAGGTCATCCCGCGGATCATGCGGGTGGGCGTGCGCGTCGGCAAACCCCTCGACTTCTCGCGCTACGAGGGCATGGAGGACGACCGCTTCGTCCTGCGCTCGATCACCGACGAGCTCATGTACGAGCTGATGCTGCTGTCCGGGCAGGAGTACGTCGACATGTACGCCACGTCGATGAAGGACCGGCTCGTGTCGGCCGCCCGGGCCAAAGCCCGTGAGCTGCAGGAGGCGGCCAAGCCGGGCACGGCCGCTCCAGAGCTCGAGAAGGCCCTCGACGCCGCCGAGGGCAAGGCGCGGGCTGCCGAGGAGGAGGACCGACGAGCCACTGGCGTGACGCCACGGACCGACGAGACCGGCCGCGGCGGCGATGCCGGCGCAGCCGCTGATGGGCGCGCCCTGGCGGCAGAGAGCCGCGAAGACGACGGGGACACGCCCGTCGTGGCGGCTTCCTGAGGCATGGTCGCCACTCGAGCCGTCGCGGGTGCGCACCCCGAGGGTGAGCCCGGCGTCGTCCTCACCTCGATGAGTCAGTCGGCATACCGCTCGCCGGGGCAGGTGCTCGCCGACGAGCACGCCGTCGTGCGCGGTCTCTGGAGGGTCATCGACGTCTTCCGCTGGCTGGCCCTCGCGTATGCGGCCTGGTCGGCGTGGGAGCGGCACGACCGGATCGCGCACCCCGCCGCAGCGGTCGCCGTCCTCGCCGTCCTCGCGGCGTGGACCCTCGTGGTCACCCTGCGGCCGATCCGAACCGTGCGGGCCTACACCTTGGAGCTCACGATCGGCTGCGCTGCCATCCTCGCCACCCGGCTCGTCGACGACCCTGCAGTCATCACGGCGGGTGCGAAGACGATCCCGTCGATCTGGCCTACGGCGGCGGTCGTCGGCTTCGCGGTGCTGCGCGGGTGGCGCGGTGGACTGGTGGCCGCAGCGGTGGTGGCGGCCTTCTCCTTCGCCGAGGTGGTCGAGCCGACCCCCAACACCGTCACCAACTCGATCTTCGGCCTGCTGCTCGGCGGCTGCCTGGGCTACTGCGTCGACCTCGCCCGCTCGAGCCACGCGGCGCTCGCCGAGGCGATGCGGCTGGATGCCGCTCGCGCCGAGCGCGACCGCCTGGCCCGCACCGTGCACGACGGCGTGCTCCAGACGCTGGCATTCATCAATCGGCGCGCCAGTGAGCTGGGCGGCGAGGCCGCGCGGCTCGGGGCGATGGCGGGGGAGCAGGAGCGGATCCTGCGCACCCTCGTGAGCCAGACGGACCTCGCCGAGCTCGGACGCGCCGTCAGCGGCGAGACCGACCTGCGGGCGCTCCTTCGGCACGTCGAAGTCCACGGCGTGCAGCTCGTCTCGCCCGCCGACCCCGTCCTGCTGCCCCGGCGAGCCGCCGACGAGCTCGTCGCCGCTGTCGAGGCCGCGCTCGACAACGTGCGCCAGCACGCCGGGTCCGATGCCCGGGCCTGGGTGCTGCTCGACGACACCCTCGACGAGGTGGCGGTCACGGTCCGCGACTCGGGCCGAGGTGTGGCCCCCGGCCGGCTCGAGGAGGCCGTGGGGCAGGGCCGCCTCGGCGTGTCCTCGAGCATCCTCGGACGCCTCGCCGACCTCGGTGGCACCGCCGCCGTCACGTCAGGACCGGCAGGCGGCACCACCGTCGAGATGCACCTGCCCAAGCACCCCAGACCACGACAGGCCGACCCTCGGGGCGGCCACCACTTCGACGCCCGGACGCACGCACGAGGAGCATCGTGACGACACCGCAGGACGCCACACCTCCGCAGGGGCAGCCCGCGAGTCCACCCCGACCCGCCGGCGAGCACATCCGTGTGGTCGTGGCGGACGACCACCCGATGTGGCGTGACGCCGTGGCCCGGGACCTCGCCGACGCCGGCTTCGAGGTCGTCGCCACCGCCGACGACGGAAGGTCGACGCTGGCGCGCGCCCGTGCCACGGTGCCGGACGTCCTCGTCCTCGACCTCAACCTGCCCGGCATGGGGGGCGCGCAGGTCTGCGCCGCGCTCGCCGCGGCCGGCGTCCCGACCCGCATCCTCATCCTCTCCGCCAGCGGTGACCACCAGGACGTGCTCGACGCCGTCAAGGCCGGAGCCCTCGGCTACCTGGTCAAGTCCGCGGGTCGCGAGGAGTTCCTCGCCGCGGTCCGGGCCACGGCGGCGGGGGAGCCCGTCTTCACCGCCGGGCTGGCAGGCCTCGTCCTCGGCGAGTTCCGGCGCGTGAAGGCGGCCGGCGGCGGCACCCCCGAACGCCCGATCCCCGAGCTGACCGACCGGGAGACGGAGATCCTCAAGTACGTCGCCACGGGGATGGGCTACAAGGAGATCGCGGCCACGCTTTTCCTGTCGCACCGCACCGTCCAGAACCACGTGCAGAACATCTTCGGCAAGCTGCAGATGCACAACCGGGTGGAGCTCGTCCGCTTCGCCATGGAGCGCGGTCTCCACCTCGCCGACCCCAGCTGAGGCCGTGGGCCCGCCACCGGACGGGGAACGGTCCCGCGGGCCCGGGCGGGACGGCATACGTCCCCGGGGCTCGTGAGGTTTCGGGATGCGGACCCCGGCAGGGGGCACCCGGTCCGGCGTCTACGCTTACGGGGTGAACACGAGGACCGTCACCGCCGATGTCGGCCTTGAACCCGCTGACGGGTCCGAGGCCCTCGCCGCCCTCACGGCTGCTGCCAGCGAGCTCGAGGCCTCGCAGCAGCCGGCATGGCCCGACACGGCCGCCCTGGCCGAGGTGATCGAGACCCTCTCGTCGTATCCGCCGCTCGTCTTCGCGGGCGAGTGCGACATCCTCACCGACCGGATGGCCAAGGCCGCCGTCGGGGAGGCCTTCGTGCTCCAGGGTGGCGACTGCGCCGAGACGTTCGCGTCCGCGACGGCCGACAACATCCGCGACCGCATCAAGACGATCCTGCAGATGGCCGCGGTCCTCACCTACGGCGCGTCGGTGCCGGTCGTCAAGATCGGGCGCATGGCGGGGCAGTACGCCAAGCCGCGAAGCTCCACGGTCGAGACCCGCGAGGGCGTGACGCTGCCCGCCTTCCGCGGTGACATGGTCAACGACTTCGCCTTCCACGAGACCGCGCGCGTCCCCGACCCCCAGCGGCTCGTCCGCGCCTACCACGCGAGCTCGGCGACGCTGAACCTCGTGCGCGCTTTCACCACGGGCGGATTCGCCGACCTGCGGCACGTGCACGACTGGAACCGCGGCTTCGTGGCCAACTCGGCCAACCAGCGCTACGAGAAGATCGCCAAGGACATCGACAAGGCGATGAAGTTCATGGCGGCGTGCGGCGCCGACTTCGACGCCATGCGCACCGTCGAGTTCTACGCGGCGCACGAAGCCCTCCTGCTCGACTACGAGCGCCCGCTGACGCGCATCGACTCCCGCTCGGGTCGGCTCTACGACACCTCGGGGCACTTCGTGTGGGTCGGCGAGCGCACCCGGCAGCTCGACGGCGCCCACGTCGACTTCGTCTCGCGCATCAGCAACCCGATCGGCGTCAAGCTCGGACCGAAGGCCGACATCGACGAGGTGCTGCGCCTCATCGACAAGGTCGACCCGAACCGCACCCCTGGTCGCCTGACCTTCATCACGCGCATGGGGGCGGGCACGATCCGCGACGCCCTGCCGGCGATCGTCGACAAGGTGACCGCCTCGGGCGCCACGGTGACATGGATCTGCGACCCCATGCACGGCAACACGTTCGAGAGCCCGTCGGGCTACAAGACGCGCGACTTCGAGGACATCGTCGAGGAGGTGCGCGGCTTCTTCGAGGTGCACCAGTCGCTCGGCACCGTCCCGGGCGGCATCCACGTCGAGCTGACCGGCAACGACGTCACCGAGTGCCTCGGCGGTGCGGAGAAGATCATCGACTCCGACCTGGAGAAGCGCTACGAGTCCCTGTGCGACCCGCGCCTGAACCACCAGCAGTCGCTCGAGCTCGCGTTCCTCGTCGCCGAGATGCTCGGCCAGGCCTGACGGTGGCGTCGGTGGGTTCGGGCGCGAGCAGCCCGTTCAAGGCGGACCTGCTCAGCGACACGCTGACCCGGCCCTCCGGGGCCATGCGCGAGGCCATGGCACGTGCCGACGTCGGCGACGACGTCTTCGGCGAGGACCCGACGCTGCGCGCCCTCGAGGAACGCGTGGCCGGCCTGCTCGGCCACGAGGCGGGGCTCTTCACGCCGTCGGGCTCGATGGCCAACCAGCTGGGTGTGCGCCTGCACGTCAAGCCGGGTGAGGAGCTGATCGGCGACTCCCTGGCCCACGTGGTGCGCGCCGAGCTCGGCGCCGCCGCGGTGCTGTCGGGGATCTCGTCGCGCACCTGGGTCTCCGAGCGCGGCCGGTTCCGCGCCGGCGACGCCGCGTTCCTGATGATCACGGGCGTCGGCCCGTACCAGGTGTGCACGTCGCTGGTGGTCGTCGAGAACACCCACAACTTCGGCGGCGGCACCGTCCAGTCGCTCGACGAGATCCGACGGGCGCGCCGGGTGACGCGTGAGCGCGGCGTGGCGATGCACCTCGACGGCGCGCGCCTCTTCAACGCCTCCGTTGCCGCCGGGGTGCCGGTCAGCGACTACGGCCGCGAGTTCGACACCGTCTCCATCTGCCTCAGCAAGGGACTCGGCGCCCCGGTCGGCAGCGTCCTCGTCGGCTCCGCCGACGCCATGGCCGAGTCGCGGGTGTGGCGCAAGCGCTTCGGCGGAGGTATGCGCCAGGCTGGGATCCTCGCCGCCGCAGGGCTGTTCGCGCTCGAGCACAACGTCGAGCGGCTCGCCGACGACCACGCTCGCGCCCGGCGGGCGGCCGAGGCCATCGCGGAGGCCGCCCCCGGCGCCGTCGACCTCGCCACGGTCGAGACGAACATCGTCATCCTCGACGTCGCGGCCGCCGGATGGACGTCGGCAGCCTTCGTCGACGCTGCACTGGCCGGCGGCGTGCGCACGTATGCCGTCGGGCCGGGTGCCGTGCGCCTCGTCTGGCACCTCGACGTCGACGACGCGGGCACCGACGTCGCGATCGACGTCCTCACTGCACTCGTCAGGTCCGGCCCCGCCGCCTGACCGCAGTCGCCGCTGACCGGCTGTCAGAGCTCGTGGTGCAGGGCCTCGGCCGGTAGCTCACGGGGGCGGCGGCGTGTCGCGACGAGCTCGACGGCATACATGGCCGTCAGCACGAGCGCGCCGCCCGCGACCATGCGCCACGTCGGCGACTCACCGCCGAAGACCACGGCGAAGAAGGCCGCGAAGACGGGCTCCATCGTCATGACGATGGCGGCCCGGGTCGCCGGCAGGTGGGCCTGCGCCCACGTCTGCGCCCACAGCGCGAGGATGCTGGCGAAGGCGACCATGTAGAGCAGCGAGGCCCACTGGCCTCCGGTCTGCGGCAGGACGATCCCGCCCGGCAGCGCTCCGATGCCGCACAGCACGGCGATTACGACCATCTGCACCACCGAGAGGCCGGTTGCGACCTCAGAGGCGCTGTAGCGCCCGAGGCCCACGATGTGGAGCGCGTAGAGCAGGGCCGACACCAGGGTGACGGCCTCTCCCGGTCCGACGGAGAGGCCGCGCAGCGAGAGCAGGGCGAGCCCGGCCGTGGCCAGCGCCACGGCCAGCCACGTCGACGCCGCGACGCGCTCGTGCAGCAGCAGCGCGGTCAGCAGCGGCGTCAGCACGACATAGGTGCCGGTGATGAAGCCGGACACGGACGCCGGGGTCGAGGTCAGGCCCACCGTCTGGGCGATCTGGGCCAGCCCGTAGAGCGCGCCCAACCCGACACCGATGAGCACCTGCCGACGGGTCAGCGCGCGGACCGGCCGCCAGAAGAGCACGAGCATGACGACGGTGGCGATCGTGAAGCGCACGGCGAGGAAGTCGAGCGGCGGCACGTGCACGACGAGGTCGTGGATCAGGAAGAACGTGGAGCCCCAGACCGCGGTCAGGGACACGAGCAGGATCGTGGCGAGGCGCGAGCGCGCCGGGTCGTGCACGCGCGACCTAGACGATCGTCAGGACGATGGTGCTGCCCTTGGGTGCGGAGTCGCCGCCCTTGACGCTCTGGTGCTGGACGAGGTCGAACACGGGACCGAAGAGGCCCGCCTCCTTCTTGACGGTGAAGCCGAGGTCGGTGAGGGCCTTCTCCGCGTCGCCGGACGCCCGCCCGACGACGTTGGGCACCTGCACCATGACCGGGCCCTTGGAGACGACGAGCTTGACAGAGTCACCCCGGTGCAGCGTGCCCTGGTCCGGTGACTGCGAGACCACCTGCCCGGACGGCACGGTGTCGCTGTTGACGTCGGGGGCACGCACGACGACGAGCCCGGCCTTGGTGACCGCTGCCGATGCCGCCTCGAACGACGTGCCCGTGACGGTGGGGACGTCGATCGGCTGGCGCCCCCTCGACACGACCACCGACACGGAGGTGTTGCGCTTCACCGAGGTCCCCGGCGCTGGGTCCTGGGAGATGACGACGCCCGCTGGCACCGTCTCGCTCCAGGCCTTCGAGGTGTCGCCCAGCCGCAGCGTCAGCGGCGACAGTGCCGACCCGAGGTCGCCGACCTTGACGCCGACGAGCTGCGGGACGGCATACCGCTCCCGGCCCTTGGAGACGACGAGGCGGACGGTGGACTGCTTGCCGAGCTCGGTGCCCGCGCCGGGGTCGACCTGCAGCACCAGGCCCTTGGCCTCGGTCTCGGAGAACTCCTGGGTCTCCTCGGCCCCGAGCGAGGAGCGCTGCAGTGCTCCTCGGGCCTCGGCGAGCTGTTGGCCGACGACGGCAGGCACGGTCGTGGAGCCGCCGGGCCCGGCCGTGAACCACCAGCCGGCCGTCCCTCCGGCGAGCACGAGCAGCCCGGCGGCCAGCCAGAGCGGCCACCGTCGGCGGCGACGGGACCGGTCGTGGGCCCCGACCGGCATGGCCGCCGTGTGCTCGAGCACCGGCGCGTCGTGCTGCTCGTGCACGGGCCTCCCGGCCAGCGTTGCCCTGCGGGCAGCGACGGCTCGGTCGACCGACTGCGGCGGCACCCCGTCAGGCGCTGTCGTGGAAAGGGCCGGCGCCGAGCGGGTCGCCCCGACGGGGGGCAGCTGCGAGGTCGTGGCCGGGTCCGGCGACACCGCCGAGCCACGCCGGTCCAGCTCCCCGCCGGACAGGCCACGCCGGACGCCGCGCAGCGCGGTGACGAACTCCGCGGCCGATTCGAACCGGTCGTCGGGCTCGGTGGCCGTCGCCCGCGCCACCAGCTCGTCCAGCGCCCCAGGAACCGTCGGCACGACGCAGGAGGGCGGGCTGATGGTCCCGTGCACGTGGTTGTACGCGATCTGGATGGGGGTGTCGCCGGTGACGGCCTTGTGCCCGGTGAGCATCTCGAACAGCAGCAGGCCGGCCGCGTACACGTCGCTGCGCGGGTCGGCGACCCCGCGCTCGACCTGCTCGGGCGAGAGGTAGGAGACGGTACCGAGCAGCACGCCGGTCTGGCTCGTGGTCGCCTGGTTGGTGATGGCCCGGGCCAGTCCGAAGTCGGCGACCTTGACCTCGCCGTCACCGCGGACGATGACGTTCTCGGGCTTGACGTCCCGGTGGATCATGCCGGCGACATGGGCGGCGCGGAGCGCGAGCAGGATCGGCTCGAGGACTGCGAGCGCCTCACGCGCCGTGAGCGGCGCCTCCTCGTGGATCACCTCGCGCAGGGTCTTGCCCTCGACGAGCTCCATCGCGAGGAAGACCTCGCCGTCGTCCTCGCCCTGGTCGAAGACGGCGACGACGTTGGGATGGCTGAGGCGTGCGGCCGAGCGGGCCTCGGCACGGAACCGGTTGACGAAGACCTGGTCGGTGGCCAGCCCCGGGCGCATGATCTTGAGTGCGACCTGCCGGTCGAGGCGTCCGTCCAGCGCCACGTAGACGGAGGCCATGCCACCGTCCGCGAGGTGGGAGAGGATGCGGTACCGGCCGTCGATCACGCGACCGACGAGGGCGTCCGCCACACTGGACGTCACCGCACGGAGTTTACGGGCAGAGCCCGCGCATCCGGCGCAGGCCAGCCGGTGCGCGGTGCGGCCTCGTGGTGCGGTCTCGCCGGACCATCCACAGGACCGGTCTCGCAGGGCTCGCACGGCGGCGGCCCCGCGAGGGCCGTCACCTGCGGGCGGTCACATGCGGGCGTAGATCGCCAGCACGCTCGCGACGTAACGCTTGGTGTCCTCGTACATGCCCTTGGTGCGCACCGAGTACAGACCCTGGTAGTAGCCGCCGATGGCCTGCTCGCGAGAGTCTGCACCGGCCTGGAGGGCGCGGATGATCAGCACGCCGGCCGTGACGTTGTCCTGGGCGTCGTAGCGGTCGAGCGAGCGCCCCGCCAGCTGCGAGGCCCACGTCTGGGAGACGGGCATGATCTGCATGACGCCGACGGCGTCGGTGTAGGAGACGGCCCGCTGGTACCAGCCCGACTCCAGGTAGCTGATGGCGAGCGCGAGCTTGGGGTCGACGCCGTGGCGGATCGCCGTGGCGCGCACCAGGGCGGAGGTGTCGGTGCGGCTCGGCACGTCTCGCGAGGCGAGCTTCGCCTTGCTGTCGGCGACGGCCTGGGCCGTCTTGTCGGGGTACTGGTAGCCGGCCGGAGGTGCCGGCGCCGGCGTGGGGGTGACCGGCTTGGCGGACGAGCCGACGCCCGGGACGACGATCTTCTGCCCGACGAAGATGAGGCCGGCGTTGGCCAGCCGGTTGGCGGCGAGCAGCTTGGTCAGCGAGACGCCGTAGTGCTGCGCGATCCCACTCATGGTGTCGCCGGCGCCCACGGTGTGGACCCGGTCGCCGGCGGACGGCTGGGCGCTGGGCCTGGGAGCCGACTGCACCGGCTTGGCGTGCCCAGGAGCCGACGGCCGCGGGGTGGAGGACGCCGCTCCGGGGACCATGAGCTTCTGGCCGGGCATGATCAGGGCCCCGCCGTTGGACAGCCGGTTCTTCTCGGCGATGGCCCGCACGGTCGTGCGGTGGGTGATGGCCAGGTTCCACAGGGTGTCGCCCGGCCGGACCGTGACGGTCTTCCACGAGGTGGTGGCCACAGGTGCCACGGCCGCGTGGGCGGGTAGGGCCAGCGCGGCGACGTCGGCGAAGGGCATGGGTGGAGTCCTTTCCTGGAGCCCGAGCAGGTGGTGAGGAGCGTGGAGGGGCGTTCGGGGAAGGTGAGCGGCGGGGAAGTGGTGCCTGGGTCTTGTGTGACGCTTGTAAGCCAAAGGGGCTGCTGTGACGATAGCGCATGATTTCAGCACTAAAGAATAAATACATCGGTGTAATTCCGCCGGTTTACCCGTCCGCGCCGGAGCACGGATGATGCCGTGGGGGAGCAGACGCGGAGCGCAAAGGGGCGAGTGGGACGGGGACGTCTGGTCCACGACGCGCCTGCGGCGGTGGCACACTCTTGTCCCGTGAGCGAGAACCCCCAACCGCAGTCCGCAGACCCGGCCACCCCCGACCTCGAGTCGCTCGTCGGGCACTGGCTGACCGTGCCCGATGCCGCCGAGCAGCTCGGGGTGCCCCTGTCGCGCGTGCGTCAGCTCATCGCCGACCGCGAGGTGCTGGCCGCGCGCATCGGGGATCGCCGCGTCACCGCGATCCCGGCCAAGTTCCTCGACGAGGCAGGACCGCGTCCCGAGCTGCCTGGCACGTTCACCGTGCTCGCCGACGGCGGCATGGACGACGAGGCGATCATCGCCTGGCTGTTCACGCCCGATGCCACGCTGCCCGTCGAGGGGGCGCCGATCGACGCCATCCGCGCCGGCCACAAGACGGAGATCCGCAGGCGTGCGCAGGAGCTCGCCTTCTGAGCGGGATGCACCGCGGACTCAGGAGCGGCGGGCCGTCGCCACCGAGACGAGATCCTCGAGCACGTCCAGCGCCGACGGGTCGTAGGACCCGGCCTGCCGAGCCCGATCGACGGCCCGCCGGGCCTCGTGCGCCAGCTCGCCGATGAGGGACTCGACCCGCTCCACGGCGCCGGTGTCGACGAGGATGCGGCGGATCGACTCCACCCCCACCAGGTCGAGGTCGTCACGGCCGAGCAGGCTCTCCACGTCGTGACGGTCGTCGTCGGAGGCCGCGTCGAGGGCGTGCGCGACCAGCACCGTGCGCTTGCCCTCGCGCAGGTCGTCGCCGGCGGGCTTGCCGGTCGCTTCGGGGTCGCCGAACACGCCGAGCAGGTCGTCGCGCAGCTGGAACGCCTCGCCCAGGGCCAGGCCGTAGTCCGACAGGGGCGCGATCGCCGCCTCGGGGGCGCCACCGACGAGGGCTCCGATGAGCAGCGGGTGCTCGATCGTGTACTTGGCACTCTTGAACCGTATGACCTTGCGCGCCGAGGCGATCCGGGCGTCGAGGTCGAGCCCGTCCCAGCCGCGGGCCGACTCGAGCAGGTCGAGGAACTGGCCGCCCATCAGCTGGGTGCGCATGTCGTCGAAGAGCCGGCGCCCGCGCGCCAGCTGCTCGCCGGGGAGCCCGCACGTGGCATACAGCTCGTCGCACCAGGTCAGGCAGAGGTCGCCGGCCAGGATCGCGGTGCCCTCGCCGAACCGGTCGGCGTCGCCGGCCCAGCCGTTCTGGGAGTGCAGCGAGGCGACGGCGCGGTGCGCGGACGGCATACCGCGCCGCGTGTCGCTGCGGTCCATGACGTCGTCGTGGAGGAGCGCGGCGGCCTGGAAGAACTCCATGCTCGCGGCCAGGCGCACCAGCTCGTCGGAGTCGAGGCCGCCGGCGGCGCGGTAGCCCCAGTAGAGGAAGCCGGCGCGCAGACCCTTGCCGCCGCTGAGCAGCCCGGACACGGCCGACACGAGGGGAGCGGTCTCCTCGCCGATCGCAGCGAGCGACTGCGTGGCCCCGGCGATCTGCCCGTCGATCGCCTGCTGCACCCGACGGCGCAGGACGTCAAGGTCGGTGGGGGTCTGCACGGGGTCCTCCATCGAGTCGCGGGAATCGTGGTCAGCCTACGGGGCGCCGCGGCCGACACGTGAGCAGGCCGCACGCCGAGGACGGGGCCCCGCCTAGGGTGGTCGACATGGCATACGGCACGGCATCCTCGATGGCGCGAGCGGAGCGCTTCACGCGATCCATCCCGGCGATGATCGAGGCCGACACCCCGACCTTCAGCTTCGAGTTCTTCCCGCCCAAGGACGACGCCGCCGAGGCGCAGCTGTGGGACGCCATCCGGCGCCTCGAGAAGCTTTCGCCGAGCTTCGTGTCGATCACCTACGGCGCCGGCGGGAGCACCCGCGACCGCACCGTGCGCCTGACGCGACGGGTCCTCGAGGAGACGTCGCTGACGCCGATGGCGCACCTGACGTGCGTCGGCCACTCCGTCGCCGAGCTGCGCGGGATCGTCGGTTCGTATGCCGCCGCGGGCGTCCGCAACATCCTGGCCCTGCGCGGGGACCCCCGGGGCGGGCTCGGCCAGCCGTGGGTCCCCCACCCCGAGGGGCTCGACCACGCCGACGAGCTGGTCACGCTCGTCCGCAGCCTCGGGCGCTTCACGGTCGGTGTCGCGGCGTTCCCTGACGGCCACCCCGAGTCGCGCGGCGTCGGCGAGGACGCCGACACGCTGATCCGCAAGGAGAAGGCGGGCGCCGAGTTCGCGATCTCCCAGATGGTGTTCGACGTCGACAACTACCTGCGGCTGCGCGACGAGCTCGCACGCCGCGGCTCCCGGCTCCCGGTGGTGCCGGCCATCATGCCGATCACCAACGCCCGGCAGGTCGTGCGCATGGCGCAGCTCGCGGGCCAGCCGATGCCGACCGCCGTGACCGACCGGCTCGAGCGCCATGGCGACGACGCGGTGGCGGTGCGGGCCGAGGGCATGGCCATCGCCACCGAGTCGTCACGCCGGCTGCTCGACGAGGGGGCACCGGGCATCCACTTCATCACGATGAACCGCTCCTCGGCCACCCTCGAGGTCTTCGGCAACCTCTGACGGGCCTAGGCCTGCCGGCGCACGCCGGCAGGCTGCTGTGCCCGCCACTCCCGGTCGAGCATCGCGTACTGGTAGCCGTCGACCCACCCGAGCTCGGCGTGCCACGAGTCCTCGACCCCGTGCTGCTCGCGCCGCATCCCGGCCTTCTCGAGCACGCGAGCCGACGCCAGGTTGTCGGCGAAGCACCCGGCCGTGACGCGCCGGAGGCCGAGTTGGCCGAAGGCGGCGGCCAGCAGTCCGCGGGCGAGCGCGCTCGCCACGCCGCGGCCGGTGAGCTGCGGGTCCACGATGTAGCCGATGACGGCCTCGGTGCGCCGGGGCATCCCGGGCTGTCCCATCCCGTCCACGACGTCGAGGAAGCCGATGGCGGCGACCGTTCCGTCCACCTCGGCCACGCAGGAGAAGTCCGTCTCGCGGGCGCCGATCGCCGACCACTCCGCCCGGAAGGCCGCCGGGTCGACGTGGGTGCGCAGCATGAAGCGGTTCACCGAGGGGTCGTTGCGGAAGGCGAGCATGCGCTCGACGTCGGCACCGGCCGCCTCACGCAGGTGGAGCGGGCCGACTCGCATGGGCCACGGGCTGGCTGTCACCACTGCATCGTCCCCGACGTGCACCGGCCGCCGCCACGTCGTTTCCCGCCTGCAGGCCGCCGTGTGCCGGGGACCGCACCGGGTGGCCGGCCAGCGCCAGGAGCGGGGCCGGCCGCCCGTCTCGGTGTGGCTCGGTGTGGCTCGGTGTGGCTCGGTGTGGCTCGGGGTCGGTGTGCTCGGGTTCAGGTGCTCGACGGCGTCGTGGTGGTCGTGCCGCCGGGGGAGGCGGGGGCTTCGCCCTGCTCGCCCTGCTGGTCCTGCCCGCCCTTCGTCCCGTGCGTGCCGTCGCCGTCGCCGTCGTTGTCATCGCTGTCACCGCGGTCTTCGTGTGCTCCTTGGCTGCCCGCTCCATCGGGCCCTTTGCCGTTCAGGTGGTCCTCGCTGTCGCCGCTGCCGCTGCCGTACGGGGCGTCCTGCTTGTAGGAGCCCGTGTCGGTGTCGGTGTCGGTGTCGGTGTCGGTGTCGGTGTCGGTGTCGGTGCTGGAGTCGGTGCTGGAGTCGGTGCTGGCGTCGGCGCTCGTGGTGGCGGTCCCGGTCTCGTCTGCGCGGGGCGAGCGCTGCCCCGCCGAGCGCGAGCGCCGAGACGGCCACGATGCCGGCACCCGCGAGCGCGATCGTCTTGTTCTTCATGCGGTCCATTCCTTCGATGGGCTGGCCTCGTGCCAGCTGCACCCACCGTGGGAGGCCCTGCTGTGGCCGGCCCCTCGTGGACGTGGGCGACCCCTGTGGGACCGGCGTGCAGCCTGTGAGCGGCCATGGGCCGGTGGCTCAGACCTCCTGGTCGAAGGGCCGGGCGGAGCGGTCGGCCCGCGTCTTCACCTGCGTCTCCACCTGCGTCCGTGGGCGAGGTGGGGCCGACCCGGGCGAGGGCCGGCGCCGTCTGGCCCTGGGAGCCGCGATGCCGACGCGCTCGCCCCACGCGTCGTAGCGGCGCTTGTAGCGGCGGATGCGCGCGGCCAGCTTGTAGACGAGGAAGGCGCCGGCCGCGAGGAGGACGAGGGCGATGGAGGCAGCCCACCACGGGTGGGCGATGGCGAGCGCCGTGATCCCGGTGACGGTGACGTCCTCGGTGGTGCTGACGACGACGTTGCTCGCCGGCTCCGGCGAGGTGTTGACGGCGGCTCGCAGGCCGGCCTTGATCCCGTGCGAGACCAGCGCCGTGACGCCACCGGTGGCCGCGCCGATGGCGGCATCGAGGCTGGCCGTCTCATGGCCGATGAGGTAGCCGATGGTCGCCCCCACGGCTGGTCTCACCACGGTGTGGACGGAGTCCCAGAGCGAGTCGACGTAGGGAATCTTGTCGGCGAGCATCTCGACGGCGAAGAGGATGCCTGCGCCGACCAGCACGTCGGTGCGCGCCAGGGCGTCGGGGATCTGGCCGAGGCCGAAGATCCGGTCGGCGAGCCCGAGGACGAGCACGACCGCGTACGCGTTGATCCCGCTGCCCCAGCCGGTGGTGAAGGCCAGGGGGATGAGCTCGGCTCCCACGGACACTCCTTCGGTCACGCGCCGTCGCGGGAGCGCCGGTGCAACCTGCGGCCGCCTCGGAGGGGCGAGCAGGGTTTCAACGAGCCTGACGTTCTTTGCAATACCCGGGACGACGCGACGGGGTAGCACCCCCGGCACGTGAGAACGGGCCCGATCCGCGAGCGGACGGGACCCCTGCACCCCTCCGTTCGCGGACCGAACCCGCGACGCCCACTGTGCCCGGGGTGCGGAGCACGGGCCTGAGCACCGCTACTCAGATCACAGGGCGGGTGCCGGTGGGCCGATCTCGACACGCTGTCGGCGGCAGGGGTTACGCTTTGAGTATCGAACAGGTGTTCGAATGTCAGGTAGTCAGTTCAGTCGTCGGTTGGTGTCGGGCTGCTCGTGTGGGGCGCGGGTGGTCTGGGTCGTGATGTCGGCCTCGACGTGTCCGAGGGAGACGTGTCGTGGTGCGTAGGTTCAGTGACTCCGTGCAGGTGAGACTGCGGGAGCGTCAGCAGCATGGGGTGACCCAGCGCGTCGACTCGATGGTCGGCGCTGCGGGCTCGTCGGGCTCGTCGGGCTCGTCGGGCTCGTCGGGCTCGCCGGATGTGGGTGACCCCTTCGAGGGAGGGGCCTGCGGACCGTCGCCGGAGGCCTTCATCTGGCGTGGCCGGCTCTACGTCGTGCGCCGCGTCCTCGCCCAGTGGCGCGAGCGCCGTGCTTGGTGGCACGACGCGCTCCAGGCCGACGAGGCACAGGTCCGTCCCGGCGAGACGCTCGTCGCCGCGGCCAGCGAGCAGCATCTCTGGCGGGTCGAGGCCAGCCCGGGGTGGTCGTTCGCGCCCGGGGTCTACGACCTCGCCCACGACGAGTCCGCGCGAGGCGACCGGTGGTCGCTCGTGCGGGTCGCCGACTGACCGCACCCAACGTCCGGAGAAGAGGAAGCACCGTGACCACAGCACACCTGCGCCCGCCCATCTCGCGTCCATCGACCATGCGTCCGATCTCGGTCCCCGTGCTCGACCTGCTCGAGCGGGCCCGCACCACGCTCGAGGCTGCCTGCCGCACCAGTGACGCCTCCGAGCGCTACCGCGGCGCCCACCTCGGGGCGCTCCGGGCGGCCGCTGCCCTGGTGGCGGCCCGCACCGTCCCGACCCCGAGAGCCCGCCCTCGGAGCGTCTGGCAGGTCCTGCCCGGTGTCGCCCCCGAGCTGGGGGAGTGGGCCGCCTTCTTCGCGGCCTGCTCCGCGCACCGCTCGGCCATCGACCGCGGCGACCACGTCAGCGCCCGTGAGTCCGACGACCTGCTGCGACAGGCCGAGATGTTCCTCGAGATCGTCCAGGACCTTCTCGGCGTCCCGCTGACCGTCCCCCTGCCGCAGTCGATCACGCCCGTCTCGAGGAGCCGGGCCAACGGGGCGTGACCACGGCATGACCCCCACCTACGCCACCACCACCGCAGAGAGCTTCGTGCACCTGCACGTCGCCTCGGGATACTCCATGCGCTACGGCACCGCCAAGCCGCACGAGCTCGTCGAGCGGGCCGCAGCATTCGGGCAGCCGGCCCTCGCCCTGACCGATCGCGACGGGCTCTACGGCGCAGTCAAGTTCGTGCGCGCGTGCATGGAGCACGACGTCGCCCCGGTCCTCGGCGTCGACCTCGCTCTCGGGCCCGAGCAGCCCGAACGCTCGCGCCCTGTGCGCACGCCGGTGCGCGGTGGTGCGCTCGTCGACCCCCGGCTGCCTCGTGTCACTGTGCTCGCCCGGGGCAGTGGTGGCGGTCTCGCGCCGGGCGAGGGGTGGGCGGCGCTCTGCAGGCTCGTCACCGCGACCCACCTGCGCGGGGAGCGCGGCAACCCCGTCACGACCGCCGGGCTCCTCGCCGAGCACGCGAGCTCGCACCCCGCGCCCGGGTCGGCACCGGGCCCCGAGGACGGCAGGCCCTCTCGCCTCGTCGTGCTGCTCGGGCCCGACTCCGACGTCGGGCGTGCGGTCCTCGCCAAGCGGCGCGACCGCGCCCGCGCGGCCCTCGAGCGGTGGGTCGCGCTGCTCCCGCACGGCGCCGTCGTCGTCGAGGTCGTCTGCCACGGCGGCCCGGAGCACCAGCCCGGCAGCCTCGGCCAGGCCGCGCGCATGCTCGCGCTGGCCCGGGAGGTCGGCGTGCCGAGCGTCATCACGGCCGCGGTGCGCCACACCGACCCACAGGACGCCGCCATCGTCGACGTCCTCGACGCCGCTCGCCGGCTCGTCGCCCTCGATTCCCGGCACCTCGACCGGGTCACCACTGCCGGACACCTGTCGCCCACGCCCCTGATGCACGCACTGGCGCTCGACGTCGTGCAGGTCTCCGGACCGGGCCTCGTCGGCGGCGGGGCGCTCGCGCGCGAGCAGGCGCGCGAGCTGCTCGCCCGCACCACGGCCCTCGCCGCCGAGTGCGTCCAGGACCCACGGGCCGACCTCGGCATCGGCTCGGTCCACCTGCCCGAGCCGGGCGTCCTCGGCCTCCGGCCCGGCACCAACCCCCACCGCGTCCTCGCGCGCCGGTGCCGTGAGGCCATCCCGACCCGCTACCCGGGACGCTCCGACTCCGAGCTCGTCGCCGTCAGCGACCGGCTTGAGGACGAGCTCGGCGTCATCGAGACCCTCGGCTATGCGACGTACTTCCTCACCGTCGCCCAGGTCTGCGACCTCATCCGCGAGATGCGCGTGCGGGTCGCGGCCCGAGGCTCCGGGGCGGGGTCGCTCGTCAACTACCTCCTCGGCATCTCCGGGGTCGACCCGATGCGCCACGGACTGCTCATGGAGCGTTTCTGCTCCCCGTTGCGCGCCGAGCTGCCCGACATCGACATCGACGTCGAGTCGGCCCGCCGCACCGAGATCTACGAGCGCATCCTCGACCACTTCGGTGGTGAACGGGTCACCTGCGTCTCGATGATGGACACCTACCGGGTGCGTCACGCGATCCGTGACGCCGGCGCCGCGCTCGGGCTGCCACCGCCCGAGGTCGACGCGATGGCCAAGGCCTTCCCGCACATCGCCGCGCGCAACGTGCGCAACGCCCTCGCCGAGCTGCCCGAGCTGCGCGCCAGCGGGCTCGACGTGCCGCGCCTGCAGCTGATGTTCGACATCGTCGAGCGCCTCGACGGCCTGCCCCGGCACATCGCCCTGCACCCGTGCGGCGTGGTGCTCTCCGACTCCGTCCTGCTCGACCGCACCCCCGTCGAGGCGAGCTGGCTCGGCTTCCCGATGAGCCAGTTCGACAAGGACGACGTCGAGGAGATGGGCCTGCTCAAGCTCGACGTCCTCGGCATCCGCATGCAGTCGGCGATGGCTCACGCCGTCGCCGAGGTCGAGCGGGTCGACGGCGAGCACGTCGACCTCGACGACGAGTCGCAGGTCCCCTTCGACGACGAGCCCACCTTCGAGCTGGTCCGCTCGACCAAGACCCTCGGCTGCTTCCAGATCGAGAGCCCGGGCCAGCGCGAGCTGATCGGCAAGTTCGGACCGCGCAGCTTCGACGACCTCATCATCGACATCTCGCTCTTCCGGCCGGGCCCGGTCAAGAGCGACATGATCATCCCGTTCCTCAATGCCCGGCAGGGCTGGGACGACCCGTCCTACCTGCACCCGTCACTCGTGCCCGCGCTCGAGGAGACCGAGGGAGTGGTCGTCTTCCACGAGCAGGTCCTCATGATCGTCGCCGAGACGACCGGCGTCACGCTGGCCCAGGCCGACGAGGTGCGCCGTGCGCTCGGCACCCCCGACGGGCAGCAGCGGATCGAGGCCTGGTGGCGGCCGGCCGCGAAGGCGCGCGGCTACGCCCCGGAGGTCGCCGACAAGATCTGGGAGGTCCTCAAGGCCTTCGCGTCGTTCGGCTTCTGCAAGGCCCACGCCGCCGCGTTCGCCCTGCCGACCTACCAGTCCGCGTGGCTCAAGACGCACCACCCGGCAGCCTTCCTCGCCGGGGTGCTGACCCACGACCCGGGCATGTACCCCAAGCGGCTCATCCTCGATGACGCGCGCACCTTCGGCATCTCGATCCTCGGCCTCGACGTCAACGTCTCGACCGGCACCTACCGCTTCGAGCGCACCGACGACGGCGGCGAGGCGATCCGGCTCTCGCTCGCCGACGTCCACGGCATCAGCGAGGCCGAGGTCGCCCAGATCGTCGCGGGGCAGCCCTACTCCAGCCTGTCCGACTTCTGGCAGCGTGCGCACGTGTCGCGGCCCGTCGCCGAGAAGCTCGTGCTCGCCGGGGCCTTCGACTCCCTGCACGGCATCGACCTCGGTGGCCCGACCCGGCTCGACGAGCGAACTGTGGGCGTGGTGGCCCGCACCCGAGGCGGTCTCGGCCGCCGTGGGCAGGTCACCCGGCGCGACCTGCTGCTCCACGTCGCCGAGCTGGACCGCTGGTCGGCGTCACAGCGCTCGTCACGTCGGCGGGTGTCCGCCGCGAGCCGCTCATCGGGGTCCGGCACGTCCCGGGGGCGGGTGACGTCGGTCTCGGCCACCGGCGACATCAGGGCGCTCGCGGCGGCCCAGTCCCAGGCTTCTGCGGGCGCCCCCGCCCACGTCGCCACCCAGCTGACGCTCGACCTCGGTGACACGCCGAGGCTCTCCACGACGAGTGGCCTGCCGGAGATGACCGGCCCCGAACGGGTCCGGGCCGAGCTCGAGGTGCTCGGCCTCGACGCGAGCGGTCACGTCGTCGACTTCTACCGACCGCTGCTCGACGCGCTCGGCGTCACCCGGGCGCGTGACCTGCTCTCCGGGCGTAGCGGCCGGGAGGTCCTCGTCGCGGGGGTCAAGGTCGCCACCCAGACGCCACCGATCCGCAGCGGGCGCCGGGTCGTCTTCCTCACGCTCGACGACGCGACCGGGCCGGCCGACCTCACCTTCTTCGAGGACGTGCAGGGCCCGTATGCCGCCACCGTCTTCCACTCGTGGCTGCTGCTCTGCCGAGGGGTCGTGCGCCGCACCGGTCCTCGTGGCGTCTCGATCCGGGCCACCGGAGCGTGGGAGCTGTCCGCGCTGCAGGAGGCGTGGACCTCGGGGGGCATCGTCGCCGTCCGCGACGCCCTCGACGAGGCCGACCGGGCAGCCCGGGAGCGGGCCGACGCGCTCGAAGGTCCGGGCGGCGCGAGGGGCACCGGGGTCGGCGAGGGGCCCGACGGCCGCCGGGTGCTCGTCCACGCCTCCGGGTTCAAGCAGTCGCCGTACGCCGACATCAAGCCGGCGGGTGACGACGTCAGGGGGCCGCGTGGCACGAGCGGACTGGTTCCCACCACCCCTGTGGGTGGGGCGCCACGCAAGCTGTGGCACGCGAGTCCGGGAAGCTCAGGGCACTAGGGTGAAGATGCAGATGACACACGCGCAGCACCACGCGTACCACGTTCCCCGACGGAGGATCCCGTGCCCGACGAGCAGCGCCCCCAGCGACGTGGAGGGCTTCGCCCGTCGGCCGTCGTCGCGGCCGTGGGCCGCATCGCCGACGAGTGCGGTGCCCGGCTCGGTCGACCGCTCGAGGTCCTCGACCTCGGGGGCGGCACCGGGGGAGTCGCCGTCCCCCTCGCGGAGGCCGGCCACCGCGTCACCGTCGTGGACCCCAGCCCCGACGCCCTCGCCTCGCTCGCCCGCCGGGCACGTGAGGCCGGGATCGTCGACCGCGTCACCGGCGTGCAGGGCGACGGCGACTCGCTCGATGCCATCCTCGCCGGCCGTCAGGTCGACCTCGCCTGCTGCCACGGCACCCTCGAGTTCGTCGACGACCCCGCCGCGACGCTCCACGCCATCGCCCGGGCGCTCGGAGACGGGGGCGTGCTCTCCCTGCTCGTCTCCGGCCGGTTGTCCGTCGTCTTCGCCAAGGCGATCGCCGGAGAGTTCGGTCAGGCTCGTGCCGCCCTCGCCGACCCCTCGGGCCGCTGGGGGCGCACCGACCCGCTCCCGCGCCGCTTCGACGTCGAGCAGCTCGAGACGCTCCTTGCCCAGGCCGGCTTCACCGACGTGCAGGTGCGCGGCACCAACATCCTGGGCCACCTCGTACCGGCCTCACTCGTCGACTCCGACGCCGACCGGGCCGCCCTGGCCGAGCTCGACGAGCTGCTCGTCACCGGTCCCGGACGCGAGTTCCTCCGGAGCCTCGGCAGTGCCCTGCACGTCGTCGCGCGTCGCGGCTGACGGCATCGCGCCGGAGCCGACCCGTCGGGCGGGCCCACGATGAGCCGCCGCCAGTTCACCGCACCGAGCCGGGGGAGCGCCGAGCCACCCGACGACACCGGCTGCACCGTCCTGCACGTCGACATGGACGCCTTCTACGCGTCGGCCTCCCTGATCTCGCGCCCCGAGCTGCGTGGGCGTCCCGTCATCATCGGCGGGGCGAGCGGGCGGTCCGTCGTGCTGTCGGCGACCTACGAGGCGCGCGCCTTCGGGGTCACCTCGGCGATGCCGATGGCCCGGGCCCAGCGCCTGTGCCCGCAGGCGGTCATCATCGAGCCGGACCACCGCCGCTACGCCGCCATCTCCGAGGCCGTCATGGCGACCTTCGCGACCATCACCGACAGCGTCGAGCCCCTGTCCCTCGACGAGGCCTTCCTCGACGTCTCGGGGGCCGTACGCCGCCTCGGCCGGCCCACCCAGATCGCCGAGCAGCTGCGCGACACCATCGCCGACGAGCAGGGCATCACCTGCTCGGTGGGGGTGGCCTCGACGAAGTTCGTCGCCAAGCTCGCCTCCAACCTCGCCAAGCCCGACGGGCTCATCGTCGTGCCGCGCGAGGAGGTGGTCTCGTTCCTGCACCAGCTTCCCGTCGGCGCCATCTGGGGCGTGGGTGACAAGACGGAGGAGCACCTGCACCGGCTAGGGCTGCGCACCGTGGCAGACCTCGCCCACACACCCGTCGAGACGCTCCAGCGTGCCTTGGGCGACGTCGCGGGCCGCAGCCTGCACGACCTCGCGTGGGGACGCGACCCCCGCCCCGTCAAGCCCGAGCGCCGGGAGAAGTCCATCGGCGCCGACGAGACCTTCGCCTACGACATCGACGACCCCGTCCGGATCCATCGTGAGCTGCTGCGGCTCTCCGACCGCACCGCAGCCCGCGCCCGCTCCGCCGGGATGATGGGACGCACGGTCTCGATCAAGGTCCGGTTCGCCGACTTCACCACGATCACACGGGCCAAGACGCTGCGCCACCACACCGACGTCTCGCGCGACATCTTCGCCACCGCCCGCGAGCTCTACGACCGCCTCGGGCTCCAGCGGGCCCGGATCCGACTCGTCGGCGTGCGGCTCGAGGGGCTCGTGCCGTCAGCGGTCGCGCCCATCCAGGCGACCCTCGACGAGCCCGAGCACGGGTGGCGCGAGGCCGACCGGGCGGTCGACCGCGCGAGCGCGCGTTTCGGTGCCGGATCCGTGCGTCCAGCATCACTGATGGGTGATCCCCCCTCGGGTTCCCAACGTGCTCGGCGGGACCTATCCTGAGGTAAAGAAGTCCGCGTCGACCCGTTGGGATCTACGATTCGGGCACAGTCGATTTCGCACCAGGGAGGTGCCGGGTGGCACTCTCGGAACACGAGGAAGCACTCCTCCAGCAGATGGAGGAAGCCCTCTACGCCGAAGACCCTCGATTCGCATCGCGCATCGAGAAGACGAAGTCGCGCGGCCTGGGACGCGGCCGCGTCGTCGCCGGTGTCGTCGCGGGTGTGGCGGGTCTAGCCCTCGTCGTGTTCTCAGCGATGAGCAGCTCCATCTGGCTCGGTGCCGTCGGGTTCGCCGTCATGGTCGGCGGCATCGTCTACGCCATCACCCCGTCGAAGGCGAAGCTGGCAGCGGTCGGCGCCGACGGCAACCCCAAGCCGCGTCCCGGCAGGGCGAAGGCGGGCACGCGCAAGTCGGCCACCTTCATGGAGCGCCTCGAGGAGCGCTGGGAGAAGCGGCGCCGCGACCAGTGGTGAACCCGCACTGAACCCGAGCTGAACGTGCCAGGGCGCCGGCCAGGAGCACGCGCCGAGAAGGACCCGGACGGATGCCGTCAGGGTCCTTCGGTGTATGCAGGGATCACGCCCGGGTCGACAGGACGCCGATGCCCCAGGTGGCGATGATGGCGAACGCCGTGGCCAGCTCGATCCCGACGTTGAGGGCGACGGCACGGATGGCCTGGGTCGTCGCCCGCCACGCGGCCGCGTGCTCCCGGTGCTTGACGTGCTCGAGCACGTAGACGGCGAGGACGAAGCCCAGCGGGGCTCCCACGACCGGCACGACGAAGAAGCCGACCACGGCGACGGCGAGCGCGACGGCGACGACGATGCCATCGACCCCGGCGTTCTTCATCCGGCGTCCGGGCAGCAGGTACTTCGCGACGAGGCCCACGGCATACAACACGGTGGCCACGCCGAAGACGAGCCAACCCGGCCCATCCTGTCGTGCGATCGCCCACGCGAGCGTCGCACCCCACACCACGATCAGCCCCGGCAGGACCGGGACGACGACACCGACGGTGCCCACGAGCATCGCGAGGAGGACGAGAGCGTCCGTCGCAGTGATCACGGGGCAGCCGTCGGCAGCGTCAGGATCGGGATGAGGTCAGGAAAGGGCCGGGTCGAAGTCGTCTGCTGGACTCAGCGTTCGTCGACGGGAGCGGATCCCGGTACGTCGTTGAGTCGGTCCGTCTCGTCGCGGATGTCGAGAGCCTTGTCCTTCAGCGCCGGGAGGTGCTCCCGACCGTGGTGTGCGCAGAAGAGCAGCTCTCCGCCGGAAACGAGGCGGGCGCGGATGTAGGCCTGGGCCCCACATCGGTCGCAGCGGTCGGCAACAGTCAGCTCGGGTGCCAGTGCTGTCGTCATCGTGTTTCGCCTCTTTCCTCCCTCAGGGGCCTCCTCGTGGGAGACCCTGTCATGTACCTACGACGCTCGAGCGGTCCAGCGGATGGACCCTTCGCGCTTCGCGGACGTTCCAACAGTGAACCATGTCGAATCCTTCCCGTAGAGAAGGCTCGGTCGCTGAGACGCCGCTCGCACCAACATCGTTACGTGCCGGTGATTCGCGACGGTGGTCCGTCTGGTTTTGTCGTACCCCACCGCGCGAGGCTCAGTACCGGTATCCGGCCTGCGGACTCGCGCGCGCAGGCCTCGACCCCGTCGCGCCGCAGCGAGCCTGACCGGCGAGGTCGGTGCTCATCGCTAGGCTTCCCCTGCCAGCCCTCCACAGCCCTACCGCTGGCCGCTTCCCGACCGAAAGAGATCGACACACCGTGGCCTCCGCCTCCCGACCCGCTCCCTCCGGCAACGGCGACTACACCGCGCGACACCTCCAGGTCCTCGAGGGCCTCGAGGCCGTGCGCAAGCGCCCCGGCATGTACATCGGGTCGACCGACCAGCGCGGCCTCATGCACTGCCTGTGGGAGATCATCGACAACGCGGTCGACGAGGCTCTCGCCGGGGTGTGCACCGCCATCGACGTCATCCTCAGCTCCGACGGCTCCATCGAGGTCCGCGACAACGGGCGCGGCATCCCGGTCGACATCGAGCCGCGCACCGGGCTGTCGGGCGTCGAGGTCGTCTTCACCAAGCTGCACGCGGGCGGCAAGTTCGGCGGGGCGTCGTATGCCGCCACGGGTGGCCTCCACGGCGTCGGCGCCTCGGTGGTCAACGCCCTCTCGGCGCGGCTCGACGTCGAGGTCGACCGCGCCGGCAAGACCTACGGCATGAGCTTCCGCCGCGGCGAGCCGGGCACCTTCGGCGACGCGGCCGGCCGTCCGCACTCGCCCGAGGCGCCGTTCACCCCCTACGAGCGCAAGAGCGCCCTGCCCGTCGTCGGCAAGGCGAAGCGCGGCGTCACCGGGTCGCGCGTGCGCTTCTGGCCCGACCGGCAGATCTTCCTCAAGGATGCCGAGCTCGACTACGACGCCATCCTCGGCCGTGCGCGGCAGACCTCCTTCCTGGTCCCGGGGCTGCGCCTCGCCATCCGCGACGAGCGGCGCCTCAAGGGCACGCCCGGCGAGGAGGGCCCCATCGAGGAGGTCTTCCAGCACGACGGCGGCATCACCGACTTCGTCGAGTTCCTGGCTCCCGACACGCCGATCACCGACGTGTGGCGGCTCGAGGGTTCCGGCACCTTCACCGAGACCGTCCCCGTGCTCGACGTCAACGGCCACATGACCCCCACCGAGCTCGAGCGCGAGTGCGCCGTCGAGGTGGCGTTGCGCTGGGGCCAGGGCTACGACACGAAGGTGCAGTCCTTCGTCAACATCATCACCACGCCCAAGGGCGGCACCCACGTCACCGGGTTCGAGCAGGCCGTCCTCAAGGTCTTCCGCAAACAGCTCGAGGTCAACGCCCGACGCCTCAAGGTCGGCAACGACAAGCCGGAGAAGGACGACATCCTCGCCGGCATGACCGCGGTCGTCACCGTGCGCCTGGCCGAACCGCAGTTCGAGGGCCAGACCAAGGAGGTGCTCGGCACCAACGCCGTGCGCGCCATCGTCGCCAAGGTCGTCGAGAAGGAGCTCACCGAGCGGCTCACCTCCACCAAGCGTGGCGACAAGGCCCAGGCCGCGCTCCTGCTCGAGAAGGTCGTCTCCGAGATGAAGTCGCGCATCAGCGCGCGGCTGCACAAGGAGACCCAGCGCCGCAAGAACGCGCTCGAGAGCTCGACGCTGCCCTCCAAGCTGCGCGACTGCCGCACCTCCGACGTCGAGCGCTCCGAGCTGTTCATCGTCGAGGGCGACTCGGCCATGGGCACGGCCAAGGAGGCGCGCAGCTCCGAGTTCCAGGCGCTGCTGCCCATCCGCGGCAAGATCCTCAACGTCCAGAAGGCGTCGGTCTCCGACATGCTGAAGAACGCCGAGTGCGCCTCGATCATCCAGGTGATCGGCGCCGGCTCCGGGCGCAGCTTCGACCTCGCCGCCGCGCGCTACGGCAAGGTCATCATCATGACCGACGCCGACGTCGACGGCGCCCACATCCGCACCCTGCTGCTGACACTCTTCTTCCGCTACATGCGTCCCCTCGTCGACGCCGGCCGCGTCTATGCGGCCATGCCGCCGCTGCACCGGCTCGAGGTCATCAACGCGGGCGCCAAGAAGAACGAGCTGATCTACACCTACAACGAGGTCGAGATGCGGCGAACCCTCGCTCGGCTCGAGAAGTCGGGCAAGAGGATCAAGCAGCCGATGCAGCGCTACAAGGGTCTCGGCGAGATGGACGCCGACCAGCTCGCCGACACCACCATGGACCCGCGTCACCGCACCCTGCGCAAGGTCACCATGCGCGACCTCGAGGCCGCCGAGCGGGTCTTCGAGCTGCTCATGGGCAACGAGGTGGCGCCCCGCAAGGACTTCATCATCGAGTCCGCGGCCGAGGTCGACCGCGAGCGCATCGACGCGTGACAGCCCGTGTCGCGGCAACACCGCGGCTCAGCGACTGTTGACACCGGCCGTACACCACGGCGCTCCGTGCTTACGATGAGTCCCTGCCGGGGCGACTCACTTTGCCGGCACGCGTCGAGAAGGGGAGTCGATGGTGGCCAACGTCAACGCCGAGGAGTCGGTGGCGGACGACCACTTCACCGCGCCACCGCAGGGCGCCGTTGAGGAAGCGGTCGACGGACAGTCGTTCCCCGTCGACCTGCCCGAGGCGTCGGCCCGGCCGGAGGGCTCGCAGCAGGCCGCGCCCGCACCGGCGCGCTACCTGACCGCCGACGAGCTGCAGTGGGCGGACGAGACCGTCGGCGCCATCTCCTCGGCCTACGCCTCGAAGGTCGTCGGCCAGTCGCGGCTGCAGGAGACGCTGCTCATCGCCCTGCTGACCGGTGGCCACGTGCTCCTCGAGAGCGTGCCGGGGCTGGCCAAGACGACCGCGGCGCAGACGATCGCCCAGGCGGTCGGTGGCCGGTTCCACCGCATCCAGTGCACGCCCGACCTGCTGCCGAGCGACATCGTCGGCACCCAGGTCTACAACCAGCACCTCGGAACGTTCGAGACGCAGCTCGGGCCGGTCCACGCCAACTTCGTGCTCCTCGACGAGATCAACCGCAGCAGCGCCAAGACCCAGTCGGCGATGCTCGAGGCCATGCAGGAGCGCCAGACCTCCATCGGCGACCGCAGCTACGCCCTGCCCGACCCCTTCCTCGTCCTCGCGACGCAGAACCCCATCGAGCAGGAGGGCACCTACCCGCTGCCCGAGGCGCAGATGGACCGCTTCATGCTCAAGGACGTGCTCGACTACCCGTCGCCGGCGGAGGAGGCCGAGGTCCTGCGCCGCATCGACTCGGGCATCTTCGTCGGGGACGCGGAGCCGGTGGTGTCCCTCGACGAGGTCAAGCGCCTCCAGGGGCTCGTCCAGCGCGTCTACGTGGATCCCGCGATCATCAACTACATCGTCGGCATCGGCTACGTGACCCGTCACCCGCGCGACTACATCGAGCCCAGCCTTGCGGCATACGTCGGCTTCGGCGCGAGCCCCCGCGCGAGCATCGCCTTCGCGAGCGCGGCCCGTGCCCGCGCCCTCGTCGACGGTCGCAACCACGTCGTTCCCGACGACGTGAAGGCCCTGACCCACCGCGTGCTGCGGCACCGGGTCACGCTGGGCTTCGAGGCCGTCGCCGACGACGTCGCCGTGGAGACGGTCATCGACGCCATGGTGGGCGGGATCCGCACTCCCTGACCCGGGGACGTGACGGGGACGTGCCGGCGAAGCGACGGGACTCGAGATGACGACGATGCTGCTGACGAGGGTGAAGAGCAAGCTCTTCGTGCATGCCCGGCGACGGTCGCGCAGCCTGCTCGAGGGGGAGTACGCGTCGGTCTTCCACGGCCGCAGCCTCGACTACGACGACCTGCGCGACTACGTCCCGGGCGACGAGGTGCGTGACATCGACTGGCGCGCCACGGCCCGGCACCAGGCGCCGCTCGTCAAGCGCTACGTCGCCACGCGCAAGCAGAACGTCATGCTCGTCATCGACACGGGGCGCGGGATGGCGGCGTCCACGCGCACCGGTGAGCCGAAGAAGGCGGTGGCCATCGCGGCAGCCGGGCTGGTCGGCTACCTGGCGCAGCGCCACGGAGACCTCGTCGGCCTCGTGCGCGGCACGGCGGGCTCGACGGTGGCGCACGAGCTGCGGGGGAGCGAGGCGCACCTCGAGCTGCTGCTGCGGGCGGTCGACACCGCCACCGTGCTGCACGGCGACCAGAGCAACCTGGCCACGCAGCTTCGCTGGATCGTCCGCCACGTCCGCCGCCGGCTCGTGCTGCTCGTCGTCGCCGACGACAAGGAGCTCGACCCGGCTCTCGACGACCTGCTGCGCCGGCTGCACGTGCAGCACGAGATCCTCTGGCTCACGGTCGAGGACGCCGATCCCACCGTGATCGCCGGCGAGCGGACGGCATACGACGTCGCCGACACCTACACGCTGCCGACGCTCGTGCGTCTCGACCCAAAGGTGCGCGCGGCGTATGCCGCGTCGGTGGCCGAGCGCGTGCAGCGCACCTCTGCGCTGCTCGACCGACGCGGGATCAACCACGCGCGGCTCGGCTCGACCGACGAGGTCGTGCCGACGGTCTTCGCCCTGCTCGAGCGGCAGCGTCGTGCACGTCGCTGACGCCCCGCCGCCGGGCTTCTACGCCCCCGACCCGTATGCCGCCCGGTGGCTGTGGATCGGCGTCGGCATCGTCGCGCTCGTGGCGGCCTGGTACCTCGTCGTGTGGTGGACGACGCGCGAGCGCAAGGTCGCCGTCACGCCGCAGGTCGCACCCGATCGCGTCGCGCAGCTGCGCGCCGACTACACCCGCCGCATCGACGCCGTGCTCGCCCGCGCGGCGGCAGGTGAGATCAGCCAGCGGCAGGCCCACCAGCAGCTCAGCGGGCTCGTGCGCCACTTCGTGCAGGCGGTGTCGGGCATCGCGGCCCCCATGATGACCCTCACCGAGCTGACCGGCGAGGGCTCGCGCCTGACGCCGGTGTCCGACGTCGTGGGCGTGCTCTACCCGGGGGAGTTCGGCCCGCGTGAGACGGCCACGATCGACGGAGCCGGGACCGTGGCGAAGCAGGTGGTCGCGCGGTGGAGCTGAACGGCCCCGACCTGAAGTGGCCCGCCGTCCTCGTCACAGGCGTGGTCGTCGCGCTGCTGCTCGCGTATGGCGTGCACCGGTGGATGGCGCGGCGGTCGGCACGCGCCTCGGCTGCCGTCGCCAACTCGACTGCCCTGACCGAGCTGCCCGAGTACCGTCGCGCCCTGAAGCTGCACCGCATCCGCACGGCGGTGCTTGCCCTGAGCGCCGTTCTCCTCGGGGGTGCGGCCCTGGTGGGAGCCGCCCGGCCTCTCGACACGACGATCGACAAGCCGCAGACGCGCAGCCGCGACATCATGCTCTGCCTCGACATCTCCGGTTCGATGGCCGCCTACGACGCGACGCTCGTGTCGACGTTCCGGACGCTGGTCAAGAGCTTCCAGGGCGAGCGCATCGGGCTCGTGATCTTCAACAGCTCGGCCGCGACCGTCTTCCCCCTCACCGACGACTACGACTTCATCAACGACGAGCTCGACACGGCGAGCAGCGCCCTGTCCGGTGACCCTCAATCCGAGTCCTTCTTCGCCGGCACGTTCAACGGCCGCGGCACGTCCCTGATCGGCGACGGCCTCGCGACGTGCGCGTCGAGCTTCGACAAGGTCGACACGCAGCGGGCTCGGTCGGTCGTCTTCGCCACCGACAACCACCTCGCTGGGCGGCCCATCGTCGACGTCGAGCAGGCTGCCGAGCTCGCCAAGGCCAAGGGGGTGCGCGTCTACGGGCTCAACCCCGAGCAGGACGGTCCGGACGAGGAGGCGGTGCAGATGCGCGAGCTCGTGACGGGCACCGGCGGCCAGTACTACGCGATGACCGACCAGGCAGCGATCAGGGGAATCGTCGACTCGGTCCAGGCCCAGGAGACCACCCTGATCGACGGCGCCGCGCGATCGCTCCACTCCGACAACCCGAACCTGCCGATCGCGCTGGCCGGCGTGGGGCTGCTCGGCGTCATCGGGGCCAGCCGGAGGTGGGCGTGGTGACCCTCCTACCCGTCGCGCCCTGGCCGGTGCTGCTCGTGCTCGCGGTCGGCGCCCTCGCCGCCGTCTGGTGGAACCCCGCGTCGCGGTCCGTGCCGGGGGAGTCGCGCGCGACGCACTGGCGCCTCACGGCGGCCGTGCTCCTGCTGGGGGCCGCCGCCCTGCGCCCGGCCGTGGCCGGCGAGCAGGCCGACACCACGGCCGCCAACCTCAACGTCTACTTCGTGGTCGACACGACGAGCAGCATCATCGCCGAGGACTACGGCAGCGAGCGCCCCCGCATCGAAGGGGTCGCCGCCGACATCTCCGCCATCGCGGCGAGGCTGCCCGGAGCCCGCTACAGCATCGTGACCTTCGACCAGGACACCCGGGTGCGCCTGCCCCTGACCACCGACACGACGGCTCTCGACGCCGCCGTCGAGACGATGCTGCCCGAGTCCTACGAGGTGTCGCACGGATCGTCCGTCACCGAGGCGAAGGAGCGGCTGAAGACACTGCTCCAGCAGTCGGACTCGCGGGCCCCGGAACGCGGCCGGGTCGTCTACTACTTCGGCGACGGCGAGCAGACGGCTCCCGACCCGCCGGCGCCGTTCGACATCGACAAGCGTCTCGTCAACGGCGGCGCGGTCCTCGGCTACGGCACGAGCAGCGGAGGTCGCATGAAGGCCACGCGATCGCGCTTCGACACGAGCGGCAGCTACATCAAGGACCCGAGCACCGGCGAGGACGCCCGCTCGGTCATCAGCGAGGACACCCTGCGGGCGATCGCCGGCCAGCTGGGGGTGCCGTACCTCCACCGTGACGCCGGCGACGACATCGGCCCCGCCGTCGAGGGGATCGACCTCGAGCAGTTCGGCACGAGCCAGGAGATCGAGAAGCAGAAGGTTCTCGCCCGCCGGGAGCTCTACTGGCCGCTGCTCCTCGGCGTGGCCGGCCTCGCCGCATGGGAGGTGGGCGCCGCCGTCACGGCCCTGCTCCAGACCCGGCGACGGAAGGAGGCGCGTCCATGACCGTGCTCGACCAGCCGCAGGCTCGGCCCGACCACCCGGCGAAGGATGGCGTACGCCGTCGGCCGGTCCTGCGCCCGCGCCGCCGCGGCGCCCTGCCGCCACACCTGCGGCGCCGCCGGCGCCGGCTCCTGCTCGCCTCGGCCCCCGTCGTCGTGCTCCTGCTGCTCGTCGCCGCTCGTGTGTTGACCCTCAACCTCGTCCACGCGCAGACGCTCGCGGCATATCAGGCCGGCGACAAGCCACGGACGCTCACCTGGGGCGAGCGGCAGGGCTGGGTCAACGTCGTGGAGCGGTTCCGCTCGCCCTTCGCCATCGGTGACGCGCAGGTGCTCTCCGGCCACTTCGACCTCGCCCGTCCGTGGTTCGAGCAGGCGTTCGAGGAGGTGCCCAAGGGTGGCATCGACGACTGCAAGGTGCGGGTCAACCTCGGCCTGACCTACGAGGCGCTCGGCGACGCCGCCAAGGCGCGTGAGCGCACCGACGAGTGGAAGCAGTTCTACGACAAGGGCATCACCATCACCAAGGAGCGCCCGCCGTTGTGCGACGCGCCCGAGGGCGGCCAGACGGGCGACCAGCTCCAGCAGTCCCAGCAGCGCATGGAGACCAAGCGCTCCGAAGCGCCGCCGCAGGACCAGCCGTCACCGGGTGAGCCGCAGCCGCAGCCGGCACCGAGCCAGCCGGCCCAGCCCACGCCCGACCTGGGAAAGACCCCGAGCCAGGAGGACCAGAACTACCTCAAGGAGCAGCAGCGCCGGAACACGATCGAGCGCAACGGCCAGCAGCAGGGCAACAACGACGCGGTGCCCGGTGACGGGACGCCGTCCTACCCGAAGCCCTGGTGACCTTGACGGCACGAGCGGTTGAGGCAGACCTCCCGCGAACGTCCGTTTGGTTCGGTTCGTCCCCATCCGGGTAGGTGGGTCGCTGGCATCGTTGCACCTGCGCAACGAGCTGACCCGACGAGAGGCAGCCGATGGCAACGGTCGAGACCAAACCCGAACAGGACACACCGGTCCTCAAGAGACATGTCGGGGTGGTCGGTCTCCTCTTCGCCAGCGTCGGCTCGATCATCGGTTCGGGCTGGCTGTTCGGCGCCCTCAACGCCTCCCAGGAGGCCGGACCGGCAGCGATCGTCTCGTGGCTGTTCGGGGCGATCCTCATCTTGCTGATCGCGCTCTGCTACGCCGAGCTCGGGACCATGTTCCCGCTGTCCGGCGGCGTGGTCCGCTTCCCGCACATGGCGTTCGGCAACTTCGCGAGCTTCACGAGCGGCTGGATCACCTACGTCGCGGTGGGCACCACGGCCCCGATCGAGGTCGAGGCGGCCCTGCAGTACGGCACGCAGTACGCCGACTTCACGACCAAGCACATGATGGGCGGCGAGCCGGTCTACACGCTCACCCCGCTCGGCTACGCCGCCGCGGTGGTGCTCATGGCGGTCTTCGTGGTCATCAACTACTACGGCGTACGCTGGTTCGCGCGCATCAACAACGCGCTCGTGTCGTGGAAGCTGTTCATCATCCTGCTCGTCATCGTCGCGTTCTTCATCGCAGCGTTCCACGGCGAGAACTTCACCAGCCACGGGTTCACGCCGTCGGGCTGGCACGGCGTCTTCACCGCCATCGCGACGAGCGGAATCGTCTTCTCCTATCTGGGTTTCCGTCAGGGCATCGAGCTCGCCGGTGAGACCGACAACCCCAAGCGGAACGTGCCGCTCGCTGTCATCGGCTCGGTGCTGATCACGGCGGTGATCTACATCCTCCTGCAGGTCGCGTTCATCGGGGCGCTCGAGCCGTCGACTCTCACCTCCTCGGGCGGCTGGGCCAAGCTGTCGTTCGCGAACGACTTCGGCCCCCTGGCGGCACTCGCCACCCTCCTGGGCATGGGCTGGCTCGCCGTGCTGCTCTACATCGACGCGATCGTCTCTCCCGGGGACACCGGCCTGATCTACACCACGGTCACCTCGCGTATCTCCTTCGCGATGGCCCGCAACGGCAACGCGCCGAAGGCGCTGGGCCGCACGAGCCACCGTGGGGCGCCCGTCATCGGCTTGGTCCTGGCGTTCGTCATCGGTCTCATCGCGTTCCTGCCGTTCCCGAGCTGGCAGCAGCTCGTGGGCTTCATCACCTCGGCGACCGTGCTGTCCTTCGCCTCCGGGCCACTCGTGCTGGCCGCCCTGCGCAAGCAGGTCCCCGACGCCGAGCGCCCGTTCCGCCTCCCCGGCGGTCATGCAGTGCCGTTCCTCGCCTTCTGGGGCTCCAACCTCATCGTCTACTGGTCCGGGTGGCAGACCGACTGGAAGCTGATGGTCGCGGTGCTCATCGGTTTCGTCCTGCTCGGCATCTTCTCCGTGACCGGTGTGCTGCGCGGGCAGTCGCTCGACTTCCGGGCCGGCCTGTGGGTGCTGCCCTGGCTCGGGGCGCTGACCCTCGTGTCATGGCTCGGGGACTATGACGGCGGCCTGGGTGTCATCGGCTTCGGCACCGCCATCCCCGTGCTCTTCCTCGTCTCGCTCGGGATCTACGTGATGGCCTACCGCATGCGCCTGCCGGACGAGCAGGCCCGGGCCTACATCGAGGAGACGACCCACGAGGCTGCGGTCGAGGAGCACCAGCTCCAGAGCTAGCACGTGCGCTCGGGGACAGAGGATTCGGCTGCGTGGAATCCTCTGTCCCCTTCTCTGTACGTCGAGCTCGTCGGCGGCAACGGGCGGGATGGCGCGGCGCCGCCCTGACCTGCCGGTGTGATGGTCAGTCGAGATCTCTGCCAGCGTGTGGCGCGCGGGCGAGATCACGGTCTCGATCCGGCGCTTCCGGTGCCTGCTCGTGCGAGGCGGCTGCGGCCGGACTGGCGGGGTCTAGAACCAGGCCTCGAGGGTCGTCGCCCGGTGCTCGAGGACATCGACCGGCTTCTTGCCGCAGGACTCGGGGCGTGCGAGCCCGACCGGCTTGCGCGTGACGTGGACACGCCACCGGCGGCCGTCGGCGTGGGTCACGATCACCTGGGAGCCGTCGTCGACCGGCTCGGGCTCACTCGCCCAGAGCGCGGCCAGGCGAGTCTCGCCCGTCTCCACGCGGATGTGGGACTCGGCGCACTGCGACGCCCCGGGCACCGCCGAACGGCCGCGGTCGTGGATCGGCCCGAACAGCTCGAGGGGCAGCCGTCCCGTCTCGCTCGCCGCGAGCACCGACTCGCAGGCGTGGTCGTCGAGCCGTGCGAGGGTCTGGCCCCAGGGCAGAAGCACCGCCGTCGGCGCGAACCGGTGGCCACCCGTGTGCGAGACCTCCCACACCCGCCCGGGCGCGACGCGGGCGGCGTGCGCGGCGAGTGGCCGTCCGCGGACCGCGCAGCACACGTCGCGTCGTCCGTTGGTGCACACGAGCAGGGCGGGCTCGGCCGGCTGGGACCCGAGCAGGGACGCCTGGACCAGCGAGCGGCTGCCGCGGGCGAGGGCGCCCCAGTCCAGGCCGAGCAGGTCGCCGACGTCCGCGACCAGGGCGGAGAGGAGCCAGGCCTCTGTCGGGCGCGCCCCCGCGAACGCGACGAGCACGTGCCGCGGGCCGGCCTTGGCCGGGTGCCCGCCCGGGCGTCGGATGAGCATGAACCGCCCGCCGGCACGGCTGGTCCGGGCGTCCAGCTCGGCGCCGAGCTCGCGGTCGAGGCTGGACTCGCGGGCGGCGTCACGACCCCAGGGGCCCGGCTGTTCGACGGCGACGAAGAAACGAGCGACCGCAGCCGTGCCGTAGGCGCTGGTCGCGTCCCGGTCCCACTGCACGGAGCAGGCGTCGGACGAGGGGGTGCCGTGACCGACGGTCGCCGGGTGGACCCCTTGCTCGGACGCGTCCCCGGCATCGGACGAGGACGACGTCGAGCCACGGGAGACGTCGGCAGCAGCCGCGGCTGAAGCTGCGTCGAGCTCCTCGACGATCTCGGCCGTGCCGGCGGTGTCGACGGTGCTGGCGGTGTCGACGGTGCTGGCGGTGTCGACGCTCTCGGCCGCCTCCGCCGTGGTGGCCGCATCTGGTGCGGAGCCCGACGCGCCCAGGACCTCTTTGAGCGAGCCGACGACGTCGGCCGCCTTCGCCGACGCCGCCGCAGCGGCCGTCGCCACGACTCGCCGGGCAGCGTTGCCGCCGGGGTCGGCGCCGCTGTCGGCGCCCGTCCCTGCACCGGCATCTGAACCCCGTTCTGCACCGCGGTCCGCGGTGGCCTCACTTTCCACGCCGTCGTCCGCGCCGCCGCCCGCGCCGTCGCCGACGTGGTCGCCCGTGGTGTCCTCCGTGGAGCCGCTCACGCGCTGCCGCCGTCGTCCGGCGTGGCGCCACCGGGGCCGTCGTCCGCCCCTCCGACAGCCTCGACCGACGCGTCCTGCGTCTGCGGCGGTGGTCCCGCGACGTGGGCGATCACGGTCGTCGTGGGCAGACCCGACCCGTCGCGGCGGCCGTCGGCCGCCGGCAGCTCGATGGCGACGCCGTTGGCCGCGGCGGCCCGGGCCGGCGTGTTGCCCGCGAAGGCGAGGACAAGCGTGTCCTCGCCCTTGAGCAGGCGGTGGCAGCGCACGCCTCCGGTGGCGCGCCCCTTGGCGGGGTACTCGGCATACGGCGTGACCTTGAGCGAGCCGCCCTGCGTACCCGGCAGCGCGCCGGAGGAGCCGGCGGACGTCACGACGACGGCCTCGCGGGCCGGGTCGACGATGCCAAAGAAGGTCACGCGGGCCCCCGCGCCGAGCTTGATGCCGGCCATGCCGCCGGCGCTGCGGCCCTGCGGCCGCACCGTCCCGGCGCGGAACCGCAGCAACTGGGCGTCGCTCGTCACGAAGACGAGGTCGAGGTCGTCACGGTCGGCCACGCCGGCGCCGACGACGCGGTCCCCGTCCTTGAGCCCGATGAGGCCCCAGTCGTTGCTCTTCGGCGCGTCGGGGGTCACGCGCTTGACCACACCGCCGGCGGTGCCGAGGGCCACGACAGGCGCCGTCTCGCCGATCGGGACGATCGTGATGGGCTCCTCGCCCTTGCCGAGGTCGACGTACGCCGCGAGCGGGGCGCCGCCCGACAGCGTCGGTGCGCCGTTGGTCGGGGGCAGGGTGGGCAGGTCGAGCGCCGAGAGCCGCACCATGCGCCCGGCGGAGGTCACGAGGCCGAACTCACCACGGGCGCTGGTCAGCACCGCGCCGATGACGACGTCGTGCTTGGAGCGCGAGCCATCCGCCGAGACGGGGTCGGCCGTGCCGGTGCGCGCCAGCAGACCAGTCGATGAGAGCAGGACCCAGCACGGGTCGTCGGCGACCTCGAGCGGCGAGGTGGCCGACGCGGCCGCGCTCGCACCGGAGCTCTCGAGCAGCACCGTGCGGCGCGGCGTGCCGTGCGCCTTGGCCACCTCCGACAGCTCGGTGGAGACGAGCTTCATCAGCAGCTTCTCGTTCTCGAGCAGGGCCCGCAGCTCCTCGATGGCGCGCTCGAGCTCGCCCTTCTCGTTCTCCAGCTCGAGCCGTGAGAACTTGGTCAACCGGCGCAGCTGCAGATCGAGGATGTAGGTCGCCTGGACCTCGGAGAGGTCGAACACGTCCATCAGCCGTCCGCGCGCGGTGGCGGCGTCGTCGGAGGAACGGATGACCTGGATGACCTCGTCGATGTCGAGGATCGCGATGAGCAGGCCCTCGACGAGGTGCAGGCGTTCCTCGCGCTTGGCGAGGCGGTGGGCGGTGCGCCGGCGCACGACGTCGGTGCGGAAGTCGACGTAGACGCGCAGCAGCTCCTTCAGGCCCATCGTGCGCGGCTGGCCCTCGACGAGCGCGACGTTGTTGATGCCGAAGTTCTCCTCCATCGGCGTCAGCTTGTAGAGCTGCTCGAGGACCGCGTCGGGGTTGAAGCCGTTCTTGACCTCGATGACGAGGCGCAGCCCGTGCTGTCGGTCGGAGAGGTCCTTGAGGTCGGCGATGCCCTGCAGCTTCTTGCCCTGGACGAGGTCCTTGACCTTGTCGATGACCTTCTCGGGGCCGACGAGGTAGGGCAGCTCCGTGACGACGATGCCCTTGCGCCGCGGCGTGATGGACTCGATCCGCGCGGTGGCACGGGTGCGGAAGCTGCCGCGCCCGGTCAGGTAGGCGTCGCGGATGCCCTCGAGCCCGACGATCTTGCCACCGCACGGCAGGTCGGGCCCGGGCACGAACTTCATGAGGTCCTCGAGCGAGCACGAGGGGTTGGCGATGAGGTGCCGGGCCGCGCCGATGACCTCGACCAGGTTGTGCGGCGGCATGTTGGTGGCCATGCCGACGGCGATGCCCGAGGCGCCGTTGACGAGCAGGTTGGGGTAGGCCGCGGGCAGCACGCCGGGCTGGAACTGGGTGTCGTCGTAGTTGGGGACGAAGTCGACGGTGTCCTCGTCGAGGCCGCCGACCATGAGCAGCGCCGCGTCGGCCATCCGCGCCTCGGTGTACCGAGCGGCCGCCGGCCCGTCGTCGAGCGAGCCGAAGTTGCCGTGGCCGTCGATGAGCGGCAGGCGCAGCGTGAACGGCTGGGCCATGCGCACGAGCGCGTCGTAGATCGCCTGGTCGCCGTGGGGGTGGTACTTGCCCATCACCTCGCCGACGACGCGCTGGCTCTTGACGTGGCCGCGGTCGGGCCTCAGGCCCAGCTCGTTGGCGCCGTAGAGGATCCGCCGCTGGACGGGCTTCAGGCCGTCGCGGGCGTCGGGCAGGGCGCGGCTGTAGATGACGCTGTAGGAGTACTCGAGGAAGGCGTTCTGCATCTCCTCCTCGACGTCGATCCCGACGATCTTCTCCTCGAAGTCCTCAGGGGGAGGCGGGGTGGTCGTTCGACGGGCCATGCCGGCTGGTGCTCCTTGCGGCTGAGCGGGTGGGCGCCCCATCATCCCGCAGGCCGCTCACGCCTCGTCACCTGCCACGCCGAAACGGCCCCAGTGGGCGACCTCGTGGCCCGTCCGGCGGTGCCGGCGCAGGCTCGGGCTCTTCGGCCCCGGGACGGCGTACCCGATGGAGACGACGCCGACGATGGTGCGGCTGGCAGGGATCCCGAACGCGTCGTGGACGGCCGCGTGCCGCTCCGGCGGGACGCCGAAGAAGAGGCTGCCGAGCCCCTCGTCGGTGGCCGTCAGGAGGATCAGCAGGGAGGCCATGCCGGTGTCGACGTCCCAGTAGGGGACCGGCCAGCGCGCCTCGTCGCGGTCGCTCCAGCCCTTGTCGGGCGCCGCGTAGCGGTCGAGGTAGGCGTCCTTGTGCGAGAGGCACAGCACGAGCACCGGGGCAGCACGTATGCCGTCCAGCCAGGGGTCGCTCGTCCCGCCGGGCTCCGTCGTGGCTGCCCAGAAGGCCTCCCGCTCGGCCTCCGTCGTGAGCACGAGGAAGTCCCAGCCCTGGCTGAAGCCGGCGCTCGGGGAACGCACCGCGTTGTCGAGGCAGCGCTCGACGACCTCGCGCGGCACCGGTCGTTCGGGGTCGTAGCGGCGGACCATGCGGCGGGCGCGGACGACCTCGGTGAACTCCATGCGACCACCCTGCCACCGGCGGGGGACGGGAGCCGGGACGTGGCACCATGAGCGCATGGAGCGCGGCGAGCCCAGCGACGACACCGACGTGATGGAGCGCGTCGCCGCGCGATCGGCCGGGGCACCCGTCGAGTGGGAGGCCGACGTCGTCCTGCGCGACGGCACCGTGGCGCACGTGCGGCCCATCACGCCCGACGACGCGGACGGCATACGCCAGTTCCACAGCCGGCAGTCGGCGGAGTCGATCTACCTGCGCTTCTTCGCACCGCTGCGCGAGCTGAGCGAGCGCGACATCCACCGGTTCACGCACGTCGACCACCACGACCGGGTGGCTCTCGTGGCGACGCTCGACGGCGAGATCATCGGGATCGGGCGCTACGACCGGATCGACCCCACCTCGGCCGAGGTCGCCTTCAACATCTCCGACCACTACCAGGGCAAGGGCATCGGCTCCGTCATGCTCGAGCACCTCGCCGCGATCGCGCAGGAGCTCGGGATCAACCGGTTCGTGGCCGAGGTGCTGCCCCAGAACCGCAAGATGCTCACCGTCTTCAAGGAGGCGGGCTACGAGGTCAAGCACCACATCGAGGACGGCGTCGTCGAGGTCTCCTTCGACATCTCGCCGACCGAGAAGAGCAAGGCCGTCCAGCTCTCGCGGGAGCACCGCGCCGAGTCCCGGAGCATGCGCACGATCCTCTTCCCGGAGCGTGTCGCGATCATCGGCGCCAGCCGGCGCGAGGAGTCGATCGGCGCGCTCGTGATGCGCAACATCCTCGCCGCCGGCTACCAAGGGCAGCTCTACCCGATCCACCGCGAGGCCGAGCACATCCAGGGCGTGCGCGCCTACCCGAGCATCCACGACGTCCCCGCGCCCGTCGACCTCGCGATCATCGTCGTGCCCGCGGCGCAGGCCCTCGACGTGGTCAAGGACTGTGGCAAGGCCGGGGTCAGGGCGCTGCTCGTGATGTCGGCCGGCTTCGCCGAGGCGGGGGAGGAGGGCGTGCGCCTGCAGGAGAAGCTGCGCCGCCGGGTGCGGCGCGCCGGCATGCGGATCGTCGGGCCCAACAGCTTCGGCCTGGTCAACAGCGACCCCTCGGTACGGCTCAACGCGACGCTCGCGTCGGTCATCCCCGGACCCGGGCGGCTCGGCCTCTTCGCCCAGAGCGGCGCCCTCGGGGTCGCCGTCCTCGCCTCGGCCGCCCGGCGCGGTCTCGGCATCTCGGTCTTCGCCTCGGCCGGCAACCGCGTCGACGTCTCCGGCAACGACCTCATGCAGTACTGGATCGACGACCAGGAGACCGACACCGTCGGCCTCTACCTCGAGTCGATGGGCAACCCGCGCAAGTTCTCGCGGATCGCGCGGCACCTCGCCACGGTCAAGCCGGTCATCGTCGTCAGCTCCGGCGTGTCGAGCTTCGCCGCCCCGCCCGGGCACCGCACCCGGGTGACCAACGTGCCGCCGCAGGCGTTCCGCGCGCTGCTGCGCCAGGCGGGCGTCATCCGGGTCGAGAACGTCCACCAGCTCTTCGACGTCGCCCAGCTGACGCTCCACCAGCCGCTGCCCCGGGGCGACCGGGTGGCCATCGTCGGCAACTCCGACGCGCTCGGTGCCCTCAGCGCGAGCGCGTGCCTCAGCTGGCGGCTGAGGGTGACCCACGGCCCCGTGTCGCTGCCGCCGCAGGCGTCGGCCGAGGAGTTCGCGGCCGCCCTCGACGCCGCCTTCGCCGACCCCGACGTGGACAGCGTCGTCGCCGCCTTCATCCCGCCCCTCGTCACCCAGGACGAGGAGGTCCACGCCGCGGTGCGCGAGGTCGTCGCGCACCACGAGAAGCCGTGTGTCGCCACGTTCCTCGGTATGCGTGGGGTCGGGGACGGCCTGTCCTACGAGCAGGGCGGCGTGCGGAGGTCGGTGCCCGCGTACTCCATGCCCGAGGACGGCATCCGCGCCCTCAACGCCGTCACCCGGTATGCGTTGTGGCGCCAGCGTGACCGCGGCACCCCGGTCTCCCCGGTGGGCATCGACCGCCTCCGCGCCGAGTCGTTCATCGAGGCCTGCCTCGCCGGCAGCCCGCAGGGGCGCGCGCTGACGCGGGAGGAGGCGCGCGAGCTGCTCGGGGCCTACGGCATACGCGTGTGGCCGGCGGTCGAGGTCGTCGGCGTCGACGAGGCGGTGGCCGCCGCGGACGAGCTGACCTACCCCGTGATCCTCAAGTCGACGTCACCGGTCGTACGCCACCAGCCCGGTCTCGTGGGCGTGCGCGGCGACCTCGTGGACGCCGAGGCCGTCCGCGACGCCCACGCGTCGCTGACCCAACGGCTCGGCCCGCTCGGCGCCGACCGGTTCGTCGTGCAGCGGATGGCGGTGCCGGGCGTCTCGTGCGTCATCCGCGCCACCGAGGACCCCCTCTTCGGCCCCGTCGTCAGTTTCTCGGTGGCGGGCCCGCCCACCGAGCTGCTCGGGGACGTCGCGCACCGCATCCCGCCGCTGACCGACGTCGACGTCACCGACCTCATCGACGGCGTCAAGGCTGCGCCGCTGCTGAGCGGCCACCGCGGGTCCGCGCCGGTGCATCGTGCGGCGCTCGCCGACCTCATCGCCCGCCTCTCGGTGCTCGCCGACAACCACCCCGAGCTCGCGTCGGTGGAGCTCAACCCGGTCAACGCGTGGACGGGCGGGGTCGACGTGCTCGGCGCCGAGGTCGTCGTGCGACCGGCGCTCGTGCGCAAGGACCCCGGTCGTCGCCGCATGACCTGAGCGGACGCCTGCTGTGGGTGGCTGGCCGGAGCGCGTCGGTGCGAGTGCAAGGATGGTGGCATGCGAAGCGCCACCCCGGGCACCGGCCGAACCCTTCCCGACGACCTCACCGAGGCGATCACCCGCGCCGGCTACTACCCCTCACTCGTGTGCGACGTCGTCGAGTCGGCCGTCGCGGACGACGAGGTCGTGGCGCACCTCGTGCACCAGGAGACGACCTTCGACCACGAGACGGTGCGCCGGCACGTCACCGTTCTCGTCGTCACGCCGCTGCGCCTCGTCATCGCCCACGCCGACGACCATGCCGAGTCCGAGGACAAGCTGATGGCCACGGCGACCACCGAGACGGTGCCGCTCGCGGCCGTGCGCGGCGTGATGCTGACGCACGTCGTGGCGCAGCCCGACTCGTTCTCGCCCGGCACGCACGGCCGCGACCTCACGCTGACGCTCGGGTGGGGGGCCGTCAGCCGCCTCGACATGATCCCGGCCCAGTGCGGCGACCCCGACTGCACCGCCGACCACGGCTTCGAGGGCACCATCGCCTCCGACGACATCTCCCTCCGCATCAGCTCGGCCGCCGACGGCGAGGACGCCGTCGGTCGCGCCATGCACTTCGCCCGGGTGCTCTCCGCGAGCATCGGCACCGGCACCGCCCGCTGACCCGACCGTGAGCACCGAACCTGCCGACGGGACGCCCGGCCCCACCGACTGGTCCGCGGGCACGCTCGCGTCAGTGCTGCCGTCGGTTGCCGACCGGCTCGGCGTGCAGCGGTATGCCGGCCGCGACGTCTTCGGGCTGCCTGCCGCCCCGCGCACGGTCGTCGTGCTCGTGGACGGCCTCGGCTACGACCTGCTGCGCCAGCGGAGCGGCCACGCGCCGTTCCTGCGCAGCCTGCTGCCGACGGCGAGCCGGGTCCCGTGCGGGTTCCCGACGACGACGGCGACCTCGATGGGGACCTTCGGCACGGGCCTGCCGCCGGGTGCCCACGGCCTCGTGGGGATGCAGGTCCTCGACCCGGCCACCGACCGGTTGCTCAACGAGCTGTCGTGGGAGGACGGGCCCGACGCGCGTGCCTGGCAGCCCAACGAGACGGTGTTCGAGGCCGCCGAGAACGCCGGCGTGTCGGTGACCATGGTGGGACCGCACTACTTCGACGGGTCCGGGCTGACGACGGCGGCCCTCCGGGGCGGCCGGTTCCGTGCCGGCCGGTCGCTCGACGACCGGGTCGATGCCGCCGTCGCAGCGGTGCGGGCCACCCGACGCTCGCTGGTGTACCTCTACTGGGGTGACGTCGACAAGGTCGGCCACGTGCACGGCTGCCAGTCCTGGCAGTGGGGCGACGAGGTCGAGGCCGTCGACGCGGCGCTGCGCCAGCTGGCCGCTCGGGTGCCGGACGACACCTCCGTCGTCGTGACGGCCGACCACGGCATGACCGACGTCCCCTTCGAGGACCGCGTCGACCTCGTGGGTGAGCCGGCCCTGATGGCGGGCGTGCGTCACCTCGGCGGAGAGCCGCGCAACCTGCAGCTCTACACCGAGCCCGGTGCGACACGCGACGTCGAGACGGCGTGGACCGCGCGCTTCGGCGAGCGCATCCGGGTGCTCACGCGCGAGCAGGTGGTCGACGAGGGCTGGATCGGCCCCGTCCGACCCGGTGTCGAGGCACGAGTCGGCGACCTCGTCGTCGTCACCGCTGGGTCCTTCGCCGTGGTGCACTCGGGCCTGATGCGCCCCGAGGTGGTGGCCCTGCTCGGTCTGCACGGCTCCACGAGCGACGCGGAACTCGCCGTGCCGGTGGTCGTGGTGCCACCGCATCGCGACGCCTAGGGTGGTGCCTCGTGGCTGAGCTCGTCTTCTTCTCCGGGACCATGGACTGCGGCAAGTCGACCCTGGCCCTGCAGATGAACCACAACCACGGTGCCCGCGGCCGCGTGGGCCTCATCTTCACCAAGATGGACCGGGCCGGCACCAACGTCCTCAGCTCGCGCCTGGGCCTGTCGACCGGTGCCCTGGAGGTCCGTGACGACCTCGACTTCTGGGACGCGATCGTCGACCGCGCCACCGCCGGCACCCGCATCGACTACCTCATCTGCGACGAGGCGCAGTTCTACACCTGCGACCAGGTGGAGCAGCTGGCCCGGATCGTCGACGAGATGGACGTCGACGTCTTCGCCTTCGGCATCACGGCGGACTTCCGCACGGAGCTCTTCCCCGGCAGCAAGCGGCTCATCGAGCTCGCCGACAAGGTGCAGGTGCTCCAGGTCGAGGCGCTGTGCTGGTGCGGCCGACGCGCCACCACCAACGCGCGCGTCATGGACGGGCTCATGGTGGTCGAGGGTGAGCAGGTCGTCGTCGGTGACACCAACCCGGGCAGCTCGGGCCTCGTCGAGTACGAGGTGCTGTGCCGGCGCCACTACATGCGCCGGATGACCTCGCACGCCGCGCGCGCCGCCGCCGTCTCGCCGGAGGTCCTGCCCTTCGACCTCGACGTCTGCCCGGTTCCGCCGCCGCTCCCGATCACCCAGGCCGACTGATCCGGCCGCCGCGCCGGCCGGACTGCGGGTGATCGCAACGATCCCGCCGCGGCGCACAGCGCGTATGCCGTCGGCCGAGGTGGGTGTTGCGGGCTCAGTCGTTCTTGCGGCCGAACATGATGTCGTCCCAGCTCGGTACGCTGGGGCGGCCGGACTTGCGGGCCGGGGGAGCGGGGCGGGGTGCGGGCTTGGGCGCCGAGGCGGACGGGCGCTGCTCCACCACGTCGTAGCCCTCGTCGTCGCGGTCGCTGCGGTTGCCGCGCGCGCCGCGGTCCTGCGTCGAGCCGTCCCTCCTGGACGTGCTCTGGGTGCCGGGAGCTCCTCGATCGGCAGCCCTGCGCCTCTCGTCGCCCTCGTGCACCACCCGCGATGACGGTCGTGACCCCTCGCGTCGACGCGCGGCCGGACGCAGCGGCCGCTCCGGCACCACGGGCTCGCTCGTCGCCTCGGCTGCATGCGAAGCCTCGACGCCATCGGCGACCGCAGGGTCACCGGCGTCATCGGTGTCATCGGCTCCGACGGACGTCTCGAGCTCGTGCTCGTGAGTGTCCTCCGGCTCGGTCTCCTCGAGCTCTTCGCGTTCCGTGGAGTCCGCGAGCTCCCGGCAGTCTGGGGATCCGTCGGAGGACCCGGCCGAGCGGGTCTCCTCGAAGGCGTCGGTTCCCTCGAGGTCCGAACGGGTGTCGAGGGACGTGTCGAGCGTGTCGTGGGCGGTGGTGGCACCGTCCGTGTCGGCCTCGTCAGTGGGGCGCGCCTCGTCGCCGGTGGCCCGCCGGGTCGACTCGTCGTCCGTGACCTCGGTCGGCACGTTGCGTGCCTGGCGCACCGGCTGGGTAGGCTCGGTGCGGCGGGCCTTGCGCCGTGCGGCATCGACGCCGACCCGATCGGCCATCGACCCGGTCTTGATGACCTGCGGGTCGTCCTCCGGGTGCGTGTGGGCGGGCGGTGGGAGCTCGTCGCGGGGGTCGCGCGCGAGCTCCTCCAGCGGCAGGGCCTCCTCGGGGGCCTCGTCGAGACCGGGCACCTCTGCCGACTTCGGCCGACGTCGGCGCCCGCGCTGGGAGCTGCGCTCGCGGATGGCGGCCATGAGGTCGACGGTCTCGCCCTCGCGCCGACGCGTCGCCGAGGCGCCGACCCCGCCCTCGGCCTCCACGTCGTAGACGCGGCTGGGACGGGTGGACGCCGTCAGGTGCGGTGCCGGGATGGGGCCGGGTGCCTGCTGGTCCTCGTCCTCGCTGAGCCACCGCGCCTCGTCGTCGACGGGGGAGACGGTGCGGGCCAGCGGGTCGAACTGCCACAGTGCCTCGCGCCGGCGGCCGCCGGCGTTGAAGAGCAGCACGATAGTCCAGGCCCCCTTGTCGGCGCGGCGTGAGTCCCACTCGGCGCTGCCCGCGTCGATCTCACGGGCGCGCAGGCGCTCGGCGACCCTGGCGTCCAGGGTCGGGGCCGACCCGTGCGAACCGCCGCGGGGACGGAGCCTGACCTGGCGGGCCAGGCCCGCGACGTGCTCGCGCTCGGCGAGGATCGGTCCTTCGTACCGGTGGACCTTCTCGACCGTCCACCCGGCGCGGTCGGCGACGTCCTCAGCCGTCATGCCGGCGCGGATCATGGCCTGGACGTCCTTGGGGCGCAGGCCACCGGACGTCTCGACCTGGAGCTGCCCGAGCCGCGGGCGGTCGCGCCGCGCGGCTGCGCGCAGCGCGTCGTCGAGGGGGACGGAGTAGCGGTTGCCCTCGTCGTCGGCCAGCAGCAGGTGCAGTCCGTCCTCGTGGACGCCGACGAGCCTGAGGTGCTGCATGCGTGGGTCTCCCGGTGGCGAGTCTGCGGGTCGTGCCGTACTGGTTGGTGCGCGTTCACGCGGGCACGAGGGCCTGCGATCCCGTTGGCGGGAGGTGGGTCCGGTGTGCCGTGCAGTCGAGCATGCCACCGGCCGGGGCGCGCACCCAAGCGACCACGCCGCACGGGTAGCGTTTGCCCTGGCATGCCTACCTCCTTCGCGTCCGCGCAGCTCGCCCTCGACCTCGTCGGCGTGTTCGTCTTCGCGCTGTCCGGTGGGCTGGTCGCCGTCAAGAAGCGGTTCGACCTGTTCGGGGTCCTCGTCCTGGCCTGTGCCGCTGCCCTCGGCGGCGGCATCCTGCGCGACCTGCTGATCGGTGACGTGCCACCCGTCGGGATCAGCGACTGGCGCCTCCTCACGGCGGCCGCCCTGGGCGGCCTCGTCACCTTCGTCTACCACCCCGGCGTCGAGCGGATCACCCGCTTCGTGCGGGTGCTCGACGCGGCCGGTCTCGGCGCCTTCGCAGTCGCCGGCAGCCTCAAGGCCGTGACGACGCTCGGGGTGTCCCCGATCGCCTCCGTCCTGGTCGGGGTCCTCACCGCGGTGGGTGGCGGCGTCGTGCGCGACCTGCTCGCAGGCCAGGTGCCCGAGGTGCTGCGACGCGAGCTGTATGCCGTGCCCGCCATGCTGGGCGCGGTCCTCGTCGTCGTCGCCGCCCAGCTCGGCTCCCTGCAGGACTGGGTGCTGTGGACCGCTGCGGGCCTGGTCTTCGCGCTGCGCCTGCTCGCGGTGCGTCTCGACCTCAACGCCCCGACTCCCTTGCGCTCCAGCGTCACGTGACACCGGGACCGAGCCGGATCCCGACACCCGAGCCCGTTCTGAACACCAGTCCATCCACCGAGTCCAGCCACCCAGTCCATCCACCCAGTCCATCCACCGAGGCGGAGACATGACACCTGAAGCAGCTTCGACCCCCGAGCCGTCGCCGTCCCCGCTCGCGCCCTACGACGCCGTGCTGCTGCTCGGCTTCGGTGGTCCCGAAGGTCCCGAGGAGGTCATGCCGTTCCTGCGCCGGGTCACGGCGGGCCGCGGCATCCCGGACGAGCGCCTCGAGGCGGTGGGGGAGCACTACCACCACTTCGGCGGACGCAGCCCGATCAACGACCAGAACCGGGCGCTCATCGCGGCACTGCGCGCCGAGCTCGACTCCCGGGACATCGACACCCCGATCGTCTGGGGCAACCGCAACAGCGAGCCCTTCATCGACGAGGCGCTGCGCGAGAGCCACGCCGCCGGCCACCGCCGTCTGGTCGCGCTCACGACGAGCGCCTACTCGTCCTACTCCTCCTGCCGGCAGTACCGCGAGAACCTCGCCGACGCCGTCGCGACGGTCGCCGAGGAGGGCATCGCGGTCGATATCGACAAGGTGGCGCAGTACGCCCCGCGCCCCGGCTTCGGCGAGGCGAACCTCGGCGAGCTCGTGCGCGCCCTTCGCGCCCTCGACGGGGCACCGGACCAGGAGCTCGCGCTCCTCTTCGTCACCCACTCCATCCCGGACGCCATGGACGACACGTCGGGCCCGGGTGACGGTGAGGGCAACCTCTACCAGCGTCAGCACCTCGCGCTGGCCGCACGCCTGACGCAGGAGGCCAACCGCATCCTGGGCCGTGACCTCACCGGCGAGCTCGTCTTCTGCTCCCGCTCGGGCCCGCCCAGCCAGCCGTGGCTCGAGCCCGACGTCAACGACCGCATGCGCGAGCTCGCAGCGGCCGGCACACGCACGGTGGTGACGGCGCCCATCGGATTCGTCAGCGACCACATGGAGGTCGTCTACGACCTCGACACGGAGGCCCAGGAGACGGCGGACGACCTCGGGCTCACGCACGTGCGCGTGCCCACCGTCGGCACGGACACCGTCTTCGTGCGCGACCTCGTCGACGCGCTGCTCGAGCGCGCGGCCGAGGCGCGGGGAGAGGCCGTGCCGCAGTTCGAGGGTCGGATGCCCTCGGTGTGTGCGCCGGGCTGCTGCCCCAACCTGCGCCAGGCGCGTCCGGCCCTGTGCGGGAGGGACTGAGATGGCGCGGGAACCCCGGGCCGTCCCCGCACTCCCCGAGGGGGTGACCGTCGCCGATCTCGAGCGGCTCTGCGTCTCCTTCGCCACCGAGGCTGCGCGCTTCATCCGTGACGAGCGTCCGCCGAGGGTGGGCGTCTCGGCGACGAAGTCCAGCGAGACCGACGTCGTCACGGTCATGGACCGCCGGTCCGAGGAGCTGCTGCACGCCCTGATCCAGCAGTCGCGTCCCGACGACGGCATCCTCGGCGAGGAGGGCGCCGACGTCGCCGGCACGTCCGGCCTCACCTGGGTCGTCGACCCCATCGACGGCACCGTCAACTACCTCTACGAGGTCCCCGCGTATGCCGTGTCGGTCGCGGTCGTCGTCGGCGACCCCCACACGCACGGGGCCTGGTTCCCGGTGGCGGGGGCCGTGGCCGACCCGTCGCTGCGGCTGGTGCACCACGCGGGGCGCGGAACCGGCGCGTGGACCACGCCCGAGGACCCCTCAGGCGGCGTCGCACCGGCGCGGCTGGCGGTCTCGGAGGAGGACCGCCTGGCGCGCACACTGCTGGCCACCGGCTTCGGCTACGCCTCCGAGGTGCGGGCGAGGCAGGCGGAGGTCATGCTGCGGGTCCTGCCGCTCGTGCGCGACATCCGGCGCATCGGCAGCGCCGGCCCTCGACCTCGTCCGCGTGGCCGAGGGATCCGTCGACGCGTACGCCGAGTCGGGACTCAACGCCTGGGACCTCGCGGCCGGCTGGCTGATCGTCGAGGAGGCCGGCGGCGTGGTCGTGGGGGAGCGCCCCGACGGTCCGCCCGGCACCATGCTCACCGTCGCTGCGGGGCACGCCCTCGTGGAGCAGGTCCGCACCCTGTTCGTGCCACGGGCGGACGCCGCACCCGAACCGGACTGACCCGTCCGCAGCCA
>NZ_BAAANB010000021.1:1499066-1614980 GCF_039529575.1 Terrabacter terrae
CCGTAGCGGGTGGGGCGCTCCTCGTGGAAGGGTGCGGACGGCATACGGCCGCCGCGGGACGGGTGCTCAGGCGGCCTCGAAGCGCGCCAGCTCGGGAACGCGGACACCGTTCTCGGCCGCGAGCCGGGCGTACGACTCCAGCTCGCCGGTGCACACCTGCACGCGGTAGTCGTCTCCGGCCTGCCGCGCGTCGGCGAGGTCGCCCAGCGCGTCGTTGACACGTTGCCTGATCTGGTCGACGAACTCGGTCATGGTGCCACCTCCGGGCCTGGGGGGTTGTCGATCGGTCGGGTCCGCAGACCCTATCGCGCCTTCAGAGCATCAATGTGCACGCCCGATGGTCGAGGAAGTGCAAAGCGCTGGTGTGCGCTTGGCCCGAAAAGGGTAGGAGTGGTGCGCTACGTCCCGCAGCCGTCTCGGGCCTCGGCTCGGGCAAGGTGACAACGGCCCGGGGATCAGGCACCATACGCGCACCCGGACAACATCCGGACCGCTCACGAACGCCCTAGGCTCCGCGGCTCTCCCGGGGAATTCCCTTGGGAACAAGCACGAGGCCACGAGCGTTCTCCGCGTCACAGCCGCAGGCGCATCACGAGTAGAAGCGAGACAACCAGATGGCAACCGATTACGACGCGCCACGCAAGACGGACGACGACCTGAGCGAAGACTCGATCGAGGAGCTCAAGTCCCGTCGGGTCGACAAGACGTCGTCGAGCGTGGATGTCGACGAGACAGAGCAGGCCGAGGGCTTCGAGCTCCCGGGTGCCGATCTCTCCGGTGAGGAGCTGTCGGTCCGGGTCCTGCCGAAGCAGGCCGACGAGTTCACGTGTGGACGGTGTTTCCTCGTCCACCACCGCAGCCAGCTCGCCAAGGAGAGCAACGGCGTGATGATCTGCACGGAGTGCGCGGCCTGACCGCACCCCGGTCGCGCCGGCGGCAGGTTCAGGAGCAAGTAGGGTCGGTCCTCGTGACCGACCCTTGTGCTGTCCCGGTGCGCCGGCTCGACCCGGACCTGCCGGCGCCGGCCTACGCCCACCCGGGCGACGCCGGCGCCGACCTCTGCTCCCGTGTCGACGTGACCCTCCAGCCCGGCGAGCGCGCCCTCGTCCCGACGGGGGTCGCCCTGGCCCTGCCGCCGGGGCACGCCGGCTTCGTCCACCCGCGCTCCGGTCTGGCCGCGCGGCACGGGATCTCCATCGTCAACGCGCCGGGCACCGTCGACGAGGGCTACCGCGGCGAGATTCTCGTCAACCTGGTCAACCTCGACCCGCGCGAGCCGTTCGAGGTCCGACGCGGCGACCGCGTCGCCCAGCTCGTCGTCCAGCGCGTCGAGAGGGCGGAGTTCATCGAGGTGGACTCGCTCGACGAGACCAGTCGGGGGGACACTGGACATGGATCGACCGGCGGCTTCGCCGGTGCCCCACACGGTGCCGCCTCGCCGACACCGGGCTAGACGGTCTCCGTGGCGTGATCATCGGATACGGTTCGCCGGGCGCTGGCTCAGCGCCACGACGACCACTTCTCCGGTCGGGCGAGATGCCCACCGGGCCGCAGGACTCAAAGGACGGATTGACGTGGGACTCTTCAGCCGGGGCAAGTCGAAGGACCGCCCGGACACCGGTGCCGTGGACGCGGAGCGCACCGACGACGTCGTGGACGACGCGGCGGAGGCGGACGACGCCGCCGGTGCCGTCGACCTGGACGACACGGACGACACGGACGACGCCGCTCGCGCCGCCGGTCGCCGGAGTGGCGGGCCGCTCGATCGCACTGAGGTCGCGGACGACGGCGACTACCTCAACCTCGGCGCCATCTGGCTCCGCGGCCAGCAGGGCATGGAGCTGCGACTCGAGGTCAACGAGCAGGAGCAGCAGATCACCGGCGTGACGGCCGTCCTCGGTGAGTCCGCCGTCCAGCTGCAGGCCTTCGCAGCCCCGCGGACCGAGGGCGTGTGGGTCGACATCCGCAACGAGATCGCCGCGAGCATCGTCGGCGCGGGCGGCACCGCAGAGGTCCTCACCGGCGAGTTCGGCGAGGAGCTGCTGACGCGTATGCCGCAGGCCGGCCCCGACGGACGCACCGTCTTCATGCCGGCGAGGTTCGTCGGTGTCGACGGTCCGCGCTGGTTCCTGCGCGCGGTCGTGTCGGGCCGTGCAGCCATCGAGCCGGCAGCCGCCCAGGCGGTCCACGACGTCATCCGCACGACCGTCATCGACCGGGGCGACGAGGCGATGCCGCCCCGTGAGCTGCTGCCGCTGCGGCTCCCCGACGCCGAGCCCACCGGTGAGGTCGAGGGTGCCGGCGACGCCGAGAGCGCTGAGCAGGCGGGACAGCCCGGGCTCGATGACCTCAAGCCCTTCGAGCGCGGACCCGAGATCACCGAGGTTCGCTGATGACCTGGCCGTGTCGCGCGACGGGAGGCGAGGAGGGGTCCTCGTCGTCCTCGTCGACCCCGGCAAGCCGCACGGACGGAGCCACCCGGTGACCACCGGGCACCCGGGCGCCCTGCGACGGCTCACCGAACGCCTGACGCGCTCCTCCCACGACCTCGAGGCGGCCGAGCTGCGTCGCGAGTCGTCGGACCTGCTCGGCGTGGTCCACATCGGCGAGGCGCGGCTGCGCACCAAGGTCACCATCTGCGGCGAGGTCCGCTCTGTGACCCTGCGTCCCCGCGAGGAGACGCCCGCCCTGGACGTCGAGGTGTGGGACGGCACCGAGTCGCTTCACCTCGTGTGGCTCGGGCGACGGCGCATCGCCGGCATCGTCCCGGGGATCAAGCTGCGGGCCACCGGTCGCATCACCTCCCAGCGCAAGCTGAGGACGATGTTCAACCCCGCCTACGAGATCGTCGGCCGGGCCGGTCAGACCCATGACTGAGCCACCCGGCGACGCGGCGCTGTCCGAACCGGACGACGGCGACGGGGTCGCCCGCTCCGAGGCCGACCTGCGCCGCTACGACTTCGTCGAGGAGCTGCTCCGCGACAAGCTGTCCGAGGCCCTCGGCGGCTGGCGCGGGGCGGTCGAGTCGGCGGTCCCGACGCTCGCCTTCGCGCTCACCTGGGCACGGACCGAGAACCTGCGCACCGCCCTCGTGGTCGCCGGCGCCTGCGTGGCCGTGCTGCTGCTCGTGCGCCTGGTCCAGCGACAGGACCCCCGATTCATCGCGTATGCCGCTGCAGGGGTGGGCATCTCGGCCTTCTTCGCGCTGCGCTCGGGTCGCGCCGAGGACGCATTCCTGCCGGGGATGCTGCAGAACGCCGGGCTGCTCGTGCTCCTGCTGGTCACGAACCTCACCCGTTGGCCGCTCTTCGGTTTCGTGGTGGGTGTGGCCGAGCCCGAGGCGTTCGCCGAGAACCCGACGTGGTGGCGCCGGCACTCCGGCATCGTGATGGTGGCAGCACGGCTCGCCTGGGTGCTGATCGCCCTCAACGTCGTGCGGCTGGCGATCATGGTCCCGCTCTACCTCGCCGAGCAGGTCGCGGCTCTCGGCGTCGCCAAGGTCGTCCTCGGCTGGCCGGCCTACCTCGTGGCGGTCACCGCGATGGGCGCGATCCTGCTCCGTGGCCGCACCCCGATCGACCCCAACCGCCTGGCCTGAGGCTCCTCGTCGCAGAACCCCTGGCCCAGGTGCGGTCAGCCCTCGGCGACCGCGTGGTGGCGCTCGTCGGGAGCGACGAGCTCCTGCAGCCGGTCCTCCTGCTCGGTCGTCGTGATGAAGAGCAGCTCGTCGCCGGCCTCCATCGCGTCGTCCGTCGTCGGGGCCAGCGGACGCTCCTCGCGGATGATGGCGACGAGGACCGTGTCGGTGGGCCACTCGACGTCGCCGACCCGGCGTCCCGCGAAGGGGCTGCCCTCGGGGAGCGTGATCTCGACCATCGAGGCGCGGCCCTGTTGGAACTCGAAGATGCGCACCAGGTCGCCGATGCTCACGGCCTCCTCGATGAGGGCGGTCATCAGCCGCGGGGTGGACACGGCCACGTCGACGCCCCAGGACTCGTCGAACATCCACTCGTTCTTCGGGTTGTTGACCCGCGCGACCGTGCGCGGCACCCCGAACTCGGTCTTGGCCAGCAGTGAGAGGACGAGGTTGGCCTTGTCGTCACCGGTGGCGGCGACGCAGACGTCGGACTCCTCGAGCCGGGCCTCCTCCAGGGCGGCCAGCTCGCAGGCGTCGGCGAGCAGCCAGGAGGCCTCCGGCACCCGGGATGCCTGGACGTCGTCGGCGTCCTTGTCGATGAGCAGTACCTGGTGCCCGTTGCCGAGCAGCTCACGGGCGATGGAGCGGCCGACGCTTCCGGCTCCGGCGATGACGACGCGCATTGGTTCTCTCCTGAGTGCCGGTCAGTGGGGGGCCGGAGCCTGGTCGCAGAGCCGCTCGACACGGGCGAGGTCGTCGCGCAGGACGGCCAGGTGCACGAGGTCGCCCTGCTGGACGACCATGTCGGGGCGGGGCAGGGTGCCCTCGCCGAGCCGGGTCACGTAGGCGACCCGCGCGCCGGTCTGCTCCTCGACATCGGTGAGGTGTCGGCCGATCCACGGCTCGGCGAGCGGCACCTCGGCGATGACGATCTTGCCGCTGGGGTCGGTCAGCTCCGGGACCGCGCCCTGGGGTAGCAGCCGCTGGATCATCTGGTCGGAGGTCCAGCGGACCGTGGCGACCGTGGGGATGCCGAGGCGCTGGTAGACCATGGCGCGCTGCGGGTCGTAGATGCGGGCGGCGACGTGCTCGACCCCGAACGTCTCCCGGGCCACCCTGGCGGCCAGGATGTTCGAGTTGTCACCGCTGCTCACGGCGGCGAACGCGTACGCGTCCCGGATGCCCGCGGCGACGAGCGTGTCACGGTCGAAGCCGATGCCGGTGACCGTCTGGCCCTCGAAGGAGGTGCCGAGGCGGCGGAAGGCCGACGCGTCGGAGTCGATGATCGCGACGTCGTGACCGGCGCGGCCGAGGGTGCGGGCGAGGGTCGAGCCGACGCGGCCGCAGCCCATGATGACGAAGTGCACGGACGCGACGCTACACCGTGGGGCACCCGCCGACCGTGCGGCCCGCGGGCAGTGACAAAGGGGGCGGACGGCATACGCGTCGTGCTCCGACGACCGGCTTTATCGACGGGCCCGGGGCAGCTCTGGCGTCCGGGGTGCCGGCGCTCGGGAGCCGGTCTGTGGGCCTGTGCGATCCGTCATACAGTGTCGTCGTGCCCGGTACCGGTTCGCTGTTCAAGCGCCTCCTCCTCGGTCGCGCCATGCGCAGCGACAAGCTCGGTGAGACGCTCCTGCCCAAGCGGCTCGCCCTGCCCATCTTCGCCAGCGACGCCCTGTCGTCGGTGGCGTACGCGCCCGACGAGATCATGCTCATGCTGGGCCTCGCGGGTGGCGCGTTCGTCACGACGCACAGCTGGCAGGTCACCATCGGCGTCGTCCTCGTCATGGTCGTGGTCGTGGCCTCCTACCGGCAGAACGTCCACGCGTACCCGTCGGGCGGCGGCGACTACGAGGTGGCCACCGAGAACCTCGGGCCGAAGGCGGGCCTGACCGTCGCCAGCGCGCTGCTCGTCGACTACGTGCTGACGGTCGCGGTGTCGATCTCCTCCGGTGTGCAGAACGCAGCCACCGTGCTCGGCTTCGTCCGTGGGCACGAGGTGATCGTGGCCGTCGCCCTCATCGCCTTCCTCACCGCCATGAACCTCCGAGGCGTCCGCGAGTCGGGCAAGGCCTTCGCGGTGCCGGTCTACGCGTTCATGCTGGCGATCCTCGGCATGGGCCTCTACGGGTTCGTCCAGGAGGTGACCGGCACCCTGCAACCGGCGGAGAGCGCCGGCCTGACCCTCGTGCCGCAGGGCGGTGAGGAGCTGACCGGGCTCGCGGCCGCCTTCCTGCTGCTGCGGGCGTTCTCCTCCGGCTGTGCGGCCCTGACCGGCGTCGAGGCGATCAGCAACGGCGTCCCCGCGTTCCGCAAGCCCAAGAGCCGCAACGCGGCCACCACGCTGCTGCTCATGGGCACGCTCTCGATCACCATGCTCGGCTCGATCATCGCCCTCAGCCAGTGGACCGGGGTCAAGATGGCCAACGACCCCAGCACGCAGCTGCTGCGCAACGGCCAGCCCGTGGGTGACGGCTACGTGCAGCACACGACGATCGGCCAGCTCTCGGAGGCCGTCTTCGCGAACTTCCACATCGGGGTCGTGTTCGTCTCGATCGTCACGGGCCTGATCCTCGTGCTCGCGGCCAACACCGCCTTCAACGGCTTCCCGGTGCTCGCCTCGATCCTGGCCCGGGACGGCTACCTGCCGCGGCAGATGCACACCCGCGGCGACCGGCTCGCCTTCTCCAACGGCATCGTCATGCTCTCGGCGGCAGCCATCGTCCTCGTCATCATCTTCGACGCCGAGGTGACGGCGCTCATCCAGCTCTACATCGTGGGAGTCTTCGTCTCCTTCACGACGAGCCAGACCGGCATGGTGCGGCACTGGACCCGCAACCTGCGCCTCGAGCGCAACCCCAAGGAGCGGGCGCGGATGCAGCGCTCCCGGGTCATCAACGCCGTCGGCGCCGCGATGTCCGCCACGGTGCTCGTGGTGGTGCTGATCACGAAGTTCCAGGCCGGGGCCCGCTACGCGATCCTCGCGATGGCCGTCCTCTTCTTCCTCATGCTGGGCATCAAGCGGCACTACTCGCGGGTGCGTGACGAGCTCGAGATCGACTGGAGCATCGAGCGGCCCATGTTGCCGAGCCACGTGCACGCCATCGTCTGCATCTCCAAGGTGCACAAGCCGACGATGCGCGCCCTGGCCTACGCACGCGCCAGCCGGCCCACCTATCTCGAGGCGATCACCGTCGACGTCGACCCGGAGGAGACGCAGTCGCTGCTCGACGAGTGGGACACGCACGAGATCCCGGTACCGCTGAAGGTGCTCGCCTCGCCCTACCGGCAGATCACCAAGCCGATCCTCGACTACGTCCGCTCCATCCGCAGCGGCAACCCTCGCGACATCGTCACCGTCTACCTGCCCGAGTACGTCCTCGGGAAGTGGTGGGAGCAGCTGCTGCACAACCAGAGCGCCCTGCGCCTGAAGGCCCGGCTGCTCTTCACCCCCGGCGTCATGGTCGTCAGCGTCCCGTGGCAGCTCCAGTCGTCCGAGGGCGCCGAGCGCGACTGGATCGACGAGCCGCCGATCAGCGGCTCGGTGCGCGGCGGCGCCCTGTGAGCGCCCGATGAGTGCCCGGCGGACGCGAGAGCGGGCCGAGCGCGGACCGTCCCTCGTCGGCGAGGAGTGGACCGTCGACGTCGGGCCGGTGGCCCACGGCGGCCACTGCGTGGCCCGCCACGAGGGACAGGTCGTCTTCGTGCGGCACACCCTGCCGGGGGAGCGGGTCGTGGCGCGCGTCACCGAGGGCCGCGTCGGCGACAGCTTCGTCCGCGCCGACGCCGTCGAGATCCTCGAGGCGGCTCCCGGCCGCGTCGAGGCACCGTGCCCGTATGCCGGCCCCGGCCTCTGCGGGGGCTGCGACTTCCAGCACGCCTCGCTCGACACCCAGCGGGCGCTCAAGGGCGCCGTGGTGCGGGAGCAGTTCGCCCGCATCGCCGGCCTCGACGTCGAGGTGGACGTGCGCCCCGTCCCGGGCGACACCGACGGGCTGCGCTGGCGCACCCGTGTCGAGTTCGCGGTGGACGACGCCGGCCGTGCCGGGTTGCGACCGCACCGCTCCCGGGACATCCTGCCCGTCGACACCTGCCTCATCGCGACGCAGGGCGTGCTCGACTCCGGGGTGCTCGACACCGAGTGGCCCGACGTGGAGTCGGTCGACGTCATCGACGCGGCCCACCCCGACGAGCCGGTGCTCGTCCCGCTGCCGACGCCCGAGGGCTCCGACGGCAGCGGCGGCCTCGTCGGTGAGCTGGTGCGTGACGGGGACTGGGAGGGCGAGTACGTCGTCGCCGCTCGCGGGTTCTGGCAGGTGCACCCCGGTGCCGCCTCGACGTTCCTCTCGCGGGTGGTGGCGCTGCTCGGCGTCCGGCCGGGCGACCGGGTGGTCGACCTGTATGCCGGTTCGGGGCTCTTCGCCATGCGCCTCGGCGAGCTCGTGGCGCCGGGCGGTTTCGTCCTGGGGGTCGAGGGCGACCGGCGTGCCGTCGACAACGGCACCCACAACACCGAGCACCTCGACAACGTCGAGTGGCGTGCCAACCGGGTGGACCGCGAGCTGCGCTCGCTCGTGGGCCAGGGAGTGACGGCAGACCTCGCGGTCCTCGACCCGCCGAGGACCGGGGCGGGCAAGGACGTGATGGCGCTGCTCGCCTCGCTGGGCCCTCGACGCGTGGTCTACGTCGCGTGCGACCCCGCCGCGCTGGCGCGCGACGTCAAGGCCGCTACCGCACACGGGTACTCGCTCGCGTCCCTGGAGGCGTGGGACGCCTTCCCGATGACGCAGCACGTCGAGTGCATCGCCGTGCTCGAACCCGCCGACCGGGACTGAGCGACCTACGACCGTCCGACCGTCCGACCGCCCCGGGTCTCCGGGGCGGTGCGAGGGCCGTGCGGGCGTCGGGAGACCATGGGCGCCATGTCGTTCAGCTATCCCGTCGCCGTGAAGTTCTCCGAGATCGACCTGGCCGGCGTGGTCTTCAACTCGCACTACCTGACCTGGTGCGAGGACGCCAAGATGGCCTTCCTCGACGACGTGGGCTTCGGGCCCTACTGGTTCGCCGAGCACGGTCGCCTCGCCCTGGTGCGGCACGCCGAGATCGACTGGACCGCGAGCCTGAGGCCGCTGGACCACGCCGACATCCGGGTCGTCGTCGAGCGCATCGGCACCTCGTCGTTCACGCTGCGTCATGAGATCTGGCGTCGCGGTGAGTCGGCCCTGCTGACGGCCACGTGCGTCATCACCTACGTGTGGTTCGACACGGCCGCCGGCGCCAAGGCGCCACTCGATTCCCACTTCCGCGAGGCGCTCGAGGCCTCCCGCGTGGCATGAGCGCCCGGTGTCACAAGGGAGACAGGTGGGCGGGACGGGGGAAGGATTGGCGGGTAGGGGTGCACTGACAAGAACCGGCCCGTGTGGTTAGATATCTTGACGTCAAGATAAATGGTGCAGCATGACATCAGAGTTGCTGGAAGGAGCCCGTCGTGGGCAGTGTTGACAGCTTCAAGGCCAAGGGAACCCTCGAGGTGGGTGACCAGTCCTACGAGATCTACCGGCTGGCAGGGGTCGAGGGTCAGGAGACCCTCCCGTACAGCCTCAAGGTGCTCCTCGAGAACCTCCTGCGCACCGAGGACGGCGCGAACATCACCGCCGACCACATCCGCGCGATCGGCTCCTGGGACGAGAAGGCCGAGCCCTCCACGGAGATCCAGTTCACGCCCGGCCGCGTGATCATGCAGGACTTCACCGGTGTCCCGTGCGTCGTCGACCTCGCCACCATGCGCGAGGCCGTGGGCGACCTCGGCGGCGACCCGGCCCGCATCAACCCGCTCGCGCCGGCCGAGCTGGTCATCGACCACTCCGTCATCATCGACGTCTTCGGCCGCGCCGACGCGTTCGAGCGCAACGTCGAGATCGAGTACGAGCGCAACCGCGAGCGCTACCAGTTCCTGCGCTGGGGCCAGAGCGCCTTCGACGACTTCAAGGTCGTCCCGCCGGGCACCGGCATCGTGCACCAGGTCAACATCGAGCACCTGGCCCGCACCGTCATGGTCCGCGAGATCGACGGCGAGCGCGTCGCCTACCCCGACACCTGCGTCGGCACCGACTCGCACACCACCATGGTCAACGGCCTCGGCGTCCTGGGCTGGGGCGTCGGCGGCATCGAGGCCGAGGCCGCCATGCTCGGCCAGCCCGTCTCGATGCTCATCCCGCGCGTGGTCGGCTTCAAGCTGAGCGGCGCCATCCCGACCGCGGCGACCGCGACCGACGTCGTCCTCACGATCACCGAGATGCTGCGCAAGCACGGCGTCGTCGGCAAGTTCGTCGAGTTCTACGGCGAGGGCGTCTCGCAGGTGCCGCTCGCCAACCGCGCCACCATCGGCAACATGAGCCCCGAGTTCGGCTCGACGTGCGCCATCTTCCCGATCGACGACGTCACGCTCGACTACCTGCGCCTGACTGGCCGCTCCGACGAGCAGGTCGCCCTCGTCGAGGCGTACGCCAAGGAGCAGGGCATGTGGCTCAAGGCCGGTCCCGACCAGCCCGAGGCCCGCTACAGCGAGTACCTCGAGCTCGACCTGTCGACGGTCGTGCCCTCCATCGCCGGCCCGAAGCGTCCCCAGGACCGCATCGCGCTCAGCGACGCGAAGGAGGCCTTCCGCAAGGTGCTGCCCACCTACGTCTCGCACGAGGAGGGCGACTCGGGCAACGCCGAGTCCTTCCCGGCCAGCGACCCCGGTCTCGACGACGGCGGCGACAAGCCGTCCGACGGCGCGACGAACGGCCGCCCGAGCAAGAAGGTCAGCGTCACCGACGCCGAGGGGCGCGAGTTCGAGATCGACCACGGCATCGTCTCGATCGCCTCGATCACGAGCTGCACCAACACGTCCAACCCGTCGGTGATGATGGCGGCCGCGATGCTCGCGAAGAACGCCGTGGAGAAGGGCCTGTCGGTCGCCCCCTGGGTCAAGACGTCGATGGCGCCCGGGTCCAAGGTCGTCACGGGCTACTACGACAAGGCCGGCATGTGGCCCTACCTCGAGAAGCTCGGCTTCCACCTCGTCGGCTACGGCTGCACGACGTGCATCGGCAACTCGGGTCCGCTCAACGAGGAGATCTCCCAGGCGATCAACGACAACGACCTCGCCGTCACGTCGGTCCTCTCGGGCAACCGCAACTTCGAGGGGCGCATCAACCCCGACGTGAAGATGAACTACCTCGCGAGCCCGCCGCTCGTCATCGCCTACGCCCTCGCCGGCACGATGGACTTCGACTTCGAGACCGAGCCGCTCGGCCAGGACGCCGACGGCAAGGACGTCTTCCTCGAGGACATCTGGCCGGCCCCGGCCGACGTCGAGCGCACGATCGCCGACTCGATCAGCCAGGAGATGTTCACCGAGGACTACGCCGATGTCTTCGCCGGTGACGAGCGCTGGCAGTCGCTGCCCACGCCCGAGGGCGACACGTTCGCGTGGGACGGCGAGTCGACCTACGTGCGCAAGCCGCCGTACTTCGACGGCATGTCGATGGAGACGACCCCGGTCGCCGACATCGAGGGCGCGCGTGTGCTCGCCAAGCTCGGCGACTCGGTCACGACCGACCACATCAGCCCGGCCGGCGCCATCAAGAACGACAGTCCCGCCGGCAAGTACCTCGCCGACCACGGCATCGAGCGCAAGGACTTCAACTCCTACGGCTCGCGCCGCGGCAACCACGAGGTCATGATCCGTGGCACGTTCGCCAACATCCGCCTGAAGAACCTCCTGCTCGACGGTGTCGAGGGCGGCTTCACGCGCGACTTCACCAAGGGCGGCGAGCAGACGACGATCTACGACGCCGCGCAGAGCTACGCCGAGGCCGGCACCCCGCTCGTGATCCTCTCGGGCAAGGAGTACGGCTCGGGCAGCTCGCGTGACTGGGCGGCCAAGGGCACGAGCCTGCTCGGCGTCAAGGCCGTCATCGCCGAGAGCTACGAGCGCATCCACCGCTCCAACCTCATCGGCATGGGCGTCATGCCGCTGCAGTACCCGGCCGGCCAGAACGCCGACTCCCTCGGCCTCGACGGCACCGAGACCTTCTCGATCACCGGCATCACGGCCCTCAACGAGGGCGCGACGCCGAAGACCGTCAAGGTCGTCGCCACCAAGGAGTCCGGCGAGACCGTCGAGTTCGACGCCGTCGTCCGCATCGACACCCCCGGTGAGGCCGACTACTACCGCAACGGCGGCATCCTCCAGTACGTCCTGCGCTCGCTCGTCAGCGCCTGACCCCAGCCGATCCCAGCTGGGTTGCCCACGGGCCCCGTATGCCGCATCGCGCGGTGTGCGGGGCCCGTTCGGTTTCGCGCGCGACCCCGCCCGGCGGCATCCGTCGGCAGGTGGCATGCTCTCCAGCGTGAGCGAGCGACACGCTGCCCTGGCCCTGTGGGAGAACGACGTCGAGTGGGTCCAGGCCCCGGACGTGCACTATGCGGACCCCCATGTCGAGGGAGCTCCGGCCACGACCTACCGGGCGCGCTACTGGGAGTCCCCGGTCATCGAGCTGGACTGGGCGGCAAGAGAGCTCATCCCGTCGTGGAATGCGCGCACCCCGGGCGGCACGTGGTTGCAGGTCGAGGGGCGCGTGGCCGACGAGGGCGGATGGTCGCCGTGGTTCACCTTCGCGCGGTGGGCCGAGGACGACGTGGCGGGGGAGTCGCCGATCACCCGAACGTCGGTCCCCGGCCAGAGCTTCGAGGCAGGACACGTCGAGGCGGACAGCTGGGTCGCGGCTTCCGGCCACGAGTTCGACCGGTGGCAGCTGCGCCTCACGGCCCTCGCCGGGGCGAGCCACGAGCAGCCCTGGCCCGACGTGTCGCTCGTGGCGGCGGTGGCCTGCCGGATGAGCATCGACCCGGACGAGCCGACGAGCACGCCGGCCGTCGGACGCGGGCACGAGGTGCCGGTGCCCGTGCACTCGCAGCGGCTGCACGTCGACTCGTTCCCGCACTGGGACGACGGCGGCCAGTCCTGGTGCTCACCGACGTCGACCACGATGGTCCTGGCCCACTGGGGACTGGCGCCCAGCCCTGCCGAGTCGGCCTGGGTGGGGCACGACACCGACCCGGAGGTCGTGCACGGCGTGCGCCGGGTCTTCGACCGCGACTACGGCGGAGCGGGCAACTGGTCGTTCAACACCGCGTATGCCGGCGCGCGCGGCCTGCGAGCGTACGTGACGCGGCTGCGCGACCTCACCGAGGTCGAGGCCTTCGTCGCGGCCGGGGTGCCGCTCGTCGTCTCGGTGACCTTCCGGGAGGAGGAGCTCGACGGGGCCGGCTACTCGACGAAGGGCCACCTGCTCACCGTCGTCGGCTTCACCGCCGAGGGCGACGTCATCTCCAACGACCCGAACTCGCACCGCGTGGCGAGCAACGACGAGGTGCGCACGGTCTACCGGAGGGAGCAGTTCGAGAGGGTCTGGCTGGGCGCTGACGGCGGCCTCGCGTACGTCATGCACCCGCGCGACGTCGCCCTTCCGACGGCGCCGGTCGAGGCCAACTGGGCATGAGAAGGCTCGCTCGAGTCAAGCGCACGTAAATTTGCTCCATTCGCGGTCCGAATCGCGAGAATGTTTCACGCCAACGGCCCCACGGGGCGACGGCGCGGTGTTGACTGACCGCGCCCAGCCCCCGTCCGGAAGGTGTGTTCATGTCGCGTTCCCCCGTCCCCTCCGCCGGTTCGCCGAGCCGGCGGCTCGTCCTCGGCTCCGCAGCCGGCGCCACCCTCGTCGGCATCGCCGGCGCCGGAGCGGCCACCGCTGCGTCGGCCCCCACGGCGCCGGCCGCCGCGCCGGTGTCTTCACCGCACTACGACACCGGCGACCGTCACATCTCCTACCGCGAGTGGAGCGGGCGAGAGCTGCACGTCGGCCCCTACTCCGGCCACCGGGACTACGTCGACCCCTTCGACGCGACCGCCACCTCCCGCTCCTACGACGTCGCCACCTGGGTCTCGCCCGTCGTGCGTCCCGGTTTCGGCCTGACGGAGCTCGTCGCGTCGTGGAACGCCGACACCCCCGGAAGGTCCTGGGTGGAGGTCTCGGTCCGCGGGCGCAGCAACGGCGTGGCCACCAAGGAGTACGTCCTCGGCCGCTGGTGCCGCTACGACCCCGACCAGGGCGGCGGCATCCACCGGACATCCGTCAACAAGCAGGGCGACACGGTGGCCACGGTCTACACCGACACCCTGGCCACCCGGTCGGGCTACGTGCTCGACGAGTGGCAGCTCGTCGTCCGCCTGATGCGCCCGGCCGGCACCCGGGAGGCGCCCCGGCTGCGCTCGGTGGGCGCGATGGCCTCGGCGCTGCCCGACGCCCCCCGCGTGCCACGGAGTCCCGACGGCCGCGCCCGCGGCCGTGTGCTCGACGTGCCGACCTTCTCGCAGGAGAAGCACATCGGCCACTTCCCCCAGTGGGACAACGGGGGAGAGGCCTGGTGCTCGCCGACCTCCACGTCGATGGTGCTCGCGTACTGGGGCGCAGGGCCCCGCCGCGACGAGACGGCCTGGGTCACCGACGCGCTGCCCGACGAGACCGACCCGCAGGTCGACTTCGCGGCACGCAACGTCTACGACTACACCTACGACGGCGCCGGCAACTGGCCCTTCAACCCCGCCTACGCCGCGACGCGTCCCGGGATGCGCGGCTTCGTGACGCGTCTGAGGTCGTTGACCGAGGCCGAGGAGTTCATCGCGGCCGGGATCCCGCTCGTGACCTCGGTGTCGTTCGAGAAGGGCGAGCTCGAGGGCGCCGGCTACGGCACGAACGGCCACCTCATGGTGATCGTCGGTTTCACCCGTGAGGGCGACGTGGTCTGCAACGACCCCGCCTCGCACCTGATCCACGACAACTCGCAGGTGCGCGTCGTCTACGACCGGGAGCAGTTCGAGAACGTGTGGGTGCCCCACAGCGGCGGCATCGTCTACGTCATCCACCCGGAGCGCCACCGGTTGCCACGGCCGCCGCGCAACGAGCCGAACTGGTGAGCGTGTAGCACCGTGCCCACTCGCCCGTAGGGAAGCGCCCACTCGACGCCGTCCCACGTCGAGTGGGCACTTCCACACGTCGAGTGGGCACCCGACGGGGCCCATCAGCGGCCGAGGCCGGACCGCGGGTCGCGGTCGGTGACGCAGTAGAGCGCCCCGGTCGGGTCACGCAGCGTCGTCCACCCACCGCCGTGGTCCGCGACCAGGCTCGCCCCGAGGGCGAGATGCCGCGCCACCTCGGTCGGACGGTCGTCGCAGGCGAGGTCGAGGTGCCCCGACACCGGTCCCGGCGCCGGCTCTTCGAGCCGCTGCAGGAGCAGCCGGATCGGTATGCCGTCCGGGCGCACGAGGTGGCGCAGCTCCGGTCGGCTCACCGAGCGGCGCACGGGCCAGCCGGTCAGCGCCGACCAGAAGCCGCACTCTGCCTCGTAGCCGTCCGCCGCGACGTCGAGCGACACCTGGTCGACGATGCTCTCGTGCTGCTGCGGCCAGCGGGTCGGCAACGGACGCTGCGCCAGCTGCTCGTGGACGAGGCAGAAGGTGAACCCGCCGGGGGAGCGCAGCACCACGTAGCCGTGCTCCGACCGGTGCACCAGCTCGGCTCCCAGGCCCTCCGCCCGGTCGGCGGACTCGGGCGCCGACGTGACGTGCAGGTCGAGGTGCAGGCCGGGGCCCGTCCCGCCGCCGTCGCAGGCGCCCGTCCGCTGGATCTTCAGGAAGGGGTTCCCGACGGGCGGGAGGAGCGTCGTGAACTCGGCGTCCTCGCCCCGAGCCGGCGACACGGCATACCCCGTCACCCCGGCCCAGAAGCGGGTGCCCGCGTCGTGGAGCGCGGGCGGCAGGTCGAGGAACGCGGTGACCCAGCTGACCCTCGTCATGCTCCGAGACTAGGCGAGGCAGACTGGGAGCATGGCGACTCCGACTCCCTCTGCGGCCACGGGGCACACCCCGCCGGGGTGGCCGCCGGGCGTCCCGCCGGCGCACACACCGGGCTGGGAGGAACGGGCCGTGCTGTGGCTGCTCGACCAGTGCCCACCCGACTACCGGGCGTATGCCGGGTGGCGGCGTCACCCGATCGCACTCGCCTGGCTGGCCGGCCGGCACATCGACGGGCAGGTGGTGGCCATGCGTGAGGCGTGGCGCGAGGCGAGGGTCGCGATCGGGCCGCACGTCCCGGCCGAGGCCCTGACCGAGATCCTCGGCCACATCGAGGCGGAAGGCATCCGGCTGCTCGCCGCGTCCCGTTCCGCGCGGCTGCTGCACGAGGCCCTGCAGGGCAAGGTGTTCGCGCCGCGCCTGTGACCGCCTGTGACGGGCGGGGACGGGCGGTGACCGGCTGCGACCGGTGTGACGTGTCCGTGAAGCTCCTGTGAGACGTCGGGGAGGGCTGACGTGCACGGTTCGGACCGTCCGATCCACGCGCCGTAGACTCGACCGCGACCCACCTGTGCCCGACGGGCGGGCGATGGACGACCGACAAGGACCGGAAGGACGGCGCCGCGTGGCTCTGCTGGAGACGATCACGAGCCCCGCCGCGCTCAAGGCGCTGCCGGCTGCCCAGCTGCCGGACCTCGCCGAGGAGATCCGGACCTTCCTCGTCACGGAGGTCTCCAAGACCGGTGGTCACCTCGGTCCCAACCTCGGCGTCGTCGAGCTGACGATCGCCCTGCACCGGGTCTTCGACTCCCCGCACGACACGCTCGTCTTCGACACCGGCCACCAGTCCTACGTGCACAAGCTCCTGACCGGTCGCCACGACTTCAGCAAGCTCAAGAAGCGCGGTGGCCTCTCCGGCTACCCGAGCCGCGCCGAGTCGGAGCACGACGTCGTCGAGAACTCGCACGCCTCGACGGCACTGTCGTGGGCCGACGGCATCGCCAAGGGGCGGCGCCTGGCCGGCGAGACCGACCGGCACACCGTCGCCGTCATCGGCGACGGCGCCCTGACCGGGGGCATGGCGTGGGAGGCCATCAACAACATCGCCGTCGACAAGACCCTGCCGCTCGTCATCGTCGTCAACGACAACGAGCGCTCCTACGCGCCCACCATCGGCGGCCTGGCCGACCATCTCGCGACCCTGCGCACGACGCGCGGCTACGAGCGCTTCCTCGACTGGGGCAAGCGCTCGCTCGCCCGCACCCCCGTGGTCGGCGGCGCGATGTTCGAGACGCTGCACGGGGTCAAGAAGGGCATCAAGGACATCGTCGCGCCGCAGGGCATGTTCGAGGACCTCGGCCTGAAGTACCTCGGCCCGGTGGACGGCCACGACGAGCAGGCCGTCGAGCGGGCGCTGCGCAAGGCCAAGGACTTCGGCGGGCCGGTGCTCGTCCACGTGATCACCCAGAAGGGCCGCGGCTACCAGCCGGCCATCGACGACGAGGCCGACCAGTTCCACGGCGTCGGCAAGTTCAACCCCGAGACCGGCCTGCCGTTCGAGGTGTCCGGGCGCATCTGGACCGACGAGTTCAACCAGGAGATGGTCGCGATCGGCCGCGACCGCCCCGACGTCGTCGCGCTCACCGCCGCGATGCTCATCCCGGTCGGCCTCGACGGGTTCGCCGCCGCCTATCCCGAGCGCGTCTTCGACGTCGGCATCGCCGAGCAGCACGCGGTCACCATGGCCTCCGGCCTGGCGTATGCCGGGAGGCACCCGGTCGTCGCCGTCTACGCGACGTTCCTCAACCGGGCCTTCGACCAGCTCCTCATGGACTGCGCGCTGCACAGGGCCGGGGTGACGTTCATCCTCGACCGCGCCGGCGTCACCGGCAGCGACGGCGCCTCCCACAACGGCATGTGGGACATGACGCTCACCTCGATCGTGCCCGGGCTGCGGCTGGCCGCACCCCGGGACGGCGAGCAGGTGCGCACGCAGCTGCGGGAGGCCGTGGACGTCTCCGACGGCCCGACCGTGATCCGCTTCCCCAAGGGCGACGTCTCCGACCCGCTCGACTCGGTGCGGCGGATCGGCGACCTGGACGTGCTCTTCGAGAACGCCGGGGACGAGGTGGACCTGCTCGTCGTCGGGGTCGGCGCGTTCGCTGGCCTGGCCATCGAGGCGGGGGAGAAGATCGCCGCCCACGGCCGGACGGTCCGCGTCGTCGACCCGCGCTGGGTCCTGCCGGTCAGCGACGACGTCGTCGCGCTGGCCCGGCGTGCCAAGGCGGTGGCGGTGGTGGAGGACAACCTCGTCAGCGGCGGCGTCGGCGCTGCAGTGTCGCTCGCCCTGCGCGAGGCCGGCATCGCCGTCCCCGTGCACGGCTACGGCATATCGAAGCGCTTCCTCGAGCACGCGTCCCGTGGCCAGATCCTCGAGGACCTCGGCCTGACGGCCGAGCACGTCGTGGCGGACCTCGAGCCCCGGCTCTGACGAAGCGGCCTGCCGCGCGACCCCGGCCTCCACGGCGCAGGCCGGCTGCCTACCATCGAGGGATGCAGCTTCGAGACGCAGCAGACGTGACGACCGCCCCCATCGCAGCCCTCGGCCTGATCGGCGGCTTCGTCGCCGCCCGCGAGACGGGGATCCGCCCGCTCGGGGGCGTCGTGCTCGGCCTGGCCGGCGTGTATGCCGGGCGCACCTGGCTCGCGAAAAGCGGGGGCCCGGCGACTGCTGGCCTCGCCGCCGTCTACCTCGGCGGCTTCGGCGCATCGCACCCGCTGGCCAAGCGCATCGGCGCCTGGCCCTCCGTCCTGACCGTTGCCGCCGCCAGCGCGGCGGCCTCGTGGATCGTGGCAGACCGGCGGCGCTGAGGCGAGCGAGCGCTCAGTCGCCGGGCGTCGACCCCGCGAGGCGACGGATCAGGGCGTTGGCGTCACCGACCGGCCCCAGGTGGGCGAGCTTGTCGGGATTGACGATCGCTCGGACGCCGGCGACCTGCCCGTCCCGGAGGTCCAGAGACCAGACGGCCACCAGACGAGCCTCGACGAGGAACATCGCGCCGGGGCCGCCGTTGACCTGGGTGAGCCGGATCTCCAACTCGGGCAGGCGGCGCAGGGCGCGCAGCCAGTTGGTGAGGGTGTGCGCGACCCGGCTGCGGCCGCGCTGCGAGCGGGCGAGTGAGGGCGCCTTGCCGCCGCCGTCGCCGACGAGCTCGACGTCGTGGGCGAGGAGCGACTCGAGGCCCGCGAGGTCGCCCGTCCGGGCTGCGGCGAAGAAGCGGCTCGCCAGCTCGCCCTGCTGCTCGGGAGTCGTCGGAAAGCGCGGCCGACGGTCCTCGACGTGGCGTCGCGCGCGCACCGCGAGCTGGCGCACGTTGGCCTCGCCCTTGCCGACGATGGTCGCGACCTCGTCGTAGCCGTAGCCGAAGACGTCGTGCAGCAGCAGGACCGCCCGCTGCTCCGGCGACAGGCTCTCCAGCACCACGAGCAGTGCCATGGAGAGCGAGTCCGCGGTCTCCGTCTCTCGTGCCGGGTCCAGGTCGACGCCCTGGTGGTCGGTGAGGATCGGCTCCGGCAGCCAGTCCCCGACGTAGCGCTCACGCCGCACGCGCGCCGACCGCAGCTCGTCCATCGCGAGCCGGGTCGTCACCGTGGCGGTGAACCCGCGTGGTGAGGCGATCCGCTCGCCGGCCTCGAGCGAGCGGTGGACCCGGAGCAGCGCCTCCTGGACGATGTCCTCGGCCTCGGTGACGCTCCCCAGCATCCGGTACGCGATGCCGAAGGCCACCGGCCGCAGATCGGCCAGGACCTGCTCGCGGTCGTGGATGGCCGCCGTGGGCGGGCTCTCGTCGGTCACGCCGCAGTGCCGCTCTCGGCCCGAGCCATGGCACCCAGCTCGCGGAAGCCGTCCCGCCACGAGGCGCGCCTCGGTGCCCAGCCCAGCTCCTGCTTGGCCCTGGCGTTCGACGCGCCGCGCAGCTCGGTCATCATCACCGTGCCAGTCTCACCCGCCAGGAGCCTGCCGACCAGACGTGGCACGCGCATGGGCGGCCGGGCCCCGAGCGACGCAGCGAGCACGGGCAACCACGTCGCCACGCTCGCGGGCTCGTCGTCCACGACGTTGTAGACGCCCGGCGCGCCGCCCTCGACGGCGGCCACGGTCGCCTCGGCCGCATCGGCGATGTGGACGAACGACCACACCCCGCCACCGTCGCCGACGACGGGGAACTTTCGCCGCCGGACCGCCTCGGTCTGCTCGCCGTCCACGCCCAGGGACGTATGCGGACCGTAGAAGCCGCCGTACCTCAGGACGAGACCCTGCGCCCATGACGCAGCCAGCACGCTGTCCTCGACGTGGCGGATGGCCCCCACGGTCTGCTCCATCCCGGCCGGCGGCTCGGTGCCGAAGGGGTCATCCTCCGTCTTCACGGCGCCCCCGACCCGGTCGTAGCCCGCGAAGAAGCTCTGGGCGACGAACCGCCTCACCCCGACGTCCCGGGCGGCCGAGAGCAGGTGGTCGGTGCCCTCGGTGCGGAGCCGGTTGGTCTGGGCGAACGCCCGGTCGAAGTGCCGCAGGTCCATCGGCCCGATGGCCGTCAGCTGGTGCACGACCACCTCCGGGCGCGACTGTGCGACGGCCCGCGCCACCTGCTCGCGGTCGAGGGCATCGGCCACGACCGGCACCGCTCCGAGCCCACGCAGCAACGCCTGTTTCGTCTCGCTCCGGGTCATCCCGTGGACCTCGTGCCCGGCCTCCACCAGGCGTGGGACCAGCTGCCGCCCCATGGCACCGGTTGCTCCAGCCACCAGAACCCTCATGGCCAACTCCTTCTGTCGTTGCTTGCCTACTCCCTCTCAGACGAGACAGCCTGCGGTCCTGTGACACCTCGACGGGAGAAGGCAAGGCCTCACAGGTGGCGGCCACGCACATGAGATCCCAGAGCATTGTGGTGTTGCGTCCCACCGTCGCCGCTGCCGGGCTGAACTACTTTCGCCCGAACGGTTGGGCGTCGACGGATCTCGTTGCGGCAAAGGCGCGAGCGCCCACCAGAGGTGGAGGACATCGGTGTCCAAGAGGTGGAGCGTCGCGCTCGCGAGCGCCATGATCACGCTGTCGGTGGCGGCCTGCGGCTCGCCGGGCCAGCCGGGTGCGGCGGCAGGGGGCGGCACAGGGGCCGCCGCGGGCGGCACGGCGGGCAGCGCCTACAAGGTCGGGCTCGTCTACTCGAAGTCCGGTCCGCTGGCCAGCTACGGCCGGCAGTACCGGCAGGGCCTGACGGCCGGCATCGACTACGCGACCAAGGGCTCCGGCGCCGTGGCCGGGCACCAGATCCAGATCACCGAGCAGGACGACGCGGGAGACCCCGCCAAGGCCGTCGCCTCGGCGACCGACCTCATCGGCCAGGGCAACAAGATCATCGCCGGTTCGACGGCGAGCGGCGTGGCCCTGCAGGTGGCGCCCCTCGCCAAGGACAACAAGATCCTGTTCATCTCCGGCCCCGCAGCCGCCGACGCCGTCACCGGCGCCAACCGCTACACCTTCCGGTCGGGCCGACAGACCTACCAGGACGTGGCGACCGCAGGCAGCATGCTCGGCGACGTCAAGGGCAAGAAGGTGACCGTGCTGGCGCAGGACAGTGCCTTCGGCAAGGCCAACGTGGCCGCCGTGACGGCGGTCCTCGGGTCCAAGGGCGCCACGGTCAGCTCGGTGGAGGTTCCGTCGGCAGCCACCGACCTCACCCCGTTCGCCACGAAGGTCAAGAGCGCGGCGCCCGACCTGCTCTTCGTCGCCTGGGCCGGCGCCAACGCCACAGCCATGTGGACCACGCTGGGCCAGCAGGGGGTGTTCGACTCCACGAAGGTGGTGACCGGCCTCGACATCAAGGCGACGCACACGCTCTTCGGCGAGGTGGCGACCAAGATCGACTTCCTCTCCCACTTCTTCGACGGTGCGGCCGACAACGCTGCATACCAGGCGCTCGACGCGGGGCTGAAGAAGCAGGGCGGCAGCGTCGACCTCTTCACCAACGACGGGTTCGTCGCGGGACAGATGATCGTCCACGCTCTCGAGGCGGGCGGGGACGACGTCGACGAGATGGTGACCTCCCTCGAGGGCTGGAAGTTCGACGGTCCCAAGGGGTCCATGGAGATCCGGGCGCAGGACCACGCCCTCCTGCAGCCGATGTTCACCGCGACCCTCAAGAAGGACGGCGTCAACGTGACCCCCCAGCTGGGCAAGACGCTCGACCCCGCGACGGTCGCCCCGCCCGTCACCCCCTTCAAGTGATCGGACACCTCCCGACGTGATCAACGCAGAGGCGGTCGGCTGGAGGGTCGGCGGCGCGCAGATCCTCGACGACGTCTCCCTGACCGTTGGGGCCGGTGAGCTGCTCGGCATCATCGGCCCCAACGGGGCGGGCAAGTCGTCATTCGTCAACATCCTCAGCGGGGTGACGAGGCCCTCCAGCGGGCGAATCATGCTGCAGGGCAAGGAGGTCACCGACGCGAGCGCGACGCGGCGGGCACGCATGGGACTGGCACGGTCGTTTCAGACGTCGGCCCTCTTCGACGGGCTGACGGCGGGCGAGAACGTGCGTCTCGCGGTCCAGGCAGCGGGAAGCGCCGTGCTGTCGCCGTTCCGTGGCGCCGGGTCCGCGACGTCCGAGGTGATCGACTCCCTGCTCACCCGAGTGCGTATGCCGGGTCGCGCGCGGACGCTGGCCCGTGACCTCTCACACGGCGACCGACGCAAGCTCGAGCTGGCCATGGCGCTCGCCTCGGAGCCGGCCGTGCTGCTCCTCGACGAGCCGATGGCCGGCGTCTCGGCGGAGGACGTCGACGGCCTGACCGAGATCATCGGCGAGGTGCGCGACTCGGGGGTCGCGGTGGCGATGGTGGAGCACCACATGCACGTCGTGCTCGGGCTCGCCGACCGGGTCGCGGTCCTGCACCACGGCCAGCTGCTCGCCGTTGGTGCGCCGCCGGAAGTGACCGGCGACGAGCGGGTCCAGCAGGCCTACCTGGGAGAAGCACTGTGACCCATTGCAGCCCATCATCCGATGCGACCGATGCGACCGGTGCGACCGGTCGGAACAGCGCGGAGCCGATGACCCGGACGACTCCGGTCCTCGAGATCGAGGACCTGCACGTCCGCTACGGCGGCTCCCACATCCTCCAGGGTGTGGACTGCGACGTGCCGGCGACCGGTGTGACCGCCCTGCTCGGACGCAACGGGGTCGGCAAGACCACCACGCTGAGGGCGATCATCGGACTGGCACCGCGAACCGGTCGGATCCGCTTGCACGGCAGGGAGATCCAGCGGCTGGCCACTGCGCGGATCGTCCGCGGTGGCATCGGCTACGTCCCCGAGGACCGGGAGGTGTTCGGCGGCCTCACGGTCGAGGAGAACCTGCGGCTCGTGGACCCCGAGCGCGGCGTCGACGCGCCCGTGGTCGAACGACTCTTCCCCGAGCTGGTCCGACGACGTGGCCAGCGCGCCGGGACGCTCTCCGGCGGCCAGCAGCAGATGGTGGCCCTGGCCCGTGTGCTGCTGCGCGAGAACGCCCTCCTGCTCATCGACGAGCCGACGAAGGGCCTGGCACCCAAGCTCGTCACCGAGGTCGCCGATGTCCTGGCCGAGGTGAGCCGGACGACGCCCATCCTCCTCGTCGAGCAGAACCTGCCGCTCGTGCGCCGCATCGCCGACCGCGTCGTCGTCCTCGACGCCGGTCAGGTCGTGCACCGGGGCGCAGCGGCCGAGCTCGTCGCCGACGTGGCGCTGACGCGTGAGCTGCTCGGGGTGTCGATGCGACGGGAGGGGGCGGCGTGAGCGATCTGCTCCTCATCCTCGTCACGGGCCTCGGGCTCGGCGCCCTCTACTTCGTCGCGGCCAGCGGCCTCAGCCTGATCTACGGCCTGATGGGGGTGCTCAACTTCGCCCACGGCGCCTTCATGACCGCCGGCGCGTACGCCGCATGGCTCACCATGGGTGCCCTGCCCACCGGCTGGCCGGTGGCCGGCCGGCTCGTGGTCGGCGTCCTCGTCGCGGTTGCCGTCGGTGGCCTGGTCGGCCTGGTGGTCGAGGTGGTGCTCATCCGGCCCCTCTACCGCCGGCACATCCAGCAGGTGCTCGTCACGGTCGGCCTCTCGCTGGCGGGCGTCGCTGCGGCACAGGGCGTCTGGGGAGCCGATCCGCGGCCGGTCGACAAGCCGGCCTGGATGAGCTCCACGACCGACGTGCTCGGGGCCCGGCTCCCGAACGACCGCCTCATCTACCTCCTCGTCGCCCTCGCCCTCTTCGGCGGCCTCCTCGCGCTGCTGCACCTGACCCGTCTCGGCCTCGTCATCCGTGCCGGCGTCGAGAACCGCACGATGGTCGAGGCCCTCGGCATCGACGTCCACCGCACGTTCACCCTCGTCTTCGCCATCGGCGGCGGCGCCGCCGGACTGGCCGGGGTGCTCTACTCGCAGTACGCCGGGACGGTGTCACCCGCCCAGGGCGGCTCGCTGCTGATCTTCGCCTTCATCGTCGTCGTGATCGGCGGCATGGGCTCGCTCACCGGGACCGCCGTCGCCGCCGTCGTCGTGGGACTGGTCCAGCAGCTCGCCAACTACTACGCCGCCACCGGCGTCGGGGACCTGTCCGTGGTCCTGCTCCTCGCGCTGGTCCTCCTGCTCCGACCGACCTCCCTGAAGGGAGCGACGGCATGACGTCGCCCACCGACCACCTCAGCTCCACGCATACGGACCCGACCGGATCGACGCACGTCACCACGGACGCGCAGGATGCGGGCGATGGCGCCGGCGTGGAGAGGCGTCGCAGGCTGGGACGGCTCCGCACGGTCGTCCCGGCTGTGCTGGTGCTCGGGGTGCTCGCCTACCTGCCCTACGTCGCCGTCGACGTCCCCGGGGTGCTCCCCGGACGCGTCAACGGGCCCGGGTCGATGCAGCTGCTCGCCACGTGCCTCGTCATCGGCGGCGTGGCCCTCAGCTACGACGTGCTCTTCGGACGCACCGGACTGCTGAGCTTCGGGCACGCGCTCTTCGTCGCGGCCGGCAGCTACCTGCTCACCATCTCGCTCTCGGAGTGGTCGATGCCCCTGCCACTCGCGCTGGTCACGGCGCTCGGCCTGTCGACCCTGCTGGCGCTCGTCGTCGGGGTCGTCGCGCTCCGGGTCGGCGGCATCGCCTTCGCCATGGTGACCCTGGCCTTCGCCCAGGCGGCCTCGATCATCGTGCTGCGCAACCCCGGCGGCGCGACGGGCGGCGAGGAGGGTCACCCGCTCGACCGCAGTGCCGTCCCGGACCTGCTCGTCGGGGTCGCCAACGCGCCCTACCGCTACTGGCTGGCCCTGGCCTTCGTCGTCGTCGCCTGGGTCGTGGTGACCCTCGTCGTGCGCGCCCGGGCCGGACACGCCATGGCCGCCGTCCGGGAGAACGAGCAGCGCGCCGCGGTCCTGGGCTTCGGCACCTACCGCGTCAGGCTCCTCGCCTTCGTGCTGGGATCCTTCCTGGGTTCGCTCGGTGGCGCGGTGCACGCTCTCGTGCTCGGCGGTTCCAACCCGCACCTGACCACGTCGGAGTTCACCCTGTCGCTGCTCGTCATGGTCGTGCTCGGTGGTGCTGGAAGCCGGTGGGGAGCGGTGCTCGGCGGGGTGCTCTACACCTACGCGGACGCCCGGCTCGTCGAGGTCAGCAGCGCCCCGTTCGTGCAGTCCCTGCCCGACGTCGTCGGACAGGTGCTCTCGCAGCCGCTCTTCATCCTCGGCGCCTTCTTCGTGGTCGTGGTCTACTTCGCACCGGCGGGCCTCACGGGCCTCGGCGGCCGGCTGGTCAGGAGGACCGCATCCAGATGAGCACCACCTCGTCCGCCTTCGTCATCGAGCTGCCGGAGGGCAGCCTCGCCATCCACGACCTGAGCCTCGGCACGCCGGCCCCCGACGCGCCCGTCGTGCTGGCGATCCACGGGATCACGGCCAACGGGCTCTCGTGGAGCCGGGTCGCCGACGAGGTCGGGCGCCGGCACGGTGCCGGTGGCGTCCGGTTCCTCGCCCCGGACCTGCGTGGCCGCGGTGACAGCCGTTCGGCGCCAGGGCCCTACGGTCTCGCCGCCCACGTCGAGGACCTGACCTCGATCGCCACGGTGTTCGGTGCGGCGCCGGTCCTCGTGGGGCACTCGATGGGTGCGTTCATCGCCGCCCTGGCCGCAGCCCGGCATCCCGAGCGCTTCCCCGCCGCCGTGCTGGTCGACGGGGGAGCGACGTTCCCGGTGCCGCCCGGCGTCGACGTCGACGCGGCGCTGAAAGCCGTCATCGGACCGGCCATGGACCGGCTCTCGATGCGCTTCGCCGACCCCGCGGCCTACCTGCAGTTCTGGTCCGCGCACCCGGCACTCGGGCCGATCCTGGACGGGCCCGGCGGTGACGCGGCCCGCGCCTACATCGAGCACGACCTCGTGCAGGACCCGTCGGACCGGCAGTGGCGCAGCACGTGCGTGCTCGACGCGGTACGAGCCGACGGCGCGGACGTCCTCGCCGACGCGGAGACGCACGCCGCCTTGCGCGCGGCCGTCGAGAGCGGGGTCGAGACCGAGCTGGTGTGGGCCGAGCGCGGCCTCCTCGACGAGCCGCAGGGCCTCTACGACGAGGGACGGCTCGCGGCACTGGGCCTTCCCACGGCGGTTCGGGCGACCCGTGTGGACGCCAACCACTACAACGTCATCCTCGACGACCGGGGCACGAGCGCAGTCGCCGACGCGATCGACCGGCTGCTCGTGGGCTGAGCGCCCCGCGGCGGGGCGGGTCGACGTCCGTGCGTCTGGTCACGCGGCTGCGTCAGGAACGGGCGGTGCCGGCGTGGCTCGAGGCCTGCAGAGCGCGCAGGCGCAGCGCCAGCTGCAGCTCCAGCGAGTGGTCGGGCTGCTGCCACGACTCCCCGAGCAGGGCCGTGATGCGTTCGAGCCGCTGGGAGACGGTGTTGACGTGCACGTGGAGGCTGCCGGCGGCGTGCCGCGGGCTGCCGCCCGAGGCGAAGTAGGCGACCAGCGTGCCCACGAGGTCCGTGCCGCGCCGCTCGTCGTAGTCCAGGACCGGGCCCAGCAGGCCGCGGACGTACGCGTAGACGTCGGGTTCGGAGCCGACGATGAGCCCGGCGAAGCCGAGCTGCGTCGCGGCGGCACCCGTCCCGCGGTGCCCGAGGGCGATCAGGGCCGCGACCGTGCGATGCCCCTCCTCGTAGGCCTTCGCGATGTCGTCCACGTCGCCGACGGGGCCGGCCCCGGCGACGGTGACACACGTGCGCTTGCCGATGCGGGCGGCCACGGTGCGGGCCAGGGCGTCGGTGTCCGTGCCGGGGACGAGGGCGATGACGTCCCCGTCGTGGCTGCCGACCAGGGACGCCTCACCGGTGGCGGCACTGGCGGAGATCAGCAGGGCCCGGTGCCCGTTGGGGTCGTCGCCGCGCAGGACGAGCAGGCAGAACGACCGCTGCGGGTCGAAGCCGACGTTGCGCGCCAGGGAGAGCCGCTCCTCACGCGAGCCGCGTGAGCTGACGAGGTCGCTGACCAGGCGGTTGCGGGCCGACTGCCGGGCGTCGGCGGCCTGCCGTTCGAAGAGCAGGACGAGGGCCGTGACCACCCCCGCGCGCTCGACGGTCCGCTGGTCGGAGTCGATCAGGCTGAGGCCGCCGACGAGGATGGTGCCGAGCCGCTCGCGCGCAGCCGTCACCGCGACCGCGTAGACACCGTCGCGTTCGACGAGCCGCCCGTTCTCGAGGCCGGGCAAGGCATCGAGGGCGGCCAGAGGGTCGGCGCCCGAACCGTCGACCGTGGGAGCGGGGCCGGCGGAGCTCTTGCGCCGGCCGTTCTCGTCGACGAGCACGGCCCAGCCGCCGAGCAGCTCGGCCAGGGCGTGAGTGATGTCGTCGACCCCGCCGCCACCGAGCACCAGGGAGGCGAACCGGTCGTGCGCGGCTGCCGCCTTCTCCACGCCCTCGGCATACTGGCGCACCGTCTCGTGCGCGACGGAGAGGGCGGCGAGCGCGCCCTCGGAGTCGGCGAGCGCCCGGGTCTGCACCAGTGTCAGCGCCGCCAGGGTGGCGAGGTTGCCGAGCAGCGCCACCTCCTCGCGGGTGAAGGGACGGGAGGAGCGGTTGGCTGCGAAGAGCACCCCCACGAAGTTCGACTCCACGATGAGGGGGGTACCGCAGATCGCGATGATGCCCTCCTCGCCCACAGCGCCGTCGATGGCACCGGTGTGCCGGAAGCGCTCGTCGGACCAGTAGTCGGCGGTCCAGTACGGCTTGTGAGTGGACGCGACGAGGCCCCCGAGCCCTGCTCCCAGGGCGAGGCGCACGGACTGGAAGACCGCCGAGACCGAGCCGTCGGTGGCCCGCATGAAGGTGTCGCCGGCCGCGGGGTCGTAGAGCGTGAGGTAGGCGAGGTCCGTGCCGACGAGGCGACGGGCCCGCCGCACGATGGCATCGAGCACCGAGCCGGGGTCGCTCGCCGTCGCCAGCTCGCGGGCGGTGTCGAGCAGGGCCGCCAGTCCCGCCTCGCGCTTCCGGTGCACCTCGCGAGCGCTCGCGATCCGCAGGGCCAGCTCGCGCGCCGCCACGGGCGCCTCGACCGCAGCGACCGTCGCCACCGGCGCGTCGGCAGCGAGCAGCTCCAGCAGGTGGACCACCTGATCGAGCTGTGCGGGCTGCTCCCGCCGGCCGGCCCCCCCGAGCCGCTCGCTGGAGGTCGAGGGGCGCTGGGCGGGCGTCCGCGTCTCGGGGCTCGTGGTCACGCGGAGATCCTAGGTGGCTGGGGCGCGTGGCGGGCTCCTGGATCATGACGAGGTCGCGGCGGCACTCGCTCAGTGCGCGGTCCACCCGCCGTCCATCGAGAAGGACGTGCCGTTGACCGACGCGGAGGCCGGTCCGCAGAGGAAGAGCACGAGGGCGGCCACCTCGTCGGGCTCGACGAGCCGCTTCACGGCGACGGGTTCGAGCATCACCTTCTCGACGACGTCGGACTCGGGGATCCCGTGGGTGCGGGCCTGGTCGGCGACCTGGGCCTCCACGAGCGGAGTCCGAACGTAGGCGGGGTTGATGCACGTCGAGGTCACGCCGCGGGGGCCGCCCTCGAGGGCGACGACCTTCGACAGGCCCTCGAGCCCGTGCTTCGCCGTGACGTAGGCGGACTTGAAGGCACTGGCTCGGAGGCCGTGCACGCTGGAGATGTTGATGACCCGACCCCAGCCGCCGGCATACATGTGGGGCAGCGTCTGGCGGATCAGCCGGAACGGCGACACGAGCATGAGGTCGAGGATCAGGTCGAAGCGCTCGAGCGGGAACTCCTCGATCGGACTGACGTGCTGGACCCCGGCGTTGTTGACGAGGATGTCGATCGCGGTGGGGAGCGCGGTGAGGCCGTCGAGGTCGGCGAGGTCGGTGGCGATGGTCTCGATGGAGGACCTGCCGGAACCGCCGAACCCGTCGGCGAGCGCCCGCAGGCCGTCCTCGTCCCGGTCGACGGCGTGGACGGTGGCGCCTGCAGCCGCGAGCGCCCGCGCCACGCTCGCCCCGATGCCACTCGCGGCGCCGGTGACGAGCGCGGTCCGTCCGGTGAGGTCGATCGGCTCGTTGACGGGAAAGCGTGCCGGGTCCCGGCGGTCCGGGGCACCACTGCTGGCGTGGTCCGTGGCGTGGTCGCGTGCGTCGTCGCGGGCGTCTGGCATGCGGGAATCCTAGGTAGCGGTCCAGTGAGTCACCTGTGTGGTCGCCGAACACAAAACGGCCGATCACATGTGCAACGGACGTCGTGGGCGCCACTGCACCGCGCGCGCCCCCGGCGCCGGCGCCGGGGGCCGTGATTCTGTCCAACCACCTGCCGGCACGCGGCGACGGTTTTAGTCTTACAAGACGTAGTAGACCTACTGGCGCAGGAGCGACTCGCAGATCCTCACGCTTCAGGAGGTCTTCGATGTCCAACACTCTCGCCGCCGCGACGCAGCCGACACCTGCCGGCGCGGTCGTCCAGTGGGGGTTCCTCACGATCACCGTGGCGAACCTCGTCACCATCCTCGTGATGCTGCTCGTGTTCGTCCTTGCGGTGCTGCTCCCGTTCCCGGCGCCTCACGAGGAGGGGGAGCAGCCATGAGCGCCCGCCCCACCGAGTCGACCCGACCGGTGGCGGGCGGCTCGGGCACCTGGACGGCCAAGCTGACCGCGTGGATCGAGGGCCTCGTGCCCAAGGGGCAGTGGCTGCCCGACCGGCAACCGGCGTACGTCGCGTCGTGGGTCTACGTCTTCGGGGTCGCCTGCCTCGCGAGCCTCGTCGTCGTCATCGTGTCCGGCCTGGTGCTGACCCTCGGGGGCGTCATGTGGTGGCACTCGAGCTCCGTCGGCCACTTCGTCAACTCGGTGCACCTCTGGAGCGTCGAGCTCTTCTTCGCCACCATGGTCATCCACCTGTGGGGGAAGTTCTTCATGGCCGCCTGGCGCGGGCACCGCGGACTGACCTGGGCCACCGGCGCGCTCGCGTTCTTCGGCTCTCTCGGCACCGCGTTCACCGGCTACCTCATCCAGACGAACTTCGACTCGCAGTGGATCAGCACGCAGGCCAAGGACGGCCTCAACGCGGCGGGGATCGGCGCGTACTTCAACGTCATGAACGTCGGCCAGATGGTCCTCTGGCACGTCTCCCTGCTGCCCCTCGTCGTCGGGACCATCGTCGGCCTCCACCTGTTGCTGGTGCGCCGACGCGGCGTCGTCCCGCCGATCGGCGCAGAGGCGCCCGACCGCATGATGCAGCCGGGACCACCTCTGCCGCCCGCTGCTCCCGAACCCTCGGCACGTCGCCCCGTTCCCGACGTGAGCAGCGACGAGCGGGCCCGCACGAGCTCGGGTGTGCGGCCGTGAGCACCGTACGCGTTCCGCGCAGCGAGCGACGAGGCGCCACCTGGGCGCCCGACTCGCACGCGTTCCCGACCCGGCGCTACGACCTGGTCAAGGAGTTCGTGATCGCGCTGGTGGTCATGCTCGTTCTCGCCGTCGTCGCAGCCATCGTCTTCTCGTCGCCGGACGAGCCGGCGATCTCCCTGCAGCAGTGGGCGCGTCAGGCCCCGAACGACGTGGTGGCCACCGCCACCGGTGAGCTGGCCGGCACGACCACCTCGGCGACCTACGGGCCGCCGTACAACACGGCCGGCGAGGGACAGGCCCTCGGCCCGGCCTCTCTGCAGAAGCCGCCGGGTGTCACGGAGCCGGTCGATCCGGCGAACGACTTCGTCGTCAGCCCGCTGCGGACCCTCTCCGCGCAGCCCCTCGTCGCGGCAGCCCTTCGACAGTGGTCTGCAGCCACCCCCGACCAGCGCACGAGCTGGGCGCAGAGCTACTCGGACGCTGTCGGCAAGGCGCCGGACGGCGACCCCGCCAAGGTGGCACCGGGGGAGTACGGGCCCGTGCCGGTCCTGGCCCGAGGTGTCCTGGCGCTCGCCGCCAGCGGCGCCCTCGAGGGGCTGCTCACGTCGCGGACGAGCTTCTTCGGCGTCGACAGCACCAAGCCGCTGCTCCTGCTCGCGGACGGCTCGCACCTGGAGGACCGGGCGCGTGCCCAGAACCTCGGCGGGGACCAGTGGGGGATCATGAACGAGACCGGGAACTACCCCGGCCAGCCGTGGCTGTGGCTGTACACCTTCTGGTACCAGGTCCCGCCCTTCTCGACGTCCGACAACGCCGACGTGCAGGTCTGGGCACTGATGGTGCTGCTGAGCATCGGCTTCATCTGCATCCCCTGGATCCCCGGGCTGCGCACGCTGCCCAAGCACCTCGGGGTGCATCGGCTCATCTGGAAGCAGCGTCCACGCTGAGGTCCTGGCACCGCGCCGGCCACACGGCATACGCCCGGCCACACGGCATACCCCGCTGACATGGGTGACCGGCGCCGACGCGGTCAGCGCCGGGGAGTCAGGCGCAGGACGAGGCGGGCCTGGTCGTCGGCGACGAAGATGGTGCCCGAAGGGCTGACGAGCAGGCCTTGGGGCTCGAAAAGGCCGGAGCGCGCCAGCACGGTGGGGGCCCCTCCTCCACGGGGCCACCCGCGCACGTCGTGCCGCGTGTGGCGCACGTCAGTGACCAACAGGTTCCCGGCTGCATCGAAGGCGAGGTCGTCCGGCATGACGGCCTCGGCGACACGGACCCGTGACCCGCCGGGACCCAACCTCCAGACGCCGCCGCCGCACTCGTCGGCGACGTAGACCCTGCCGTCGGGACCGACGGCCGCTCCGACCGGGCGGACGAACCCGCGGGCGAGGACCGAGCGCGAGGTCCCGTCGGCAGAGATGCGGTAGACGGTGCCCGTCACCGGGTCGGGCACCACGAGGCTCGTCGTGGCGGGGTCCCAGGCGATGCCGTCGACGCCCTGGTGGCAGGTGGCCTTGACGGAGGTGCCGGGCAGGGCGGCCAGCACGATCGGCGTGGACCGGCCGGGTTTGAACTCGACGAGGCGGTTGGCGTCCTGCTCGGCGACAACGAGCGTTCCGTCCGGCAGGAGAACCATGCCCTCGGGTCCCGGTAGCCCGCGGTGCAGGACGGTCGCCGACCCGTCCGGGTTCAGCCGAGTGATGGTCCCGCTCGTGTAGTCGCTGTAGAGCAGGGCGCCCGCAGCGTCGAGCGCCAGGTCGTCGGGGTGGTCCGTGCCCCGGCGGACCACGTCGAGGCGGTAGCTCGCGGGTGTGGGTGGGCTGGTTGAGGTCGCGGGCCCGGACGGCGCGGGCGTATGCGCGGGGCTCGCTGACGGCGTACGCGCGGGGGAGCCGGTGGGCGGCGTACTGCTCGAGGGGCTGCCGTGGGCGCTGGTGCCCGCCCCCCGGCCGGCCTGCGACGTGGGCGTGGGCGTGGACCCGCCTGTGCAGCCGGCCAGGACGAGCGTCAGGCCGAGCCCTGCGGCGAGGGACGAGGCGCACCTCATCGGACGACCCTAGGCCGGGCCCCTGTGACCCGCCGGGGAGCGGGCTGCAGGGGCCCGTGGCCGTCCGTCAGTGTCCGAGCTGGAGCAGCGCCTGGCGTGCCATGGCCGCCTCGCCCAGGGCGTTCGGGTGCACGGGGAAGGCGTTGACCGGTGCGATCGCCGGCTCGATCCACCGCTGGCCGGCCGGCTGGCAGGCGTCGTGCCCCAAGGAGCTGGGGGTCATGTCGACGAACCGCGCACCGGTCTCGCGCGCCGCCCGGCTGACCGCTGCGTTGAGCACGTCCTGCTCGTGGTTCAGCCAAGGGACGTCACCCATGGCGATGGGCATCGAGCGGTAGCAGGACAGCTGGCCGATCGCCGGCAGGATGCGCGGGTAGCCGAGGATGACCTCCGTGGCGGCCGGCGCCTTCTTGCGCACCGCCGTCAGCGCGGCGACGAGGTGGGGGTAGGTCTGGTTCTCGATCAGGTCGGTGAAGGTCGGGCCGTACGTGCGCTCGCACGGGTTGCCCGTGACGTCGGTCGAGGAGATGGTGGCACAGCCGAAGAAGGAGCCCGAGAAGACGCCCTCGTCGTTGCCGCCGAAGGTCATGGTGACCAGCCGGGTGTGCTCGGTGACCGCATCGAGCTGCGGGGCGACGCCGGGTGCCTGCGAGGAGAAGAAGTCGCTGGTCCTTGCCCCGCTGCAGGTGGCGTCGGTGAACGAGGAGGCCTCGGTCTGGGCCGCGATGTCGTGGGCGACGTCGGCCTGCGAGCGGCTGAACGTAACACCGGGAACCGACAATTCAGGACGTCCCATGACGTTCGACTCTCCGGCGAAGTGCTGACGGTCGGGGTCGACCGGGGCCCGCTCGACACCGTCAGTGACGCGCCGCTTCCGCGGGGAGCAGACGAGCAGACCTCAGCCGAGCGCATGCGGAGGAGCAGATGCCGGACGGGCAGAAGCCGGACGGCGTCTGAGACGGCTGACGCGCATTCCGGGGTGTGTTGCCGTCGCCTGTGCATTGGGTCATCCAGTGACCCAGCGGTCAACCAGTGCTCGGGCACGTCCCGGCTGCGCCGTATGGGTCATCACACGACCCAACGCACAGGGAGGGTCTCTGGATCGAGATGGCACTCGAGCCGCACCTTGCCGAGGACACCGCTCACCGCCACCCGCACAAGCAGGAGTGGATGAACATGGATCTCGGCATCGGGTGAGGGGCGCAGCACGTGCGCGCGGGTGAACTCCGGGACCGTTCCTGCAGCAGGCCCTCGGACGTACATCGTCAGGTCCTGGTCCTCGACGAACGGGCCGAGGACCCTCAATCCGGCTGCCCTGCCTGCTGCCGCGGCTCGCTCGAGGGTCTGTGGCAGGGCGCGCCACCAGCCGCTCCTGCTGCTCGCACTGGGAGCTGCCCGCCTCGACAGCGTGCGGCAATCGTGACCTGGCGGGCCGCCGGCGGAGTCATCGCCACCGGCCGCCGCCAGGGTCAGAGCCGGCTCGGGCCCTCGGTTGCGCCGAGCAGGTCAGATGTCGCGGAAGACCTCGATCGTCGCGCCCAGCGCGTTGAGACGCTCGGCGAGGTCCTCGTAGCCGCGGTTGATGACGTAGACGTTGCGCAGCACCGACGTGCCCGGCGCAGCGAGCATCGCCAGCAGGACGACGACGCCGGGACGCAGCGCCGGTGGGCACATGACCTCGGCTGCGCGCCAGCGGGTCGGGCCCTCGACGATGACCCGGTGCGGGTCGAGCAGCTGCACCTTGGCGCCGACCTTCGTCAGCTCGGTCAGGTAGATGGCGCGGTTCTCGTAGACCCAGTCGTGGATCATCGTGCTGCCCTCGGCGACCGCGCCGATGAGAGCGAAGAACGGCAGGTTGTCGATGTTGAGACCCGGGAAGGGCATCGGGTGGATCTTGTCGATGGGGGCGTGCAGCGGCCCGGGGATCGTCGTGAGGTCGACGAGGCGGGTCTTGCCGTTGGCCGAGGTGTACTCCGCCGACAGCTCGTACTTCATCCCCATGCCGTCGAGGGTCGCCAGCTCGATCTCGATGAACTCGATCGGCACCCGACGGATCGTGATCGAGCTGTCGGTCACGACCGCCGCGGCGATGAGGCTCATCGCCTCGATCGGGTCCTCGCTGGGGGAGTACTCCACGTCGACGTCGATCTCGGCGATGCCGTGCACGGTCAGGGTCGTCGTGCCGATGCCCTCGATGCGCACGCCGAGCTTCTCGAGGAAGAAGCACAGGTCCTGGACCATGTAGTTCGGGCTGGCGTTGCGGATGACGGTGGTGCCGGCGTGGCGCGCGGCCGCCATGAGGACGTTCTCCGTCACCGTGTCGCCGCGCTCGGTGAGCACGATGGCGCGCTGCGGGTTGACGGAGCGGTCCGAGTGGGCCTCGTAGAAGCCGTGGGTGGCCGTCACCTCGAGCCCGAACGCGCGCAGCGCACTCAGGTGGGGCTCGACGGTGCGGGTCCCGAGGTCGCAGCCGCCGGCATACGGCAGCTGGAAGCTCTCGTGCTCGTGCAGCAGCGGCCCGAGGAACATGATGACGGTGCGGGTGCGGCGCGCAGCGGCGACGTCGATGCCCTCGAGGTTGAGCTCGGCGGGCGGGATGATCTCGAGGTCGCTGCTGTCGGGCAGCCACCGGGTGCGCACGCCGATCGAGGCCAGCACCTCGAGGATGCGGTTGACCTCCTCGATGCGGGCCAGGTTGCGCAGGGTCGTGCGGCCCCGGTTGAGCAGTGCGGCGCAGAGCAGGGCGACGGCGGCGTTCTTGGAGGTCTTGACGTCGATGGCGCCGCCCAGCTTCTGGCCGCCGACGATGCGCAGGTGCTGCGGGCCCGAGTGGCCGAGGGAGACGAACTCCGAGTCGAGGGCGTCGCCGATCTTCGCCAGCATCTCGAGGCTGAGGTTCTGCTTGCCCTGCTCGATGCGGGTGACCGCACCCTGGGAGCTGCCGAGCAGCTCCGCGAGGTCAGACTGGGTCATTCCCTTGTGGCGTCGGGCGTCGCGGATGAGTCCGCCGATCCGGGTCAAGTAGGTCTGAGTCACGGATCGAGGCTAACTCATATATGAGTTAGGGCAAATCTGCCACGTCGAAGGGCCACGAACCGGGAGCGCAACTTGAGGGGCAGCGCCCGTCCGAGCCCGGTTCGTGGCCTTTCGACGGTGGGGTGGAGCGGTCAGGCCGGAGCGTTCGCCACCCCGACGGGCAGGAAGCGCGAGCCCGTCACGGCCTCGGCGACGCCGGTCCGGTCGAGCAGCGGGGTGATGCCGCCGTTCCAGAACTGGAAGCCGGCGCCGGTGATCATCGCGAGGTCGAGGTCCATCGGTGCCTGGGCGACGCCCTCGTCGAGCATGCGGCGCGCCTCGTCGGCCAGGACCGTCAGCACGCGCTGGCGCACCTGGGCGAGGTCGAGCACGACCGGCTCCGCCGGCTTCTCGATGAGCTCGGCGACCTCGGGGTCGAGGACCGGTCGGCCCGAGCCGAGGTCGTAGAAGCCGCGCTTGCCCGCCGCGACGATCCGCTGCAGGGTCGGCGACGCGTAGAACCGGTCCGGGAAGGCGCGCACGAGCGTCTCGCCGTTGTGCAGCGCGATGGCCGGCCCGACGAGCCCGATGAGGACGAACGGCGGCATCGGCGCGAGACCGGCGAAGGCGCGGTCGACGACCTCGATCGGGGTGCCCTCGTCGAGGATCTTCGCGGCCTCGCCCATGAAGCGGCCGAGGAGGCGGTTGACGATGAACGACGGGCGGTCCGCCGCGCGGATGCACGTCTTCTTCAGTGCCTTGCCGACGGCGAACGCGGTTGCGAGAGTGGCGTCCTCGGTGCGCTCGCCCGGGATGACCTCGAGCAGCGGCATGACGGCGACCGGGTTGAAGAAGTGGAAGCCGACCACCCGCTCGGGGTGCTCGAGCTTCGAGGCCATCTCGGCGATCGACAGGCTCGAGGTGTTCGTCGCGAGGACGCACTCGGGCGAGACGACGGCCTCGACCTCGGCGAAGACCTGCTGCTTGACCGACATCTCCTCGAACACGGCCTCGATGACGAAGTCCGCGTCGGCGAAGCCGTCCTTGCTCGTCGACCCGGTGACGAGGGCCTTGTAGCGGTTCAGCTTGTCCGCGTTGAGCCGGCCCTTGCCGGCGAGCTTGTCCAGCTCGGCGTGGACGTAGCTGACGCCCTTGGCGACGCGCTCGTCGTCGATGTCGGTCAGCACGACCGGCACCTGCAGGCGCTGGATGAAGAGCAGCGCCAGCTGGCTGGCCATCAGGCCGGCGCCGACGATCCCGACCTTGGTCACCTTCCGCGCCAGGGCCTTGTCCGGTGCGCCGGCGGGCCGCTTCGCGCGCTTCTGCACGAGGTCGAACGCGTACAGCCCGGCGCGCAGCTCGTCGCTCATCAGCAGGTCGGCGAGCACCTCGTCCTCGGCGGCGAAGCCCTCCTCGCGGGTGGCGGTGCGGGCGGCGGCGAGCAGGTCGAGGGCGGCATACGGGCTCCTGGCCTGGCGGCCGGTCTTGACGTCGGCGAGCTTGCGGGCCCTGCCGATCGCGGCGTCCCACGCCGTCTCGTCGCGGTCGACGTCGGGACGCTCGACGGCGGCCTCGCCGGAGAGGACCCGCGCTGCCCAGGCGACCGACTCCTCGAGGAAGTCGGCCGGCTCGAGGAGCACGTCGGCCATGCCGAGCTCGTACGCCTGGGTCCCCTTGAGCATCCGGTTCTGGCTCAGCGGGTTCTCGACGACGACGGTGATCGCCTTCTCGACGCCGACGAGGTTGGGCAGCCTCCAGCAGCCGCCCCAGCCGGGGACCAGGCCCAGGAAGACCTCGGGCAACGCGACCGCGGGGACGCCCGCGCTCATCGTGCGGTAGGTCGCGGACAGCGCCAGCTCCACGCCGCCGCCCATGGCGGCCCCGTTGACGAAGGCGAACGTCGGCACCGGCAGGTCGGAGAACGCTGCGTATGCCGCGTGGCCGGCCCGCGCGACCTCGAGCGCCTGGTCGCGTGAGCCGATGAAGGGCACGCCCGTCAGGTCGGCGCCGACGGCGAAGATGAACGGCTTGCCGGTCACGGCGACGGCGACGATCTCCCCGGCCTCGGCGCGCTGGCGGAGCGCGGCGATCGTGGCCGTCAGGTCGGCGATCGACTGCGGGCCGAACGTGTTCGGCTTGGTGTGGTCGAAGCCGTTGTCGAGCGTGATGAGGGCGAGGGTGCCTGCGTTGTCCGGGAGGGCGATGTCGTGCGCCGGCGTGCGGGTGACGACCTCGGTGGCGAAGTCCGTTGCAGCCGTGGCCTTTTCAGTCGTGGCGGTCACGCTACGGACTCCTTCTCGTTCGTGGTCGTCGAGGGCACGTAGGCCTCGTGGTGGGGGTTCTCCCAGATGACGGCGCCGCCCATGCCGATGCCGATGCACATCGCGGTCAGGCCGTAGCGCACCTCGGGGTGCTCCTCGAACTGCCGGGCGAGCTGCGTCATGAGGCGGACGCCGGAGCTGGCGAGCGGGTGGCCGGTGGCGATGGCGCCGCCGTACTGGTTGACGCGGAGGTCGTCGTCGGCGATGCCGAAGTGCTCGAGGAAGGCGAGCACCTGCACGGCGAAGGCCTCGTTGAGCTCGAAGAGGCCGATGTCGTCGATCGACAGGCCCGCCTTGGCGAGGGCCTTCTCGGTGGCCGGGACCGGCCCGACGCCCATGACTTCGGGCTCGACGCCGACGAAGGAGAAGGAGACGAGACGCATCCGCACCGGCAGCCCGAGGTCGGTCGCGGCCTGCTCGGACGCGAGCAGGCAGGCGGTGGCGCCGTCGTTGAGACCGGCGGCGTTGCCGGCGGTCACGTTGCCGTGCGCGCGGAAGGGGGTCTTCAGCTGACCGAGGTCGTCCACGGTGGTGCCGGGACGCGGCGGCTCGTCGGCGGTGGCGAGACCCCAGCCCTTCTCGGCGTGGCGCGTCGCGACGGTGACGAGGTCGCGCTGGATCTTCCCGTCCGCGTAAGCCTTCGCGAGCTTGTCCTGGCTGCCGACGGCGAAGGCGTCGGAGCGCTGCTTCGTCAGCTGCGGGAAGCGGTCGTGCAGGTTCTCGGCGGTCTTGCCCATGACGAGCGCGTCGGGGTCGACGATCTTCTCGCTGACGATGCGCGGGTTGGGGTCGACGCCCTCGCCCATGGGGTGACGGCCCATGTGCTCGACGCCGCCGGCGATCGCGATGTCGTAGGCGCCGAAGGCGATCGAGCTCGCGGTGTTGGTCACGGCGGTCATCGCGCCGGCGCACATGCGGTCGACGGAGTAGCCCGGGGTCGTGTTCGGCAGGCCCGAGAGGAGGGCGGCCGTGCGTCCGAGCGTCAGGCCCTGGTCGCCGATCTGGGTGGTCGCGGCGATCGCGACCTCCTCGACCTTGTCCTTGGGCAGGGTGGGGTTGCGGTGCAGCAGCTCACGAATGCACCGGATGACGAGGTCGTCGGCCCGGGTCTGGGCATACATGCCCTGATCGCCGGCCTTGCCGAACGGCGTTCGGACGCCGTCGACGAAGACGACCTCATTGAGTGCGCGGGGCACAGTGCCTCCAGTGGGTCGAGGGTGGTCGCAGGGACCAGGTTGGTCGCGGGACCGGGACAGAACCCGGCTCCAGGGCGCGGGTGCACGCCCCGACTCATGCTACTTCCCGGTAACTTCGCCACCAACGGGACCGCCCGTGACGATGCTCACCCGCTCTCGAGCGGCACGTCGGTACGCGCACCAGGGCTTGCTGCGCGCGTTGGAGGTCGGCACGAACGGCGCACCACGCGAACCGACCCGCAACCTGCGTGCGGAGCCCGGACCCGCGAACGAGCCACCTTCGACGGCAGGGCGGCCGCGGCGCGGTCAACCCGGCCGGTGCTCGCTGCAGGCCAAGGAGACCAGCGGAGCCGCGATCGTGGTCTGCCAGCGGCGGGCCCCCATCGAGGAGAGCGCGTCGGCGACCTCGGCCGTGGTGGGCGCGGCCGGGCCCTCCCACAGGAAGCGGCGCAGCAGGTCAGGCGTCAGGAGGTTCTCGACGGGCACGGCCAGCTCGGCGGAGACGGCGCCGAGCAGCTCACGCGAGCGCGTCAGGCGTGCGGCCGCCACCGGGTCGCGGTCGGGCCACGCCTTGGGTGGCGGCGGACCGGTCGGTGGCAGGGTCAGCGGCGGCAGTTCCGTCTCGGGCAGCTCCAGGGCGCGGGCGACCGTCTCGATGATCGCCTCCTGGTGGCGACGGATCGAGCGCGCCAGGCGAGGGTCGCTCGACGACACGGTGTGCGGAGGCCTGGTCGCGCGCTGGTTGGCGATGGCGATCTCGCTGATGGCGGCGTCGGGCAGGACGCGGCCGGGGGAGGTGTCGCGCTGCTGCGCGGTGGTGTCACGCCAGAACCACAGCTCGCGCACGATCGCGAGCCCGCGCCGGCCCCGCACCTTGTGCATGCCCGACGTGCGGCGCCAGGGGTCGACGCGGGGCTCGGGGCCACTGAAGTCGAGCAGGTGCTCGAACTCCTCGCGCGCCCACGCGTCCTTGCCCTGGGAGGCGAGCTCGGCGGCAACGGCGTCGCGGAGCTCGACGAGCACCTCGACGTCGAGGGCGGCATACCGGAGCCACGGCTCGGGCAGCGGGCGCACCGACCAGTCGACGGCGGAGTGCTCCTTGGCCAGCTGCAGCCCGAGGTAGTGCTCGACCATGGCGCCCAGGCCCACGCGGGGCAGGCCGGCCAGCCGGCCGCCGAGCTCGGTGTCGAAGAGCGCCTGTGGACGCAGCCCGACCTCCGTGAGGCAGGGCAGGTCCTGGGTGGCGGCGTGCAGGATCCACTCGGCGTCCCCGATCGCATCTCCTACGGGGGAGAGGTCGGGGCACGCGATGGGGTCGATGAGCCAGGTGCCGGAGCCCTCGCGTCGGATCTGCACGAGGTAGGCGCGCTGCCCGTAGCGGTAGCCGGAGGCCCGCTCGGCATCGATGCCGACAGGCCCCGTGCCGCCGGCGATGGCCTCGGCGGCACGCATCAGGGCGCGCTCGTCGACCACGACGTCCGGCACGCCGTCGCGCGGGTGGGTCAGTGGCACGAGAGTCGGCGCGGTGTCCGTGCCGTCCGCCACGGGCTCGTCTGCAGCAGCGGCAGCATCGATCACACTGGAGTCTGCGACCACGTCGGTTGCGAGCTCGTCCGTGGCCTCGTCGGTCGGCTCCCTGGGCTCCGCCGTCACCGGCGCTGCCCCGGCAGGGGGACGACGCCGTCGGGCAGCGGCGGGATGCCCGCGATGGTGCACAGCATGTCGGCCCAGGCGCGCAGGTGCTCCGGCGCGTCGCCGCCGACCGGCGTCCAGGAGGCGCGGATCTCCATCTCGACGCTCGCCTCGCGATCGGCGAGCCCGGCGAAGCTCTCGCTGACGACGCGCGTCACGGTGCCCGCCTCTGCTGTCCAGGAGAGCCCGCGACTGACCAGCGAGTCGGTGAGCCAGGACCAGCCCACGGCGCCGAGCATCGGGTCCCCGGCCAGTTCCGGCTCGAGCTCGGCTCTGGCGAAGGTGACAATGCGCCACTGGCCGTCCCAGGTCTCCGGTGCCGCGGGGTCGTGCAGCAGCACGAACCGGCCCGTTGCGAGGTCCTCGTCGGGGTCGGCGACGTCGATGACGTCGGCGGTGATCGCAGCGGCGTACGGCGCGATGCGCGTCGGGGCGGGGACCTCGGTCAGGCGCACCTCGGAGCGCAGACGGACGTCTCGCAGGGCGCTCAGCGTCCTTGCGAAGACCGCGCCGTGGCTGCCCGGCAACGTTCTCGTGTGCACCGCACGAGCGTATGCCGCGTGCGGGCGTTCTGTCCTCAGGCACGCCGGGTGAGCGTGGCTCGGGGGGCACCCTGCGTCATGGCAGGATTGACCGGTGCCGACCGCAGCCCTACCAGACACCCGCCAGAGCGACCTCGTGCGCGCTGCCCGCAGGGAGCCGGTCAGCCGCACCCCCGTGTGGTTCATGCGCCAGGCCGGCCGCTCCCTGCCCGAGTACCGCGCGATCCGCGAGGGCGTGCCGATGCTCGAGTCCTGCATGCGTCCCGAGCTCGTCACCGAGATCACCCTGCAGCCGGTGCGCCGCCACGGGGTCGATGCCGCCATCTTCTTCAGCGACATCGTGGTACCGCTCAAGGCGATCGGGGTCGACCTCGACATCGTGCCGGGGGTGGGTCCCGTCGTGGCGCGGCCCGTGCGCTCGGCCGCCGACCTCGACCAGCTCGTGCCCCTGACGCCGGAGCACGTGCCCTTCGTCACCGAGTCGGTGCAGCAGGTCGTCCGCGAGCTGGGTGAGACGCCGTTGATCGGTTTCGCCGGCGCCCCGTTCACGCTGGCCTCCTACCTCGTCGAGGGTGGCCCGTCGAAGAACCACGAGAAGACCAAGGCGCTCATGCACGGCGACCCGCGGCTGTGGGATGCGCTGTGCGCCAGGCTTGCCCAGATCTCGGGGGAGTTCCTTCGCGTCCAGGCGCAGGCCGGTGCCAGCGCCGTCCAGCTCTTCGACTCGTGGGCGGGCGCGTTGTCGCGCGCCGACTACGCCGCTCTGGCGCAACCGCACTCCGCGGCCGCGCTCGCAGCCGTCGAGGACCTCGACGTGCCGCGCATCCACTTCGGCGTCGGCACCGGAGAGCTGCTCACGCTCATGGGAGAGGCCGGGGCCGAGGTCGTCGGCGTCGACTACCGCGTGTCGCTGACCGACGCCGTCGACCGTCTCGGGCCGGGGTATGCCGTCCAGGGCAACCTCGACCCCGCGCTGCTGTTCGCGCCGTGGGAGGCGCTCGAACGGCGGGTGCGCGAGATCGTGGAGGAGGGGCGTCGGGCGCCCGGGCACATCTTCAACCTCGGTCACGGCGTGCTGCCGAACGTCGACCCCGACGTGCTCACGCGCGTCACGGCGCTCGTGCACGAGTGCTCGGGCCGCGGATGACGGCAACGGCGCCCAGGATGACCACGGCTGCGCCCTCGGTCGCTCGCTCCAGCCTGACCATGCTCGGCGGCTCGGTCGCCTCGCGTCTGCTCGGCATCCTGCGCAACGCCCTCATCACGGCGATCATCGGGCTCACGCTTGCCGGTGACGCGTTCTCGCTCGCGAACACCCTGCCCAACGTGCTCTACGTCCTCGCCGCGGGGGGCATCCTCAACGCCGTCCTGATCCCGTCGCTGGCGCGTGCGATGAAGCTCGACGACGGCGGGCAGGAGTTCACCGACCGAGTCATCACCGTCGCGCTCGCCGGGATGGCGGCCATCACGGTCCTCGTCATGGCAGGGGCAGGCGGCTTCGTCTGGCTGCTCGCGCGCAACTCCTCGCCGGATTTCAAGAGCCTGGCGCTGGCCTTCTCGCTGATCTGCCTGCCGCAGATCTTCTTCTACGGACTCTTCGCCCTCCTCGGCCAGATTCTCAATGCCAGAGGCCGGTTCGGCGCGTTCGCGTGGGCGCCGTTCATCGCCAACGTGGTCGCTGTCGCCGGGCTGCTGCTCTTCCTCGTCGTCTTCCCCAAGCCGCATCTCCTCGACGCTGCCGGCCAGGCCCGCGCCCGCAACCCGTCGGAGTGGACGGCGCCGATGATCTGGCTCTTCGCCGGCTCGGCCACCCTCTCTGTCGTCGTCCAGGCGCTGTCGCTGCTCCCGGCGCTGCGCCGCACCGGCTTCCGCTACCGCCCCCGCTGGGGTGTGCGCGGTGTCGGACTAGGAGGCGTGAGCCGCCTGGCCCTCTGGGCCTTCGCGGGCCTGGCCATCTCGCAGCTCGGCTTCTTCATCAGCCAGGGCGTCCTCAACAACGCGACGTCCTCCGCGGCTCAGATGGGCCTCGGTCGCGAGGTGCGCGGCCCCGCGGCATACGGGGTCGCCTTCACCCTGTTCATGCTGCCGCACGCCTTCGTGACCACCTCAATCATCACCGCCCTCTTCCCGCGCTTCTCGGCGTCCGCCGCCTCCGGCGACCGGGTCGCCCTGCGGCGCGACTTCCGGCAGGGCCTGACCATGCCGCTCGTGGCCAACGTGCCGATCATGGTGCTCGTCATCGTCCTGGCCCGCCCGATCGTGGCCCTGCTGTATCCCAGCGGCGCCGACCCGCGGTCGATCGAGGTGTCGGCGAGCGTGCTCGTCATCATGATCCTCGGCCTCGTGCCGTTCGGGCTGGACCTGCTCTGCTACCGCATGTTCTTCGCCCTCGAGGACGGCAAGCCGACGGTGGTCATGCAGGCACTGCTGACCGGCATCAGCGCCCTCGCCGGAGTCGTCACCTTCTTCGTCAACCCGGTGTGGGCGATCGGGATCATGGCGATGGGGCAGACCGTGGGCAACGTCGTCAGCTCCGGCGTCGGGCTCTACCAGCTGCGCCGCCGCACCGGCAGCCTCGGCCTCATGGGCTCCGTCGTCACGGCGTCGCGGGTCGGCATCGCCGCCACGGTGGCCGGGCTCGTCGCCTGGGCCGTCACGGTGGTGGTCCACCCGATCACCGCCGGAGCCATCGACGGGTCGTCGTCAGTCGGCAAGCGGATCTTTGCCAGCGCCCTGGAGATCGGCCTGACCGGCCTCGTCTTCGGCGTGATCTACCTCGGCATCGCCCACGCGATGCACGTCCGGGAGGTGCGCCAGGTGTCCGACATGGTGCGCCGCCGGCTGGTCCGCTGAGGCTCTGAGCTCCTGAGGCCACACCACGGCGGCGGGGGACTGGGTCACCGAGCCACTGCAAGGCCTCGGACGGTCACCGGGACCCTCACTGGCGCGGGTCGGAGGTCCCGGAGGTCGAAGAGGTGCCGGTGGAAGCGGTGCCGCCGGAGGCAGGAGCGCTCACGGTGGGAACGGTGGGAGGCGAGCTGGGCGAGGCGGCCGGAGCTGCGCCGGCACCGCGGCGACGCCACAGCCGCAGGGCGAGCAGGCCGAGCGGCACGAGGACGAGGAGCCACGGCAGCAGCGCGGCCAGCCCGGTCAGCACGACCGTGAGCGAGCCGAGAAGGCTGTCCCAGGCCGACCTCAGACCCGTGGCGAGGCCGTTGCCGGAGGGCGCTGGCGTGGGCGCCGTCGTGGTGGCGGTCCACAGCGAGACGGTGACGTCGCTGGTCGTCGTCATGGCGTCGAGCTGCGCCAGGCGCTGGGTCAGCGAGTCGAGCTCGGCCTGACGGCGGGTCAGCTCGCTCTCGAGCGTGATGATCTGCTGCAGGTCGGTCGCCTTCGCGAGCAGCGCACGCACCCGGTCGATCCCGTCGCGCATCGGCTGGATCCGCGCCCTGGTGTCGACGTAGGTGTCGGTCACGTCCTCCGACTGCGACGAGCGGTAGCTGACGGTGCCGAGCCGGGACAGCTGTGTCAGCACCTCGTCGAGCGCCTTGGCGGGCACGTTGAGCACCATCCGCGCCTGGTCCACCCCGACCTCCTGCAAGGATTCAGTCGAGTGGCTGGGTGGCTGGGTGCCCGACGAGCCCGTCACCCCGCTGGGGGATGAGTCGACCGGGCCTCCGGTCGGGCCGCCGGTGGGATCGATCGACGTGACGACGTTCTCGGAGGTGACCTGACCGCCAGCGTCGGTGGCGACGACGCGCGCGCGGGCCGCGGCTCCGGCCAGGTCGCTCACCTTGAGCCCGAGCCAGGCAGTGCGGGCGATCTTGGGACCGACGACCACCGAGTCGCCGGCACCGGCGGAGGCGCTGGGAGACTGCGCCCCTTCCTTGCTCGCGCCGGAACCAGAGGGAACCGACGGGGCCGACGGCGAGATGGCGGCGCCGGCAGACCCGCTGCCTGCCCTCGCGGGAGCGCCCCGGTCGGCAGCCACCCCGGCGTCGGCCGACGGCCTGACGGATCCGCCGGTCACGCCGCGCAGGCCGAGGGGGATCGCGAGCCCGAGCAGGACGACGGCGGACCCGGCGGCGATGACGAGTCGGCGCGTCGACGGCGCCCGCGAGGCCCGGAGGAACGGCCGAGCTGACGACTGAGGGGACGACTGCCCGGGTGACTCGGTGGGCGACGAGTCGGCTGCTGTCGCGGAGGTGTCACGGGGCAGGTGCGAGAGGGCGGTCATGGGTGAGCCTTTCGACGGGTCGCCTCCGCGGTGGCCTCGTGGTGGTGGAGCGCCCGCGACGCAGCCATGGCGACGTGATGCCTGCACAGACACCTGAGCGGCCGGGGACGTTGCGGGGCCCTGGCTGCACCGACCCCGAGGTGCGCAGCCCCGAGCACGGCACCGCCGGACGCGAGTGGAAGAGTGGCGGCATGGCAACGACGGTCGCCGTCCTCGGCGGTGGGATCAGCGGGCTGGCGGCGGCGTGGGAGCTCTGCCGTTCCGACAGCGGCTGCGAGGTGACGCTGCTCGAGGGCACCGACCGCGTGGGTGGCAAGCTCCGCCTCGCGGAGGTCGGCGGAGTGCGCATCGACGTCGGCGCCGAGTCGGTGCTCGCCCGCCGGCCGGAGGCCCTGACCCTCTTCGACGAGCTGGGGCTCGCCGACCGCGTCACCCACCCAGGCCCTGCCGGTGCCTCGATCGTCTCGCGCGGGAAGCGCTGGCCGATGCCGCGCGGCACCCTGATGGGGGTGCCGTCCGACCCCGAGTCCGTACGCGGACTGCTGACCTCGGACGAGGTCGACCGGCTCGCGCGCGAGGTCCTCGGAGAGGTCGTCGAGGGTGACGTGTCCGTGGGCGACCTCGTCGACCGTCGGCTCGGCAACGCGGTGACCGACCGGCTCGTGGAGCCGCTGCTCGCGGGGGTCTATGCCGGCCACGCCCGTGAGATCTCCGCCGAGCAGGCGGTGCCGGTGCTCGCTGCGGCGGCCCGTGACGGGCGGCCGTTGCTCGATGTGGCCCGCACCGCGGCCGCCGCTGCGGCCAACGGCTCCGCGGCCGGTCGCCCGGTGTTCGCGTCCCTCGTCGGAGGGCTCGGCACGCTGCCGGAGGAGCTGGAGCGCCGGCTCGCCGAGTCCGGGGTCGACCTCCGCACGAGCACGGTGGTCCGGGAGCTGGGCCGGGACGGCGACGGCTGGGTCGTCTCGACCGGTCCGACCACCGACGTGACCCAGGAGCGCTTCGACGCCGTCGTGGTGGCCACGCCGGCAGCCCCGGCCTCGCGCCTGCTGAGGACCGTCGCTCCCGCCGCCGCGAGTGCCTTGGCAGGCATCGAGTACGCGTCGATGGCGATCGTCACGCTCGCGCTCGACGGTCCGCCGCCCGCCGTCCTCGACGGCAGCGGCTTCCTCGTGCCGCCGACCGAGCCGCTGACCATCAAGGCGTCGACCTTCAGCTCGGTCAAGTGGCCCTGGCTCGCCGCAGCACACCCCGAGCGGACCTTCCTGAGGGCTTCGGTGGGACGCCACCGCGAGGAGAGCTCACTCCAGCGGTCCGATGCCGAGCTCGTCGAGGTCGCCCTCGCCGACCTGCGGCGGGTTCTCGGTGAGCTGCCGCAACCGAGCGCCGCCCACGTGCAGCGCTGGGGTGGGGGACTGCCGCAGTATGCCGTCGGGCACCGTGCGCGACTGGCGCCCACCCGGGACCTCCCACCGGGGCTCGCGCTGGGCGGGGCGGCATACGACGGGGTGGGCATCCCGGCCTGCATCGCCTCCGGTCGGGCCGCTGCTCGGGCCGTCCTGACCCCCTGACAGGCGGCCCCCGGGAAGTTGCGAGAATGGGGTCATGAGCGAGCGCCTGACCCCGGCAAGAATGCGAGAGATCAACGACACCATCCGCTACTCGATGTGGTCGGTGTTCAGCAGCGTCACCCCCCTCGGTGACGACCGCGAGAAGCTGGTCTCCGAGCTCGAGGCCTTCCTCGAGGACCTCGTGGGCGAGGGCGTCGTCGTGCGCGGCCTCTACGACGTGGCGGGCCTGCGCGGCGACGCCGACTTCATGGTGTGGTGGCACGCCGAGACGATCGAGCGGCTGCAGTCGGCCTACCACCGGCTCCTGCGCACCGAGCTCGGCCAGCACCTCGAGCCCGTGTGGAGCAGCGCGGCGCTGCACCGGCCGGCCGAGTTCAACAAGAGCCACATCCCGGCGTTCATGGCCGAGGAGGTGTCGCGCAAGTACCTCTGCGTCTACCCGTTCGTCCGCTCCTACGACTGGTACCTCCTCGAGGACAGCGAGCGGCGCGACCTGCTGCGCGAGCACGGGCAGATGGCGCGCGACTTCCCGGACGTGCGGGCCAACACCATCGCCTCCTTCGCCCTGGGCGACTACGAGTGGCTGCTGGCCTTCGAGGCCGACGAGCTGCACCGCATCGTCGACCTGATGCGCGAGCTGCGGGCCTCCCGCGCCCGCCTGCACGTGCGCGAGGAGATCCCCTTCTTCACCGGGCCCAAGGTCGAGCCGGCCGAGCTGGTGGCCAACTTGCGCTGACCTCGCTGCTCCACGACGCACGAATGGGCCCCGCTCCCGGTGGAGCGGGGCTCACTCGTCGAACGTCCGGGCCAGGATGGCGATGATCGGGATCAGCAGGAAGGCGAGCCAGGACCGGGTCAGGAAGAACGTGCCGAGGGCGATGAACGGCGACAGGCTCACGAGGGTCCGCGCGAGCTTCGCGCGCGGCGAGGACGACACGGCAGGCGGGGTCTGCGGCGCGGGAGGTGCCGGCGCGCCCACCGTCGAGCCGACCGTCGAGCCGAGCGACGAACCACTGGGCTGGCCCAGCTTCGGCCGAGGTTCGGGAAGGTCGACGAACAGCGACGTGATCTCCCGCCGGACGACGGCGTCGTTCGCCCGGCCACGACGGTCCTCGTACTCGTTCGCGTCCAGCCGCCCGGCCGCGTGGTGCTCCGCCAGATCGGCGAGAGCCTGCTCCCGCTCGGCGCTGCTGATCCGGATCTCCCCGTCGTCCATGGATCGAATCTAGGCGAGGAGTCCGAGGCCCGACAGCCGACCGGTGATCAGGCCTCGCTCGCCGAGGCGCTGTCGTCCGGCTCCAGCCGCAGCGAGATCGAGTTGATGCAGTAGCGCTGGTCGGTCGGGGTGTCGTAGCCCTCGCCCTCGAAGACGTGCCCGAGGTGCGAGCCGCAGCTGGCGCACCGGACCTCGACGCGCTTCATCCCGAAGGACCTGTCCTCGATGAACTCGACGGAGTCGCCTGCCAGGGGGGAGTAGAACGAGGGCCACCCGCAGTGCGACTCGAACTTGGTGTCGCTGCGGAAGAGCTCGGCGCCGCACGCACGGCAGGAGTAGACGCCGTGCGTCTTGGTGTCGGTGTACTCGCCGCGGAAGGCCGGCTCGGTGCCCGCCTGGCGCAGGACCTTGTACTCGGCCGGCGTGAGGGCCGCGCGCCACTCCTCGTCGGTGCGCTGGACGGCATACGGCTTCTGGGAGGTGCTGTGCTCGCTCATGTCCTTCCCAACGCGATGCCACCGCGGTTTGTGCCCGAGCCCCGCTGGGCGCCGTGCGCGCCGGCACGCCCTGCGGCACGCCCTCCGACGTGATGTCACCGACCTTTGCCACGATGGGGCGGTGCCGGTGCGCCGCGTGGTCTCCCGTCCGGTGCTCGTGGCGGCGGCTGCGGGCACCGGCTCGCTGCTCGGCGCGGCCAGCGGCTCCCTGGCAGCCGCTGCCTACTTCGCCCGCAAGGTCGTGACGCCGGACGAGCTGCAGCCCGACGACGTCGAGATCGCCACCCACGACCGGCAGACCGTCACCTTCGCGAGCACGTCCGAGACCATGGCGGCCGGGCGCTACGGCGTCTGGCTCGACGGCGGGTCCGGTCACGCGCGCGTCGGCGAGGTCGTCGACGAGGGCGGCGGCACCGTGACGCGACGGCTGCTCGCCGTCGACCGAGGACGGCTCGAGGTCGGAACTGCGCGCTGGAACCAGTACTACTACTGGGACCGGCCCTCGGTGTGCCTGGGCCTGCCCGACGAGGACCTGCGCATTCAGTCCGACGTCGGTGCGCTTCCCGGCTGGCTCGTCCGCCCCGAGGGCGACGCGCGGGGGACCGACTGGGCGGTGCTGGTCCACGGTCGCGGCGCACGCAAGGAAGAGACCCTGCGGGCGGTGCCCGTCCTGAGCGACGCGGGCTGGACCAGCCTCGTCACCGCCTACCGCAACGACCGCGACGCGCCGCGCGGGCTGGACGGGCGCTACAGCCTGGGTTTGTCGGAGTGGCGCGACGTCGAGGCGGCCATGGCGTATGCCGTGTCGCACGGTGCGCGGCGGATCCTCCTCCTCGGGTGGTCGATGGGTGGCGCGATCGTCCTGCAGGCGCTCGACCGGTCGCCGCTGGCGCGCCACGTCGTGGGCGTCGCGCTCGACTCCCCGGTGGTCGACTGGGGTGTGGTCCTGCGGCACCACGGGAGGTTGCGCAGGGTCCCGGGTCCGCTCGTGCGTGTCGCCACCGACCTGATGGGCTCACGCCGCAGCCGGAGGCTCGTGGGGGTCCACGAGCCGATCGACGTGGCGCGCACCGACTGGGTCGCACGAGCAGGCGAGCTGCGCCATCCGATGCTCGTCATCGCCTCCGACGGCGACGACTTCGTCCCCGCCGGTCCCGCAGTGGCTCTCGCCGGGCGGCGGCCCGACCTCGTCCGGCTCGAGCGGTGGGAGACGGCCGGGCACTGCCGCGAGTGGAACCAGGACCCCGAGCGCTGGGAGCGCGTGCTGCGCGAGTTCGTCGAGACTCGGTGAGGCGCATCGCTCGATGACCTGCCGACCGTGTGGGTGTCGGCGGAGCCCACGCGTCGGGCGCTCAGCGCCTGACCCGCCACCGTCCCATGAGCGTGTCGTCCTGCTCGGCGAGGAGCTCGAGCTGCAGGTCGAGCGGGACGCCCTGCAGCGCCACCGGACGAGGGTGCTTCCCGCCGACGACCTGGGGCGCGATGGTGAAGCACAGCTCGTCCATGCGGCCCGCGGACAGGAACGCGGCCAGCAGGGTCGGGCCCCCCTCCGTGAGCACGTGGTCCCACCCCCGCTCGTGCAGGGCGGACAGCAGCGCGGCGACGTCGACCTCGTCCTCGCCGCAGACGATGACGTTCTCGTCGCCGAGGTCGCGTCGTGCCTGGGCCAGGCCCGGCGCGGAGGCGGGCACGGCCATGAGCGCTCGGCCGTCACGGCAGCCACTCAGCGTCGGGGGTACGGCGCCGCGGTTGCTCACCGCGACCAGGGGTAGCACCTCGGGCAGCCCGAGGCCGCGCCGCAGGTCCAGCAGCGAGCCGGCCACGGACAGAGGCGGATAGCCCTCCGCCCGGATGGTGCCGGCCCCGACGACGATCACCTGGCTGAGGGCCCGCAGCACCTCGAAGACGACGTGGTCCGCCTCGTTGTTGAGCGAGCCCGAGCGCCCGTCGGGACCGGTGGCGGCACCGTCGAGCGAGGTGATCATGTTGCAGCGCACCCAGGGACCACCCGGGGCGGCATACGCGGTGAAGAGGCCCGCGTCGTCGAGGTCGGCGAGAGCGGGCAGGCCGGAACCGCCGGGGACGAGCAGTCGCATGCCCGCCAGTATCCGTGGTGCATCCCGCCGCGCGGGGCCCGTCTCGGGCAGGATGTCGCCATGGGCAAGGGCGCGAAGGGCAAGAAGGGCAAGGGCAAGCACAAGAAGGACGCGAGAACGCGGAGCGGCAAGCTCGCCGCGGCCGTGGTGGAGCGGGCCGCTGAGCAGGACGAGCTGGTCGCGGAGCACGAGGCGGACGCCGTCAAGGAGATCAAGGACATCGGCAACGCCTTGCGCGTCGCCAAGGGCTTCGAGCTCGCCCTCGTGAACACCTCGGGCACACCGGGTTTCACCGGGAACAAGCTCGACGGCAAGGCGGCGCTGCAGGCCTGCGAGGCCGAGCTGGCTGACCAGCTCGAGCGGCTCTGGGCCGAGTCCACGGCCGGCGGGAAGCGGTCGGTGCTGCTGGTCGTGCAGGGCATGGACACCTCAGGCAAGGGCGGCATCATGCGGCACGTCATCTCGGTCAACCCCGAGGGCGTCAAGGCCACCGCGTTCAAGGCGCCGACCAAGGAGGAGCTGTCGCACGACTTCCTCTGGCGCATCGACAAGGCGCTGCCGGCGCCGGGACAGCTGGGGGTCTTCGACCGCTCGCAGTACGAGGACGTCCTCGTCGTCCGGGTGCACGACATCGTCCCGCAGGAGGTGTGGTCGAAGCGCTACGCGCAGATCAACGCGTTCGAGCGCAAGGTCGTGGCTGCGGGAACCACCGTCGTCAAGGTCATGCTGCACATGTCGAGGGACGAGCAGAAGGCCCGTCTCCTCCGGCGGCTCGACAGCCCGGAGAAGTACTACAAGTTCAACCCGGGCGACGTGGACGAGCGGGGGCAGTGGGACGCCTACATGGAGGCGTACCAGGCGGTGCTCGACAAGACGTCCACGGTCGGCGCCCCCTGGCACGTCGTCCCGGCGGACCGCAAGTGGTACGCCCGGCTCGCGGTGCAGCAGCTGCTCCTCGACGCACTGCGCGACATGAACCTGCAGTGGCCGCCTGCCGACTTCGACGTCGAGGGGGAGCGCAAACGGCTGGCGCTCAGCTGACCCGAGGAGGTATGCCGTCCCGCGCGGCCGTCGGTGACGACCGGGCGGGACGGTGGGCGGGCTCTCAGCCGGCGCGCGCGATCAGGGCAGGGGCCGCGCCGGCGAGGTCGACGCCGAGCGACCCGAAGGTGTGGCCGCGCCGCCCGGCGACCCGGCTCACGACGAAGGCGTCGGCCACGGGGCCGGGGGAGTGCCGGACCAGCAGGGCACCCTGCAGTGCCAGGGCGAGGCCCTCGACGACGGCGCGCGCCCCGAAGGTCGCTTCCGCCGACGCCGGGTCCAGCGAACTCGCCTGTGCCAGTGCGACGTCCACGTGCGCATCAAGCTCGCGGCTGTGGCCGCGCACCTCGTGCAGCTCCTTCGTCAGGGCCTCGAGGGTCGTCGGCTCGCGTGTCACGGCGCGCATCACGTCGAGGGCGTTGACGTTGCCGGAGCCCTCCCAGATCGAGTTGAGCGGCGCCTCGCGGTAGAGGCGGGCCACTCCGTTCTCCTCCACGTAGCCGTTGCCTCCGAGGCACTCGAGGGCCTCGGCGACCAGGGGCGCCGTGCGCTTGCACACCCAGAACTTCCCGAGCGCCACCCCGATGCGAGCGAGCTCGGTCTCGCCGCAGTCGACCGCGTGGGCCAGGCGGAGGCCGAGGACGGTGGCGGCCTCGGCCTCGAGGGCGAGGTCGGCCAGCACGTTGCGCATGAGGGGCTGGTCGACGAGCAGGGCGCCGAAGGCCGACCGGTGCCGGGCGTGGTGCACCGCCCTGGCCACCGCGTCGCGCATCGTGGCGCTCGAGCCGAGGACGCAGTCGAGACGGGTGGCGCCGACCATGTCGATGATCGTCCGGACGCCACGCCCCTCCTCGCCCAGGCGGCTCGCCCAGGTCTCCTCGAGCTCGACCTCGCTGGAGGCGTTGGAGTGGTTGCCGAGCTTGTCCTTGAGGCGCTGCAGCGCGAACGCGTTGCGGGTGCCGTCGTCGAGGCCCCGGGGCACCACGAAGCAGGTGAGGCCACCGGGCGCCTGCGCGAGCACCAGGAAGACGTCGCTCATCGGCGCCGAGCAGAACCACTTGTGGCCGGTGAGCCGGTAGGTCTCACCCGGCAGCGGGCCGCCGGGGGATGGCGTGGCACGGGTCGTGTTGGCGCGCACGTCCGAGCCGCCCTGCTTCTCGGTCATGCCCATGCCGGCGACGGCGCCGGCCTTCTGCGCGACGGGCCGGATGCCGAAGTCGTAGCGGCGGCTCGCGAGGGCCGGGAGCCACCGGTCGCGCAGGGTGGGGTCGTGCCGCAGGGCCGACGCGGCGGCATACGTCATCGACACGGGACAGCCGTGGCCGGCCTCGACCCGCGACCACAGGAGGAACCCGGCAGCGCGGCGCACGTGGGCGCCCGAGCCGGCCGGTGCGGTCCACGGCTCGGCGGTCAGGCCGGCACCCACCGCCTGCGTCATGAGCCAGTGCCAGGAGGGGTGGAACTCCACCTCGTCGATGCGGTTGCCCCGTGCGTCGTGGGTGCGCAGGACGGGCGGGTTGGTGTCGGCGAGCCGGGCGTGCTCCTGGGCCTCCTCGGTGCCGGCCAGGGCGCCGAGGGGCGCCAGCTCGGCCACCGCCGACGGGCCGGCCCACCGCTCGACGCACTCGCGCAGCGCGGCGTCGTCGAGGAGGAAGTCGCTGCCGAGGAACGGCGGGACCTGGTTGGTCACCTCGTGTGTGCTCACCCGCTGAGGGTAGGTCGTCAGTGAGGCGGGGCACGGGCGGACCGGGTGTCGCGCCGGTCACGCGTCACGGAGTGGCCCTGACCCGGTTAGCCTCGGACAACGATGAGCGTGCGGACGAGGACTCGAGCAGTGCTGGAGCGGGTGCCGTGGGGCCTCCGGCTCGGCCGGCTGGCCCGAGAGACGACCCGCGTGTGCCTGCGCTACCGGGTGACCGGGCTGGCGGCCGAGGGTGCGTTCTTCATGCTGCTCAGCCTCCCGCCGCTGGTGCTCGGGCTCTTCGGCGGGCTGGGCTTCGTCGGCAACTGGATCGGGGCAGCGACGACGCAGAACATCGTGTCGGCCATCGAGGCGTATGCCTCGCGCTTCCTCTCCGAGTCCAGCATCAAGGAGCTGCTCCTGCCGACCATCTCGGACGTGCTCGGCAGCGGCCGCGTCGACATCGTCTCGGTCGGCTTCGTGCTCTCGCTCTGGTCGGGGTCCCGCGCCCTCAACGTCTTCGTGGACACGGTGTCGATCATGTACGGGCAGAACGGCGCTCGCGGGATCGTGCACATGCGGGCCTTCAGTCTCCTGCTCTACTCCATCGGCATCGTCTCGGCCGTCATCGTGCTGCCGCTGATGCTCCTCGGACCCGGGCTGCTGTCCTCCTGGCTGCCGGAGGTGGCCGCGACCGTCACTCGTGCGCTCTACTGGCCCGCGCTCATCGCCTTCGGCGTGGTGCTCCTCGCCTCGATGTACCACGTGTCCACGCCGCACCGCAGCCCCTGGCGGCGCAACCTTCCGGGCGCGGTTCTGGCCATGGCGATCTGGATGGTCGCGTCCTACGTCGTGCGCATCTCGCTCGAGGCCTCGATGGGCGGATCCTCCATCTACGGACCGCTCAGCACGCCCATCGTCCTGCTGGTGTGGCTCTACGCCCTGGCGATCGCCATCCTCATCGGCGCCGGGATGAACGCGGCCGTGCGCCTCCTGTGGCCCGTCGACCTGCACGAGGGCACCGACGTGCGGTTGGTCAACTGGGCCAAGGAGGGCGCGGGCGCGCTCCTTGGGCGCGGCGAGGGCAGCGGTGGCGCGGGGGCTGGCACGGCGCACGACGCGGGCCTGGAGGCGGGCACGGAGGTGCGCACCGAGTCGGGCACCGAGGCGGCGCGACACAGGGCCACGAGTGACGAGGGGCAGGACCGTGGGCGTGACCAGCAGTTTCACAGCAAGGCGCCCGGAGCTCTCGGTGCAGCCATCCGGCGTGGGGTGGGGGCGGGCTCGCCGGAGGCCGCCGTGGGGGAGTCGGGGGAGGCCGCGCCCGGCCACCCGGAGGCCGCGAATCCGCCTGCGGCGCGGCCCTGACGGGGGTGCAGCCGCCGGTTTTGTATCTGGTCGAGCGATCGGCTAATGTCTAGCAAGCACCGAGCGGGGAAGTTACACCGCTGGTGTTCCCGCGGACGTAGCTCAGTTGGTAGAGCGCAACCTTGCCAAGGTTGAGGTCGCCGGTTCGAGCCCGGTCGTCCGCTCGGAGGCAAAGATCCACTTGCCTTCCACGGTGGAGTGGCCGAGAGGCGAGGCAGCGGCCTGCAAAGCCGCGTACACGGGTTCAAATCCCGTCTCCACCTCGGTGAGACACCACGCAGGACCCAGCAGTACCAGCAACACCCACGGGCGATTGGCGCAGCGGTAGCGCGCTTCCTTGACACGGAAGAGGTCACTGGTTCAAACCCAGTATCGCCCACCACCACGAGACAGCCCCTGACCAGCGGAAACGCCGGTCAGGGGCTGCTTCTTTCGGGGGGCCGATCGGCTCCGAAGTGCTGATGCTTGACTAACTGCTTGACTAAGGATCCGTTTTCGAGGGCTCGTCGAGTCGGTCAGGAGATCGGTCTGGGGCCCGGAAGAGACGGTCCATGGCCTCAGTCCCTTGGGTGAGTACCGGGCGTAACTGCTTGCGGTAGACGGCCTCGGTCACGGTCGTGCTGCGGTGCCCGACGAGGCGCGAGATGTCCTCCAACGGCACGCCGGCGTCTGCCATGAGGGAGACGAAGCTGTGGCGCGGCTCCCGAGGGGTCCACACCTGGTCATCGAGTCCGGCCCTGCTCACCACGGCACGGAAGGATCGCCGCACATTGGCGGGGTCCAGCGGGAGGCCCTCACGGGTGCAGAAGACGAGATCATGCTCCTGCCACGCGCCCGCGATCGCGCTACGCCAGGCGTTCTGGGCGTCGAGGTGGCGGCGGAGGGAGTCCACCGCCCGGTCCGGGAGCCGGAGGGTGCGGCGCGACATGCGGGTCTTGGTGTCGCCCCCTTCGCCGGACTGAACGCCATACCTGGATGCTTGGCGGCCGCGGGGGCTCGGCGTCGGGGATTCCTTCGAGGTCGAGATGGGACCACGTGAGCGCTCTGAGTTCTTCGGTGCGGGCGACGGTCAGCAGGCTGACCGTCACATATGCCTCCATCTCGGTGCCTTCGACAGCCTTTAGCACAGCCGTCGCTTGATCGAGGGACAGAGCCTTTGACGGGCGGCCGGCCCTGCCATGCGGGACCTCGCAGTGGAGCGCGACATTGCGGCGGAGCCGGTCGCGAGCCACCTGTCGAGTCACGGCGCGTCGCAAGATCGAAAGCAGGCGTTGCAGCGTCGATCTGGAGAGGTCCGACGACTTCCCCTTGAGCCATCGGTCCACGTCCTCGGCGGTCAGCTGGTGCAGCTTGCGCGCACCCAGATCCGGGATGATGTGCTTTTCGGCGAGGATTCGGCAGGTCGTGACCGTCCTCTCGGATCGACCGCTCAGGCCGAACTCCAGCCAGTCCTCGACTGCGGCAGCTACTGTCGTCCGGAAAGTCGCCTGGATGCCATCCTCGCGGTTCCGAAGCAGTTCCTTGAGCTTCGCCTTCGCCTCGGTCTTGGTCTTGCCCGCACCTGTCTTGACGATGCGCTTGCCGTTGGGCAGGAAGCCCACCTGGGCGGTCGCGATCCAGCGTCGGCGACTCTCGGAGTAGTGAACGCCGCCTTCGCCCCGGCTACGCCTCGCCGCCATGGTGCTCTGCTTCGGACTCGAGCAGCGCCACGTAAGGCTCCATGGCGTTGGCGGTCACGTAGCAGCGGCGGCCTTGGTGCACGGTCCCCGTGGGTCGAGTGGGGTCGCAGCGCCGACGCCCCCGTCGCGGTCGCCTAGGGCTCAGGGACGGGAGCGGAGCACAGCGACGCCCTCGCCGGTGAGGTCCTCAAGCGCGACCTTGCGTCCAGTCATGGCCATCACCAGGGCGATGACTGGACCGACCACCTCAGGGCCGCTGCCGGAGGTCCAGTCGGCGTCGGTGGCGCGCAGGGCGACCCCCTCGATGCGACGCTTGGCCCCGATCAGCAGGTTGCTGCCTCGGTAGAAGTCGGCGACGGCAATGACGTGCTCAACCGGGTGGTCCCGGTAGCCGTCGAGGGCACGGAACACGTCCTCACCGTGCACGATGGTCTCGCCGAGCCACGACGCTGCCGGCCCCGGCGGGGCCGTCCGCGCCGAGACCCGGGACCGGAAGTGGGCGACGAGATCGTGCGGGGTGCTCGCGTCGCCCTCCACCCGGGCGATCTCGGCCTCGCTCATCCGCGTGAAGGAGAACCCGTGGCGGGCGAGGTTGACCACGAACGCCGCCGGCCTCAGCTGCGCCGTCGCGACCATGTGTGCGACGGTGTCGCGCACCGTCCGGCCCGCGCACAGCGACGGCCGGTTCCAGGCGTCGGCGGGCAGGGCGCCGAGGGCGTCCACGAGCGCGGCGCGTTCTTGGGCGATGGCGGGCCAGACATCCATGGTGGTGACCTCTGGTCGAAGTGGCTCGAGCGCTGCGCGGGCCGAGCGAGGCTGCAAATCCGAGTCTAGGTGCCACCGCTGGGTCCCCGCGGGCGGATGCCACCGGCCCTGCCGGGCTTGAGGAGCGCCGCCGAACTGTCAGCGGTTGCCGACCGAGTGATCGTTGCTGTGTGACGGCAGCGGGGGAAGTTGCTGCATCCCCAGAAGGTGCCGTAGGGGCCATGGCCCCAGTGAGGACGCCGCCGCTCGGCGCCGGGCTCAGCCGATGACGCGGTGGCGCTGGGCGATACCGGCGGCGCCGTAGGGGTAGTCGCCCATCCGGGGGGCGCTGACCTCGCTGAGGTGGGAAAGCTGCTCTGCGGTCAGGTCGAGGTCGGCGGCGGCGAGGTTGTCGGTGAGCTGCTCGACGGTGCGGGCACCGAGGATCACCGACGTGACCGCCGGCTGCGCCGCGACCCAGGCGAGGGCCACCGCTGCGGAGGTGACGCCCTGCTGCTTTGCAACCTCGGCCACGGCGTCGATGACCGCCCAGGTGCGCTCGTTCGAGTTGCGGGGCCTGTAGGCCTCCATACCGCGCTCCGGGTCCTCGCCGAGTCGTGAGGCTCCGGTCGGGGTGGTGTCGCGCTGGTACTTGCCGGTGAGCCACCCGCCCGCGAGGGGCGACCAGGGCAGGAGGCCGAGTCCGCCATCGAGACAGGCCGGCACGACCTCGTGCTCGATGTCGCGAACGAGGAGGTTGTACTGCGGCTGCAACGTCACCGGCGGTGTCCAGCCGTGCTCACGGGCGGTGTGCACTGCCTTGGTGACCTGGTAGCCGAGGTAGTTGGAGAAGCCGTAGTAGCCGATCTTGCCCGCTGCAACGGCGTCGTCGAGGAAGCGCAGCGTCTCCTCGAGCGGCGTGACGGCGTCCCACGCGTGCATCTGGTACAGGTCGATGTGCCCGACCCCGAGCCGGGTCAGCGACGCGTCGAGCGCCTGACGGAGGTGGCGTCGTGAGAGACCGACGTCGTTGTGACCCTCGCCCATCGGGAAGCGGCCCTTCGTCGCCACGACCATCCGGGCCGCGTCGTCGGGGTGGGACTTCAGCCACCGGCCGACGATCTCCTCGGAGACGCCCTTGCTGTAGACGTCCGCCGTGTCGAGGAACGTGCCCCCGGCCTCCGCGAAGGCGCCGAGGATGGACCCGGAAGACTCCTCGTCAGCCTCAGCGCCGAAGGTCATCGTGCCCAGGCACTGGGTGGACACGATCGTGCCGCTGCTTCCGAGAGTGGTGTATCGCATGAATGCCACCGTATGTCGGACGAGCCGCACCACGCCCGTCGAGCCCGGCGCCAGAGCCGAGCCTCTTCGAACAAACGTTCGACTGTGCGCCACACTGGTGCCATGGCCAGCGGGTCCGCGGTGGCCGTGACGCCCCCGGCCCGCACCCAGGCATGGTGCTGGAGTGGCAGCAGCGCAACGGCACCTGGTTCGCGTTGGTCGCCTACGTCATCGAGGCCGACCGGGTCCTCTGCAGCAGTGGCTCTCAGCCGAGCTGCTGACGCGAATCGGTTGATCGAAGGGTCGGGGGCCTGCTTGGGCCAGCAGCCGTGCAAGCAGATACCAACCGAAAGGCACGCGGTGTAGTACTACGGCGATCCTTGCGGTTGGCATCTTCTTGCACGCCGGGTTCGGGTGCTGCACAGAGCGACACCAGGCGCTGGCGCGTTGCATGCCTTGTGTTGCGGGCACCTCGTCTGTGCTGGACGGCCTACATTCGGTCCTTCGGAGAGGGCCTACGCCATAGCGTGGACGCCATGACCCAGCTACCGGCACGATGCCGCCTACGGGACCTGGCCCCTGACGAGGACACCTGAGATGTTCGCAACCAACTTCGTTGAGGTCCTGGTCCTCGTCGGCATCGTCATCTGTCTGATCGGCGTCGTCTACGCGATCCGACGTCAGTAAGACCGACCCAGCCGTCCTCCATCCGGGACGGCTGCGGCTAGGCGTGGTTCATAAGGGGAACAACAAAAAAACCCACCACCGAGGGTCTTCTGTTGTTCCCTTTATGCGCCGACGTGGTGGCACCTGCCGGAGCATTCAGGTGGGGCAGGGCGAGACCGCCGGCCCCAAACTGGCCTAGGGGCTTACTTCCCTGGGCTGCCATGCCCGCCCGAAGGGCGGACTTCCACGAGGTGATGTCCGGTCGCTTCCGCAGCAGCGCTCGGCGCTCCCGCTCGGTCATGCCTCCCCACACACCGAACTCCGTCTTGCTGTCCAGGGCCTCGGCCAGGCACTGCGCGAGGACCGGACACGTCTTGCAGATCGCCTTTGCATCGTGCTGGGCCTTGCCCCGGACGAACAACGCCTCAGGGTCTTGGCCGGCACAGTTGGCCTCCTTGGCCCACTCGTCCACCCATAGATCCACCGTTGCGACAGCGCTCATGACTACACCCCTCCCAGGCCCGGCGCCTCCCATGACTACCGAGCCGACCAGGGCCGTCCCACCAGCCCAGATCGTGCAGACCCCCACAGGCCCAAGGAAGAGACTACGAACACAGACCCCTTCCCGAAATAGCTCCCGTGGATGGTTTCGCGCAAGATCTGCGCAAGTCATGGCTAGCCACTTTTCGCCGAGCGGTGCTGGTCAGCCCGGCCGGCTGGAGGGAAGGCAAGGCCGCGAACCTAGGTTGAAGGGACGCGGAGTTGGGAGCGTGGTCTTCGCGCCCGAGCCAATAGGTTCTGTGAATGTGCCTAGGGGCGATCGGCGAGATATGGGGTAGGCGCTCTCGCCCGAGGCTTAGCCTGTCTCTTCAGGACCATTGACGTTGCACGTAAGGGGTAGGGGTGCCTAGGTTCGCGATCCGTCACGCAATGGACATGTCCAATGCGATGCGCGGCGTCCTGTTCGTCAAGGAGGACGGGACGCCGGTGAAGTACGAGCCCTCGCAGGATGGCGAGCGGACTCCCACCATCGTGGCTGAGGCGTTCGCGCTTGGATACGGTTTCGACTACGTCCGAGGAATGATGCGCCTGTGCACGTTTGAGGAGTTGGAAAGCGACGCGGACACGTTGGCTGCCATCGAGAACGCCACACCCCCACCGCCGCGAGACATTTCCGTGAGAATGCGGCGGCGACGGGCTTGGCCAGCAGAATTGACACTTTCGCAGACCGCTGAGGCTGCCGACGCCGCGTCGAAGGAACCGCTCGCCGTGCAGGGGGAGACCTTGCCAGAGCCAGCCTGGGTGGTGGAGCGTGTTGTGGCCGAGTCGGGGGAGACCGAGGCTGACGTTCGGGAATTCCTTTCGGCGGCGCACCACGTGGTTGATCGCTTGGTTACCGACGACATTTTGGTGATCGCTTATCCGTTGCTCGTTGTCCGCGTGGGCTGCCCGGTCTGGGAGCGCTTCCGCTACCTTGTGAAGGGCGACTGGGACGGTTCCTTGGACATCTTTGACGGGACGAGCGAAGAGGTGGCACGCGAGCTGGCGTTGCCCGTCGGCTTGGTGGAGCAGTACCCGACCGCTGGATATGGAGCCGTCCTTCTTCAGACGGCAGATGTGCTGGGATTCTCGTCGCGGGGCGAGGAGCGAGCTCTTGACCTTGTGCTGACGGCCTGGGTCGAGACCTGTCAGCGGCCCAACCATGAGGTGCGCAGCTACAAGCTTCAACCGGCCGGACGTGAGAGCCGCTTCGAGGACTGGTTGGTCCAGGAGCTGGAGGTGTTGGGCGAACACGGGTACCCCGTTCGCTTGGCGGAGCGCATCCGCGACGGCATGGTCGGGCGCCAGGTCGCCGTGGATGGACGACGCTCCATCGCCGACCTTGTCTGTGTGGTGGAGCAGGACACCCCCGAGATGCATGCTGGGGACCTGCTCGTCATCGAGAACAAGGCCACTGCGGTCGACTCGCGGGCGGTCGACCAACTGGCCCGCTACGTGGACCTCCTCGGTGCTTCGTCGCCCACCGCGACGCACGGATTGCTCATCGCCGACGGGCTGACCGTTGATGCCGGACGGGCCATCTCGGAACGAGGATTCGGCTACCTGTCCCTGTCATCGCTTGGCTATCGCGACTTCCTGCGCACCGCCGCGGAGGGCCGCGAGTGGGACAGGGACACCACGTCGGTGGCCTACCCGGGGGTGTCGTCCCTCGCCGAGATCCAGGATGTCGACTGAGGGGCTACGAGCTTCGCCAGGGGGTGGGCCCTATCGCTGGCCGTTGCGGACTTTCCCATAGCCAGTGCTCGATGTGGCCGACCGCTTCGACGAGGCGAAGGTTCACATCAAGCCCGCTGCGCACCGTGAAGGCAGATACCAACCGAAAAGCACGCGGTGCTACTACTTTCCGGCGTTCCTTGCGGTTGGCATCTTCCTGCACAGACCTTGCCTCGGCGTACCTGCCGGCGAGGCGGGGTGCTCGCCTCGACTGCTCCAGCGGCCGGTGTCAGTTGCAGGTGCCCTTCTCGCCGCCCTCTTGAAGGATGATGGCTCGGATGTCGGCGCGGGACCGGGGCAGCGTGTTCAGGATCGACTTGATGGCCCCGCACATGGCGGTGTCGTAGTAGTAGTCGATGCGGGTCTTCCACCACTTCGGCGCCCCTCCTGACCAATCCGGTGCGGTGTAGCTCATCCATGGCTCGACGCCGGAACCTCCCGTGCCGGGGGTCTCGGGCTCGTAGAGGCTGTCGTACTTCTCCGGAGTGTTCGAGGTGTCCAGCGGGATTTGCGCAGGGGCGGACTTCTTGGCCCCGGACGTGGTCCCGACGTTGCCGCTCACTGTGACCTTGATGGTTTTGGTGACGGCGGGGAGGGGAGCAGCTTGAACGGTCTTGGTCACGGCCGGACCCGGCGTCTCGATGGTCTGAGTGACGTTGCTCGGCCTCTTCTACTACCTGGGGCTGGCTCGTCCCGGCCTTCGGCCTCGGGTCCTCAACGGCGCAGACCGTCGTCCCCCGAATGGCATACGGCCGCGGCGCGTACTCTGCTGCCACGCTTGCCGTGCTTCTCAGCCTGGCCCTCGGCCTCGGCGCGGATTGGCTGTGGAAGGCATGACCGCTACCACGGCGCCGTCGCGCACCACCGGGCAGACGCCGTGATCCCCGGCAGGACTTATCCCTCGATGACCAGGCAGCGGGGTGGGTCATCGGCTATGCGCAGGACCCGGTGCACGCAGTCCGCTACGCACGGTTGGTGAGTGACCAGGTGACCGAGAGGAGACCGAGGTCAGGGGCCCCTTCCGTCTGGCTGGCCTGAGGCTGTGCAGCGAGTGAGTGACCGACCGGCGACTGGGGCTTCGCGGCAGCCGCCTGAAGCCAGGCTGCGTCCATGTACGTCGCGAAGAGGGGCCTTGGTATCCGCCGATGGCTGCGGAGAATCGCGACGAAAGGCAGCGTCGGCGTAGCAAGCCAGACTGGGCGCCTGCGCGCGGATCATCTCGACCAATCGTCCTTTACGGGTGATGCCACGACGCGGGAGACGTTCGAGGGTGGTACCAGGGCGACGTGCCGACTTCTCCGGAGCGGGGAACCACGGTCTCTGCCCGCCGCGGTGTTCCTCGCCGTGGCCACTGGGGAACTGGAGGATTCGGTGTCACCCACGACCAAGCGCACCGTCGCCGCCTCCGCGACTTCCCTGTCGGCAGCGTTGACCCTGCTGGCTTGCAGCACCGCCGCTCCGACTACTGGCGGCGGGTCGGTCCAGGCAGCCGCCGCCGGTCCTGTGACCGTCACGATGATGATCACGTCGACTGGCGCCGCAGAGACCAAGCTCCAGCAGGACACCGTCAAACCGTGGGAGACCAAGACCGGCAACACCGTGAAGGTCGTCGCGGCCGCCGACATAGACCAGGAGCTCACCCAGGCCTTTGCCGCCGGCTCGCCTCCAGATCTGTTCTTCACCGACGCCAGCGCTTTCCCGACGTACGCGAAGGCGGGCGACCTGCTGCCCTACGGTGACCAGCTCGAGATGAGAAGCGACTTCTACGAAAGCCTGGTCAACACCTTCTCTTATCAGAGCACCTTCTACTGCGCGCCGAAGGACTTCTCCACGCTGGCCCTGGTGATCAACACTGATATGTGGGAGCAGGCCGGCCTGACCGTCGGTGACGGGCCCAAGACCTGGAGCGACCTGGAGACGGTCGCCCAGAAGCTCACGAAGGGCGCGGTAGAAGGCCTGGTCGTCGGCGGCACGCACGAACGGATCGGAGCCTTCATGAAGCAAGCGGGAGGCTGGATCGTCAACCCGGACCAAACGCAGATGACCGCGGACAGCGCGCACAACCTGGCGGCGCTCACCGAGGTGCAGGGCCTGCTGGCCAGTGGGAGCACCTCGTTCCCGGACGAGGTGGGCGCCGGTTCCGGCGAGGAGGCATTCGGCCAGGGCAAGGCGGCGATGACCATCGAGGGCAACTGGGTGCAAGGGTTCCTGAAGACCAACCACCCGAACACGAAGTGGCAAGCCATCGAGCTCCCGGCTGGGCCGGCCGGCAAGGGGACGCTGCTGTTCACCCAGTGCTACGGCATCGCCGCCGCCAGCAAGCACCAGGCCGCAGCCATCGACCTCGTCAAGTACCTCTCGACCGAGGAGCCGGCGCTGGCGCTGGCCGAGGGACTTGGCGTCATGCCCGCCATCAGGTCTGCAGCCACCGCCTACAAGGGCGCCTACCCGAACGCTGCAGCCTTCGTCGCCGGCGCGTCGTACGCGCAAGGTCCTGTCACGGTCGCCGGCATGATGCCCGTGCTGGCAGATTTCGACACGCAACTGCAGGCCCTTGCCGGTGGCGACCCGAAGGCGATGCTGGAGAGGCTGCAGACCAAGGGCGAGGCAGTCTTCAAGTAGGCGCCGCTTCGTCCGACGATGGCGTGCGTCCCTCCTTGGTGAGGTCGTTGAGGTTGGCGCCCCGGTATGTCTCCGCGGCCGGCGACGACCAGCTACGTGTTGGCTGGCGGAGTTCTCCGCGAGGTCGTCGAAATCCCCGCCGGAGTCCGGACCATGGTCGGCGCGGTCCGGGAGAGGGGATTGCGTGGGGTCGCCCGACAGGTCGTCCTTTTCGGCTGATGCCACCGCGGGCAGATCGGCTCGAAGGTGACACCGAGGGCGACGCGCCGACCTGTCAAGAGCGGCGAACCACCGTCGGTGCTCACCGCAGCGGTGCTGCGGCCGGTAGGACAGGAGTCAACGTGTCACGCACAGCACGGTTCGTCGCGAGCCAAACCGTAGACAGGCTGCTCACGCCCGGTGAGGTTGCGGCCCTCTTCCGAGTGGACCCCAAGACGGTCACCCGGTGGGCCAAGGCAGGGAAGCTGACTTCGGTCAGGACGCTCGGCGGGCACCGGCGATATCGCGAGGCGGAGGTTCGCGACCTCCTGGGTGGCGGTCCTCGAGCCTGACCGAGTGCTCGGAGTGATACGTGAGTGAACTGTCACGGGAGCCTGCGAAGTGCTCCTTTCACCGTCTCGCCGAATGAGGGAAAGGCTCTCACTCGCATTTGCGCTCATTCTCCCTGCTTGACGACCGCATCGATTTCGCGATCCCCTGGGGCTGTTTTCGAACGCGCGAGGTGCTTCATCCGCGTCAGGACAATGAGTATGGCATGTGATGTCCGGGCGTACCTCATCCGTCGCTCTTGCCGAACTCCGGTTCGGCGAAAAGCATCCGGCACAGCCCCGGATCCCAATTGTGGCGTGCTTTGTCGTGTCGGCTGCATAGCCCGGGGCGGGCGCGCTTGATATTCGTCCGGACGCGCCGGAACAACCCTGGCCTCTGCGGCAGGCGCACCGACAAGCGGTCAGACGGAGGCCTACGACAACACAGCCGAAATGGCACCAAGCGGACGATCGTGCCCACGGGGCCCTTAGCCGTCTTGCTCGCTCATTGTGGCTCCTAGCGATGCAATCTCCGAATATGTCGTCTGTATGGCAGCGACATGCGGACTTATTAACTCAGGCTCGTACAGGGACAGCATTTGGAAGAAGTGATGGCAGACGTCACAGGTGCCGAACTCGGCACAGCTGGTTCCGCAACGATTTAAACTGGTCAACATGGAAGGGAGCCCCGCAGCGCCTATTTGCCCGATAGCCACATAGGTGGTTGGCACGGCGGCCGTCAAACGCTGCCCGGGACGCCACTTGCGCCCATCCATAAGGGGATGAGATGGTCGGACCACGACACGCCCGCATGATCATTCCGCCAACTTCTGTTCACACCATCGAACGAGCGCGCCTCGTCGCGCTCGTGGAGCACCGGCCGGTGGTGGTGCTCGCAGGTATGGCCGGCTACGGCAAGTCGACGCTGCTCGCTGGCGCCTCGAGGCGCCAGCAGGTCAAGGGTGCGGCCATCTGGCTCGGCCTCGATGACTCCGACCGCTCACCGGCGCGGTTGGTTGCCGACCTCGTCACCGCCGTGGGCCTGTCGGGAGTCGAGGAGCTGGCGAGCGACCTGGAGCCGCTGCGGGCCTCCGCACCACGAGCGGAGCCGCTGATCCTCGTGGACTCACTGCTGGAGGTGCTCTACGGGGCGGAGCTGCCGGTGACCCTCGTGCTCGACGACGTGCAGGAGCTCATCGGCGCCAAGGGCTCGATCGAACTCATCGACCACATTCTCAAATGGGCGCCTGCGAACATGCGCGTCGCCGTGGCGGCGCGCGTTGCGCCACCGCTACGGCTGCAGCGGCTGCGGCTCGACGACCGGCTGACCTATCTCAGGCACGAGCAGCTCGCGTTCACCCCGGAAGAGACCTCGGAGGCGATGCACACCGCTGGCCTCCACCTCGACGCCGAGACGGTGGAGTCGATCCACTCCGCAACCGGTGGATGGCCGGCTGGGGTGCGTATGGCGATCCTCGCCACACGTCAGTACGGGGAGCACAGGCAGGTCCCGACGCAGTTGCGCCGGGACCAGGCGCTGGCGGAGTACCTGGCGACCGAGGTGCTTGCATCCCTGTCCGACGACTTGCGAGAGTTCGTCCTCGACGCCACCTTGGACGAGCAGGTCTGCCCGTCGTTGGTCGACAGTGTGCGGGGCACGCGCAATGCCGAAGCGATGCTGGAGCGATGCGTCGCCGACGGGCTGTTCCTGTCCCGCCGTGCCGGCGACGCCGAGGAAGCCTGGTATCACTGGCACCCGCTCTTCGCCGCCCACATCCACCGACGCGTCGTCGCAGACTACCCAGAGCGGGCAACCCTCCTGCACGCAGCCGCGGCGGACTGGTGGAGCGCCGTCGATGCGCCCACGGCCATCAGGCACGCCGTGGCAGCCGGCGACGGGGAGCGGGCCTCGAGGATCTTCGCCAACCGCTGGCTCGAGCTCCTGCTCCAGGGGCGCACCGATGCAATGCTCCAAGCGCTCGAGCAGGTGCCGGAGGGTTCGGCGTATGCCGGCGACGCCCACCTGGCCCGCACCCTGGTCCTCGTGCAGGACGGGAATACGGACGATGCGCAGGCGCAGATGCACGGCGCGACCGACGCGGCGGCGCTCCTGCCCCCCGAGGCCAGGCCCGAGTTCGAGGACCGGATGGCCGTCGTCGAACTCTTCCGAACCGGGTACGGATTGGGTCTGAGGGCGGCCGCCACACCCGGTGCGGCCTTGCTGGAGCGGTTCCACCAGGCCGAGCACCGCCCCGACCCGGCTGTCCTGGCATCGGTGCAGATGTTCGTCGGCATGGGCCGAACACGGCTGCACGCCGAGCCCGAACTCACCTTGAGCATGCTCCGGTCCTCGGCGGCCACGGCGCACGACACCGGCCTGCTGGCGCTGGAGCTGTCGGCCCTGGCGGAGTGGTGCATTCCCGCCATCGCCCACGGGCGGCTTCGTGAGATCCGCGACGTCGCCGTCGACGTTCTCGCTCGCGCCGACGAACGCGGCTGGGTGGGGCTGGCGACGCTCGCTCCCGCGGTTGCCTTCCTCGGCTTTCTGGACTACTGGCAAGGCAACCTCGAGGAGGCACGGGCCCAGCTCGACCGCAGCCTCACGATGATGCTGCCCTTCGACTCGGACCTGCGCGTGCTCATCCTCGACTACCTGACGCAGGTCTGCCTGGAGCTCGGCGATCTGGCTACCGCGAGAAGGTACATCACAGAGATCCAACCGCTGGTGGACTCCGACCGCAGCGCGCGGTGGTGGCACTCAATGCTCGCCGCGCTCGAGGGGCTGGTCCTCCTGGCCGAGGGCCACACGCGCGAGGCGGTGGCCTTGGCAACGCAGCCGATGACCGAGCCGGAGTACCCCATGGCGCGGGCACACCGCGCGAAGGTGCTGGCGCACGCGGGCCGCCCAGTGGAGGCGCTGGCCGAGCTCGACCTGATGCCGCGGGGTCGGCTCGTCCAGGTCGATTGCCTTGCCCGTTGCGTGGAGGCCGAGGCCCGCGCACAGCTGGGCCGTCCGGACGCCCATGCCTCGCTCGAGCAGGCCCTTGCCGCAGCCGGGCCCGACGAGCTCTTCGGGCCCTTCCTCGGCGGCGGGAAGCGATTGGCCAATCTCCTCAAGGCCCACCTCGACCACGGCACGGCCCATGCGACCGCGGTGACTCAGGTGCTCGGCCGGATCGCGTCGGGACATCGGCGGGGCCCCGTCGGCGAGCAGCTGACCGAACGCGAGCACGCAATCCTGCGGTACCTCGCCACCAACCTCACCAACGAGGAGATTGCCAAGGCGGAGTACATCTCCCTGTACACCGTCAAGACGCACCTTGCGCACATCTACCAGAAGCTGGGCGTCGGAAACCGACGGGCCGCCATCCGCAGGGCCGCGGAGCTCGATCTCTACTGAGGCCGAGCCCATCTGCGCCGTGCCACCAAGGACTCTCTGGCTGACGTTTGGCCGCAGGAGGGTCTTCCAGCTGCGCCTCGGGCCTTGCGTCACCTCGTGCGTCCTCATCGCCCTGTCCCTCCTAGTCGGCCCGATGGCGATCCAGGCGTGCCGCGCCTGAGCGCACGACTGCGTGCGCGCCAGGTGGTGGGCCTCGGCTTCCTGCTCACTGCCGCCGGCTTCGCTGCGATCGGGTTCGTCGGCGCCTCCTGGCCCTACCGCAGCTTCCTTCTGCCGCTCATCGCCGTGGCCGTCGGGGATGTCCAACGGAGCGGCCTCGTACGCGTTCGGACTCCGGGCAGTGCCTGCCTGGTGGGGGTTCATCCCCGGCGCGCGACGCACGCTACCCCGCTGTGGCGGACGCTGTACGCGTGTCGACCTCGCTGCCGGGCTCTGCCCTGACCGAGCACTGGACCTTGATCGACGGCGTCAAGGTCTTCTACCGGGCGTCTGCAGGGCCGCCCGGTGCCGCCACGATGATGCACGTGCACGGGTTCGGCCTCTCGGGTCGCTACCTGCTGCCCACCGCCGAACGGCTCAGCGGGCAGTTTCGCACCCTGGTGCCCGACCTACCGGGTTTTGGTCGCAGCGGGCGTCCACGCGAGGCGCTGGACGTGCCGGAGCTGGGTGCGGCGGTCGCGGCGTTTCTCGACGACCGGGGCGTCGAGTCGGTCACGCTCGTGGGCAACTCGATGGGTTGCGCCGTCATCTGCGAGTTCGCGCACCTCTTTCCGGATCGGCTGGAGCGCGCCGTGCTCGTCTCTCCGGCTGGCGGGTTGCACAACCAGCCGCTGCGCCGGGCCGTGCAGCAGCTGGCGCAGGACGGCATACGCGAGCCGTTGGGCCTCATTCGGGTCGCCGTGCCGGACTACGTGAGGTTCGGGGTGCCGAGCACGATGCGGACCTTCCGAGCCTTGACGCGCTATCCGGCGCTCGACCGTCTGCTGGCGCTGCACATCCCGACCCTCGTCGTACTGGGCAGCGAGGACCCGCTCATGCCTGCGCCGCCCCGCGTGAAGGAGGTCGCAAGCCGGTTCGAGACGCGCGTGGTCCTCGTCGTCATCGACGGGGCTGCGCACGCGGTCAACTTCAGTCACCCGGGGGAGCTCGCCAACGTCACTCGCCGTTTCATGGCCGACCTGCCGATCGAGGACGACCCCGAGGCACCTGGGAAGGCGCGCGCCTACGAGATCTACCGAGGGGCTGACCTGCCGCCATTGCGAACCTGACGGCGAGCCCCGGACCGTCCCTGCGCTGGCGCTGCGCCAGGGGCGAGGGCGCTCTCACTCCTCACGGGTGAGGTCGAGCGCTCGCAACGTCCATATCGTTCGATGCGGGACGGGAGGCGGGTGCCATGGCGACAGTGGTCGAACCGGACGAGAGTGGCACGCCGAGGCCTCCAGCACCGGCGGCGACCGAGGATGCTGACGGTGAACCGACCCAGCCCCCTCACAGAACCGGGCTGCGCAGGCTCGTCACCCTGAGCCTGCCCGGGTCCTGGGGGGCGCTCGTCCTTGCCTGCCTGTCCTTCACGCCGTCCCTGCTGCCGCGTGGTGGATTTCTCCAGGGGCTCATCTGGGGTGTCACCGCGGCGATCGGCTACGGGCTCGGGGTGGTGGCCGCGTACATGTGGAGGGCGTTCGCCGACCGTCAGCCGCGTCCCGCTGCGTCGGCGGCATGGCGCGTCCTGGGCGTCGCGGCGGCGGTCCTGCTCACCGTGTCCTTCGTGCTCGGCCAGTACTGGCAGTCGCAGATCCGCCACCTCATGGGCGTCACCGAGTACAGCGTGCCCCTCGTGATCGCCTCGCCGGTCGTCGCGGCAGCGGTGTTCGGGTTGCTCCTCGCGGCCGGTCGAGGCCTGCGCAGCCTGTACCGGTGGACCGCCGGCCTGCTCGACCGCTGGGTCGGTCCTCGAGCCGCAAAGGCCGTGGGCTGGCTGCTGGTCGTCGCTGGGACGTGGCTGCTCGTCAGCGGCGTGGTGCTCCAGGGAGCCGTGGAGGTCGCCAACCAGGCCTTCTCGGTGAAGAACTCCGGAACCGAGGAGGGCGCCCGACAGCCCACGTCAACACTGCGCTCCGGAGGCCCCGGCTCCCTCGTCGGCTGGGACACGCTCGGGCTTCAGGGCCGGAACTTCGCCGGTCTCGGCCCGACCGCCGCCGAGATACAGCAGGTCACCCACGCGGCCGCGGTGGAGCCGGTCCGGGCCTATGCCGGGCTCGACTCGGCTCCAGACGCCGAGTCCCGGGCGACCTTGGCGGTCAGGGACCTGCAACGCGCAGGAGGGTTCGCCCGCAGGAACCTGCTCGTCGTCACCACCACGGGCAGCGGATGGGTGGACCCGGCCATGGTCGACAGCTTCGAGTACCTGACGCACGGGGACTCGGCCACCGTGTCGATGCAGTACTCCTACCTGCCCTCGTGGATCTCCTACCTCGTCGACCAGAGCAAGGCACGGGAGGCCGGTCGGGCGTTGTTCGACGCCGTCTACGACCAGTGGTCCGCCCTACCGGCCGACGCCCGACCCAGGTTGTTCGTGGCAGGCGAGAGCCTAGGGTCCTTCGGCGGGGAGACCGCCTTCAGCGGTGAGTACGACCTGCGCAACCGCACAGCCGGGACCCTCTTCGTCGGTCCGCCCAACTTCAACACCCTCTTCCGGGAGTTCAGCGACCACCGCGCGCCCGACAGCCCCGAGGTCCAGCCGGTCTACAAGGACGGCCGGACGGTGCGCTTCAGCAACGCCCCGGCTACGGCCGTCCCACCAGCCTCACAGCCTTGGGAGGGTTCGCGCGTCCTGTACCTGATGCACCCGTCGGACCCCATCGTCTGGTGGAGCCCTGACCTCATCCTGCACGAGCCCGACTGGGTCGCCGAGCCGCCCGGGAGCGACGTGCTCCAGCGCATGGTGTGGATCCCGTTCGTGACGTTCTGGCAGGTGTCGGCAGACCTGCCGTTCTCCACCGGTGTGCCGAGCGGCCACGGACACAAGTACACGACCGAGTACGTCGACGGCTGGAACGCGGTCCTGCGGCCAACCGGTGTGACCACTCAGCAGCTCGCAGACATCCGTCGCACCATCAGCGAGCTCGACTGAGCGTGTCGTCCCGGCCGCGAGCGCAGAATCCGGGCTGGCCGGCATGCGATGTCTCCTCGCCTCTCCCGGAACTGGGCAGCCCGCCTCCTGGTGCAGGTCTGATTCTGGTGGGTCAGGACGACGACCAGGACGGCAGTCGAGCCAAGGGGGGCGCACCGGGATGGCGCCGTGAGATCCGGACCCGAAGCGCCGCGGGCTGAACGTCGAATCGCAGTGGGCCGAGGAGTTGGACCTCGTCTCCGTCGATTCCAGCGCGCGTCTCATCGGCCGCCTGGACGTCCAGATGGCTAGCGCTCCAGGCGCGGCCGGGCGAGGGCCTCATCTCCTTCCACGCGTCGATGAACAAGACGCCCAGCCGTCTGCTTGCCAACGTGGGCCGAGTGCCGGCACTAGGGCCCTCCAGCGCGTACGGGTTGTTGGAGATGAGCAGCACGCCAGGCCGGAGTTGTTCCCCTTCCGTCTCCTCGGCCGGACGCAGCTCCGGCATCAGCCCGCCCGGGACGAGCACTCTGCGCGCTGTCGCTCCCAAGGTGCAGACTCCGGCGTCGTGATGGTCGCCTCGTCGACCGCCTCCGCGGAAGGCGAGGGACACGCTGTTCAGGAACATGCGACCGTTGACGACTCCGACATCGATCTCCCGTTCCACGCCCACCGTGAACGCGTCTAGAGCGTCGGCCACGTCGCCCACGTCCATGCCGAGGTCCCGCGCGAAGTGGTTGCGCGTCCCCACAGGGATGCACACGAATGGCAGCTCATGTGCGGCAGCGACGGCTGCCACGAGCGCGAGCGAGCCGTCGCCACCGGCCATCCCGAGCGCATCGGCGCCGTCCGCCACGACCTCCGACACGCGGGCTCGCAGATCCCCGCCCGAGCACGAGGTGACTGCCTCGATCCCGCGATCACGGGCGAGGTCCGCGATCGCGTGGCCGCCTGCCGAGCCATCCCCATTTCGGGTGTCGACGAACAGCACCGGTCGTTGACACGGCGCCACGGGCCGCCAGCCGCGAGCGAGGAGCCTCGAGAGTCGGTGGGCCGTGGGCTGGAGCAGCTGCACCATGGCGTTGGTCCCCCTCCGGCACTGACGGCCGACGAGTATGCCGGCGCACACGAGCGCGGCGACGGCTCAGACGATCGTGCTTGGCTTCCGCGATGCGACCTCAGACCGCAGGGTGCCGAGTGTCCGGACGCCGAGGGTGAAGAAGCACCCGAAGGCTGGCGAGCTCAGGGGAGTTGGTGGCGCGCCTTACGCGTGGGGGTCTCCTGGCGGACGGCAGGGTCGTGCGCCGGCCAGGAGACGGTGACCGGATCGGGCACGAGCGGCGAGAAGGCCGCCATGACATCGATGCCGTCGCGCAGCAGTCTGACCAGGCGCTCCTGCCGGTCCTCGACCCAAGCCCGGGCGATGCAGTCCACGGCCACGGCGGCGACCCTGGCGGCGCTGGAAGGTGGCATCGCTGTCGACCCCGAGCTCATGCCGGCCAAGTGCTCGCGGGCCCACCGCTCGGCCGCGGGGGCGGTCGCCAGAGCGACGCAGGACGCCTCGGACATGCGTATGGGGGAGCGGCCGTCTTGCCTGGCGAGCACCCGCTCGGCGTTGAGGATCGCCAGGGCCATGACGTTCTGCCGCTCCTGCGCGGCGACGGGCAGTGCCGCGCGGGCCGCGGTCAGCAGCAGCGCCGTCGTGGCGCGTGGGTCGTCGGGGTTGAGGCCGACGACCTCGGGGATCATCGTCAGGAGCCGCTGGCGCTGCGAGTCGTCGAGCATGTCGTTGACGCACCGCGCGACCGTGGCGAGGACCGGATGGGTGCACGTCGGGTGGTCGCTCCATCGCTCGCCGGCGAGGAAGGAGGCCATCTCCATGAAGCATGCGCCCTTGCGCGGGCTGCGGTGACGGCCGCGGGACAGCACGGGTACGCCGTCGGGAACGAAGGGGGCTCGTCGTGGCATCGTCGCTCCTTGGGCGCCTATGGGAATTCGCTGGCCTTGCTTTGCTGTACGCCTCGGCTGAGGAAGACCTTGCTCTCGACGTTCACCCGCCCTGCAGGTGTCGACTAGCACGGTGGCGACTGCCGGCTGAACCACCATCCATCGTGTTCGGCAACGCGACATCGTTCTAACCGGATGATTGCGCCGCGCCGGGACCGAACACGGGCAGCTTCGACTTGGGAAGAGGCACGCTGCCGGCTGCGCTTCGATGCACCGACCGGTTCAAGACGCGAGGTGACCGAAGTCACCCGCCAGCAGACCGGGACGTCCCGCGCCGAGGCGCGCGAGCTGCTCGAACGCTCAGTCACGGCGTTCTCCCGCAGAACACCCGCCACCTCGTCCAGAGGACTACGGCCCAAGCGAGCCGCGTGGCGCTCGTACTGTCACTGGTGCGACAATCGGCCGTCTGTCGGCTGGTGTGAGGGGACCGCATGAAGCCAGTGGTGTTCGACCTCGGCGGCGTTGTGGTGGTGTGGGACCCCGTGGCGCCCATCGCGGCGGCTGTGGGCCCCGAGCGCGCAGAGCGCTTCGTGCACGGTGAGGAGTTCGACTTCGCCGCCTGGAACCACGCCCAGGACGCGGGTCGCTCGTGGGCCGAGGCAGAGGCGTCCGCCACGGCAGCCCACCCCCACCTCGCCGAGGAGATAGCCGCGTATCGGCGCAACTTCCCGCTCTCGCTTCCAGAGCTGGTCCCGGGCACTGCCGAGATCCTTCGCGCGCTCCACGAACGCGGCATGCGGCTGGTTGCCCTCACCAACTGGTCCGCCGAGACGTTCCACCACGCGCCGCAGCGCTTTCCCGAGGTCTTCGCGGTCTTCACCGACGTGGTCGTCTCCGGGGTGGAAGGAGTCGTCAAGCCCGACCCCGAGATCTTCCGGGTCCTGGCACGACGACTGGGTCACCCGCTGGAGGGCGTGCTCTTCGTCGACGACTCCCTTGCCAACGTCCACGCCGCTCGTGCCGCGGGGATGGACGCGGTCCATTTCACGGGAGCCCCCGCGCTGTGGTCGGAGCTGCAGGAACGCGCGCTGCTCGACTGACTCTTGGCCACCGTTCAGGGCGGGATGCGCTTCCCGGCAGTTCTCCCGCGGCGGGGGCGAGGTCGGGCCTCGCCATGGTGAACATGGCCTGAACCGCGGCGTCAGGCGTCAGCCCGCCGACCGCCTCGCCGACCGGGGACACCTGCGCCCACCGGCCGGCGTGATCCCGCGCACGGTGGCGAGACGCTCGTTGAAGCGCTTGGCCCGAGCATCAGCTCGCGCAGGATCGGGTAGGTCGCGGGCTGCCGAGCAGCTCCATGGCATGCGCGGTAGCGCACGCGTCGCGCAGCTGTGCCCCGTGTCACCACCACTGACTGGCCGCGGAAGGACGCAGCTGGTGCGCGCTCGGACATCGACCGTCACGTCGGCTTCCGGGGTGGATGGCTAGGGTCGCACCATGGGTCCCGCCTCGAATGAGACACGTGCCGAACGGGCCGTGTTGCTCAGCCGCCTTTCGGGCCAGCGTGCCCACGTCTTGAAGCAGTTGGAAGGACTCTCCGACGAGCAGCTGCGTCGCCCGGTACTGCCGTCAGGTTGGTCCTGCCTCGGTTTGGTGCGGCACCTCACCCTCTCCGACGAGCGCTACTGGTTCGAGGTGGTCGTCGCGGGCGAGCCGCTCGACTTCTGGCCCCCAGGCGACAACGGTGACTGGCTGGTGGGTCGTGATGAGCCGGTCGCGGCGGTCATCGAGGCCTACCACTCGGCCATCGCTCACGCCGACGAGATCATCGCCGCCCGTCGCCTCGACGAGGCCCCGAGGCAGCCCGAGGAATGGTGGGCTGAGGCCGGGCTCTCGTTCCCGGACCTGCGCACCGTCGTCGTGCACGTGCTCGTCGAGACCTCTGTGCACGCCGGCCATCTCGACGCGGCACGAGAACTGTTGGACGGTCGTCAGCACCTCGTGATCTGAATGACCCCTCCAGGCGGTTGGCAGGCGTGCGCCCCTCGAGCCCGTATGTCTCGCGGGTCGGTGGCAAGGATGGCCCCGCCGAGACGTGGCGCAGCCCTTCTCTGTCAGGCGGTGACCAGGTCGTCGATCTGGTTGATCGCCGCGGAGGCGCCCTCCACGACGCCCATGTCGAGGACCTTCTGCAGCGCCTCGGCGGTCGCGTAGGTGCTCACGTAGGTCGCGCGCGTGCCACCGTCGTGCTCTGCGAAGGAGAAGGCGTTCTTGCCGACGGGCAGGTCGGGGTTCTTGGTGAACGCGTCGTCGAGCGCGAAACCGTCGTCGAAGGTGAAGCGCGTGGGCTCCTCGACGGTCTCGACCTCCCAGTAGCCGTAGAAGTTGTCGCCCTCGGGACTTGTCATGTAGTAGTTCATCCTGCCGCCGGGAACCAGGTCGTGATCGACGAAGGTGGCGGGGTAGGTCGGGGGTCCCCAGATCCGCTCGAGCTGACGCGGGTCCGCGTAGATCTCCCAGATCCGCTTCGGCGGGCAGTTGAAGTCCGCGACGATGGTGAGGGTCCGGGTGTCGAGGTCGTGCGAGACGTCGGTGACGGGCATCGTGATCAGTCCTTCTGTGTGTGGTGTTGGGTTGGCGTCCGCTGGGTGCCGGGCCCGGGCGTGGCGATGAGCTCGTCGATCCGCGCGATGCGGCCGCGCCAGAGGGACTCCAGCTCGGCGAGCATCGCTGCCACCGACCGCACCGCTGCCACGTCGCCGCTGGCCAGGGCCTCGCGCCCCTGTCGGCGCTTGGTCAGCAGGCCTGCCTTCTCGAGCACGGCGACGTGTTTCTGCACCGCGGCGAAGCTCATGTCGTAGGACGCCGCGAGCGTCGAGACGGAGTGCTCTCCTGCCAGCACCCGGCGCAGGATGTCGCGCCGAGTGCGGTCGGACAGTGCGTGGAACCAGGCATCCGCCCGGTCCTCCGAGATTCCGTCCACAGGTCAAACATACAACCGGTTGGTTGCGTATTGTCAATGGTCGTCGCGGATCCGAGGACGGCAATGGACGCAATCCACGAACCACGACGCCTTCGCGGCACGCAACCACGGCTCTCGGAACCGGCACCCACGCCCGCGCTGGTGTCGGGCACGCGGCTTGCACGTCGTCACCGCTTGCCGGAGCATGGGCCCATGGACCGCGCAGCGGAACACCGGGCGCTGGGAGAGGTGCGGCACCCCCTCGAGGAGCCCTTCTCACAGCCACACCCGGATGTTGTAGCCGCTGCTGTGCGACTCGCCCACTCCGAGCTCGGCGGGCCGGTGCGAGACTTCGTGCCGGTGCTCGTCGAGCGCGCGGCCCGCGACCGTCTCGCGTTCGCGGAACCACGGCCGCCGACCGGCTTCCGTCCTGGCGTCGAGGAAGATGGGGCCACCGCGGAGTCGCTGGCCCCGGCCGACCGTTGACCGACCTCCCCAGCGCACTCGTCGATGCCGACGACGTCGCCGATGCCGCCGCGCACGCGGTCGTCGTGTGGCGCGCCGAGGTCCCTCGAGCGGTGGCGCCCTGCGACCTCGAGACGCTGAGCCCCCCCGAGCGCCTTCGGGTCCACACGGCAGGGAGCCCGGAGGTGGCGGTCCGACGCGCGACCGCGTACGCCCTGACCCGGCGTGCGGTCGGGCAGGTGCTGGCAGGGCGGCCGGCGGACGTCGGGCTCGACCGGACCTGTCCCCGCTGCGGGCAGACCCACGGCCGCCCGCGGGTGGAGAGGGATGCCGGGCTGCACCTGTCCGTCTCCCACGCGCGACCCGCGGGCGACGGTCGCGAGGCGGCACCGGTCGTGGTCGTCGCCGTCACCCGGCTGGCTCCCGTGGGGATCGACCTGCTCTTCGCGGCCGAGACCGCGTTCGCGGGGTTCGACGCCGTCGCGCGGCACCCCGACGACGCCGCCTCCCCGGACGACGAGTCGCGCGCCCGTCTGTGGGCGCGCAAGGAGGCGGCCCTCAAGGCGATCGGCACAGGTCTGGACATAGACCCGGCTTCCTTCCCAGCGCCGTGCCCGGGGGCCGTGACGGGGATCGGACCCGACCGCGTACCCGTGGCGCTCGCGGACCTCGAGCTCGGCGGCGCGGCGGGCCTTGCCAGCTCGGACCCGAGAGGTCTGGTTGGCGCGGTGGCGCTGGCGCGGGACGCCCCCTCCGTGCCGGTGGTGATGGCACCGACGGCGTCGGCGCGTGTGCTCGTGGATCGGTCAGGGCAGGTTGGGCACAGGTCGCGCGTCGAGCCAGGCGGCCAGGAGCCGGCGAACGCCTGACGGGTCGGCGGAGGCCCGGGCTGCCTGGTCGACGAACGCGTGGGTGCACACCGTGCCGTCCGTATGCGTGGCCGTCCACTCGCGGAGCAGGCCGAAGAACGCGGCGTCGCCGACCTGCGTCCGCAGGGCGTGGAGGGCAAGGGCGCCGCGCTTGTAGACACGGTCGTCGAACATGTCGCGCGGGCCGGGGTCGGTCAGGACGAGGTCCTGCGGCAGCCGGTCGAGCCCGGCATGGTGCTCCCTCGCACTCACATCCGCCGGCACGCCGTCGGCGACCTCGGCCCACAGCCACTCGGCGTAGCAGGCGAAGCCCTCGTGGAGCCAGATGTCGCTCCAGGTGCCGAGCGTCAGACTGTTGCCGAACCACTGGTGCGCCAGCTCGTGCGCGACGAGCCGCTCGTGGCGCCGGTCGCCCCGGAGCCAGTTCGCGCCGAAGGTCGCCATGCCCTGGGCCTCGAGCGGGATGTCGAGGTCGTCCGCCGTCACGACGACGGTGTAGTCGGGGAAGGGGTAGGGACCGAACCGGTCGGACAGGACGGTCACCATCGCGGGCAGCCTGGCCAGCTCGTGCGCGGCGTCGGGGGCGTGCTCGTCGTCGACCAGGAGGCGGATGCGTACGGGCCCCTCGGCGAGCAGGTGCTCGGTGTAGCGACCCACGTGGACCGCCGTGAGGTAGGTCGCGGTCGGGTGCCTCTGCTCGAAGACGCGCCGTGTGCGGCTGCCGCGCACGCGCAGGTCGGTGAGCACGCCCGTGGCGGTCACGGTGAAGGGGGAGTCGCACTCCATGGTGATGCGGTAGGTCGACTTGGAGCTGGGATGGTCGTTGCAGGGGAACCACGTCGGGGCACCGGTCGGTTGCGAGGCGACGAGGGCCCCCTCGGCCAGCTCCTCCCAGCCCAGCGGGCCCCAGCGGGTCGGCGTCGGCCCCGGGGTCCCCGCGTACGCCACCACCACCTCGGTGGCCGCGCCGGCCTCCAGGGGCCGGGGGAGCCGAACCGTCACGACGTCGCCGCGGTGCCTCCACTTCGCGGGGGAGCCGTCGACGGCGACCTTGCCGATGCGCAGGCCCACGAGGTCGAGCCGGAGCCTCTCGACACGCACGAGGGCCCGGACCGTGAGGGTGGCCCGTCCGCCGAGGCGGTTGCTCGAGACGCGGTAGTCGAGGTCCAGGTCGTAGTGCTCGACGCGGTAGCAGGGGTCGCCACGTTCGGGGGTGTAGGGGTCGAGGACCAGGGCGTCGGGGCGGCCGGCACGGGCGGGGAAGGTCCCCATTCAGGGGCCCCGCTTCTCGCGCCACGGGGCGATGGGGTTGCCCGTCCAGCGGCTGCCGGCCGGCACGTCCTCACCGCGCAGCACCAGCGAGCCGGGCCCCACCGTGGCAGCGGTCGAGATCGAGGCCGCCGGCAGGATGACTCCGTGGGGTCCGAGCGTGGCGCCCTGGCCGAGGGTCACGGTGTCCATGCTCATGATCCGATCATGGAACAGGTGCGTCTGCAGCACGCACCCCCTGTTGACGGTGGCGCCGTCTCCCAGGCTGACGAGGTCGGCCTCGGGGAGCCAGTACGTCTCGCACCACACGCCGTGGCCGATCCGGGCGCCGAGGGTGCGCAGCCACACGTTGATCGCCGGGGTGCCGGTCGCGGTCCACGCGAACCACGGCCCGGCGACCATCTCGACGAACGCGTCCACGACCTCGTTGCGCCACACGAAGGAGCTCCACAACGGGTGCTCGACGACGGGGATGCGCCCGACGAGGACCCACTTCGCCAACGTCGTGACCGCCGCCGCCACGGCCCCGGCGAACGCCAGGACGAGCCCTCCGAGCAGCGCTGCGGCCAGCCAGCCCCCGCGGAGCGCCACCGCCTCCACGACCGCGAGCACGCCGAGGGCCAAGGCGACGGTCACCATGACGGGGACCATGCGACACAGCTCCACGAGGGCACGGAACACCTTGAGCCGCACGGGCGGCTGGAACGTGCGCTCGTCATCCGTGCCCTGGGGCGCCCGTCGCAGCCGCACCGGCGGGCTGCCCAGCCAGCTCGAGCCGGCCTTGGACTTGGGCGGAGCCGCGGAGAGCACCGCCACGAGGCCGTACTTCGGCACCCGCCGCCCCGGCGCTGTCATGCCGCTGTTGCCCAGGAAGGAGCGCTTGCCGATCTTGACCGGGGCGATGTGCATCCACCCACGCGCCATCTCGTAGCTCGCGACCATCGTGTCGTCGGCGAGGAAGGCCCCGCTCGCGACGGTCGTCATCGACGGCAGGAGCAGCACCGTCGAGGCCTCGACGTCGCGGCCCACCCGGGCGCCGAGCAACCTCAGCCACACGGGGGTGAAGAGGCTCGCGTAGAGCGGGAAGAGCAGGGTGCGGGCCTGGTCGAGCAGACGTTCGGTGAACCAGACCTGCCAGCCGACGCGGCTGCGCACGGCGTGGAAGCCCTCGCGCAGCCCGATGGCAAGCAACCGCACGAGCATGAGGGTCAGCAGCGCGAGGCCCACCTCGCCGGTGACCGTGACGACCGGCACCCAGGCCAGGGCTGTGGTGGCTGCGTCACCGGGCCCGGTCGTGCCCCGGAGTGAGCGCGCGAGCAGCAGCAGCGCGGGCGCCACCGCGACGAAAGGCAGCAGCGACAGCAGGACGCCAGACACGGCATACACCCACAGCCAGGCGAATCCCCGCGGCGCGCGCTCGTTCGGGTAGCCCAGCTCGACGGGGTGGTGGACCCGGCGCGCGGGGGAGCCCGCCACGACGCGTCCGGCGGGGACGGAGGCCAGCACGGTCGAGCCGGCCTCGACGACGGCGCCGCGGCCGATGTGCACGTCGGGGCCGATCGTGCTGCGGGCTCCCACGACGGCGTCGCGGCCGATGTGGATCGTTCCGACGTGCACGACGTCGCCGTCCATCCAGTAGCCCGACAGGTCGACCTCCGGCTCGATGCTCGCGCCGTCGCCGATCCGCAGCAGGCCGGTGACCGGTGGCACGGTGTGCAGGTCCACCCCCTCGCCGATCGCCGCCCCGAGCAGGCGCGCGTAGTAGGCGATCCATGGTGCGCCGGCCATCGTCACCGCGCCCATGGCGTCGGCGAAGCGCTCGGCGGCCCACAGTCGCATCTGCACCGAGCCGCCGCGCGGGTAGGAGCCCGGTCGGAGCCCGCGCAGCAGGAGGCGGCAGGCGAGTGCCGTGATGCCCATGCGGCCGACGGGGGTCACGAACGCAAGGATCCCGATGCCGAGCAGCCACCACGAGACGGGGCGTGGCCACGTCGCCAGCCCGGTCGCGCGCAGCAGCTCGGTGGCCACGGCCAGCCCGATGAGCCACTGCAGCCCCTTGACGGTCAGGAGGACCACCGAGATGAGCGTCTGCATCAGCTGGGTGCGCCGGGGGATACGCCGCACCGTGCGCGTGGTCCCGACCGAGATGCCGTCCGTCGGCGCGAACGACTCGAGCAGCTCGACCTGGGCTCCGAGCCGGGGGTGGGCGTGGACATCGGCCACGGTGACCGTGGGGTAGCGCTCACGCAGGAGCGAGACGAGCCGGGCCGAGGAGAGGCTGCCGCCACCGAGGGCGAAGAAGTCGGCGTCGGTCGAGGTCACGGACGTGCCGAGGACGTAGGACCAGTGGCCGGCGACCCAGGCCTCGATGCCCTCGAGCGCGTCGCCGTCGGGGGCGCCGATGTCCCTTTGCCGGCCCTGGCGGTCCGGCAGCGGCCACGGCAGGGCGGCGCGGTCGACCTTGCCCGAGGTACGCGTCGGGATGCTCTCCACCTCGGCGAGGACCGGGACGAGCGCAGCCGGGAGCTCCTCGCGCAGCCGCCCTCGGGCGGCCGTGAGGTCCAGCGTCTCGGCGCCGCCCCCCACGAGGTAGCCCACGAGCACCTGGCCGCCGGCCGGCGTGGTGTGGACGGCCGCTGCGGCAGCAGCGACGCCGGGCAGGGACTGCAGGGCCGCATCGATCTCGCCGAGCTCGATGCGCCGTCCACCGAGCTTCACCTGCTCGTCGGCCCGCCCCACGAAGACGAGGCCTCTCGGATCATTGACGACGAGATCGCCTGAGCGGTAGGCGCGTTGCCAGCCGAGGGTCGGCATCGCGGCATACTTCTCGGCGTCCTTGGCGGGGTCGAGGTAGCGCGCCAGCCCGACCCCACCGATGATGAGCTGGCCTGTCTCGCCCTCCGCCACGGGCCGGTCGTCCGAGTCGACGACCGCGAGGTCCCACCCGTCGAGGGGCAGTCCGATCCGGATCGGCGCTGAGCCGTCGAGGCGGGCGGCGCACGCCACCACTGTCGCCTCGGTGGGCCCGTAGGTGTTCCACACCTCCCGCCCGGGGATCGCCAGCCGCGCGCCGAGCTCGGGCGGGCAGGCCTCGCCGCCGAAGATCAGCAGGCGCACCGACTCCAGCGCCTCCACCGGCCAGAGCGCTGCCAGCGTCGGGACGGTGGACACGACGGTGATGTCCTGCGCTACGAGCCAGGGCCCGAGGTCCTGCCCCGTCCGGACGAGGGAGCGGGGCGCCGGGACGAGGCAGGCCCCGTGGCGCCAGGCCAGCCACATCTCCTCGCACGACGCGTCGAAGGCCACCGACAGGCCGGCGAGGACGCGGTCACTGGGACCGACCGGGTTGTGCTGCAGAAAGATCCGCGCCTCCGCGTCGACGAAGGCAGCCGCCGAGCGGTGCGTCACGGCCACCCCCTTCGGCACTCCGGTGGAGCCCGAGGTGAAGATGACCCATGCGTCGAGCCCCGCGTCGACCGTGGCGCTGGCGGGTACGCGACCAGGTGCGGCCGCCGAGGCGTTGCCGACGGCGCGGAGGCGGCGCCTCGCCCCGATGACCACGCGTACACCGGCCTCCCCGAAGACCAGGTCGGCGCGCTCCTGGGGGTCGTCGGCGTCGACCGGTACGTAGGCCGCGCCGGCGAAGAGCGCTCCGAGGATCGCGACGTAGAGGTCCACGGAGCCGGACGGCGCGCGTACGCCGACGCGGTCGCCGGGTCCAACGCCGGCCTCTGCGAGCTCCTCCGCGACGGACTGTGCAGCGTCACCGAGCTCGGTGTAGGTGAGCACCGTGCTGGTGTCGTCCACGGCCGGTGCGTTCGGATGGGCCGCAGCGGTCGCCCGCAACACGTCCACGAGCGAGCGCGGCTCGGGGGCGCGTGCTGCGGCATGAAGGGGTCCGGCCACCGGGTCTCCTTGCGTCAAGGGCTCTACCGTCGACGGTAGAGCCTCCAGGTCAACGAGACACGTCGCGCCTGCGATGTGCATGTCTGCCCGCCCGGCATTCGGGCAGTGTTCACTCCCGGGCCACTGGCTGTGGAGGGCTCTGTCAGGCGCATACGAAAACCACAAAAGCCTTCCCGCGGCGGCGGAACGCTCTTCGAGGCTCATGGGTGGCCTCTCTTCCCGAGGGCTCTGTCGGGGTCATGCTCTCGAGGAATGCTTCGCCGACGACCGAAGCTTCTGGATCTGCGCGTCTTTGACCTCGATCGCCTTGTCCTGCTTGGCGATCTGCGCGTCCTTGTCGGCCAGCGCACGGCGATGCGTCGCGCCGGTGACCAGGCGGTCGGTGGCGAGCATCCAGTAGAGGCCAATCAGCATGACGACGGGGCCGCCGAACTGGAGCAGCTGGGGAGGCAGGTCCACGGTGCCTCCTTCAGTCCACAGCGCGGCCGGACGCCAGGCGCGCCAACCACAGGAGCGAGTCGTAGGTGGTCACGGTCGACTCGTCGTCCGCCGTGCGCTGCACGGTGAGCTGGGCGATCGCCTGCAGGATCTGCTCCTGCCGCGCGGTGACCAGAACACCTGGACGGTGACGGTGCGGCCGTGGATGCCCATGAGGCCCGGGGCGCAGCTGGTGGTGGTGACGCTGGGGACACATCTGCCCGACAGCGTCCGCCGCATCATGATCGGTTCCACTGAGGTCTCCTTGAGTCGTGAGGGCCGGCCTGGTGTGGTGCCGGGTCAGGCGACGGTGCTTGCGGTTGGCACGGACGTGGTCATCCAGCGCCGCGCACTCGACGCGCGCTCGGCGCGCGCCAGGTTGCCGACCGGGACCGTGGAGTGCCGACGAGTCGGTAGACGGTGGACCGCGCGGCCCGGAGCTGGGCGGCCACTTCCGGGATCTTCAGTGATGGCGGTGCCCTGCGTGGGTGGCCGCCCATAGACAGAAGGTAGCCCCGTAGGACAGCATAGGACGGCATCGGACAGTTCCCGTGATCATACCGTTACCTCGGGTGGCCACACGGGCTGGTAACGGTCCGCGCCGCGACGCGGTAGGACAGTATGAGTCACCACGCGACACCATGGGAGTTTGCAAGCATGACACTTGACCGCAAGATCATCGGCGCCATCGTCGAGCGGCAGATGCGCCGCACTCGCACCCTCGGTTCCTGGCCTGCCCTCGAGCGCGCCTCCGGCGTCTCCCGCTCGACCCTCTATCGCATCCGGGACGCCGACCCACGCGTCGAGGCCGCCACGTTCGAGCGCGTCGGCGCCGCCCTCGGCCTGCCCTACGACGCGCTCATCACCGCAGCCACGCACGACCTGGACGGGCTCGTTGAGCTCGGAGTCGACCATGAACTCGTGCACTGGGTCGGTAAAGAGATAGCCAAGGCTGCCTCCGAATCGCTCCCCGATGTCGGCAATGCGATCTAGCGTCACAAAGAGGACATCCACCCCTTAGGTGTCCGGCCAGGGAAAGAGTCGGGGGACGACCGATGTTTGGCACTTGCAGGACGTACTGGATCGCGGCGGGCGTATCGGCCTTGCTCGGAGTCGTCGTCGTCTGGAGTCACTTCGACGTCGAGGAGGCCTGGTTCTTCATCGGGCTGACCCTTTTGCTGTGCAGCGGGCAGTGCATCAATGGCGGCCTGGTGTCGAAGCGCTCTCATACGCTCGACGAGGAGTTCGACGCGGGGTACCGCGTGGGATACCGGGCGGGACGCCGCCGACGCGCGCCGCACTTCGTCCACCTCGAGGACAGGAGGCACGACACCGGCCTGTCGAAAGCTCCTCTCGGGCTCGTGGCAGGCGACCACCGTACGCCTCCCCGACGGCCGTCGACGCACCACGACTGACCCGCTCAAAGGCGTGTGCGGGGCCCTTGCCGAGGACGCCGATGCGCATGCCCGACCCCCGAAAGGCCTGGCCTGGCAGGCAATGGCTGTTTCGTCTCACGTTCTGGGCGCAGTCCAGCACGCCCGACGACGGGCATCAGGCAGAAGCCGCCTCCTGACCTCTGAGAACACGGCCGACGGGGTCCTGCGGCCCGAACCTTCCGCAGCGCGTCAATGGCCGCGACCGAGCTGCTCGCGGCGTGTGCGGACGTTGCTTGGGTGCCGGCAGCGTGATGGGCGAACCGTCCGGAGAGCTCGGCCTCGTCGCGATGCCAGCCGCTCAGATCTGCTGCTGCACGGGCTCGGAGGCGAAGAGGTTGAGGCCGAGCCGCTCGGAGAGGAACTTCGTGACGAGTTGGCCGCGCACGCTGTTGCCGGCGGGATCCAGCGGGGGCGAGAAGGTGGCCAGCCCGCCCTTGCCGGGAGAGACGGTGACGATGCCTCCGCTGACGCCGCTCTTGCCCGGTACGCCGATCTCGTAGAGCCAGTCTCCGGAGAGCTCGTACAGTCCGGCGGTTGCCATCACGGCGAGCACGCGCCGGCACACGCCTCGGACTACGACGCGTTCCTGCGTCTGCGGATTGACGCCGCCGTTGGCCAGGGTTGCCGCCATCACGGCGAGGTCGTGGACGGTCACCTCGAGGGAGCACTGTCGGGTGTAGACGTCGGTGGCCTCGTCGGGGTCGAAGTACAGGCTGCCGTAGCTGTTCAGCAGGTGCGCGATCCCCTGGTTGCGCATGTTGGAGCTCGACTCGGAGGCGTACACCTCTTCGTTGACCCTCAGGTCTCGGCCGGCGAAGCGCGACAGGCCCTTGCGGATCTGTTCGAACTTCTCGTCCGCGGTCGTGCCCGGTACGAGGCTGGTGGTGGCGATCGCGCCGGCGTTGACGAGCGGATTCATTGTCCGGTGGTCATTCAGCTCGATGGCCATGAGCGAGTTGAAGGGGAACCCCGTGCTGTTCACACCGAGTCGGCGCCGTGCCGTGTCGGAGCCCACCGCGTCGGCCACCAGAGCGAAGACGAACGGCTTGGAGACGCTCTGGATCGAGAAGCCCACGTCCACGTCCCCGATCTCGAAGGACCGGCCCCGAGCGCCGACCACGCAGATTCCGAACAGGGCAGGCGATGCCGCGGCCAGCACGGGGATGTAGTCGGCGACGTGGCCTTCCTTCGTGCCTCGATAGCGTTGGTAGGCCTCGGTGACGAGCTCTTGCACCTCCTCGGACCGGGGCAGTTCGCCGGTGGAGACCCGGGGCGGTGTCGTCGTCTCGTCGAAGGGGAGCCTCTGGTGCATCGAGAGCTGTGTCACGAGGTCCTGCCTGTCCTTTGAGCGGTCCGTCAGCCGAGCAGTGTCCCGTCTGCGGCGCCGGACGGCTTGGGGTCGGGCCTGCGGAACATGCGGAAGGAGTTGAGCAGCCCAAGCAGCGCAGCGAGGATCGGCACCAACAGCGCGGCTTGCAGGGCCCGGGGCCTCGCGTCGGTGTTGATTCGAAGGACCTCGGCCTGGAGCTGCGGTGGCTGGCCCGTGAGCTGCTGCTGGAGGGCGGTGTTGCTCATCACCTCGGCGTCCTCCTCGAGCGCCGCGGCGACCTGCTGCTGCTGTGCGGACGACAGCACGGTGCTCGACTGCGCCATGTTGGTGAAGGTGAACGACAGCGCCGCGAGCATGATCGCGCCCGCGAACGCGAGCCCGAACGAGAGCCCGAAGGACCCACCTGCCGAGTTCACCCCGGCCGCTTCGCTGACCCGCTCTTCGGTGATCGGCGAGAGGGTGTAGTTGTTCAGCTGGGACACCAGCAGGCCCAATCCGGAACCGGCGACCAGCAGCGGAAGCGTCAGCGCCCAGCCGGACTGCGCGCGTGGTACGACCGGGACCAGCGCCAGCATCCCGAGCAGGAGCAGGAAGAACCCGACGCGGATGATGCCGGCCGGTCGCCGGTTGCCGGACCGCTTTCCGGCAAGCATGGCGATCGCGAACATGCTCAGCGACAGGGGCGCGATCGACAAGCCGGACTGCAGGGCGTTGTACTCGAGCACCATCTGCAGGTAGATGGGGAGGGCGATCATGGTGCCGCCCAGGGCGATCTGCTGCATCATCTGGGCTGAGACGCCGAGCCGGAACGCCTTGGAGGTGAACAGATCGGGGTCGAGCAGTGCCGCTTGCCCCCGGCTCTTGCGCCGTCGCAGCCAGTACGCCAGGCCGGCGAGGGCGCCGCCTCCGAGCAGGAGCAGGGCCAGCACGAACCCGCCGCCCTCCTGCCAGACCAGGATGCCCAGCACGAGGCCGCCCATCCCCACGACGGACAGCGCCGAGCCGACGAGGTCGATCCGGCGTTCTCCCGTGTACGGGACGTCCTTGACGAGCCCGACCCCTGAGAGCACGACGGCGATGATCAGGGCCTCCAGCAGGAAGCCAACGCGCCAGGACAGGAACGTCGTGATGAGACCTCCGAGCAGCGGTCCGACGGCGGCCGCGATCGCCGCCGCGGCGCCGACGAGCGCATAAACGCGCTTCTGCGCAGCCCCCTCGAAGTTGCCGTGGATCAGGGACTGCATCGCCGGTAGCAGCAGGGACGCGCCGATGCCGCCGATCATCGCCCAGAAGACGATGATCGCCGCGAGACCCTGGGCCACGGTCATGGCGACCGCGCCAACGGCGTACCCGAGCAGCCCTAGGATGTAGGCGCGCTTGCGCCCGAAGAGGTCACCGACCTTGCTGCCGATGAGGATGAACGCCGCGGAGACCAGTGCCTCGAGCGCGATGGCGGACTGCACGCCGCTGACCGTCGTGTCGAGATCGTGCACGACCGCCGAGATCGAGACGTTCATCAGCGAGGTGTCGACGACCAGGACGAACATCGCCATCGCGAGCAGAACGGCGAGCCGGCCGTTGAAGGCCACCCCCGACGGCTTGCCACTCTTTGCTTCCACGGCCACCCGCATCACCGCTCACACGTCGCGAGGCATGACCGCGGAGCCTTGGTCGCTTCCTGCCGCCGTCCGTGCCGACCTGGGCTCATCATGGCTCATCGACCTCGCCGCGCGGAGCCGTATCGCCGTACTCGTGCATCCGCCCATGAACGTGGAGGGCGCTGCCCGTGGCTCGGGCCGCCGATGAGCGAACCCGACGGGGCGGTCTCCCCGTGGCAGTCGTGGCGATCTCGGTTCAGGTCTCACCCCCGGCCTTCGTCTCGACCTGAACATCGGACCAAGGCTGGGACCGAGTAGCTTCCGGCGTCGTTCACACGCTGGGACCAGCGCTTCCAGGCGCGCCCGCTCGACCTTTCCAACCGGCCGGCGACCGTGTGGCCGTTCGTCCAATCTGTCAGGCGGTGACGTCCTGGGCGTGGCTGTCGAGCGGGATGATGACGACCTTGCCGCGGATGCTGCCCGCCTCCAGGAGTTGCATGGCGGCCCTTGCCTGGTCCAGCGAGAAGCTGTCGGCCAAAGTAGGGACGAGTCGTTGGGCCTCGAGGTGTTCGGTGAGCAGTTCGAGGTCACTCGCGCGTTCCTTGGCCACAAGCAAAGCGAGGCGCTCCGGGACGAAGAGCGAGACGATGGCGCCACGGAGCTGCCTGCCCATGCCTGTGATGTTTCCGGTGTTCTCGCTGCCGACGAAGACGACGGTGCCCCGGGGCTGCAGGGCGCGGCGCAGGCGCTTGAGAGACGAGCCGCCGCCGATGTCGAGGATCAGGTCGTAGCAACGGGTGCCGTCGGCGAAGTCGTCGTGGGCGTAGTCCAGGACGTGGTCGGCGCCAAGGTTGCGGACGAAGTCGGCCTTGGCGACGCTGGCGACGCCGGTGACCTGGGCGCCGAAGATCTTGGCGAGTTGCACTGCGTAGCTGCCGACGCCGCCAGAGGCGCCGATGACGAGCACTTTCTGACCGGCCTGGATTTTGCCGACGCCCCGCAGCGCCTGCAAGGCCGTGCCTGCGGAGATGGGAACGACGGCGGCCTGGGCGAAGGTGAGGTTGATCGGCTTGTGCGCGAGCTTGCTCTCGGGGCCGACGGCGTACTCGGCGAACGAGCCCGGTGCCACGCCGTAGATCTCGTCGCCGGGGGCGAAGCGGGTCACGGCTGAGCCGACCTTCACGACGGTGCCGGCGACGTCACGCCCGGAGACGGGGTTCTTGGGTCGTCGGATGCCGGTCGCGATCCGCATGGCGTACGGCTTGCCCGTCATGAGGTGTTCGGTGCCGCGGTCGAGGCCGGCGGCGTGCACTCGTATGAGGACCTCGTTGTCGCCGGGTTCCGGGACGTCGACGTCGCCCACTCGGAGGACGTCAGAGCCGCCGTACCGGTCCTGGATGACTGCTTTCATGGTGACTGCCTGTCTGGGGGTCGTCGTGGTCACCATGGTGTGCCTGTCTTTCGCTGGTGGATAGGGCTTTGCGGATTCAGTGCTGTGTGGGCCGATGGTGGTTCCGCGCTCGGTCCGAGCCCGGGCATGCGGTGGATGCGAATGAGGCGTGGTGGAGCTCGTCCGGTGTAGCAGGGCGAGCATGACCACCTCCGACACGCAAGCGCAGCACCAGGTTTCGGACCTGGTGTGCGGGGATGGAGCTGCCCTGAGCGGCGGAGCGAGAGGCCCACCCCAGACCCTGCGGGATGCGGTCAGGACGTGGCGGCCACCCGGGGGAGACCCCAGAAGCGTGTCGCCCACCGGCACGACGAACGCATCGCGGATCGTCACGCCCCTCGCGGCGACCAAACCGACAGCTCTGATGGTCACCGGTCCCGTCGCACGGTTGGTGAGGGGCTGGTTGCCGAAGGCATAGTCGCCGTTCGGTGATGCCGGGAGGCACAAGTCACCGGCATCGCCGCCAAGCGCGAGCACGCCGTCGTCCGGCTCCGCGGGCTGGCAGGCGGCAACCACCACCAGGCCGGTGAGCGCAGCGGCCACCCCGCGGGCGTAGCCAGCCGTCGTCGCGGACGGCGGGCTGAGTCGAGCATGGGGCAACGTATCGGCACGAGCCGCCTACCGAGCGGAGCCGTTCGGGAGCGGCCGGGCGCAGCGTCCGCTGAAAGAGTGCGCTGCCACCACGTTCCTCGCGACGGAGGAGCCGGCGACCCAGGTGCGCGCCCGGCCAGATCATCACCGATCTCGTCGATGTTCCCGGCCGGAGAGCACCCCGGATCCAGATGAGAGGGCGCCCGAACGGTCCTACAGTGCCGGCTATGACGAGGATGGGAACCGACTGGCGGGTGATGGATGGGCTCTTCACAGCTTGGTTCGACGCGCCATCGCTGAGGGAAGGGGCGGCCCTCGTCGTCCGGCTCAGCGAGCTGTCGCCCGCGACGATGGCCGATCTACGGGCGTCCGGCGTGCGCGTGCGCCTCCACTCCGACAGGTACGCCGACGCGGTGTCGACGGCCGCTCGGGATCTCGGACTGCAGGCGAACCCTGCCACGCTGCAGCAGCTGAGCGTGCTGCTCGAGTCCGGCAACCCGCCCGCGGTGACGCAGTTCTGGCGGCGCATGCTCGACTACGCGCCCGCAGAAGACGGCAGCCTGACGGATCCGCTGCACCGCGACCCCACGATGCGGATCCGGAAGTCGCCCCAGCCACGGCCGCTCCGGAACCGCATCCACCTCGACGTGGTGCGTCCCGCCGCGGCAGCACAGCAGGCACGCCCCGGTGAGGCATCGGGACCCTGGGGCGTCTGCCACACCGACCCCGACGGCAACGAGGTCGACTTGGTGCCGGGCGGAGCGCTCGGCGAGGGGACCGGGACGACCGACTGGCAGGAGGTGTGGAGCGCGATGGCCTGCTACCGGGTCACCTCTGCGCAGCAGCAGCGTGACCTGGTCCTCGCAGCAGCGGGACTGGCCGACGACGCGGGTTTCCCGCTGCTCGTCGACCTGCGCCCAGGGCTCGTGGTCCTCGACAGCGGGAAGGACCAGTGGGACCCGGACGCCCACGGACTCGACGTCGAGTTCACCGACCTCGCTCGGCGACTCCAGGCGGTGGCTCGCGAGCTCCGAGCCACTGCTGACCCCGGGCTGCCGCGCCATGTCCAGCTCTTTCTCGACGCCGCAGACGTCGCCACGGTCCGAGCGTTCTGGGTGGCCGCGCTCGGCTACACCGCGGACCGGAGGGCAGGACTGAGCGACATCCATGATCCGCGCCGGCTGAACCCGGTCCTCGTGTTCCAGCAGCTTGATGCCTCGGAGACGGAGCGACGACGGCAGCGCAACCGCATCCACTTCGAGCTCGCAGTTCCGGCGGATCTCGCGCCGACCCGCCTCGACCGGACGGTGGCCGCCGGGGGCCGGCTCCTCGACCAGTCGGAGGGTCGCTGGCTGGTGACCGACCCCGAGGGCAACGAGTTGGTGATCGTCGGCGAAGCCTGAGCTCGCGCCACCCGGGGTCGTCTGACCGAGCCGGCCTCACGTGACCGGCCGGGTGGGTGCGAGGAACTCCGCACGGGACCGGGAGTCCTCGCGCAGGACGCCGACCCGGCGCCGCCATGCGCTCGGCAGTGCGAGCCAGCGACTCGCCGCCGAGGGGGAGGTACTGGTCCCACTCACGAGAAGGTCGGTGAGCTCGTCGAGGCCGAAGACGATCGGTGCGACGACGAAGGCAGCGCGCCGAACGGCATACGCCCGGTATGCCGGGTCGTTCCTCGGCGCGCGGGTGCGGTGTCCGCTGTGGAGGGTGAGCGGAGGCGGATGGTGAGCATGGCTGCTCCTGACGCTGGCCGGGTGGCCCTGCCCTGGTCACGAGACATCGGAACCTTGGAGTGGGACGCTGACGGGGTGTCAGCGCGCTCAGCACACACTGGTCTTACGGACGACCCGAACGACCGTCGGGACGTCGGCGCGTTCGGTAAGACGTGCGCCTCTCCGGACGGCAAACAGGCATGATCACCCGCCAGTCCAGTGCCAGACCTGCCCCGTGCGCATCGCCCGGGCCGCCGCTCGACGTCGTCGAATGGCGGCTGTGCAGGCTGCGCGAGGCGGGGTTCCCTGCGGCCCTTGTCGATTCGCTCGCCCGCCAGCGCGTCGACCTGCACGCCCTCCTGGAGCTGGTCGACGCCGGCTGCCCCCCAGAGCTGGCGGCACGCATACTGTCCCCCCTCGAGGACCTCGCGCCGCTCGGTGACGTCGGCACCGCCCGACGGGGGCTGCCCTGATGCCCGCGGTGAAGAGGGACGAGGCCCGCCGCGGCACTCGGTCGCCCCTGGCGCCGCTCGACGCCGATCCTCCCGCCGATCCTCCCGCCGACCCTCCCGCCGACCCTCCGGCCTGCGCTCCTGCGGACGAGCCGGTGGACTGGGTCGAGGCGCTGCGCGGCGACGGCCCCGACCAGCTCGCGGCCCTGCGACGGCTGCACGGCCTGATGCTCCGCGCGTGCGGTCACCAGGTGTGGCGGATGCGCGCCGCCCTGCCGGACACCTCCCCGGACGCCGTCGAGCTGCTCGTCAACCAGGCGGCCGACGAGGCCATGACGGCCCTCCTGGGGAAGCTGAACACCTTCGAGGGTCGGAGCCGATTCACCACGTGGGCCTTCAAGTTCGCCATCCTGCAGGCCGCCACCGAGGTTCGGCGCCTGCAGTGGCAGCACCGCGAGGTGGAGCTGCGCGACCTCGACGAGCCGTCGGCGTCTGCCGCTGACGATCCCCAGCTGCGCGCGGAAGGCACAGCGCTCGCCGACGCGGTGGTGGACGCCATGCGCCGGGTGCTCACGCCTTACCAGCGGCGCATCGCCGTCGCCCTCCTCGTCGACACCGTCCCGATCGACGTGCTGGCCGAACGGCTCGGCACGAGCCGCGGCGCCCTCTACAAGACGCTCCACGACACCCGGGTGCGGCTGCGCGCCGAGCTCACGGCCCAGGGCTTCCTGCCCGTGGACCGTCGACAGCCGATCCGGCCGCTGACGGCACCGGATCCCGACGACTCCTCCACCCCTGCGGGAGGCAACCGATGAAAGACACATCCCAGACACCGCAGTCACGCCCGTCGCCATTGACCGGTCCAGCCGTCGACGCGCTGCTGCGCGACACGACGCCATGGCTCTCCTGCGAGGACTGCTTCGAGCGGATGGACGCGTATGCCGACGGCGTGGTCCGCGGCACACATCCGCCTGATGACGCCATGGCCACGCACCTGAGCGCCTGCCCAGCCTGCGCAGAGGAAGCCGACTCCCTGATCGAGCTGCTGAGGGCCGAGTGACGGGCGGCGGCCGGCTCCCTCCCGGTACCGGCCTCCTGGCTCAGTCGGACTCACCCGGCGTGGCAGGCAGCTCGAGGGTGTGGGCGCCACTGCGTGCCTTCGTGGACAGGTAGTGCGCGTTGGCCGCTGACACGTGCACGGCGGTCGGGACCACGCGCGTGATCTCGAGGCCGAGCCGCTGCAGCTGGGCGGGCTTGTCGGGGTTGTTCGTGAGGATCCGGACGCGCGGGGTGTCGAGCGCGAGGAGCATCTGCGCGGCGACGGTGTAGTCCCGCTCGTCGGCGCCGAACCCGAGCGCGAGGTTCGCCTCGTAGGTGTCGAGACCGCGGTCCTGGAGGACGTAGGCGTCGAGCTTGGGGTACAGGCCGATCCCGCGGCCTTCCTGACGCAGGTAGAGCAGGTATCCGCCGGCGGCCGCGATCCGCCGGACTGCTTCGTTGAGCTGCGGCCCGCAGTCGCAGCGCCGGCTGCCGAACACGTCTCCGGTGAGGCACTCGCTGTGCAACCGCACGAGGGGCGCGGTGCCGGGCGGGCGAGGCGTCAGGTCCCGTGGCGCCGCCCGGTCACCCAGCCCGAGCGCCACGTGCTCGAGGCCGTCGACGAGCCCGCTGAACGTGTGCGCCAGTGCCACCGTCTGGAAACCGTCAGCCAGTGCCAGCGGCACGAGGACCGAGGTCCGGACGGTCGCGGGTGGTGGGAGGGTGTCCCCGAGCGACTCGGGACTCATCGCGGGTTGCGTCATCTGCCTGGCTCCATGTCTCGTTGCGTATGGGCATGGTCGGGTGAGGGCGGCAGCACCGCGCAGCGCGGGGACAAGGCATAGCGCAGCAGGGCGACGTCGCCGATCTGGCGCAGCTCCGTGAGCGTCGCCCGTCGGTCGCGGTCGAACGGGTACGCCGCGTCGCCGACGAAGCGCGTGGCGCGCGAGCTGCCGACGAAGAACGGCGCGACCACGAGCTGCAGCTCGTCGGCGAGGTCGGCGGCGAGCACCTGGGTGTGCACGGTGCCTCCACCCTCGACCATGAGCCTCCCGACGCCACGCGCCCGGAGGTCGGCGAAGACGTGCTGCAGCTCGCAGGCCTCGCCGACCGAGACGACGGTGGCGCGGCCCCCCACTCGGGCCAGGGCGTGGTCGTATGCCGTCAAGGGGCAGTAGACGAGCTTCTCCACCCCGTCGTCGGCGAAGAAGCGAGCCCTCGCGTCCAGGTCGCCCCTTCTGGTCAGGGTGACCTTCGTGGGGGAGTGCGACAGCCCACGGGCGACGCGGTCGGCGCGCCTCGTGGTGGAGCGGACGAGCAGGCGGGGGTCGTCGTGGCGGATGGTGGTGGCCCCGACGAGGATCGCGTCGGAGGCGGCCCGTTCGGCGTCGACGCGGTCGAAGTCGGCGTCGTTGGACAGGAGCAGCCGTTGCGGCCCGGGCGTGTCGAGGTAGCCGTCGATCGACATGCCGCAGCTGAGCACGACATATGGTCGATCCGGGGGCGCTGCCGGCCTCGTGGAAGCGGTCACGTCGTCGCTCTCAGGCATGCGCCCTCCCCGTGCAGGCCGGCCCGGGGACGCGGTTCCTCCGGCGGGAGTGCAGGATCACCGCGGCTCCCGGCAGGCTCGCGACGACCACCAGTGCCCCGTAGACCGCCGCGACGACGACGCCGCGGTCGGCGCCGAGTCCCGACGCGCCGAACACCCAGGCCGCCGCGCCTTCACGCGGGCCCCACCCGGCGAGGTTGACGGGGACGGCGGCCGCGAGGAGCACCACGAACGCCAGAGGGACGAGCTGCAGGGGCACCGCCGCGACTCCGGCGGCGCGAGCCGCGAGCAGGAACGTGCCGACGTGGCCGGCCACTGCGACAACCGACAGGACGACGACTGCCGGCCAGACACGAGGGGACAGCAGTGCCCGCCGAAGCCCGGAACGCGCACCCCCAGGCACAGCACCGACGCCGGAGCTTCTGCGCCGCAGTCGGGCTCGCATCCCGAGGCCCACGACGACCGCACCGGCAACACCGACGCCCCAACCGACCCGCCCGGGCGGTCCCACGGACAGCCCCGACGTCCAGTGGAGCGGGGAGGGCACGGTCGCCAAGGCGGCGAGCGCCAGCGCGACCTGGACGGCCTGGCCGGCGGCCCGCTCGCACACGACGGCATACGCCCCACGCGCCACGTCGCCGGCGGACCGGCCGTGGGTGACCGCGCGGTGCACGTCGCCGGCCACGCCGGCCGGGAGGGTCACGTTGAGGAACTGGGCCCGGTACGACGCGGCCACCGCGTCGGGCAGCGTCAGTGCCAGCCCCAGCCCGCGCGCGACGAGGACCCAGCGCCAGGCCACGCACACGGTGGAGACGACGGCGACCGCGACGGCGGCAGCGAGGGCGAGCCCGAAGGTCGCCGGGTCGACCTGGTGCCAGGCGTGCGTGACCGCCGCCGGCTCCACTCGCCAGGCCAGCACGCCGACGAGCGCCAGCACGCCCAGAGGACGCATCCACCAGCGGACCCACCCCATCCTCGCCTCCTGCGGTGCCTCGAGCCCTCGGCCTGCCGGCCCGGCACCGTTCCGGGCGCCACCCTCGAGGACGTCTCCAGGTCCGGAAGGGTTCAGTCGCGGAGCACTGCGAGCAGGGCCGCGACGTGCCGGGCTGTCCCTGACCACGGTAGGAGCCGCGACCGGCGCGCGACGGCGTACTGTCGCAGCCGGTCACGGAGGTCCGCCTCCGTCAGCCACGAGCGCAGCCCTGCCGCCAGGGCATGCGGGTCGCCCGCGGCCACCAGGAACCCCGGCAGGTCCGTGGTCTCCACGGCCCCTTCGACGCGTCCCTCACCACCGGGGCCGCGCAGGGTCGAGGGCAGGCCACCGGCGCTGCTCGCGGCGACGGGCACTGCGCGGGCCAGCGCCTCGGTGACGACCATCCCGTACGTCTCGACGCGGGAGGGCTGGACGACCAGGTCGGCGGACGCGTACGCGTCGGCGAGCTCCTCGCTGCGGAGCGGGCCCGGGAAGGAGACCCGGTCGGCGATGCCGGCGGCTCGCGCCCGCCGGACGACCTCGTCGGCGAAAGGGACGTCGATCTCGAGGGACCCGGCGCACACGCAGCGCCACGGCAGGTCGGTGAGCGAGCCCAGCGCGTCCACGAGCAGGTCCTGACCTTTGAGCGGGGTGACGGCCCCGACGCAGAGCAACCCGCCTCCGGCGGGTGTGCCGGCGGCCAACGGCGCCGAGTCGACGCCCGGTTCCACGACGTGGACACGAGCCCCCTCCGACCCCACCAGCCCGTGCATCCGGAGGAGACGGTCGCGGGACCATGCGCTCGTCGTGATGACCGTCGACGCCGCGCGCAGCACGGCCAGCTCACCGATGCCGCCAAGGGGCAGGTGGACGAGGACGACGAGGCACGCCCGGCGCGCCAGCGGCACCAGCACCTCCGGGGAACCCGAGGCCACGAGGCCGTCGACGAGCACGAGCCCACCGGTGGGAGGACGCGCAGCCGCCTCGCCGAGCGAGCGGCGTCCCGCCGCGTCGGGGACCGGCCAGCTGCCGGCGACCAGGTGCTCCTCGACCCTCCACCCGAGGCCCTGCAGCTCCGTGAGGAGGCGTGTGTCGTAGGTGTTGCCGCCGCTGGGACGCGTCGGGTCACGGACCGCCTCCGGCAGCAGCGCATGCAAGGTCGGCATCGTCGACCCTCAGAGGATCCGCTCGTACGACGCCCATGCCACGTGCGACTCGTGGAGGGTGACGACGAGACTCGTCACCCGCCCGGGGTCGGTGCCCAGGGCCCCGGACCGGATCAGCTCGGCCAGCTGGTCGGCGACGTGCCGGGCGAGCACCTCGGTCGAGGTGTTGCGTCCCAGACCCTCGACCTCGTCCAGGTTGCGGTAGCTGAGGTCCCCGACGAGCTCGTGCAGCTGTTCGGCGGCCAGCCCCATGTCGAGGAGGATCCCGTCGGGGTCGAGCTCGGGTCCACGGAACGTCGCGTCGACGACGAAGGTGGCGCCGTGCAGTCGCTGCGCCGGGCCGAACCGCTCACCCTCGAAGCTGTGGGCGACCATCATGTGGTCGCGGACGGTGACGCCGTACACCTGTCACCCCGTTCCGTCGCTCGTCGGGTAGGTGATCGAGTGGCAGATCGCGGGCAGGCGCCCGTCGGCCAGCCGCGGCAGCACGTCGGGAAGGTCCTCGAACGGCGAGCTGCCGGTGAGAAGCGCGTCGAAGGCGTCGTCGCGGAGCAGGTCCAATGCGAGAGATAGCCGTTCGGTGGTCGTGTACCTGGACCGGCGAGCGGGAGACACGACGCCCACCTGGCTGGCGCGGATGCCGAGACGCCCGGAGTGGAAGGCGCTGCCGAGGGCCAGCTCGACGGTCGTGTCGCCGTACCAGCTGAGCTCCAGGACGGTGCCCTCCGGCCTCAGCAGGTCGAGCGCGGTCTGCAGTCCGGCCGAGGTGGCGCTCGCGTGCACGACGAGGTCACAGGTCGCGACCGGCAGGCCCTCGTCCGGACGGGCGAAGGCGACCTCGAGCGCCTCTGCCGTCGTGGCTCGTGACGGGTCGACGTCGACGAGGATCACCTCCACGCCCGGGATGCGGGCGAGCAGCCGGGCGACGCTGCAGCCGACCATGCCCGCGCCGATGACGGCCACCCGGTCGCCGATCAGGGGCGGGACGTCCCACAGCGCGTTCACCGCCGTCTCCACGGCGCCGGCGAGCACGGCCCGCGCCGCGGGCAGGGCGTCGGGCACCACGACAACCGCCGACGCGGGCACGACGTATGCCGTCTGGTGCGGGTGCAGGCAGAACACGGTCCTTCCGCAAAGCGGAGAGGGGCCCTGCTCCACGACGCCCACGGAGAGATAGCCGTACTTGACCGGCGCAGGGAAGTCACCCTCCTGGAAGGGGGCGCGCATGGCCTCCCACTGGCTGCGGGGCACGGCGCCGCGAAACACCAGTGCCTCGGTGCCGCGGCTCACTGCCGAGTGCAGCGTGCGCACGAGCACCTCGCCGGCGCCGGGAGCGCGCACGATGACGGGCCGGATCTCCCCCCGCCCGGGCTCGACCAGCCAGAACGCTCGTGCGTCCGTCACCACGGCGTCAGCGTAGCCACGAGCCGACCTTCCGGCGGGTCACACGGCCCGAACCCGCGGTTCGACATGCAGTGCGACGCCGACGTCGTTCCGCTGACTTCCGCTGGCGTCCAGCCGATGGCGCGATGAACCGGCTACGCCCTTCCGGGCGTCATCACAGGTGTCCAACTAACGACGGCCCACGTGCTGGGGATCGGCTGTGGAGCAGGAAGGAAGGGCCATCATGACCCTGCGACTCGTGGGTGCAGCGGCGCTGCTCGTCTCCGCCGGAGTGCACCTCTACCTGTGGTTCGACGGGGTACGCGACCAGTCCGTCGGGCCGATGTTCCTCGTCAACGTCGTGTCCGGCGTCGTCATCGCCGGACTGCTCGTGGCCTGGCGCCACTGGGTGGCGGCGTTCCTGACTCTCGGCTTCGGGGTGGCGACCCTCGGAGCGTTCACCATCGCCTCGACCGTCGGCCTCCTCGGCATCCACACCGAGTGGCGCGGAGGCTCAGTCTGGGTGGCCGCGGCCGCCGAGGTCGTGTGCATCGTCACCGGCGGAGCGCTCCTCGTGCGCCAGCGGCCCGTCCTCCTCCACCTGCCGACCCATCACGGCACGCACGCGTGAACCACGCGGCGTGCATCCGGCCCCGAGCAACCGTCAGACCCCACGTCCGTCAGACCCCACGACCGTCAGGCCTCGCGTGTGAAGGTCAGGTGCGTGACGCCGCTGGGGGACGAGACCGACTCCACCGCGTAGCCGGCCTCCAGCGCCTCGAGGCCGTCCCACAGGCGCACGCCGCGGCCCAGCACGATCGGGACCTGCACGAGATGCATGTGGTCGACCAGTCCGGCGGCGAGGAAGTCGCGCACCACCGTGGCCCCGCCGCCGATCCGGACGTCCTGGCCGTCCGCTGCCGCGCGTGCCACCTCGAGCGCTTCGGCAGGGGAGGCGTCGAGGAAGTGGAACGTCGTGCCGCCCTCCATCTCGATCGGCGACCGCGGGCGGTGGGTGAGCACGAAGGTCGGGGTGTGGAAGGGCGGGTTCGGGCCCCACCATCCCCTCCAGTCCGGGTCGTCCTGCCACCCGGGGGGCCCGAACTTGTTGGCGCCCATGATCTCCGCGCCGATGCCGGGACCGTGGCGCTCGGCGAAGGCGTCGTCGACTCCCGCCGTGCCGCTCGGGTCCCAGTACCGGGTGGCCATCATCCACCGGTGCAGTCGTTGGCCGGCATGCCCGAACGGGGTCTCGAGGGTCTGCGGCTCGCCGGTGGCGAATCCGTCGAGGGAGATGGAGAAGTTGTGGATCCGTGCGAGTGACATCGGGCGCGCTCCTGGGTCGTCGACGGGTTCTGAACCGGTCCCGGACAGGGTGGCGCGTCGTGACGGTGTCCGCACCCCGAACACGATCAACGGCTCGGCGACTCCGAACCGGCGACCAGGGCGGCGAACAGCTCGCCGTACTGGATGAGATGACGGTCGCCGAGGAACTGTCGGGTCACGCGCTCGTGGGCCGCAGCGCCGATCCGCGCTCGGCGTCCGGGGTCCCGGAAGAGGTCGGCGGCGAGGGCGGCGAAGCGGTCGAGGTCCGCCGGGTCCTGCAGCAGCACGCCGCTGACGTCGTCCTCGATCTGGTCCACGATGCCGCCGACCGCCGAGGCGACGACGGGCCGCTCCTTCCACATCGGCTCGGTCACGGTGAGGCCGAAGCCCTCCATGAGGCTCTTCTGCACCACGACGGTCGCGTGCCGCTGAATGGCGTTGACCAGGTGCGCGTTCTCGTCGACGTCATCCATGGACAGGCAGCACAGGTGCACCCGCGCACGCGTCGGAGGCGGCAGTGCGGCACGCAGCTGTCGGCACTCGCTGAGCACCTGTGCCCCCTCGGGGTCGTCGCTCACCCCGCGCACGTCCGGACCGACGAGGAGCAGGTGCACGCCGTCGGGGAAGCGGGCCTCGTGGTCGGCGAAGCCGGTGAGCACACCGGCCATGTCCTTGAGCCGGTCCCACCTGCTGACCTGCAGCATCACGGCGGCGTCCGGAGGCAGTGGTCGCTCCTCGTCCACGAGCAGCCCATGGTGGACGCGGACGGTGCCCGGGGTGCCGTTCCGACGCACGAAGGCGACGTTCCCGTCCCCGTCCAGGCGCTCGACGATCCCCGCCCGGTGCAGCGCCCCGCGCACGCTCTCCTCCGTCATCGGGGCGTTCTTCGCACTGAACGGGTCGAGCGACGGCGGGATCACCCACACCCGGGATGCCGGCAGCCATGCCGGCGCGTACTCCCGCCGGGAGAAGACGTATGCGTCGGCGTCCTCGACGAACGGACGCAGAAAGTCCCAGGCCCGGCTGCTGTGCCCGTCGGCGCGGTCGCTCCCGATGTGGCAGCGCCAGATCACCTGTGCGCCCAAGGCGCGGAGGGCACCGGCGAGGCCGACGGTCTGGGGGTCGTGAAGCAGCACGATGTCGCCGGGCCGGACCTGTTCCTCCCAGCCCTCGAGGTTGCGGGCCAGGACCTCGCGGTAGTGGGACTCGTCGTCCGCGTCGAGCTCGGCCCCGTCTCCGGAGAAGCCGTGGATCAGGTTGTGCAGCCGCTTGGTCACGGTGAAGAACCGCTCGTCGCCCGTGACGACGACCCAGCGCGTACGGACCCCGGCGCCCTGGCCGTAGGCAACCAGCGTCTGGAGCATCTCGGCCACACCGCCGCCGCGCTCGGTCGAGCTGACGTTCCAGACCGTGCGCCCGGCCAGCCGGTGGGCCGCCCTGTCGGCAGCGGTCTTCAGGACGGCGACCCGCTCCGGCGGGAGCACCTCGGCGAAGCGATCCAGCCGTAGGGCACCGATCGACACCTCACGCATACTTCATCTTCCTGCGCGCGGCAGCCGGTGCCACGGTTTGGCTCGAACCCCGCCCTCGGGCGACACGAAGCCGCGGCTCAGCTCGTCCGGTGGGAGGGGCGTCTCGCGGTGACGCAAGACGCCCCTCCCGTTGCCGGGCAACGCTCTCAGGCCAAGGCCCTCACCTTGATCTGGGCGAAGTCCTCGGTGCTGATCGCGCCGCTGTCGAGCAGCGACTTGGCCTTGGTCAGCTGCTCGACGGGCGTCGAGCCGCTCGACCCGGCGACGCTCCTGACGTACACATCGCGCGCATCCGCCTGGCGCAGGTCTCGCTCCATCGTGCGCTCGGCCATGCCGCGGCCACGGACCATCAGGTAGACGAGGGAGGTGAGCAGGGGGAACACGACGAGGGCCAGGACCCACACCACCTTCGCGAAGCCGCCCAGGTCCCTGTCGCGGAAGAGGTCGCCGAGGATGCGGAAGAGCACCATCAGGTAGGCCACGAACAGGAAGGTCCACACCAGCAACCAGAAGTAGCTCCAGAAGTCCACGGCGACCCGGTCCTTTCATCACGACGCTTCGACGGCGTCAGCCTGACGAGGTCACTCCTGAAGGGCGACCTCGGCGGCGCCCGCTCAGGCGAGCGCCTTCTGCTTGATCTGGGCGAAGTCGTCGGCGGTGATCAGGCCGCTGTCGAGCAGGGACTTCGCCTGGGCGAGCTGGTCGACACCGGTCGCGCTCTGCGGCGCGGCCACACTGCGGATGTACTCCTCCTGTGCGGCCATCTGGCGCTGCTTGCCCTCCATCTCGCGCTCGGCCATGCCGCGGCCGCGGACGACGAGGTAGATGAGTGCGGCCAGGAAGGGCAGGACGAAGAGGACGACCACCCACAGGACCTTGGCGAATCCCCCCAGCTCCTTGTCCCGGAAGAGGTCTCCGAAGATGTGGAAGAGGATCATCAGGTATGCCACGAAGCAGAAGGACCATACGAGCAGCCAGAAGAAGCTCCAGAAGTCCATGGTGAGCCAGTCCTTTCATGATGACTCGCGAATGTGGCGGTGAGTGGCCGCCTCCACCACCCAATCTGTCGCGGCGAAAGGTCCGCGTCATCGCTCTCTGCGGACGAGAAGGTGGCTCACCGGGTGTCGGGCTGCCCCGTGCCATGGCGTTCCGGCGGCTCCTCGACGAGCTGCGTGGAGGTCACCTCCAGCCCCAGAGCGGTCAGGCTGCCGAGCACGGCCACCAGCTCCTGGCTGTCGTGCACCCGGACGGTCAGCGTCGTTCTGGTCCCGTCGCTGTCGCACCACGTGGCATAAGGCCAGATGTCGCGCTCGTCCACGTCCCCGGTCACGGTCACGACGGCGTGCATGGTGTCCCTCTCCCTCTGCGGTCCCCTGAGCGTCAGAGCCATAGTCCGGGCGCCGCAGCCACCTGCGCGTCGCCTCATCGGGGGGAGATGACCGCCGGTTCCTCGAGCGCCGGGGAGGTTGTCAGTACAGCTGGTGTCAGTACAGCTCCAGCTCGGCGGCGCGTCGGATCGCCGCCCGACGGCTGCTGACACCGAGCTTCTGGTAGATGTGCGCGATGTGCGTCTTGGCGGTGTGCAGCGAGATGTACTCCGCCTCGGCGATCTCGGCCGCGGTGAGGTTGGTCGCGAGGTAGTGCAGGATCTCGTGCTCACGCTGGGTGAGCTGCTCGCTCCAGCCGGTCACGTCCTGCCGCTGCCCGGAGGAGATCCGCGCCAGCACCTGCGTCACCGCCGTCGCGTGGGCGGTGCCGTGCCGCAGGTGCGACCTCAGCAGCCCCCGAAGCTGCTCGCCGGACGCGAGGAAGGGACCGTAGAGCTCGTCCGGCTCCGCCGCGGCCAGGGCGAGCTCGAGGGAGGTGTGCGCGTCCGGCCGATCCAGCGCCGCGCGCGCTTCCGCCTCGACGCAGCGCGAGGCGCACTCGACGTGCACGAAGCGGTCGGCGGGCACGTGGTCCAGCTCGGCCAGGGCGTCGGTCGGGAGGCCGGCGCGCACGAGCACCGTCGCACGGTGAGCCCGGGACAACGGGTACTCCGGTTCGGTCACCGGACCCCGGGCCAGGGCGACGGCCTCGCCCGTCCGGCCCTCGGCCATGAGCAGCAGTCCTTCGAGGGCGGCGTACATCGAGGGCCACATCGGGGCGCTTCGGCCGGACTCGATGAGCCCCTCGATCTGGTCCGCGGCCCGCCTCGCGCCGGTGACGTCGCCGAGGGACAGGCACGTCTTCGTGAGGAAGTTCAGCGTGAGCCCGCGCAGCTCCCAGTCGAAGGGGAGCATCATCGAGAGGCTCCGCTCGAGCTGTGCTCGTGACTCGTGCAGGTTGCCGCGCCAGTAGTCGAGCCACCCGAGGAACGCGACGGCGGGAGCGAGGGTGGACAGGCCCACCCAGCCGCGCTCCTCGGCACGTGTGAGGAGGTTGACAGCGAGGTCGCGGGTCTCGCTGAGCCGACCCTCCGCCACAGCAGGGATGCACGACTCCGCGAGTGCGGTCAGCTCCAGCGCCAGCAGCCCGGTGTCGTGCGCGGTGGCGGCGGAGGAGCGCAACATCTCGAGCACGAGGCCGCCCTGCCCCTGGAGCCGCGCCTCGCCCATCCCGACGAACATCTGGACCGACGCGAGGATGGCCGGCTCCGTGGGGCGCTGGCTCTGGTCGAACCGCTCGAGCAGTGCCGCTCCGGGCTCGAACGCCGCGCTGAGCCCCAGACCGTAACCGGTCCGGAAGAGCTCCACAACGGCCATGCGGTCCTCGAATCGTGCCTTCTCCGCCGCCGGCAGTCCTCCGCCGGCGCCACGAGCGGCGTCGATCTCGAAGCCGGCTTCATCCATCTTTCCCTGCTGGACCAGGATCAGCGCCCGGGCCAGGTGGGCGTCACCGGAGTACGACGACTGCTCCGGCAGCTGGTCGAGGGCGTCCAGAACAGCGTCCTCGCGCCCTTCGAGGAAGAGCTCCAGCCAGTGTTTCGTGAAGATCCCGGAGGTCAGGCCACCGTCGCCGGCCATCGCAGCGTGCCTGATCGCCGTCGGAGCGTCGACGGAGCTCCACCAGGCCGCGGCGGCAGCGTGCTGCGCGGTGGCCCGCTCGGGGTGGTCGGCGACCAGCCGCCGGTGGGTGTGTGCGGCGAAGAGGGGATGCCAGGAGTACCAGGGCTCGCTCCCGTTGCTACGGCGCGAGAGGAAGAGACCGTCGGCGACGCACTGCTCCAGCAGCACCTCGGCGTTGTGCGTGCCGCGCACGCTGTCCACGAGCGACGGACAGACCTGCTCGTCCAGCGTGCTGTCGAGCACGAACTCCCTCACGTCGTCGCTCAGGGAGGCAAGCACCTCCGTGGCGAGGTACTCGGCCAGCGCCTGGTCGCGCCGGAGCTCGGGCGGTACCTGCTGCCGGATCCCGTACTGGCGTGCCGCCAGTACCGCCATGCGCACACCCGCGGGCCAACCTCCGGTGGTGTCGTGGATGGATCCGACGGTGGCGGCGTCGAGGTCGAGCCCTGCGGCCCGTACGGCTTCAGCCGTCTCGTCGGACGTGAACGCGAGGTCCTCGTGCGTGAGGTAGGCGAGCCGGTCGTCCAGCCGGAGGCGCTGGAGACGAAGAGGCGGGACCACGCGCGCAGCGATGGCGATGCGCATGTTGGCAGGGGCCCATCTCAGCAGGTGGTCGACCAGACCGGCCGACGCCGGGGACACGGTGAGGTGCTGCAGGTCGTCGAGCACGAGTGTCGACGGCACTGCCGCGTCGTAGAGCACCTCGAGGAACGAGTCGACGAGGGTGAGCGGTTCGGCTCTCAGGGTCGACTCCCGCAGCGGCGCCAGGTCCGCCCCCGTCGCCTCCAGGTTCGACATGCCGGCAGCGGTGATGAGGTCCGACACGAGGCGCACCGGGACGCGGTCCGAGTCGTCGAGGGTCAGCCAGATGGCCACGCCGTGCTCCTGCTGGCGTCGCGCGGCCTCGGCGAGAAGCGTCGACTTTCCGTAGCCGGCCATGCCTGCGAGCACGACCACCGGGTGCCCGTCGATGAGTGGCACCAGTCGCGGGCGATCGATGGTCTGGGCGGACGCCGGTGGAGGGGTCATCCGCGCCTGACGTGGTCCAACCATGTCATCCCCGTCGGTGGATGCTTGCGTCTCTCTTCCTTGCCAGCCTAGTCACGGGCACCGGCGTTCGAGCCGACTTCGAGGGTTTGCGAATGTGAGGCCCGTTATGCAGAGGTACGACATCGTCATCGACGGGGAGCTGACCGCGGATCTGCTCGACCCCGCACTCCCGCTGCGCCGACGTAAGAGCGGCAGGGCGACCGTCGTCAGTGTCGACGCCGTCGACGCCGGCGTGCTGGGTCGAGCGCTGGCGCTGCTCGAGTCCCTGGGCATCGGTGTGACCGCGATCCACAAGGTGGAGGACGCCAGTGGTGGCGGTGGCGCCGAGGACGCCGGTGGGGCTGAGGACATCGAGGATGTCGAGGACATCGCGGGCATCGGGGACGCCGAGGGCATCGACGCCGAGGGCATCGACGCCGAGGGCATCGACGCCGAGGGCATCACCGAGGCACAGCAGATCCCCGGACCGCGAGGGCAGTGACGGGCGTCAGAGCACGAGGGCGGGACGCGTCGGTTCGAAGGGTCGGATCTCGTCGTCGCCGGGCTGGATGATGCCGCACGACGACTCGGGCACCTCGCGCCACGCCCCCGGGAGGTCCCGCAGCGGCTCTGAGACGACGAACCGGGTGTCGTCGCTCAGCGTCCGGAGCATCTCGAGCTCCGGGTGCAGCTCGCGCAGCCTGGTGACGTTCGTCGAGTGGTAGAGGGTGCGGCTCTGGTGCGCGGTGGAGTACCTGAAGGCCCACACCGAGTGTCCGTCGCTGGCTGCCATGGTGGCCTGGACAGGGTTCGGGATGCCGCGACGCTCGGCCTGCTCCTCGACGAAGCCCACGGCGCGTGCCACGGCGGCGATGGGGTCGTCCTCGAGCCCGAAGGTCAGGGCCAGGAAGAAGAGGGCCTCGGAGTCGGTGGAGCCCTCGACGTCCGGGTAGAGCGAGGGATCCACGGCGAACATGAGGTCACGCTTCAGCTCATGGAAGCCCCCGACGGCCCCGTTGTGCATCCACAGCCAGCTGCCGTGCCGGAACGGGTGGCAGTTGCTGCGCTGCACCGGCGTTCCCGTGGAGGCGCGCACGTGCGCGAACAGCAGACCGGTGCGCACCTGGGTGGTCACCTCCCGCAGGTTGCGGTCGTTCCATGCGGGTTCGACGCTCTTGAAGATCGCGGGGACCGGGCCCTCGCCGTACCACCCGATGCCGAAGCCGTCACCGTTGGTGGTCGTCGCCCCCATCCTCGAGTGCAGGCTCTGCTCGATGAGCGAGTGCTCCGGCTTGAAGAGGAGGTCCTCTGCGAGGACCGGTTCACCTGAGTACACCATCCAACGACACATGCATTCATTGCAGCGGCGCCCGCAGGGCCTGCTCATCAGCCGCCGAGGATGAGTCGGCCGCCCGACCGCTTGTGGCCACGCCCTTCGCCGGGGCAGCCCGACGGGCGGGTGTCACCACCAGTGGTGCTTCTCCTCGGCCAGCACCAGCCGTCCGAGGGCAGCCTCGTCACGTTCCGCGTGATCCTGACGGACGTACAGCTGCAGGTCGGCGACCCGGCCCGCGTGGTCCTCCTCGAGGGCCAGCGGCACGGCCCACGGCACCGCCCGCACGGGGTGGTTCACGTCGAGGGACGGGTACGCATCGGTCGACGACCACCCAGACGTGCATCCCGCTACTTGTCGAGGCACGTCGACACCAGGAGGAAGCACCTTGATCTTCATCACCGCGAAGTTCGCCGTGAAGCCGGAGCACGCCGACGACTGGCCCCAGATCTCCCGGGCGTTCACCGAGGCCACCCGCGCCGAGGAGGGCTGCCTGTGGTTCGACTGGTCCCGCAGCCTCGACGACCCGACCGAGTACGTGCTCGTCGAGGCCTTCCGTGACGAGGCCGCAGGTGGCGCGCACGTGCAGAGCGACCACTTCACGGAGGCCACCTCGACCCTTCCCGCCTACCTGTCCGCCACGCCGAAGATCGTCAACACGACGGTCGAGGGCACGCAGTGGTCAGAGCTCGGCGAGATGGAGGTCGAGCAGTAGTCGGAGCGCACCCGAACGGCTGCCGAACGACCACGCGCAGAGCGGGTTTCGCACTCGGCCCGGCCGTCCGCTATGGTCTACCTCGCGCCCCGGGCCCACGGCTCGGAGGTTGGCACGCGGACGTAGCTCAGTTGGTAGAGCGCAACCTTGCCAAGGTTGAGGTCGCCGGTTCGAGCCCGGTCGTCCGCTCCGCTGGAAGGGCCCGTCGACTCACGTCGGCGGGCCCTTCCGCTTCTGCGCGCACCCCGCGGAGTGCCCGGCGCCAGGCGAGCGGGAGCCGGGCCGTGCCATATGCCGTGTGCCGCCTCGCGGGTCCGTAGGCTGTCGCCCATGGTTGCGTCGAGCAAGACCCCCGCCGTGGAGCTCGAGGTCGGCGACCACACGGTGCGCCTGTCCAACCCGGACCGCGTCTACTTCTCGGAGCGCGGCGAGACCAAGCGTGACCTGGCCGACTACTACCTGTCGGTCGGCCCCGGGATCGTCAACGCGTTGCGCGACCGGCCGTGCATGCTGCACCGGTTCCCCAAGGGCGTCGACGGCCAGAAGGTGCACCAGAAGAGGCTGCCGGCGGGAGCGCCCCCGTGGGTGCAGACCGTGCGCCTGCACTTCCCCCGCTACGGCCTGCACGCCGACGAGCTGTGCGTCACGCAGCTGGCCGACGTCATCTGGGCCGTGCAGATGTCCACGGTCGAGTTCCACCCGTGGAACAGCCGGCGCGCCGACACCGAGAAGCCCGACGAGTGGCGCATCGACCTCGACCCGATGCCCGAGTGCGGCTTCGACACGGTGCGACGGGCGGCGGCCACGACCCACGAGATCCTCGACGAGCTCGGCGCCGTCGGCTGGCCGAAGACCTCCGGTGGTGCGGGCCTTCACGTCTACGTCCGCATCGCCCCGGAGTGGGGGTTCAAGGACGTGCGCCGCGGAGCGCTGGCCTTCGCCCGCGAGGTGGAGCGGCGGCTGCCCGACGAGGTCACGACGACGTGGTGGCGCCGCGACCGGTCGCCCAAGGACCTCTTCGTCGACTACAACCAGAACGCCCGCGACCACACGATCGCGGCTGCCTACAGCGTCCGGGGCAACCCACGCGGCACCGTCTCGGCGCCGCTCACGTGGGACGAGATCGCGGATGCCGAGCCGCAGGACTTCACCATCGCGACCATGCCCGACCGCTTCGCACGGCTCGGCGACCTGCACGCCGGCATCGACGACGCGGTCTTCGACTTCCGCCCGCTGCTGGACTGGGCAGAACGCGACGAGCGCAGCGGCAAGGACGTCCCACCCGAGCCAGAGGACGGCTCGGCCTGAGCTCCGGAAGAGCCCGCACGGACCACCCATCCGCGAGGGCCCCCGTTCGAACCCCATCACCGACCGAACAAAGAGGAGTCACCGTGACGGTGCTGCACGACTTCAAGGCCACCTCCCTCGACGGGACGGAGGTCTCGCTGGACGCGTACTCCGGCGACGTCGTCCTCGTCGTCAACACCGCCAGCAAGTGCGGTTACACGCCACAGCTGGCGGGACTCGAGACGCTCCACGAGACCTTCCGCGACCGGGGCTTCACGGTCCTCGGGTTCCCGTGCAACCAGTTCGGCGGCCAGGAGCCGGGCACCGCGGAGGAGATCGGGGAGTTCTGCCGGAAGGACTACGGAGTGACGTTCCCGATGTTCGCCAAGGTCGAGGTCAACGGGCCGGGGGAGCACCCGCTCTTCACCTGGCTCAAGTCGGAGAAGGGCGGCCTGCTCGGCGCGCGGATCAAGTGGAACTTCACCAAGTTCCTCGTGGGCCGCGACGGCACGGTCATCGGCCGCTACGCGCCCACCACCGAGCCCGCCGACCTCGCCGACGACATCGAGAAGGCCCTCGGGGCCCAGTAGGCCCACCCCCTACGATCGGCGCGTGGACCACGCCCGCTTCGCCGACCGGGACGCCCACGGCGTCCTCGACGTCCGCCACGGCCAGGACGCCCTGGAGGCCATCTCCGGCGAGGGGTTCTGGGCCGTCGTCGCCACCTTCGAGGGCGACGTGACGGCGGTGCGGTTCCAGCACGTGACCAAGCGGGCGCATGCCGTCACGCACGGCGACGCCCTCGACCCCGCTCCCGCAGGGGGCTGGCGCCCGCTCGACCGGCGCTGGCACAGCTCGCTGGACCGGACGGCATACGTGGGAGCGGTGCGGGAGGTGCAGCGGCGCATCGCGGCGGGCACCGTCTACCAGGTGAACGTCTGCCGAGTGCTCAGCCACGAGCTCACGGCGGACGCGGATCTCGACGCACTGGGTTCGCTCGTGCGGCACGGCAATCCCTCCCCGCACGGTGCGCGCGTCCGATGCGAGCCGGCAGGGCTCGACGTCGTGAGCGCCTCACCCGAGCTCTACCTCTCGCGACACGGCCGGCGACTCGTGACGCGCCCGATCAAGGGCACCGCCGCCACGGCCGACGCGATGCTCCCGAAGGACCATGCGGAGAACGTCATGATCGTCGACCTCATGCGCAACGACCTCTCCGGCGTCTGCGACCCGGGGACCGTCACCGTCGACGCGCTGTGCGAGGTGGAGCAGCATCCGGGCCTCGTGCACCTGGTCTCCACGGTCAGCGGCCGCCTGCGCGAGGAGGCCGCCTGGACCGACGTCTTCGCGGCCGCCTACCCGCCCGGTTCGGTGTCGGGAGCCCCCAAGTCCAGCGCCCTGACCGCCATCCGCGACCTCGAGGCGGCGCTGCGTGGGCCGTACTGCGGCGCGGTCGGGTGGGTCGACGCCGACGCCGACGAGGCCGTGCTGGCTGTCGGCATCCGCACCTTCTGGGCCGAGCACGATGACGACGGCCGGCGCTGGCTGCGGTTCGGCACCGGCGCCGGCATCACGTGGCACTCGGACCCGGCGGGGGAGTGGGCCGAGACCGAGCTCAAGGCGGCCCGGCTGATCGGGCTGGCCGCGGGCGTTGTGACACCATGAGCCCTCGCGGTCGGCCGCCCATCCGGCGGCTGCGGGGTCCGGAGGAAAGGGACGTCAGAGGCACATGAGCAGCACCACACGCGTCTGGGTGAACGGCGACCTCGTCGACCCGGACGGCCCCTCCGTATCGGCCCTCGACCACGCGGTCACCGTCGGCGACGGCGTCTTCGAGACCGCCAAGATCGTCGACGGCCGGCCCTTCGCCCTCACGCGCCACCACCGGCGGCTCGAGCGGTCCGCGGCCGGCCTGGGCCTGCCCCCGCTCGACCTCGCCGTCGTGGACAAGGGTGTGGCCGCCGTCCTCGACGGTCCGGTGATCGACTTCGGTCGCCTGCGCTACAGCGTCACCGGGGGCCCCGGGCCGCTCGGCTCCGACCGCGGCGACACGTCGCTGACCTACATCGTGCTCGCCGCGCCACAGGCCCGACCGCCGCAGAGCGGCAAGCTGACCGTCGTGCCGTGGACCCGCAACGAGCGCTCGGCCGTGGCCGGGCTCAAGACCACCTCGTACGCCGAGAACGTCGTGGCGCTGGCCCGCGCCAAGCAGGAGCGCGCCGTCGAGGCCGTCTTCGCCAACACGCGCGGCGAGCTGTGCGAGTGCACCGGCAGCAACGTCTTCGTCGTCGTCGACGGCACCGTGCTCACCCCGCCGACCGACGCCGGCCTGCTGCCCGGCATCACCCGTGAGCTGACGATCGAGTGGGGCCGGGCTGCCGGCGTCGAGATCCGCGAGGAGGCGCTCCCGCTCGACATCCTGCACACCGCTGACGAGGTCTTCATCACCAGCACCACGAAGGACGTCCTGCCCATCCACGCGGTCGACGAGCGCCTCCTGCCCGTCGAGCACCCGGTGACGGACGAGCTGCAGCGGGTGTTCCGCAGCAGCTCCGAACGGGACAGCGACCCGTGACGCCGGCCGGGGGGGCACGCGACCGCCCGGGGGAGGACGCGCGTACGCCGGTGGACTACTCCGACGTCGGCGTCACGCTCGACGCCGACGAGGACCGCTGGGCCTGGCGGGCACGGCTACGCCGCAACCCGGTGACGCACGCCATCTGGCGCACGGCCGTCGGCGTCGTCGGCGCGCTGGTCACGGTCGCCGGCCTCATCATGGTGCCCGCGCCCGGTCCGGGCTGGCTCGTCGTCTTCTTCGGGCTGCTGATCCTGGCCAGCGAGTTCGAGTTCGCCCAGCGCTGGCTCGACTTCGCCAAGCACCACGTGAGCCGCTGGAACGACTGGATCATGTCGCAGGCGATCTGGGTGCGGGGCCTCGTGGCGCTCGGCACGCTCCTCGTCGTCTGGGCCGTCGTGTGGGGCTATCTCGCCCTGGCCGGCATCCCGCCGTTCGTGCCCGAGTGGGCGGAAGAGCTCCTGACGCAGGTGCCCGGAGTCGACTGAGCGCCACGCCGGGCACCGACCGCCGCACCGGGTTCCGCCCTCGCGGCGGGCCGATTACCGCGACCGCCTCCCTTGCGGCTATTGTTTGCAACCGTCGCCCCGAGGCCTCCTCGGCACAGGGGCGCCCGGACGTGTAGCTCAGTTGGTTAGAGCGTTCGCTTCACACGCGAGAGGCCAGGGGTTCGAGTCCCTTCACGTCCACCAACACCGGCCCCCGCGCTGCCAGCAGGCAGCCGGGGGCCGTCGCCGTTCTCCGGCGTCGCGGTGACACGGCCCCGTCGGACGGCGTCGCTCGGGACCAAGGTCTCTGCTGCGTGCCGTGCTCTCGGTGCACCATGGTCCGAGACACGACGCCGGCGGGTGGCTGCGCCCTGGCCGGACGACCGGCCGGGCCCGCGCCATCGCGTGACCTGCGCTTCCGCCGCTCGGTGTCCGAGCCGAGGGAGGCCACCATGGTCGTTTTCGAGGACCGGCGAGATGCGGGCAGCCGACTGGTCGAGGAGCTCGGGTTCCTCAAGGGCCAGGACGTCGTCGTGCTCGGGCTTCCCCGAGGAGGCGTGCCGGTCGCGGCCGTCGTGGCGGCGGCCCTCGACGCCCCGCTCGACGTCATCGTGGTCCGCAAGCTCGGGGTGCCCTTCCAGCCCGAGCTCGCCATGGGCGCGATCGGGGAGGGGGGTGTCAGCGTCGTCGACGCGAGGATGGTCAGGCGCGCCCGTGTCACCGACGAGGAGCTGGACGCCGTCGAGGCGCGGGAGCGGGCGGTGCTCGACGGCCGTGTCGAGCGACTGCGTCGTGGCCGTCCTCGTACAGACCTGCGGGGCCGGGTGGCGGTCGTCGTCGACGATGGGATCGCCACGGGGTCGACGGCGCGGGTGGCGTGCCTGGTGGCCCGGCGCCTCGGTGCCGAACGCGTCGTGATCGCCGTCCCCGTGGCACCTCCCGACACCCTGGCCCACCTCCCCGAGGCCGACGAGGTCGTGTGCGTGTCCGCACCGGCGCACTTCCGCGCCGTGGGTGCCCACTACGACGACTTCTCCCCGACCTCGGACGACGACGTCGTCGACCTGCTCCAACAGGCCGATCGCCGGTCGCGGGTGGCGCGCGCCGCGCGAGCCACCGACTGCGACGTCGACGAGGACGTCGCCATCCCGGCCGGGTCGGTGACGATCGAGGGGCACCTGCGACTCCCCGAGCGCGCCACTGCGGTCGTCGTGTTCGCGCACGGCAGCGGCAGCAGCCGCCACAGCCCCCGCAACCGGTATGTCGCCGACATCCTCCACGGCGCCGGCCTCGGCACCCTGCTGCTCGACCTGCTGACCCCCGAGGAGGAGGGCGACCGCACCAAGGTGTTCGACATCCCGCTCCTCGCAGGGCGCCTCGAGTCCGCGTCCGGCTGGCTGGCGCTGCGACCCGACACCGCCTCGTGCACGGTGGGCTACTTCGGCGCGAGCACCGGGGCCGGCGCCGCGTTGTGGGCCGCGGCCGAGCCGGACGCGCGGGTGGCCGCCGTCGTGTCCCGTGGGGGACGTCCGGACCTCGCAGCGCCGCGCCTGGCGGACGTACGCGTACCCACGCTGCTCATCGTCGGCGGCGCCGACGACGTCGTCCTGGGGCTCAACCGGCGGGCCCGGGCCGCGCTCGGGGGCGGTTCGAGCGAGCTGGCCGTCGTGCCGGCCGCCACGCACCTCTTCGAGGAGCCCGGGACGCTGGCGCAGGCCGCGCAGCTCGCCAGGGACTGGTTCGTGCGCCACCTCGCCCACGACCCGGCCGGCGTCACTCACCGGGCGGTGCGGCGGGGCGCCGACGGCTCCCGCGCGGACTAGCGTGGGAGACATGATCGCCACGGTCTCGAGCCTCTACATCTATCCCGACTCCGACGCGCCCGGTCAGGAGCTGGACTCCGTCGAGGTGACCGAGTCCGGCCCCGAGGGCAACCGCTCGAAGAAGCACGCCGTGCACCTGGTGTCCGTCGACGACTACGTCGAGACTCACCCCAAGGCCAACATCGTGCTCGACATGGACTCCTCGGCGCTGGAGAAGCTGGTGGGTCGCATCGTGCGCCTCGGCGACTGCACGCTCGAGGTCACCCAGACGCCTTCGCAGTGCGCCGGGGTGTATGCCCGGGTCGTCGAGCCGGGCACGGTGTCGGTGGAGGACTCCCTGCTCGTCGCCGCGCCCGAGTGAGAGGGTCCTGCGCCCTCCCATGACCATCCACACCGAGCACCCGTTCGACACGCCCGAGGACGACCGCGACCAGCTGCGCCGTCTCCGCGGCCGCGTCGGCGGGGCCGTCTCGCTCTGGACGGCCGGTGAGGGGATCGAGCGCGCCGGCCTGACCGTCTCGTCGTTCCTCGTGGCCACCGGCGATCCGGGGCGCGTCGTCGGCCTGCTGCACCCGGACTCGGACCTGCTCGACCGGCTCCAGGAGACCGGGACGGCCGTGGTCGCGCTGCTCGGGGCGCGCGACGAGCGACTGGCCGACGCCTTCGCCGGCACGATGCCCGCGCCGGGAGGGCCCTTCCGCCTCGCCGAGTGGGAGCAGACCGAGTGGGGTCCTCGAGCGGTCGGGGCGCAGACGTGGGCGGGGGTGCGGCTCGACCCCGCGACCGTGCACGAGGTGGGCTGGTCGGTGCTCGTCGAGGTGGTCGTCGAGCACGTCGTCGTCGGAGCGGACGACACGCCGCTCGTGCACCGGCGGGGTCGCTACCAGCGTCCCTCGTGAGCGCGCGGCGGCGTGGAGGGGCGGTAGTCGCCGCCGTCCCTCCACGCGCCGTGGGCCGGCTCAGGCCGTGCCCGACATCTCCGTCGTCAGCAGTCCCTCCGGGATGCCGAAGGCGTCGACGAGAGTGGTCGCGTGGGGGCGCAGCTCGGCGCAGACCTCGTTGACCAGAGCGGTCAGCGCCTTGGCGCGGGCCGGGCTCAGCCGGTCGTGCTCGAGGTACCACGCCTTGTGCCGCTCGATGGTGGACAGGACGTGGAGGTCGCAGACACGGGCCAGCAGGGCGCGGGCGTCCTCGTCGACGCACGACTCGACGGAGGCCGCGAACGACTCGGCCACCATGCGCTCGACGTGGGCGCTCGCCGCCTCGACGAGGTGGTCCTGCGTCGCGTTGAAGACGGCGAAGGAGTCGACCCCGGGAGCGGTGGCGCGGCGCAGGCGCCGGGCCAGCCCCTCGATGAGGTGCTCCTCGCGCTCGCGCAGCAGCCGCAGCTGGGTGCCGCGGATCCCGAAGGCCACCACCTCCTCGCGGCCGGGGGCGGCGTCGACGATGCGCTGGATGATGCCGCGGGCCGAGGAGCGCTCGATGACCGTGCCGCCGACGAGCCGGGCTCCGAACCGCACGATCCCCGCCGTGTCGAGGTCGCCGAAGGTCGCCTGGTACTCCGCCAGCAGCGACTTGGCCACGAGCTGCAGCAGCACCGTGTTGTCGCCCTCGAACGTCGTGAAGATGTCGGTGTCGGCCTTGAGCGCCGCGAGCCGGTTGGCCCAGAGGTAGCCGGCGCCACCGCACAGCTCCCGGCACTCCTGGATCGTGTCGGTGGCGTGCCGCGTCGTCAGCACCTTGATGCCGGCGGCCCGGGTCTCCAGCTGCCGCTGGTCCTGCTCCGAGGCCGCGCGCCCGCTCAGCACGTCGTCCATCGCACGGACGAGCTCGTGCTGGGCCACCTGCAGGGCGTAGGCCGTGGCGATCCTCGGCAGCAGCCGCCGTTGGTACGTGCGGTAGTCCAGGACGGTGGTCTCCACCTCGGTGCCCGGGGCGGCGAACTGGCGGCGCCCGGCGGCATACGTCGTCGTGACGGCGAGCGCGGAGCGGGCCGCGGCACCGGCGCCACCGGCCACGGAGATGCGTCCCCGCACGAGGGTCCCGAGCATGGTGAAGAAGCGGCGGCTGGGGTTGTCGATCGGGCTCGTGTAGGTGCCGGCGTCGTCGATGTCGCCGTAGCGGCCGAGCAGGTTGGTGCGCGGCACCCGCACCTGGTCGAACATCAGCCGGCCGTTGTCGACGCCCGCGAGGCCGAGCTTGGGGCCGCAGTCCTCGATGGTGACGCCCGCGGCAGGGGTCCCGTCCTCGTCGCGGATGGGCACGAGGACGCAGTGGACGCCGCGCGGCTCCCCGTCCACGAGGAGCTGGGCGAAGACGGCGGCCATCCGCCCATCCCTCGCGGCATTGCCGATGTAGTCCTTGCGCGCGGCCGGCTCGGGGGAGTGCACGACGATCTCGTCGGTGGCCGCCTCGAAGGTGGCTGTGGTCAGCAGGCTCTGCACGTCGCTGCCGTGACCGGTCTCCGTCATGGCGAAGCAGCCCTGGAGCTCGCCCGAGATGATGCGGGGGAGCAGGTCGTCGTGGCGGCTCGTGCCGAGGAGCGAGACGGCGCCGCCGAAGAGTCCCCACTGCACGCCCGCCTTGACGAAGAGCGACAGGTCGCTGTGGCCGAGCATCTCGAAAGCCGCCACCGCCTCGCCGTAGCCCGCGGTGCCTCCCTGGTGCTTCGGGAAACCCGCTGCGGCATAAGGCTGCTCGGCCAAGGCGGCGAGCTGGGCCGTGACGCGGGCCCGGTGCTCGTCCGTCGGCAGCGGCTCCGGGAGTGCTCCGAACGTCGCGGCGTCGAGGGCGCGGCAGTGCTCGCGCACCTCGTGGAACGGGCCGTCCAGGTGGCGGCGCAGGGCCGTGGTGAGGTCGGGGTCGGTCGTCGCCGGCGGCGTCCTGCCGGCCAGCTGCGCCGGCCCTTCTGCCGGCGTCTC
>NZ_BAAANB010000021.1:1615039-1619508 GCF_039529575.1 Terrabacter terrae
GGGGGTGTCTGCGGGGGTGTCTGCGGGGGTGTCTGCGGGGGTGTCTGCGGGGGTGTCTGCGGGGGTGTCTGCGGGGGTGTCTGTCGTGGCGTCGGTGGCCGTGGACATCTGGTGCCTTCCGGTCTGGACCTCAGGAGGTCGATCTCGTGATGGGGACTTACGGGGTCGCATGCGACGCGGTGGGGGATGGGACGGCGAGGGCCGGCGCCAGCCCGTGCCAGGCCAGCTCGGTGAGCGACTCGACGACCGACGCGCGGGGGGCGCGGTCGGCCTCGGGCGTGGCGAGCCAGTCGTCGGCGACGGCACGCACCGCGCCCACGAGGGCGATCGCCCAGGTACGGGCGCGTGAGGGGTCGGTGCCCGGTGCGGCGAGGGAGTCGAGCAGCAACCGGGTCAGCTGGTCCGCGACCTGGACGACCGTCTCGCCCACGGGGTCGTCCGGCAGTGGCCGGTCGATGAGCGGCCTCGTCACGACGAACCGGTAGACCTCCGTGTCCGACTCGACGAGGGAGAGGTAGGCCTCGACGGTGGACGCGACGAGCTGCCGAGCGGCGGCCGCGGAGGCGTCTGCCGGGCCGCCGGTCCGGGCGAGGGCAGCCCCGACGTTGCGCACCACCCTCGCGTCGATCCGGGCCGCGACGGCGCGGTAGAGCCCCGCCTTGTCGTCGAAGTGCCGGTAGACGACCGTCTTCGAGGTGCCCGCCTCGGACGCGATGTCGTCCATGCCGACTCCCGCGCCGTGCTTGCGGATGGCCCGGATGGTCGCGTCCACCAGGGCCTCGCGGCGCTGCTCACGGTGCTGCTCCCAGCGCGCATCGCGCCCGTCCCGCGAGGATCTGCGCCGAGCGGCGGCGGTCACCACGTCGTCGTCCATCTCACGAAAGTAACAGGTACTCGCTGTATCGACTACTGCCGGTTTCGGTTATCTTGGTCGAGACGACCGGTCCACATCCAGCCTCAGGAGAGACCCCATGGCTTCACAGACCACCCCGCGGACGCCGCGCCGCGTCGCGATCCTCGGTGGCAACCGCATCCCGTTCGCCCGGTCCAACGGGCCGTACGCCAAGGCCTCGAACCAGGACATGCTGACGGCCACCGTCGACGGGCTCGTGGCTCGCTACGGGCTCGCCGGCGAGCGGCTCGGCGAGGTCGTCGCGGGAGCCGTGCTCAAGCACAGCCGTGACTTCAACCTGACCCGCGAGACCGTGCTCGGGACCCGCCTCGACCCGGCAACCCCCGCCTACGACATCCAGCAGGCGTGCGGCACCGGCCTCGAGGCCGCGATCCTCGTTGCCAACAAGATTGCGCTCGGTCAGGTGGATGCCGGCATCGCCGGCGGCGTCGACAGCGCGAGCGACGCCCCGATCGCGGTGAGCGAGGGACTGCGCCAGACCCTGCTCGCGGCCAACCGGGCCCGGTCGACGACGGAGCGTGCCAAGGCGCTCGCAGGGCTGCGTCCCGGCCACCTCGTTCCCTCCATCCCCGAGAACGTCGAACCGCGCACGGGCCTGTCGATGGGCGAGCACATGGCCCTGACGGCTGCCCAGTGGGGCATCACCCGGGAGGCGCAGGACGAGCTGGCAGCGGCGAGCCACCGGAACCTCGCCGCTGCCTACGACCGGGGCTTCTTCGACGACCTGCTCACGCCCTACCTCGGCGTCTCGCGCGACACGAACCTGCGGCCGGACTCCGACGTCGAGAAGCTCAGGACCCTCAAGCCGGTCTTCGGCAAGGGCGACGGAGCCACGATGACGGCGGGGAACTCGACGCCCCTGACGGACGGCTCGTCCGCCGTGCTCCTCGCGAGCGAGGAGTGGGCGACGGAGCACCGGCTCACGCCGCTGGCCTGGTTCGTCGACGCCGAGACAGCGGCCGTCGACTACGTCCACGGCGACGAGGGCCTGCTGATGGCACCCGCGTATGCGGTGCCGCGCCTTCTCGCACGAAACGGCCTGAGCCTGCAGGACTTCGACTACTACGAGGTCCACGAGGCTTTCGCGGCAACGGTGCTCACGACCCTCAAGGCCTGGGAGGACGCCGACTTCTGCCGCGAGCGCCTCGGCCTCGACGCGCCCCTCGGCTCCATCGACCGGAGCAGGCTCAACGTCAACGGCTCGTCCCTGGCAGCCGGCCACCCCTTCGCTGCAACGGGTGGACGGATCGTCGCAAGCCTTGCCAAGCAGCTCGCGGAGGCCGGTGGGGGTCGCGGCCTCATCTCCATCTGCGCTGCTGGTGGGCAGGGCGTCGTCGCGATCCTGGAGGCCTGAGATGAGCGACCTGTTCACGACCATCCTCGGCTCACCGGTGGCCCGGCGCGTCGGCGTCCCACAGCCGACACGGCTGCGCCGCTACGAACCCGGTATGCCCCTGTGCGACGGGCCCGTGCTCGTCGCCGGTGGGGGCCGCTTCGCCGACGGGCTGGCCTCCTGGCTGGGCGGCATCGGCGTGGCGACGGTGCGCACACCAGCGGAGGCGGGCGAGAAGATCGGTGCAGTCGTGCTCGACCTGAGCGCGGCCGTCGACCCCGCGGAGCTCGACCAGCTGCGGGTCCTCGGGGCGCCGACGGTCAAGGCGCTCGCGCGCAACGGGCGTGTCGTCGTCATCGGGACCGACCCGGCGACGCTGAGCGACGTCGCGCAGGTGGCGACCCAGCGGGCGCTCGAGGGTGCGGTCCGCTCCCTCGGCAAGGAGCTGCGCGCCGGCGCCACCGCGAACCTCGTTCTCGCACAGGGCGATGCCTCTGGCGGTGTCCGCTCGGCCGTGGAGTTCTTCCTCTCGGGCCGCTCTGCCTACGTGGACGCCCAGGTGGTGCGCGTCGACGGGTCGGGCAGTGGCGAGGCGGACGCGCGCCGGCCTCTGGCCGGCAAGGTGGCGGTCGTCACCGGCGCCGCGCGCGGCATCGGCGCCGAGATCGCGAAGGTCCTCGCCCGCGACGGGGCCACGGTGGTGGCGGTCGACGTGCCGGCTGCCGGCGATGCCCTCGCGGCGGTGGCCAACGAGGTGAAGGGAACCGCTCTGCAGCTCGACGTGACCGCCGAGGACGCGGGGCGCCGCATCGTCGAGCACGCCAGGACCCGGCACAGGCAGCTCGACATCGTCGTCCACAACGCGGGCATCACGCGCGACAAGCTCTTCGTCAACATGGACGAGGCCCGCTGGCACAGCGTCATGGACGTCAACCTGCGATCCATCCTGCGGATGAACGAGGCGATCCTGGGCCCGGACGGGCTCGTCGACGGCGGACGCATCGTGTGCGTGGCCTCGATCGCCGGCATCGCGGGCAATCGCGGCCAGACCAACTACGGAGCGAGCAAGGCCGGCGTCATCGGGCTCGTCTCCGCCCTGTCCAGCCAGGTCAAGGACCGGGGCATCACCGTCAACGCCGTCGCCCCGGGGTTCATCGAGACCGAGATGACGGCGCGCATCCCCTTTGCCACGAGGGAGATCGGGCGGCGGATGAACTCGCTGCAGCAGGGGGGCCAGCCGAAGGACGTCGCCGAGACCATCGCGTGGTTCGCCTCACCGGGGGCGGGAGCGGTGACCGGTCAGGTCGTGCGCGTCTGCGGCCAGAGCCTGCTCGGGGCGTGAGGCCGGGATGACCAAGGACATCGTGCTCGAGCAGGCTCCCGACCTGCGCCGCATCTACGCCACCGCCCTGCGGCGCCGGGGCAGCTCCAGCGAGACGCTGCCCGACGTGCGCTACTCGCGAGCCGGCATACGCGTCGACGTCGACGACCTCGTCGCCTACGCGAACGTCTGCCGGTTCCCCGTCGGCGGCGCCCTGCCGCCGACCTACCCCCACCTCGTCGCGTTCCCGCTGCAGATGGGTGTCATGAGTGGTGACGAGTTCCCGCTGCCGCTGCTCGGGGCCGTGCACGTCGAGAACCGGATCGAGGTGGTGCGGCCGATCACCCTCGACGACCGGCTCGACGTGGCGGTGTGGGCCTCGGACCTGCGGCCGCACCGGCGGGGACGGCAGGTCGACCTCGTGTCGGAGGTGAGCGTGCTCGGCGACGTGGTGTGGCGCGGCACGAGCACTTATCTCTCCCGCGGCACCGAGCACCCCGAGGCGCCGCCGTCGGAGCCACCGTCGACCGCGCCGCTCGAGCGCGTCGCCGCGGGCCCGCTGTGGCGCCTCGGCGAGGGCACGGGCAGGGCGTATGCCGCCGTGTCGGGTGACTGGAACCCGATCCACGTGCACGCGCTCACCGCCCGGCCGCTCGGCTTCCCGAGCGCCATCGCGCACGGGATGTACACCTACGCCCAGGTCCTCGCCTCTCTCGGCCCGAAGCTGCCCGAGGTGGGGCTGACGAGCCGGGTGTGGTTCCGCAAGCCGGTGCGCCTGCCCTCGACGGTGCGCCTGCGGACCGCCTTCGAGCCCTCCCGCACTCTCTCCGTCCTCGAGAACGCCCAAGGCGAGCCGAGCGAGATCGAGCACGCCGTCGTCGCCAACACCTGGTAACCGTCGA
>NZ_BAAANB010000021.1:1619535-1770135 GCF_039529575.1 Terrabacter terrae
CGGTTCGTGGCCTCTCGACGGTTGGAGGGGGTGGGGGCGCCGTCGACGGGCAAACCGTGTCGCCGGGCCGAGCGAGCCCTCGATACCCTTGCAACAGCCGCAGTCGCGGCGCCACCACGACCCGTCGCCCGCCGGCGGGTCCCTGTCAACGAGGAGCACCAACCGTGTCTGCACAGATCACCGTCACCGTCGCCGGAAGCGAGCGATCGGTCGCGGAGCAGACGACGGCGGGTGACCTCTTCGAGGGTGACCGCGCCGTCGTCGTGGCCCGCGTCAACGGCCAGCTGCGGGACCTGTTCCACGTCCTCGCCGAGGGCGACGTGGTCGAGCCGGTCACCGTCGAGAGCGAGGACGGCCTGTCCGTCCTGCGCCACTCCACCGCGCACGTCCTCGCGCAGGCCGTCCAGTCGCTGCGGGCCGACGCCAAGCTCGGCATCGGGCCGCCGATCCGCGACGGCTTCTACTACGACTTCGATGTCGAGACCCCGTTCCACCCCGATGACCTCAAGGCCCTCGAGAAGGCCATGCAGAAGATCATCAACGAGGGGCAGACCTTCGAGCGCCGGGTCGTCAGCGACGAAGAGGCCCTCGCGGAGCTCTCGGACGAGCCCTACAAGTGCGAGCTCGTCGGCCTCAAGGGCGGCAACGCCGACGAGGCGGCCGAGGGCGCGGGCGTCGAGGTCGGGGCCGGCGAGCTGACGATCTACGACAACATCCGCCGCGACGGCACCCGCGCCTGGGGCGACCTGTGCCGCGGCCCGCACATCCCCAGCACCAAGCTCATCGGCAACGCCTTCAAGCTGATGCGCTCGGCCGCCGCGTACTGGCGCGGCTCGGAGAAGAACCCGCAGCTCCAGCGCATCTACGGCACCGCGTGGCCCACCAAGGACGAGCTCAAGGCGTACCTCGACCGACTGGCCGAGGCCGAGCGGCGCGACCACCGCAAGCTCGGCGCCGAGCTCGACCTCTTCAGCTTCCCCGACGAGCTGGGCTCGGGGCTGCCCGTCTTCCACCCCAAGGGTGGCGTCATCAAGCGCGAGATGGAGGACTACGTCCGGCGCCGGCACATCGAGGAGGGCTTCGACTACGTCGGCACGCCACACATCAGCAAGGACGGCCTCTTCCACACCTCAGGCCACCTGCCGTACTACGCCGACACGATGTTCCCGCCGATGGAGCTCGAGGGCGCGAAGTACCAGCTCAAGGCGATGAACTGCCCGATGCACAACCTCATCTTCGCCTCGCGCGGGCGCTCCTACCGCGAGCTGCCGCTGCGCTTCTTCGAGTTCGGCTCCGTCTACCGCTACGAGAAGTCGGGCGTCGTCCACGGCCTCACCCGCGTGCGCGGCATGACGCAGGACGACTCGCACTCCTACGTCACCGCCGAGCAGGCTCCGGCCGAGATCCAGCACCTGCTCGACTTCGTCCTCTCCCTGCTGCGCGACTTCGGGCTCGACGACTTCTACCTCGAGCTGTCGACCCGTGACGAGGAGGGCGACAAGAAGGACAAGTTCATCGGCACCGACGAGCAGTGGAAGGTCGCCACCAAGGTGCTCGAGGACGTCGCCGTGGCCTCGGGTCTCGAGCTCGTGCCCGATCCAGGCGGCGCGGCGTTCTACGGACCGAAGATCTCGGTCCAGGCCCGTGACGCGATCGGCCGCACCTGGCAGATGTCGACGATCCAGTACGACTTCAACCAGCCGGAGCGCTTCGGGCTCGAGTACCAGGCCGCCGACGGCACCCGCCAGCAGCCGGTCATGATCCACTCGGCGAAGTTCGGCTCGATCGAGCGGTTCCTCGGCGTCCTCGTCGAGCACTACGCCGGAGCGTTCCCGGTGTGGCTGGCGCCCGTGCAGGTGCTCGGCGTCCCGGTCGCCGAGGAGTACGCCGACTACCTCGGCGAGGTCCTGGATCGCATGAAGCGCAAGGGAGTCCGCGTCGAGCTCGACGCGAGCGACGACCGCTTCCCGAAGAAGATCCGCAACGCGAGCAAGTCCAAGGTGCCGTTCACGCTCATCGCGGGCGAGGAGGACCGGGCGGCCGGCGCCGTGTCCTTCCGCTTCCGTGACGGCTCCCAGAAGAACGGCGTGCCGGTCGATGACGCCATCGCCGAGGTCCTCACCGCGATCGAGAGCCGCGCGCAGGTCTGAGAGGCATCACCCGAGGACGTATGCCGTCCCGCTGACCGAGCGGGACGGCATACGTCCTGTTTTGTCCGATGTCCGACGTCCATCGGACAGGACAGCGGCCTCGGGTTGCCCGGCCGACGAGACGTCACGAGTCTCGGGCAGGACACCGTCGTCGCACCCTGAAGGAACGCCCATGCGTCTCGTGCTCCGCTCGGTCGGCACCGTCGTGCTGGCCGCCACCGCCCTCGGCCCCGCCCTCGCCACCGGCTCACCGCCGGCGGCCGCCGCGGCGACCGACCCGCTCGTCCGCTCCGTCAACCCGTTCATCGGCACGCAGGACAACGGCAACACCTTCCCGGGCGCCAGCGCGCCGTTCGGCATGGTGCAGGTCAGCCCGGACACCGGGGGAGAGGGCGGCTACGACTACTCCCAGAACGCAATCTACGGCTTCAGCCAGACCCACCTGTCGGGCGTGGGTTGTCCGGTCGTCGGCGAGCTGCCGGTCATGCCCACGACGGGCGCGGTCACGACCGTCGACCCCACCCGCTACCGCTCCACCTACTCCCACACCGACGAGCACGCCGAACCGGGCTACTACCGCGTCGGCCTGCCGACCTACGGCGTGCAGGCGGAGCTGACGGCGACCGACCGCACCGGCTGGCAGCGTTTCAGCTTCCCGGCCGGCAAGCAGGCCAACGTGCTGCTCAACACGGGCAAGGCCAACATGAAGGTCTTCGACTCCGAGGTCCACGTCGTCGGCGACCGGGTCGTCGAGGGACGCATCCACGACGGCAACTTCTGCGCCGGCAAGGACCAGCACACGGTCTGGTTCCGGGCCGAGTTCGACCGGCCGTTCGACACCTTCGGCACCTGGAGCGGCTCGACGCTCACCAGTGGCCGTCGCGACGCCGCCACCACCGGCGGGGGCAACGGCGCCGCCCTCACCTTCCCGGCCGGCACCAGCTCGGTGACGATGAAGGTGGGCCTCAGCTACACCGGAGCCGAGGGCGCCCGCGCCAACCTGGCGAAGGAGACCGGCGACGGCTTCGACTTCGACGCCACCCGGGCCGCGCTCACCCAGCGCTGGGAGGAGCAGCTCGGCCACGCCCGCATCACCGGCGGCACCGAGCAGCGGCGAACGGCCTACTACACCGCCCTCTACCACTCGCTCATGCACCCGAACCTCGCCTCGGACGTCGACGGCACCTACCACGGGTGGGACGGCAAGAACCACGTGGCGCAGGGCTACACGCCCCGCCAGAACTTCTCGCTGTGGGACACCTACCGCCCGCAGAACCAGCTCCTCGAGGTCCTCGCGCCGGACGTCGCCCGCGACTCGTACCTGTCGGTGCTCGCCATCGGCCGTGAGGGCGGGTGGCTGCCGCGATGGGCCCTGGTCAACAGCGAGACCAACATCATGACCGGCGACCCGGTCACCCCGTTCCTCGTCGAGGGCTGGAGCAAGGGCTTCCTCGCCGGGCACGAGGACGAGGCGTACGCGCTGCTGAAGCAGAACGCCACCGAGCGGCCGCCGGCCGACAGCCAGTACAACGGGCGCTCCGGCCAGCCCTACTACGAGAAGCTCGGCTACATCCCCTACGGCCTGCAGGTCGGCACGGACTGCGTCTCCCACGGCGGCGACAACGACTGCGCCCACCCGGCCTCGGCCACGATGGAGTACTCAGCCGCCGACGCCTCGCTCGCCATCATGGCCAAGGCCCTCGGCCACGCCGCCGACGCGACGATGTTCACCGAGCGCAGCGGCTGGTACAAGAACCTGTGGGACGCCGGCACGAAGACGTTCCGCCCGCGCCTTGCCGACGGCACCTGGCTCGACCCGTACGACCCGGTCGAGGCGGCACACGCCTTCCACGAGGGCGGCTCGTACCAGTACCAGTGGCTGGCACCGCAGGACCCCGCCGGCCTGGTCGACATCATGGGCGGTCGAGCAGCGACCGAGAAGCGGCTCGACGACTTCTTCGCCTACGACAAGCTGCTCACCGACCCGGCCGGCACCGCGAGGACCGACTGGATCGAGGCGACCTACGCCTACTACAGCAAGCCGACCTACAACCCGAACAACGAGCCCGACCTGCTCGCTCCCTACGTCTACGCGTGGGTCCAGCAGCCGGCGAAGATCGCCACCGTCGCCAGGGCCGCCTTCACCCTCTTCACCGACGGCGCCGACGGCATGACGGGCAACGACGACCTCGGCACGATGAGCGCCTGGTACGTCTTCTCCTCGTGGGGCCTCTACCCGACGATGAGCGGCGCGAACTACTTCGTGGTCAGCTCGCCGCAGTTCGAGCGGGTCGACATCGACGTGGCATCGCCGACGACGGCTCGCACCGGCCAGGGCGGCCGCCTGACCATCACGGCTCCCGGCGTCTCCGACGAGAACCGCTACGTCCAGACGCTGACCGTCGACGGCGACAAGAGCACCAGGAGCTGGGTCGGCTGGGACGCCATCCGCAGCGGCGGCACACTCGCCCACACGGTCGGCAGCACGCCGAGCCGGTGGGGCACCAGGCCCTCGGACGTCCCGCCGTCCGCCGTGCAGGCGGGGCGTGACCCGCGCCTGTCGTTGTCGATGAGCGCACACCCCGACCCCGTCGTGGTGCCCACGGGTGCGCGCCAGGCCCGGTTCACCGTCGACCTCGTCGGGCAGGCGCCGAAGAGCCTCCCGGTGGACGTGTCCGTCACCGCCCCGGACGGCTGGCGCGCGACGCCGGGCCCGAACGGCGACGGTGCCACCGTGCTGCACAGCAACGGCGTCCCCTCGAGCGCGTCTCTGGCCGTGACGCTCACGCTGCCGGCCGGGCTCGGCGTCGGCTCGCACGAGGTCACCGTCACGGCGTCGGCCCCCGGCGTGGACCCCGTGACGAAGGTCGTCACGGTGCAGCTGCAGGAGGCGCTGGGCTGCCTCTCGGGTGCCACCGGCTGCGCCGTCGACCTCGGCGAGGCCCGCAACCACGACGGGACCGCGACCGTCTCGGCACCGGACGAGGGCAACTTCGACGGCGGCGGCTGGAGCTACGACGCGGCCCTGCTGCCGACCGCCGGCGCATGGGACTGGAACGGCGTGACGTATGCCGCTCCGGTCACCTCCGGGACGACGCCGAACTTCGTCGAGGGCCGGGGCCAGACACTCCTCGTCCCGGCCGCGAGCCGCACGGCGGTCCACGTCGTCGGCTCCACCCACAACGGTGACGTGACGACGGCCCTGCGCCTGACCTACACCGACGGCAGCGTCGCGTCCGTGCCGGTCTCGCTGACCGACTGGGCCGCCGGGAGCGGCCACAACGGCAACCAGGTCGCCATCGCGATGGACCACCGGATCAAGCGCGGCTCGGGCGTCGACGGGCCCCCGGTCCAGCTCTTCGGCACGACCGTCGCCGCAGACCCCGCGAAGCAGCTGCAGTCCGTGACGCTCCCGAACGACGCCCGTTTCGAGGTGTATGCGGTGTCGCTGGGCTGAGCGCCGACGGGCACGACGTGTGCCGTCCCACCGAGCCGGCGGGACGGCATACGTCCGCTCGTGGCCGTCGGTCCGCGGGCTGCGACTTTTTCTCCGAAGTGCTTGCGCGACAAGCCGGCCGTGCTACAAAGGACGTACCGAACCGCTTCGGCGGAACGGTTCCCGAATCGCTTCGGCGAGGAGGAACAGAAGGCCCGGGAACTCATACTTCCCGGGCCTTCCCCTTCCCGGTCCTGCGGCTCTCACACCCACAGGGCCGTCCCGTCGTGGGGGCGGACGCAGCAGGGCCCTGCGGTCTCACACACCGCAGGGCCCTCTCCATTGAACCGAACGTGGGCGGCTCGCGCGAAATCGACACGCGCGGCCGGTCCCGGCCGGCAGGTCAGGGCTGCACGGCCCGCACCCACCACCGGTGGTGGGTCAGCTCCACCGGCTCGCCGCGGCCGGCCTGGGGGTGCCGAACCACGTCCGCGTCTGCTCGGCGTCCCGCGACCCCACCTGCTGCGTCAGCAGCGCCCCGGTCCGCGTCGTGCTCCACGACCACGACGCCGCGTGGCTCGAGGGCCGCCCGGGCCACGGGCACGTTCGGTGGCCAGCCGTCGTTGCCACGACTCGCGTGCGTGCGATGCTCGCGCCTGCCGCGTCGAGCAACCGCAGCAGCTGCTCACGGCCACCGGTGCCCATGTCGAGAACCGACGAGCCGTCCCGCATCGCGCGCACGCACTGGTCCTCGAAGTCCCACGGGGTGGGACTCTCGCCCGTCCCCGATGCCACGTCCGAGAAGTCCCAGCCGGCGTGGTCCGTCGACCACGCGTCGGTCCAGGCGGCGAGCAGCTGCGAGGTGACGATCACGCCCGTTCTCGCCCGGGGGTCCCGTCCTCGCCCGACGAGCCGCTCGCCCTAGGATCACCTGTCATGACGAGGCAGGCGAGTGGCCCCACGACGCCCGGCGCGACCACGACTCCCGACGGTGAGCCGACCGAGCACTCGACCGAGCCCGCGACCGAGCCCGCGATACAGCCCGCGCACGACTTCGCCCGCGTCGAGGACGGCTTCGAGCGGCTGTGGACACCGCACCGCATGGCCTACATCGAGGGCGACAGGCCCACCGAGGAGGCCGGCACCGGTTGTCCCTTCTGCGCGGCGCCCGGCAAGTCGGACGCGGAGGGGCTGGTCGTCCACCGGGGCGAGCACTGCTACGTCGTCCTGAACCTCTTCCCCTACAACCCCGGGCACCTGCTCGTCTGCCCCTACCGCCACGTCTCCCTCTACGTGGACCTCACCGACGACGAGACGAGTGAGTTCACCGCCCTGACGAAGCAGGCCGTCCGCGCCCTCGAGGCCGCGTCGGGACCCCACGGCTTCAACCTCGGCATGAACCAGGGCGCCGTCGCGGGGGCCGGTGTCGCGGCGCACCTGCACCAGCACGTCGTCCCACGCTGGAGCGGCGACTCCAACTTCCTGCCGATCATCGGACAGACCAAGGCCCTGCCGGTCCTGCTGGAGGACACCCGCGCCCGCCTCGTCGCGGCCTGGCCCACTTCCTGAGCCCACGCTCTGAGCTCATCCTCTCTGGGCCACCCCCTCGGGCCGCTGCCTGAGCACGGCGCGCCGCTGTGCTGGGGGTGCCCGGGCTCCCGGCACCCATCAGTACGCTGGTCCCACCATGCTCAACAGACTCCTGCGCGCGTCGATGACCAAGATCCTCGGTCCGATCGCCCACCTGTTCCTCCGGCTCGGGATCAGTCCCGACATCGTCACGATCGTCGGCACGGTGGGGGTGTGCGTGGGAGCGCTGGCGTTCTTCCCCCGCGGCGAGATGTGGGTGGGGGTTCTCGTCATCACGGCCTTCGTCTTCTCCGACAACGTCGACGGCATCATGGCGCGCGAGTCGGGCCGCTCGAGCAAGTGGGGCGCCTACCTCGACTCCACGCTCGACCGCATCGGCGACTCGGCGATCTTCGGTGGGCTCGTGCTGTTCTACGCCGGCCGCGGCAACAACCAGCTGATGGCCGGCCTCGCGCTGGCCTGCCTCATCCTCGGCAGCGTCGTCTCCTACGCCAAGGCACGGGCCGAGGGCCTCGGCTACACGGCGAACGTCGGCATCGCCGAGCGCGCCGACCGGCTCGTCGCCGTGCTCGTCGCCGCCTTCTTCGCCGACGTCTTCGACTCGACGGTCCTGCTCGGCGTGGTGCTCGGGCTGCTGGCCGTCGCCAGCTTCATCACCGTCCTGCAGCGGATGCTGACCGTCCGCAAGCAGGCCCTCGCCTCCGGAGAGGTGGGCGCGTGACGGGCATCGCCCGCCGGGCGACCGACACCGTCAGCGTGCTCGGGTTCCGGCTCGGCTGGTCCGCCGTACGCGCCCTGCCGGAGCGGGCGGCATACGCCCTCTTCGACCGCGTCGCGGACGTCCTCGTCGCCCGGGGTGGGAAGGGCATCGACCGCCTGCGCTCGAACTACCGCCGCGTCCGGCCCGAGCTGTCCGAGGCTGACCTCGACGCCCTGGTGCGCGCGGGCATGCGCTCCTACATGCGCTACTACTGCGAGGCGTTCCGGCTCCCGTCGCTCTCGCGCGCCCAGATCGACGGCGCCGTCGAGGTGCGCGGAGACGCCCAGGTCCGTGAGCACTGCGCCCAGGGCGAGACGGTGGTCGTCTTCGTCGGCCACCTGGGCAACTTCGACCTGGCGGCCGCGTGGTCGGCGGGCAGCCTCATGCCGGTGACGACGGTCGCCGAGCGGCTGAAGCCGGAGGAGGTCTACCAGGAGTTCGTGGCCTTCCGGCGCAGCATCGACATGGACATCATCCCGTTGACCGGGGGAGACGACCCCTTCCACGGGCTCCTGTCGGCCGCCCGCGGCGGCGGCCGCATCATCGCGCTGGCCGCCGACCGCGACCTCACCAACGGTGGCGTGGAGGTCGACCTGCTCGGCCACCGGGCCCGCATGGCCAAGGGGCCTGCGGTGCTCTCGCTCATGACGGGCGCGCCGCTCTACGCCGCGCGCATCTGGTACGAAGCCGCCGCGCCGGGCGAGGGTCTCGGCGGCCACCGCACCGTCATCGAGTTCAGCGACCGGCTCGTGCCGCGGGTCTCCGGCACCACCGCCGCCCGCGCCGCCGACCTCGTCCAGCAGTGCGCCGACCACCTCGCCGTGACCATCCGGGAGCACACCTCCAGCTGGCACATGCTCCAGCGCGTCTTCGTCGAGGACCTCGACGCACCGGCGACACCCGCGGCCAGCACACCGGTCGCAGGCCACGCGCCATGAGGATCGGCATCGTCTGCCCGTACTCGTTCGACGTCCCCGGCGGGGTGCAGTTCCACGTCCGCGACCTCGCCGAGCACCTCATCGGTCTGGGGCACGAGGTGTCGGTCCTCGCGCCGGCCGAGAGCGAGACCGAGCTGCCCGCCTACGTCACGTCGGCCGGCCGGGCCACGGCCGTGCGCTACAACGGCTCGGTCGCGAGGCTCAACTTCGGGCCGGTCAGTGCCTCGAAGGTCAGCAGGTGGCTCGACGCCGGCAGCTTCGACGTGCTGCACCTGCACGAGCCCGTCACCCCGAGCATCAGCGTCCTCGCCCTCATGGCGGCGGACGGGCCCATCGTAGCGACCTTCCACACCTCGATGCTGCGCTCGCGCTCGATGCAGGCGGCCTACCCCATCATCCGGCCGAGCCTCGAGAAGATCGCCGGGCGCATCGCCGTGAGCGAGGACGCCCGACGCACCGTCACGACCCACGTCGGCGGTGACGCGGTCGTCATCCCCAACGGCGTCTACGTAGACCGCTTCGCCGACGCACCGCGGCGGGGCCCGTGGATCGGCACGCCGGCCTCGCCCACCATCGCCTTCCTCGGCCGCATGGGTGAGCCGCGCAAGGGGCTGCCGGTGCTCGCGGCGGCCCTGCCGGAGGTGCTCCGCGAGTTCCCGCGCCTGCGCGTCCTCGTGGCCGGCCCCGGCGCCGTGGAGGAGGTCACCGACGGCTGGCCCCCCGAGGTCACGGCCGCCTGCCAGTTCCTCGGCGCGGTGTCCGACGACGACAAGGCCTCCCTGCTCGCCTCGGTCGACGTCTACGTCGCGCCCAACACCGGCGGCGAGAGCTTCGGCATCATCCTCATCGAGGCGATGAGCGCGGGCGCCTGCGTGCTCGCCAGCGACCTGCCTGCCTTCTCGCGCGTGCTCGACGGCGGGACGGCGGGCGCGATGTTCGCCAACGAGCAGCCGGCGGAGCTCGCGCGCACCCTCGTGGACCTGCTGCGCCGGCCCGACCGTCGTGCGACCCTGGCCGCCGCCGGGCAGCACCGCGCCCGGCTCTTCGACTGGTCCGTGGTCGCCGACGAGATCCTCGCCGTCTACGAGACGGTCATCGAGGGACGCGCGGCCGCCCAGTGGGAGCCGCAGGGACGCTGGAACCGCTTCCTCCGAGGGGGTGGCCGGTGAGCGAGCTCCTCTCCTGGGTCTTCGCGGTCCTCTTCGTCCTTGTCGTCGCGGCCTGGTATCTCTCCTACACCGCCGCCCGGCTCGACCGGCTGCACGTCCGGCTCAGCGGCACCCTCGCCGCCCTCGACGCCCGTCTCGTCCGCCGGGCCGAGGCCGCCGTCGAGCTCGCCAACAGCGGCCTGCTCGACGGCGCCACCGCGCTGATCCTCGCCAACGCGGCTGCCGGTTCCCTCGAGGCGCCGGCGGACCACGGCGAGGAGCGCGAGCTCGCCGAGAACGACCTGACCGAGGCGCTCGACATCGCCCTGACGCCCGACGTCGTCGCCGAGCTGCGCTCGACCCCCCTCGGGCAGGACGTCCTCGCCCGAGTCGGCTCCGCCTGCACGCGCGTGCAGCTGGCGCGGCGGTTCCACAACGACGCCGTCACCGACGTCCGGCGCGTGCGGCGCAAGTGGGCCATCCGCCTCTTCCACCTCGCCGGCCACACGCCGATGCCGCACACCGTCGAGTTCAACGACGAGGCACCGGAGCACCTCACCTTGGTTTGAGGCCGTGTGAGCCCGTGCCGCACCTGCCCCTCGCTGCCGGGCGGACCGTGTCGTGGGCACCGGGCACGGGGGCCTACCCTTTGTGGCAGCACCACTCCAGTACACGGGAAAGCAGGACATCGTGAGCACCACCCCGACCTCGGGCAGCACGCCCGTGGCTGACCAGCAGTCCGGCCCGAGCGCCACCGGCACGACCCGCGTCAAGCGCGGCATGGCCGAGATGCTCAAGGGCGGCGTCATCATGGACGTCGTCACCGCCGAGCAGGCGAAGATCGCCGAGGACGCCGGCGCCGTCGCCGTCATGGCGCTCGAGCGGGTCCCCGCCGACATCCGCGCCCAGGGCGGTGTGTCGCGCATGAGCGACCCCGACATGATCGACAGCATCATCGAGGCCGTCTCGATCCCCGTCATGGCCAAGGCCCGCATCGGCCACTTCGTCGAGGCCCAGGTGCTCCAGAGCCTCGGCGTCGACTACATCGACGAGTCCGAGGTGCTGACCCCGGCCGACTACGCGAACCACATCGACAAGTGGCAGTTCACCGTGCCCTTCGTCTGCGGCGCGACGAACCTCGGCGAGGCCCTGCGCCGCATCACCGAGGGCGCGGCGATGATCCGCTCCAAGGGCGAGGCCGGCACGGGTGACGTCTCCAACGCGACGACGCACATGCGCACCCTCCGCGCCGAGATCAACCGGCTCCGCTCGATGAGCCCCGACGAGCTCTACGTCGCGGCCAAGGAGCTGCAGGCCCCCTACGAGCTCGTGCGGGAGGTCGCCGAGGCCGGCAAGCTCCCGGTCGTGCTCTTCACCGCCGGCGGGATCGCGACCCCCGCCGACGCGGCGATGATGATGCAGCTCGGCGCCGAGGGCGTCTTCGTCGGCTCCGGCATCTTCAAGTCGGGCAACCCCGCTCAGCGCGCCGAGGCCATCGTCAAGGCGACGACCTTCCACGACGACCCGGATGTCATCGCCAAGGTCTCCCGCGGCCTCGGCGAGGCCATGGTCGGCATCAACGTCGACGAGATCCCGCAGCCGCACCGGCTCGCCGAGCGCGGTTGGTGACCTCCCCACTCCCAGCCGCCCGCTGACGTATGCCGTCGCGCCCGACCGGGCGCGGCGGCATACGTCGTCCTTGGCCGGCCGGCGGCGCCGTGTGCAGCTGCTGGGGCCCCGACCCCGACGCCTGCACACACCACTGGTCGAGGCCGGCAACTGGCAGGCTCGGGGCGTGACGCCTTCCGGAACCGAGCTCTCGCGGTCCTACTTCGAGCACGTCGTGCGGCCGATCGTCGAGGCGGCCTGGCCGCGGATGCCGTATGCCGCCGCGCGCCTGGGCAGCGGCTCCGAGGTCCTCGGCCTGGACGACGCGAGGTCGCGAGACCACGACTGGGGGCTGCGACTCGAGCTGCTCGTGCCCGCCGAGAGGGTCGACGCAGTCGACACGCACCTGGCCGCGCACCTGCCGGAGACCTTCGCCGGCCACCCGGTGCGGTTCCCGACGACCTGGGACCCCGTGGTTCGTCACCGCGTACAGACCTCGACGGCCCGCGACCTCGCCGTCTCGCGGCTCGGTGCCGATGCCACCCGCGACCTCGGCACTGATGAGTGGCTCTCGCTCACCGGGCAGGCCGTTCTCGAGGTCACCGCCGGCCCGGTCTTCGTCGACGGCTCGGGCGAGCTGGACGGCATACGGCGTCGGCTGGAGTGGTACCCCGATGACGTCTGGCGGCACGTCGTCGCGACCGACTGGGCCCGGGTGGCCCAGGAGCTGCCGTTCGTCGGGCGAGCGGGCGAGCGCGGCGACGACCTCGGCTCACGGGTGATGGCGGCCCGGCTCGCGACGATCGCCATGCACCTGGGCCACCTGCTCGAGCGTCGCTGGCCGCCCTACGCCAAGTGGTTGGGCACCAGCTTCGCCGCGCTGCCGCGGGCCGGATCGGCCGCCGCGCCACTGGGGTCCGCGCTCGAGGCGGGCGACTGGCACTCTCGCGAGGCGGGGCTCGTCGCGGCGCTCCGGCAGCTGAGCCGGCTGCAGGGCGAGGTCGGGCTGCCCGCGCTGGACGACCCCGTCGAGCCCTTCTGGGACCGGCCCTTCCAGGGTGTGCGCGCGGCCGCGGTCACCCTGGTCGCCGACAGCGCGCGCGACCCCGCGGTCCGCGCGCTGCCCAGGGGTGTCGGCTCGGCGGAGCAGTGGAGCGACAACGTCGACGTGCTGGTGCGGCCGGCTCTGCGCCGGCCGCCACGGGAGTCGAATGCCGGGTGATCCGTCAGGTGACCGCGCCCCGCTGCGCGAACTTTGGCCGCTCGAACTCGCGGCGGTCGAGGACCTCCTTGACGTGCACGGCGGCCCGCACCGCGTCGACGTGCGTGACGTAGAGCGGCGCGAAGCCGAGGCGGATGATGTCGGGCTCGCGGAAGTCGCCGATGACCCCGCGGGCGATGAGCGCCTGCACGACCGCGAACGCCTCCGGGTGCCGCAGCGACACCTGCGAGCCCCGGCGCTCCGGCTCGCGCGGCGTCGCGAGCGGCAGGTCCACGCCCAGCGAGTCGAGGGCGCCCATGAACGCGCCCGTGACGGACAGCGAGGCGGCGCGCACGTCGGCGGGGGAGAGCCCGTCGTATGCCGTCAGCGCGGCCTCCAGCGCCAGCACCGAGAGCAGCGGCGGGGTGCCCACCCTGGCGCGGGTGATGCCGGGCGCCGGCTCGTAGTCCGGCCGCATGGCGAAGGGGTGGGCGTGTCCCTGCCAGCCGGTGAGCGGCTGGTCGAAGTCGTCCTGGTGGCGCGCGGCGACATAGAGGAAAGCGGGCGCGCCCGGGCCGCCGTTGAGGTACTTGTAGCCGCAGCCGATCGCCAGGTCCGCCCCTCCCTCGTCCAGATCCACCTCGACGACACCGGCGGAGTGGCACAGGTCCCAGCACGCGAGCGCGCCCACCTCGTGCGCGACGGCCGTGATGGCGCGCAGGTCCCACAGCTCGCCCGTGCGGTAGTCGACGCTCGAGTAGGACGCGAGGGCGAGGTCGTCGCCGAGCTCCCGGATCGCGGCCACCGCCTCGCGCGGGTGCACGCGGCGAACCTGCAGCCCGGCCAGCGCGGCCGCGGACTCGGTCATGTAGAGGTCGGTCGGGAACGAGTCGGGGTCGGTCAGCACGACCGTTCGCCCCGGTCGCAGGCGCCCCGCGCCGATCACGGCCTTGAAGAGGTTGACGGACGTCGAGTCGGTGACGACGACCTGGCCGGGCGCCGCACCGACGAGGCGGCCCACGCGGTCGCCGACGCGGGTCTGGGCGCCCCACCAGTCGGCCTCGTTCCACGACCGGATCAGGCGCTCGCCCCACTGCCGGTGCAAAACGTCGTCGACGACCGGGGGCACGGCTCGAGGCAGGGCGCCGAGCGAGTTGCCGTCCAGGTAGATCACGTCGTCGGGGAGGTCGAAGAGCTCTCGCGTGCCGCGCAGGGGAGAGGCGTCGTCCGCCTGCTGCGCATCGTTCATGAGGGCGTCGTGGGTGTGCACCGTCGTCATGGCCGCAACGTATCCCGTGCGCCGCCGCCGATGTCAGCACCGCCTCCTCGAACGTCTCGCACCCGAGACAGACACGCACGGGTGCACCGCAGCCACCCGTGGCGAGCCCGCTGTCCGGCGCGTTCTACCCTGATCCGGTGAGCACGACGACCAAGACTGCCCGCCCCGCCTCCGCCGGCGCGCCTTCCGACGAGACGAAGCCGCGGATCGGCGTCCTCGCGGTGCAGGGAGACGTGCGCGAGCACCTGGCCGCGCTGACGGCCCTCGGGGCCGAAGCCGTCACCGTCCGTCGGCCGGCCGAGGTCGAGGCGATCGACGGGCTCGTCATCCCCGGCGGCGAGTCCACGGTCATGGACAAGCTCGTCCGTGCCTTCGAGCTGCGCGAGCCGCTGCTGCGGCGCATCGCCGAGGGGATGCCCGCCTACGGCTCCTGCGCCGGGATGATCATGCTCGCGGACCGGATCGCCGACGCCCGCCCCGGTCAGCAGACGCTCGGCGGCCTCGACATCACCGTGCGGCGCAACGCGTTCGGCCGCCAGGTCGACTCCTTCGAGCAGAACCTCGACTACGCCTGGGGCAGCCCCGCCAACACCGGTACGGTCCACGCCGTCTTCATCCGCGCCCCGTGGGTCGAGGACGCCGGACCCGACGTCGAGGTGCTCGCCCGCGTGAGCGAGGGGCAGGCCGCCGGTAGGATCGTCGCGGTCCGGCAGGGCAACCTCATGGCCACCTCCTTCCACCCCGAGGTGGGCGCCGACCGCCGGATCCACGCCGAGTTCGTCTCGATCGTCAGAGAGCACCGACTCCAGCAGTCGGGCGCACGCCAGTCACCGGAACGCGAGGACACTGCATGAGCGGCCACTCCAAATGGGCCACCACGAAGCACCAGAAGGCGGCCAAGGACGCCAAGCGCGGCAAGCTCTTCGCCAAGCTCATCAAGAACATCGAGGTCGCGGCCCGTCAGGGCGGCGCTGACCCCGCGGGCAACCCGACGCTCTACGACGCCATCCAGAAGGCGAAGAAGACCTCGGTGCCCAACGACAACATCGACCGCGCCGTCAAGCGCGCGTCGGGTGCCGAGGCGGGCGCGGCCGACTGGCAGACGATCATGTACGAGGGCTACGCGCCCAACGGTGTCGCGGTGCTCATCGAGTGCCTCACCGACAACCGAAACCGCGCCGCTGCCGAGGTGCGCACCGCGCTGACGCGCAACGGCGGCCAGCTCGCCGACCCGGGCTCGGTGTCCTACGTCTTCAACCGCAAGGGTGTCGTGACCGTCCTCAAGGAGGCCGGCTCCGAGGACGACATCCTCGAGGTCGTGCTCGAGGCCGGCGCCGAGGAGGTCAACGACAACGGCGACACCTGGGAGATCATCTCCGAGGCCACCGACTTCGTCGCGGTGCGCAAGGCGATCCAGGACGCCGGCATCGACTACGAGTCGGCCGAGGCGTCGTTCGTGCCCAACCTGCAGGTCCCGCTCGACCTCGACGGCGCGAAGAAGATGATCCGCGTCATCGAGGCGCTCGAGGACAGCGACGACGTGCAGAACGTCTTCGCCAACGGCGACATCCCCGACGACGTGCTCGCCCAGCTCGACGACGAGGAGTGACCCGCGGCCCCGAGGCCGACGGAACGGGAGGCACGCCGGTGACCGGCGTGCCTCCCGTCCGTTGCGGACCCGCCCGTTAGCGTTGTCCCGAACACGTGTTCGGATCGTCACAGCCCGACACTCGCCCCCGACGCTCTCGTCCCGACAGCCCGTCCCAGACCCCGAGGAGGTATGCCGTGCGCGTCCTCGCGGTCGACCCCGGGCTCACCCGGTGCGGCGTGGGCGTCGTCGACGGGGTCCCCGGCCGCAAGCTCTCCCTCGTCGAGGTGGGCGTGATCCGCACGCCCGCCGGTGACCCGACGCCCAAGCGCCTCGTCGCCGTCGAGGACGAGATGCGCCAGTGGTTCGCCCGGCACCGCCCCGAGGCCGTGGCCATCGAGCGGGTCTTCGCCGACACCAACGTCTCCACCGTCATGGGCACCGCCCAGGTGACCGGCATCGTCATGATCATGGCCGAGCGGCTGGGCCTGCCGGTCACGCTCCACACACCCACCGAGGTCAAGGCCGCCGTCAGCGGCAGCGGCCGCGCGGACAAGGCGCAGGTCACCACCATGGTCACCCGACTGCTCGGGCTGGACGCGCCCCCCAAGCCGGCCGACGCCGCCGACGCCCTCGCCCTCGCCATCTGCCACGTCTGGCGCGGTGGCACGCAGAACCGGCTCGAGGAAGCCCGGCTCGAGGTGCTCGCCCGCACGGGCGGCCGGGGGAGCGGCATACCCCGTCGTGTCCCACCGGGTGCCGCGCCACCGGCCCAGCGGCTGCGCGCCGCCACCAACCAGCCGCCCCGCAACCGAGTCGGCATCGACCGACCCCAGTCACCGCACCCTGGAGCCCAGCCCCGATGATCGCCTCGCTCTCCGGAACCGTCCTCAAGGTCGGCCTCGACTCCGTCGTCGTCGGCGTCGGAGGCGTGGGCATGCTCGTCCACACGACTCCCGCGACGGCCGCCTCGGTGCGCCTCGGGCAGCCGACCGAGCTCGCGACGAGCCTCGTCGTCCGTGAGGACTCGCTGACGCTCTACGGCTTCGCCACCGACGACGAGAAGCACGTGTTCGAGACGGTGCAGACCGTCTCGGGCGTCGGGCCGCGGCTGGCCCTGGCCGTGCTTGCCGTCCACTCGCCCGACGCGGTCCGCGTGGCCCTCGGCACCGGGGACCTCGTGGCACTGACCAAGGTGCCGGGCATCGGCAAGAAGGGCGCTGAGCGCATGGTCCTCGAGCTCAAGGACAAGCTGGGCGCCCTGCCCGGGTCGGTGGGTCAGGCCGCTCCCGTGCCGCTCGACACCGGCGAGGCCTGGCGCGAGCAGGTCCGCGAGGCCCTCGTCGGTCTCGGCTGGACGGCCCGCCAGGCCGACGACGCGCTCGACAAGGTCGCACCGCTCGCGGCCGACGGAGCGGGAGTCTCTGCGCTGCTCCGGGCGGCGCTGCAGGAGCTGGGCCGATGAGCGTCGGTCCGTGGGGCAGTGATGCCGAGGCCGACCAGCAGGTGTGGGACGACGGATCCTTCGACGCGACCGCCCGGATCGTCGACGCCGCCGGCGACAGCGACGAGCGACAGGTGGAGGCGGCACTGCGGCCCAAGCGGCTCGACGAGTTCCCCGGACAGACCCGCGTGCGCGACCAGCTCGGCCTCGTCCTCAAGGCCGCGAAGCGGCGCGGCACCCCGCCGGACCACGTCCTGCTCTCCGGCCCGCCCGGCCTCGGCAAGACGACGCTCGCGATGATCGTCGCCGGAGAGCTCGAGCAGCCCATCCGGATCACCTCCGGCCCTGCCATCCAGCACGCGGGAGACCTCGCGTCGGTGCTCTCCTCGCTCGCCGAGGGCGAGGTCCTCTTCCTCGACGAGATCCACCGGATGTCCCGGTCGGCCGAGGAGATGCTCTACCTCGCGATGGAGGACTTCCGGGTCGACGTCATCATCGGCAAGGGCCCGGGCGCGACGGCGATCCCGCTGGAGCTGCCGCCGTTCACCGTCGTCGGGGCGACCACGCGCGCCGGTCTGCTGCCCGCGCCCCTGCGGGACCGGTTCGGCTTCACCGGCCACCTCGACTACTACACCGCTGCCGACCTCGTGACGATCCTGCACCGCTCCGCGCGCCTGCTGGGTCTCGAGGCGGACGAGGACGGCATCCGGGAGATCTCACTGCGCTCTCGCGGCACCCCGCGCATCGCGAACCGCCTGCTGCGCCGGGTCCGGGACTGGGCACAGGTGCACGGCGAGGACCGCGTCACCGAGGCGGCCGCGCGCCAGGCCCTGGAGCTCTTCGACGTCGACGAGCGTGGGCTCGACCGGCTCGACCGCGCGGTGCTCGAGGCCCTGTGCCGGCGCTTCAACGGTGGCCCGGTGGGGCTGTCGACGCTCGCGGTCTCGGTGGGGGAGGAGCCCGACACCGTCGAGACCGTGGCCGAGCCCTACCTCGTCCGCGAGGGCTTCATGGTGCGCACGCCGCGGGGGCGTGCCGCCTCGAGCCTCGCGTGGGAGCACCTCGGCCTGACCCCTCCGCTCGACGCCCAGTCCATGTGGGGGGCGACGCTGCCCATCGACGAGGCCGGCGGCGGCCGCTTCGAGGCATGAGCCCGGCATCGCGAGCCGCGACCCGAGCCGGTCTCCAGCTCGGCCTCGAACTGGGTCGGGAACGGCGTGTCGGACGCCGTGCGCAACGCTGCCAAAACGTGACATGCCGGTGTGCGCCGAGGGTTGTGTCCCGTCTGACAAACTGCACCCGCGCACGTAGACTCCTGCGGGCACCATCGCCGCTGCCGCGGCACCATCCGGTGCCCCCGGTCGTTGACGCGACATCCGACCCGCAGACACGGTGTTGTGGCGCGCAGGTGCGACGACCGGACGACAAGATGAAGGACTGAGCTGACATGAACAACAACGGGGCCTTCTCGTTGCTGATTTTCGCGCTGCCGCTGCTGCTGCTCGGCTGGCTGTTCTTTTCCCAGAACAAGCGGATGAAGCAGGCACGCGACTTCAGCTCGGCCCTCGGCGTCGGTGACCACGTGATCACCTCGTCCGGCATCTTCGGCACCGTCAAGCACCTCGACGACACCAGCGCCTGGCTCGAGGTCGCGGAGGGCACCACCATCCGGGTCGACCGCCGCGCCATCGCGATGAAGCAGGCCGACACCTCAGACAGCGGCGCCGTCGGCGGTCCGAACACCGATGACCCCGGCACGACGCCGGGCATCCAGCAGAACGGTCAGTGAGGGTTCCGTGGCACGCAGCTCCACCAAGAAGTCGGCGAGACGCAGCCTGTTCGCGCTGCTCGTCGTCATCATCGGTCTCGGCGCCCTCGCCGCCGGCCTGACGAAGTGGGGCGACGGGTCGATGACCCCTCGTCTCGGACTCGACCTCGAGGGCGGCACCGAGCTGGTGCTCCAGCCGCAGCTCGTCGGCACGCAGACCATCAGTGAGGGCCAGGTCACCCGGGCCGTCGACATCATCCGGCAGCGCATCGACGCCAACGGCGTGTCCGAGGCCGAGATCACGACGCAGGGCGGCAAGAACATCGTCGTCTCGATCCCGGGCTCACCGACCGCCCAGCAGCTCGACGCCCTCAAGAAGCCGTCGCAGCTGCGCTTCCGAGCGGTCTACGTCCAGGCCCTCGACCAGAACGCCAGCCAGGTCAACCCCAACGCGACGCCGAGCGGCGGCGCCACCGGCACCGCCACCCCGTCCGGAACGCCGTCGGGCACCGCCGCCCCCACGTCGACCGCTTCGGCGACGCCGTCGGCCTCGAAGACCGCACAGAACGGCGTGGTCCCCGACGCGCTGCGCGCCGCGACGACACCGACCCCGTCCGCGACGTCGGGCACGCCGGCTCCCAAGGCCACCACGACGGCCCCCGCGCCCGCCCAGACCGCTCCGGCGCCCACGCCCGCGCAGACCGAGGCCGCGATCAAGGACCAGACCAGCAAGGGCCTGGTCGGGATCGGCTGGGACAAGGCGAAGGCCGACGCGGCCGCCGCGAAGGTCGCCAAGGCGTACACCGCCCTGAACTGCTCCGCCCCGGGCGCCCTCGACAAGATCGTCGACGACCCGACGCAGCCCCTGGCCACCTGTGGTGAGGACCGCGCCACCAAGTACGTCCTCGGCCCGAGCGAGATCGACGGCAGCGAGATCGCCGACGCCTCCAGCGGCTACCAGCCCGGCCCGAACGGGCAGCCGACCTCCATCGTCGAGGTGGCGCTGTCCTTCAAGGACACCGGCAAGGCGAAGTTCGCGGCCGTCACCAAGCGGCTCTTCGGCCTGCAGGGCCAGCCGCCGCTCGACCAGTTCGCCGTCGTCCTGGACAAGGCCGTCATCACGGCCCCCCAGGCGCGTGCGGTCATCACCGACGGCCGTGCCTCGATCACCGGCTCGTTCACCATCGACTCGGCCAAGCAGCTCGCCGACCAGCTCAAGTTCGGCGCGCTGCCGATCTCGTTCGCGCTGCAGACCCAGGACAACATCACGCCGCAGCTCGGTGAGGAGCAGCTGCGCATCGGCCTGCTCGCCGGCTTCATCGGCCTGCTCCTTGTCGTGGTCTACTCGCTGTTCCAGTACCGCGCCCTGGGACTGGTGACCGTCGCCTCGCTCGTCGTCGCGTCCGTCATCACCTACCTCTCGGTCACGGTGCTCGGCACGACCCACGGGTTCCGCCTGACGATGGCGGGGGTGACCGGTCTCATCGTGGCCATCGGTGTCACCGCCGACAGCTTCATCGTCTACTTCGAGCGCATCCGTGACGAGGTCCGTGACGGACGTCCTCTCGTGGCGGCCGTCGAGACGGGCTGGAAGCGAGCCCGCCGCACGATCATCGCGGCGGACGCCGTCAACTTCATCGCGGCCCTCGTGCTCTACCTGCTCGCCTCGAGCAACGTACGCGGCTTCGCGTTCACCCTCGGGCTCACCACGCTGATCGACCTGCTCGTCGTCATGCTCTTCACGCACCCGGCAGTGCAGCTGCTGGCACGCACGAAGTTCTTCGGCGGCGGTCACAAGTGGTCGGGCCTCGACCCGCAGCGCCTCGGCGCGAAGGAGTCGGTCCGCTACCGCGGTCGCGGCCAGTTCGGGGCTCCCGGCGCGCAGCGCCCGCCCGCCACCGTGGGCTCGGCCCGCCTCGCCGAGGGGAAGGCCCAGGCATGATCAACTTCGCCCAGGTCGGCAACGACCTCTACACCGGCAAGCGCTCGGTCGACTTCATCAAGCGCCAGAAGACGTGGTACGCCCTCTCGAGCGTGCTCATCGTCCTCGCCCTCGTCGGCATCTTCGTCAAGGGCCTGAACTTCGGCATCGAGTTCCGCGGTGGGTCGGAGTTCCGCGTCCAGGGCGTGTCCAACAGCCAGGGCTACGAGGAGAAGGCGCAGTCCGCGATCTCGACGGCCGGCATCTCGGGCAACGTCATCTCGACGATCATCGGCCAAGACACGGTCCGGGTGCAGTCCGAGGCGGCCTCCGACCGCACCGACGAGGCGCGCACGGCCCTCGCCAAGCAGTTCGGCGTCAAGGAGAACTCGGTCAGCGCCTCGCTCATCGGTCCCTCGTGGGGGGCGTCGGTCAGCCAGCAGGCGATTCGCGGACTCGTCGTGTTCCTCGTGCTCGTGACCATCGTCATGGCGCTCTACTTCCGAACGTGGAAGATGGCCGTCTCGGGCCTCGTCGCCCTGCTGCACGACCTGGTCATCACCGTGGGCATCTACGCGCTCTTCGGCTTCGAGATCACGCCGTCCTCGATGATCGGGTTCCTGACGATCCTCGGCTATTCGCTCTATGACACCGTCGTCGTCTTCGACAAGGTCCGCGAGAACACGAGCGACGCCTTCCGCACCCGCCGGATGACCTACTCGGCGGCGGCCAACCTGGCCGTCAACCAGACACTCGTGCGCTCGATCAACACCACCGTGGTGGCGCTGCTGCCCATCGCCGCGGTGCTCTTCGTCGGGTTCACGCTGCTGGGCCCCGGCACCCTGCTGGACCTGTCGCTGGCGCTCTTCATCGGCATCGCGGTCGGCGCGTACTCCTCGATCTTCATCGCGACGCCGCTGCTCGTCGACCTGCGCCGCAACGAGCCGGCCGTCAAGGAGCTCGCCAAGTACGTCGAGCGGCACGGCGCCAGGACGCGGCCCGAGGCCCCCGTGGGCACGCCCGAGCCGGTCGCCGTCGGTGCCGACGCCACCGGGGCCGCGGCTCCCGGCGCCGCGCGGGCCGGCGGGGGTGCCGCGGCTGCCGGGTCGTCCGCGGCGGCCACGCCGCGTCCGGTGCACAAGTACGCCCAGGCAGGTCCCCGCAACCAGCCGAAGCGGGCGCCGAAGTCCCAGCGCTGAGGCCGGCCTGCACCAGCCCCCAGCCACGAACACGGCCCCGCACACCCAGAAGGAGACGGCGTGAGCCAGATCAGTGACCTCGTGGCCAGCAAGCTGCGCGACATCCCGGACTTCCCGAAGCCCGGGGTGGTGTTCAAGGACTTCACCCCCCTCATCGCCGACGGTCCCGCCCTGCGCGAGCTCGTCCGCGACATCGCCCAGCGGTATGCCGGCTCGGTCGACGTCATCGTCGGCATCGAGGCACGAGGCTTCATCCTCGGTGCTGCGGTGGCCTACGAGCTGGAGCTCGGCATGGTGCCGGTGCGCAAGGCCGGCAAGCTGCCGGGGGAGACGCTTCGGGAGAGCTACGCCCTCGAGTACGGCACGGCCGAGATCGAGGTACACACCGACGCCTTCCAGGCCGGGCAGCGCGTGCTCGTCATCGACGACGTGCTCGCCACCGGAGGCACGGCCGAGGCGACCGCGCTGCTCGTCGAGCGAGCCGGCGCCAAGGTGGCCGCGATCGAGGTGGTGCTCGAGCTCGCCTTCCTCGAGGGCCGCAAGCGCCTCGCGCACCGGCCCGTCAACGCCATCCTCACGGTGTGACGCCCGGCGGCAACGCCTAGACTCTGTTCATGAGCGAGGACGTCCGCAGCGAGCTGTCCACCCCGTCGCGGGTCCGGGCGCGCTTCGCGCGTTTCGGGGCGACCCGCCCAGCGGGCAACCCCGTCCTCGAGCCGCTCATGACGGCGGTCCGCCAGAACCACCCCAAGGCGGACCTGTCGGTCATCGAGCGGGCGTATGCCGTCGCCGAGAGCGCGCACCAGGGGCAGATGCGCAAGAGCGGCGACGCCTACATCACGCATCCCCTCGCCGTCGCGACCATCCTCGCCGAGCTCGGCATGACCCCGCCCACCCTCGCGGCGGCGCTGCTGCACGACACGGTCGAGGACACGGCATACGGCCTCGACGAGCTGCGACGCGACTTCGGTGACGAGATCGCCATGCTCGTTGACGGCGTCACCAAGCTCGACAAGGTCACCTACGGCGAGGCCGCCCAGGCCGAGACGGTCCGCAAGATGGTCATCGCGATGGCGCGTGACATCCGGGTGCTCGTCATCAAGCTCGCCGACCGCCTGCACAACGCCCGCACGTGGCGCTACGTCAGCCCCGAGTCGGCCAAGCGCAAGGCCAACGAGACGCTCGAGATCTACGCGCCGCTCGCGCACCGGCTCGGCATGAACACCATCAAGTGGGAGCTCGAGGACCTCTCGTTCGCGACGCTCTACCCCAAGGTCTACGACGAGATCGTGCGCCTCGTCGCCGAGCGCGCCCCCGCCCGCGAGGAGTACCTCGCCGGCGTGCGGACCCAGGTCACCGAGGACCTCGCAGCCGCCAAGATCAAGGCCACCGTCACCGGGCGGCCCAAGCACTACTACTCCGTGTACCAGAAGATGATCGTGCGCGGCCGCGACTTCGAGGAGATCTACGACCTCGTCGCCGTGCGCGTGCTCGTCGACACGGTGCGCGACTGCTACGCGGCGCTCGGCGCCCTCCACTCGCGGTGGAACCCGGTCCCCGGCCGGTTCAAGGACTACATCGCGATGCCGAAGTTCAACATGTACCAGTCGCTGCACACGACGGTCATCGGCCCGCAGGGCAAGCCCGTCGAGATCCAGATCCGCACGCACACGATGCACCGCCGCGCCGAGTACGGCGTCGCCGCGCACTGGAAGTACAAGGACCAGAACAACGGCGGTGGCGCCCCCCGTCCGGGCGAGGTCACGCCGCAGAACGACATGGCGTGGCTGCGCCAGCTGCTCGACTGGCAGCGCGAGACCGAGGACCCGGGCGAGTTCCTCGACTCCCTGCGATTCGAGATGGGCAGCAGCGAGGTCTACGTCTTCACGCCCAAGGGCTCGGTCGTCGCGCTCCCGGTCGGTGGCACGCCGGTCGACTTCGCGTATGCCGTCCACACCGAGGTCGGGCACCACTGCATCGGCGCCCGCGTCAACGGGCGCCTCGTGCCGCTGGAGTCCACGCTCGAGAACGGCGACGTCGTCGAGGTGCTCACCTCCAAGGCCGACGGCGCCGGGCCCTCGCGCGACTGGCTGCAGTTCGTCAAGAGCCCGCGCGCCCGCAACAAGATCAAGCAGTGGTTCTCCAAGGAGCGGCGCGAGGAGGCCATCGAGGCCGGCAAGGACTCGATCGCCAAGGCCCTGCGCAAGCAGAACCTGCCGCTGCAGCGGCTGATGAGCCACGACTCGATGACGGCCGTCGCGACCGACCTGCGCTACCAGGACATCGAGGCGCTGTATGCCGCCGTGGGCGAGGGGCACGTCTCCGCGCAGCATGTCGTCAGCAAGGTCGTCGCCTCGATGGGCGGCGTCGACGGCGCCACCGAGGACCTCGCCGAGGCGACCGTCCCGACCCGCGCTGCCTCCCGCCGCCGGGCCGGTGACCCCGGTGTCGTCGTCGTCGGCACCGCTGACGTCTGGGTCAAGCTCGCCAAGTGCTGCACCCCGGTGCCCGGGGACCCGATCATCGGCTTCGTCACCCGCGGCAACGGGGTCTCGGTGCACCGGGTCGACTGCACCAACGCCGACCAGCTGACGGCCAACCCCGAGCGGCTGATCGACGTCGAGTGGGCGCCCAGCTCGGCCAGCGTGTTCCTCGTGCAGCTGCAGGTCGAGGCGCTCGACCGCAACCGGCTGCTGAGCGACGTGACGCGCGTGCTGTCCGACCAGCACGTCAACATCCTCTCGGCGTCGGTGCAGACCTCCCGCGACCGCGTGGCGATCTCTCGTTTCACCTTCGAGATGGGCGACCCGGCGCACCTCGACCACGTCATCAAGGCGGTACGCCGCATCGACGGCGTCTTCGACGTCTACCGCGTCAACGGCGGCAAGTCGACGATGTAGGCCTCGGGCCCGGGGGTGCATGGGCCAACCCGCCTGCCGAGAAAACGTCGAAGGGCCACAAACCGGGCTGAGCGGGCCTGCGCGGCCCGCTCTCTGCCCCGGTTTGTGGCCCTTCGACGTGTTGGGGGTGTGCTGGCTCAGCCGCCGAACTCGGCGACGCCGGCGCGCGCCTGGTCGAGCCAGACCTGCCGGGCCTCGAGGGCCTCGCGGGCCTTCTTGACCTTGCCGGCGTTGCCGGAGGCCTCGGCCCTGGCGAGGTCGTCCTGCAGGTCGGCGACGGCGCGCTCGAGCTGGTCGACCATGGCCCGCGCCCGCGCAGCGACCTCGGGGTTGCTGGACCTCCACTTGCGGTCCTCGGCGTCGCGCACGGTCTGCTCGACGCGGCGCATCGCCTTCTCGACCCGCTCCATGTCGGCGCGCGGCACCTTGCCCGCCGCGTCCCACTTGTCCTGGATGACGCGCAGCTGCGCCTTGGCCTTCTCCAGGTCGGTGACCGGCAGGATCGCCTCGGCCTCGACGAGCAGCGCCTCCTTGACCGTCAGGTTGCCGCGGTACTGCTCCTCCTCGGCCGCCACCACCTCGTCCTTGGCGGCGAAGAAGCGGTCCTGTGCCTCCTTGAAACGCGCCCACAGCCTGTCGTCGTCGGTCCGGCTGGCCCGACCGGCGCGGCGCCACTCGTCCATGAGGCGCTTGAAGGCCCCAGCGGTGGCCGCCCAGTCGGTGCTCGTCGAGAGCTTCTCCGCCTCGGCGACGAGGCGTTCCTTGGCGCCCTTGGCCTCGGCGTGCTGGGCGTCGAGGCCGGCGAAGTGACCACGACGCGCCTTGTCGAAGCTGTTGCGCGCAGCGCTGAACCGCTGCCACAGGGCCGACTCGGTCTCGCGGTCGAGGCGGGTCGCCGAGCGCTGGTGCGCCTTCCACTCGTCGAGCAGCTCGCGCATCCGGGCGCCACTGGTCTTCCACTGGATGCGCTGCTCCGGCTGGGCCGCGATGGCCTCGGCCTCGGCGACGATCTTCTCGCGCTCGGCGGTGGCGGCGGCGCGGGCCTCGGCCCGGTGCTGCTGCTCCACGTTGCGCTTGGCGGCGAGGCCGGACTGGATCTCGTCGAGCTTGGTGGCGAGGGCGTCGAGGTCGCCGACGACGGTCGCCTCCTTGACCTGGGCGGTCAGCGTCTTGAGGCCCTCGGCGACGTCCTTGGACGGCACCTCGGGCTGGGAGAGCCGCTGCTCGAGGAGCACGGCCGAGGCGAACAGCTCGTCGTACTTGCGGGCGAAGTAGGTCAGGGCCTCCTCGTCGGTGGCGCCGGGGTAGGAGCCGACCTCGTGCTCCTCACCGTCGCGGGTGCGCACGAAGACGGTGCCGTTCTCGTCCACGCGACCGAACGCCGCGGACGCGGAGTGGTCGGTCGTGATGGGAGCCGGCGCCGCGGGGGTCACGGTCGGGGGGTGCGGCACGGCCTTGGCCAGAGCGGCCGGCGTCGGGATCGCGGACGGCTTCGGGGGGCTCGCCGGGGTGGGCGCGCTGGGCGCCGGCCCGCTCGTCGGCGCCTCAGCAGCAGGCACCTCTTCCGTTCGGGCCTCTTGCGCTGCCTTTTCCGCAGGCGCCTCCGCGGTGTCGCCCACCTCGGTGCTGCTGACCGACGCGACTACGTCGGCGAGCTCGGCCTGTGCCTCGGCGGGCTCACCGGCCGAGGCCGGCTCGACGGTCTCCACGGTCCCGGCGTTCTCGGCCGCCGGGGTCACGGCGGCCTGCTCCGCCTGCTCGGTGCCTTCGGCGGCCTGCTCCGTCGGCTCGGCGGGAGCGGCCTGCTCCGTCGGCTCGGCGGGAGCGGCCTGCGCCGCGGCAGCCGGTTGCTCGGCCGCGGGCTGGTCGGTCTCGGGCTGCGTGTCCGAGACGGTCGTCTCGTCAGGCTCGGGGTGCTGGATGTCGCTCATGCCTTCTTCTCCGTCACGCTGACGCTGAGGATGCTGATCGGGGAGACGGGGGTGCCGTCCTGCGGGCTGGGTGGCAGGGCCTTGTTGGCGGCGATCTTCTCGACGATGTCGAGGCCCTTGGTCACCTTCCCGAAGATCGTGTAGCCCCCACCGTCGGTGGGCAACTGCGTTTCCTTGTAGGTGATGAAGAACTGGCCACCGTTGCTGTTCGGGTCCTGGGTGCGGGCCATCGCGAGGACTCCCTTGGCGTACTTGCCGTCCTTCGGGGCGTTCTCGATGCCGAAGCCATAGCCGGGGCCACCCTGGCCGGTGCCGGTCGGGTCGCCGCACTGCAGCACGAAGATGCCCTCGGTGGTGATGCGGTGGCAGGGGCTCGGCGCCCAGTAGCCCGTCTTGGCGAGGTTGATGAACGAGGCGACGGTCTGGGGTGCCTTGACGCCGTCGAGCTCGAGCGTGATGTCACCGCAGGTCGTCTTGACCGTGGCGACGAACGTCTTGCCCGCGGCCGTCGCCTTGGCGGGGACCTGGGTCTGCTTCTTCGGCGTCGCCTGCAGCGGCGGGGGAGCGGTGCAGCCGGCGGCGAGCTTCTGCCCGGCCTGCAACCCGCCCTTGCCGGCAGCGCTGGTGCCGGCGGTGCTCGTCGCGGGGGTCGTGGCGCCCCCTGCCGCGGGCGCCGGCGTGTCCGAGCCGCCGACCAGCTTGGGGACGGCGATGACGGCTGCGATGACGAGGATGACGGCGAGGATCACACCGAAGACCTGCTTGTCGCGCGTCGAGTCGCTCACCGGCGGCTTGGCGGTCTTCTGCTGCTCCTCGTGGCGGCGGCGCGCACGTGCGCGTTCCTGCTCTTTGGTCACGAACCTCTCCTCGTACGGGCCGCGTGGGTTGTCCCCGGGCGTTCGGTCATTTTAGGGAACGACCGAGGGACGCGTGTGGCGGGAGGGTCACGAGTCCGTGACATCTGCCCCGCGCCGGGGGAGCGGCCCACGCAGCCCGCGTGACCGCACACCCCGCTGGTCCCTACGCCCGGTCCTGAGGGCGTATGCCGTGTGGGGGCGTCCACGCGCCCGCGCGGGCTCGCGGCGGGGGCGCCGATGCCGACCTCGCTAGGCTCCTCGGGTGCTCACGATCGCGTTCCCGGCCCTGGCCTTCGACACCAACTGCTACGTCCTCGCCTCGCAGGCGGGGGAGGAGTGCGTGGTCGTCGACCCCGGCGTGGGAGTCGTCGAGACGCTGCGCGAGGTGCTCGAGGAGCACCGGCTCCGGCCGGCCGCCGTGCTGCTCACCCACGGGCACGTCGACCACGTCTACTCAGTCACCCCGGTGTGCGGCTCGGACACGGCCGCCTACATCCACGCGGACGACCGTTACCGGCTGCACGACCTGCTGGGGCGGACGAATCCCGGGTTGATCTCGATGTTCGAGCAGCAGTTCGGCGCCGCGGCGACCTGGACCGAGCCGAGCAACGTCGTCGAGATCGGCGACGGCGCGAAGCTCACCCTGGCCGGCATGGAGTTCGAGGTGCTGCACGCACCCGGGCACACCGAGGGCTCGGTGATGTTCGGCATCGACCGCGTGCCCGACGGGCTGCAGGGGCAGCTGGACGTCGACCGCACGATGGTGACCGGCGACGTGCTCTTCGCGGGCTCCGTCGGTCGCACCGACCTGCCGGGCGGCGACCCGGCGGCCATGCAGCGAAGCCTCCGCGAGGTCGTGCTGCCGCTGCCCGACACCACGCTCGTGCTGCCCGGCCACTACCAGGCCACGACGATGGCCCAGGAGCGGGCCACCAACCCCTACCTGAGAGACTTGCCCGCGTGAGCACGCGTCCCCCGTCGAAGTCCGGCAAGGTCACCCCGATCAGTGGCTTCCCCGAGTACCTCCCGTCCGAGCGCATCGTCGAGCAGCGCTTCCTCGACGTCATCCGCGAGACGTTCGAGCTGCACGGCTTCTCCTCGATCGAGACGCGGTCCATCGAGCCGATCGAGCGCCTGAGCTCTCAGGGCGAGGACGCCGACAAGGAGATCTACGCGGTCTCCCGCCTGGCCGGCGGCAGCGACGACGACGCCCGCTGGGGCCTGCACTTCGACATGACGGTGCCGTTCGCGCGGTACGTCCTCGAGAACGCCGGCAAGCTCGCCTTCCCGTTCCGGCGCTACCAGATCCAGAAGGCGTGGCGCGGCGAGCGCCCGCAGGAGGGTCGCTACCGCGAGTTCACCCAGGCCGACATCGACGTCGTGGACGTCGGCCGGCTCTCTCCCCACTTCGAGGCGGAGATGCCGCTCGTCATCGCCGACGTCTTCAGCAAGTTCCCCGTGGGCGAGTTCGTCATCCAGGTCAACGACCGCAAGATCCCGAACGGCTTCTACCAGGGCATCGGCATCGCCGACGTCATCGGGACGCTGCGGATCGTCGACAAGCTCGACAAGATCGGCCCCGACAAGGTCAAGGCGCTGCTCGTCGAGTCGGGCACGACGCCCCAGCAGGCCGACCAGTGCCTGGCGCTGGCCGGCATCCGTTCCGCCGACCTCTCCTTCGTCGACCAGGTGCGCGCCCTCGGCGTCGAGCACCCTCTGCTCGACGAGGGCCTGGAGTCCTTGGCCAACGTCATCCGCACCGGGATGGCCCACGCGCCGGGCAAGCTGGTCGCCGACCTGCGCATCGCGCGGGGGCTCGACTACTACACCGGCACCGTCTACGAGACGCAGTTCATCGGGCACGAGTCGTGGGGCTCGTTCTGCTCCGGAGGCCGCTACGACGCCCTGGCCAGCGATGGGCGCACCACCTATCCAGGGGTCGGCATCTCGATCGGCGTGACGCGGATCCTCGGCCTGCTGATCGGGCGCGGACTCGTCACCGCCTCGCGCTCGACCCCCGCTGCCGTGCTCGTCGCCCTCACGGACGACGACGCGCGAGAGGGCGCCGTGACGGTGGCGACCGCCCTGCGTCGGCGCGGCATCGCCTGCGAGGTCGCTCCGACCGCTGCACGCTTCGGCAAGCAGATCCGCTACGCCGAGCGGCGGGGCATCCCGTTCGTCTGGTTCCCCGGCGCGGGGGAGTCCGGCGACGAGGTGAAGGACATCCGCTCGGGTGAGCAGCTGCCGGCCTCTGCCGACTCGTGGATCCCGCCGGTCGAGGACCTCACGCCCCGCGTGACGCGCGCCGACGCCGACGCCGACGGCTGAGCACGGTTCCGCCAGCGGGTCACGTCCCGCGCGGTGGGCGCAGGCCCTCGTCGCGCAGCTCCAGTGCCGCCAGCTCGTGGATGACCCCGGTGTCGCGGCGACGCCAGGCCCCGGCCGGGTCGTCACTGATCCGCGCGAGGGTGCCCAGAGGCTGGTGGGCCATCGCACGCAGGGCGAAGAGGTCGAGATCCTCGCTCGAGTCGAGGAAGCGCTGCGCGGCCGAGGCCCGGCGGACGAACCCGACGCGTACGTAGAGCCACAGCGACACGACGAGGACGATCGGCACGGCGGCGACGACGAGGCCCAGGACGAGCGCCACCCGCTCGACGGTCGTGGCCATCGAGGTCCCCGCATTGCTCAGCGTGGCGCCCGACTGCGCCGCCTGCCCGAGCCACTGCTTGAGCTGGTCCCCGACGAGCGGGAGCTGCCCGGCCTGGTTGCCTGCGCCGGTCAGGGAGGTGTTGACGGAGCGTCCCGCGGCGGTCAGTGAGTCGGCGGGCCCGCGCAGCTCGACCACGACGTCGTGGGTCTGGCGGCCGAGCCACACCCACAGGCTCACCCAGAGCAGGACGAGGACGTCTGACAGCAGCTGACGGCTGCGGCGGCCCGGTGTGTCGGCGTACAGCTTCACGTGGCGTCCCCTTCGTCGGTGACGCCCAACCTACGGGGACCGGCTCGGCCCGACCCGATGGGCACCCTGGATCCCCGCCACGGGCGCCGATGTCCCGTGACCCGTCCGATGGCGTCTCGCATGGTGGATAGAGTGGGCGACGCCGGTCAGTGTCGACCGGACCTGCCTCCGAGCAGGGTTGACGAGAGAAGGACGTGCGACGGACATGAAGGTCGGCATTCCCCGCGAGGTCAAGAACCACGAGTACCGCGTGGCCATCACGCCCTCGGGCGTCCACGAGCTCACCGAGCACGGCCACCAGGTGCTCGTGGAGAAGGACGCAGGCGTCGGGTCGCAGATCAGCGACGACGACTACGCCGCCGCCGGCGCCCGCATCATCGGCTCTGCGGACGACGTCTGGGGCGAGGCCGACATGGTGCTCAAGGTCAAGGAGCCGGTGGCCGAGGAGTACCACCGGATGCGCGAGGGCCTGACCCTCTTCACCTACCTGCACCTCGCTGCCGACAAGCCGCTCACCGAGGAGCTCGTCAAGCGCAAGGTCACCGGCATCGCGTACGAGACGGTCCAGCTGCCCTCCGGGGGCCTGCCGCTGCTCTACCCGATGTCCGAGGTCGCCGGCTGTCTGGCACCGCAGGTCGGCGCCCACGCGCTGATGCGCGCGCAGGGCGGCCGCGGCGTGCTCATGGGGGGCGTCGGCGGCGTGGCCAACGCCAAGGTCGTCATCCTCGGGGCCGGCGTGTCGGGCCAGAACGCGGCCAACATCGCGCTCGGCATGGGAGCCGACGTGACGCTCCTCGACACCGACCTCGACAAGCTCCGGATGTCGTTCTGGCGCTACGACAACCGGGTCCACGGGCTCGCCTCGTCGCGCCTGACGGTGCAGGAGCAGGTGCTTCAGGCCGACATGGTGATCGGCGCGGTCCTCATCCCCGGCGCTGCCGCCCCCAAGCTCGTCTCCAACGACCTCGTTTCGCAGATGAAGCCGGGCTCGGTCCTCGTCGACATCGCCATCGACCAGGGCGGCTGCTTCGAGGACAGCCACGCGACGACCCACGCCGACCCGACCTACCGCGTGCACAGCTCGGTCTTCTACTGCGTGGCCAACATGCCGGGCGCGGTGCCCAACACCTCGACGTACGCCCTGACCAACTCGACCCTGCCGTATGCCGTGAAGCTGGCCAACCAGGGCTGGCGCGACGCGCTCGCGTCCGACCACGCCCTCGGCCTCGGCCTCAACACCCATGACGGCCACGTCACCTACGCCGGGGTCGCCGAGGCGCACGACATGGCCTGCACGTCGCTCGAGGAAGCCCTCTCCTGACCGACCAGGTCGTCACCGAGCCGCCCGCGGCGCGTCCCACCCCCCTGGAGCGGGACGTGCGCGGGTGGCTCGACCACGTCCGGGTCGAGAAGGGAGCCTCCGAGAACACCCTGAAGTCGTACGCCCGCGACCTCCGTGCCTACTGCGCCTTCCTCGCCGACCACGGCGTGGACGATGCAGGGGGAGTGACGGAGGCGCAGGTCAGCGACTTCCTGGCCTCGCTGCGCGAGCGCGGCCTGGCAGCCTCCTCCGCGGCCCGCACCCTCGTCGCGGTCCGTGGCTTCCACCGCTTCCTCGCCCTGGAGGGGGTCGTGACCGCGGACCCGGCGGCCAACGTGGCGCCGCCCAAGCCGCCTGCCCGGCTGCCCAAGGCCATCCCCGTCGAGGCCGTGGAGCGCCTGCTCGCCGCGGCGGCGGTGGGCGACACGCCCGACTCGCTGCGGGACCGGGCCCTGCTCGAGGTGCTCTACGGAGTCGGGGCGCGCATCAGCGAGGCCGTCGGCCTCGACGTCGACGACCTCGAGACCTCCGCCGAGCTGGGGGGCGCGTCGGCCGAGGCTGCTGGAGCCGGTGGTCGCGCGGGTACGGCGTCGGTGCGTCTGCACGGCAAGGGTGGCAAGGAACGGATCGTCCCGGTGGGCCGCTACGCGGTGGACGCCGTCACGGCATACCTCGTCCGGGGCCGCCCCGAGCTGGCCACGCACGGACGCGGGGGTCCGGCGCTCTTCCTCAACCAGCGCGGCGCCCGGCTCTCGCGCCAGTCGGCGTGGGCGATCATCCGGCGCGCCGCCGACCGGGCCGGCCTCGGCGAGCACGTCTCCCCACACACCCTGCGGCACTCCTTCGCCACGCACCTGCTCGACGGGGGCGCCGACGTGCGGGTCGTGCAGGAGCTGCTCGGCCACGCGTCCGTCACCACCACGCAGATCTACACGATGGTCTCGGTGCACCGACTCCGCGAGGTCTATGCGGGCGCTCACCCCCGTGCCCGCTGATAGGGTCACACGTGATCAGCGCGAGGCTGACCAGGAGAATTGAAGGCAAGGCCGAGCGGAGTGGAACACCTGGTGAACGAGGAGTCACACGACACCATGCAGTCCGTGCCGTCAGAGGACCTCGACCAGCCCCGCCACAGTCCGGTGAGCGCCGTGCCCCGGGTCGCCCACCTGCCCGGCACCGAGTCCGCGGGCTCGGGGGCCATGGGACCCACCGGCCGACCGCTGCCCCACTTCCCCGAGCCTGCGCCCCTCACCAGCCACGGCCCGGCGCGCATCATCGCCATGTGCAACCAGAAGGGTGGCGTCGGCAAGACGACGACCACCATCAACCTCGGCGCCGCGCTCGCCGAGGTCGGCCGCCGGGTGCTCGTCGTCGACTTCGACCCGCAGGGCGCGCTGTCGGTCGGCCTCGGCATCAACGCCCAGCAGCTCGACGTCACGATCTACAACCTGCTCGTGGAGCGCGGTCACGAGATCCACGACGTCATCCAGCAGACCCGCACGCCCGGGCTCGACGTGGTGCCGGCCAACATCGACCTGTCGGCCGCAGAGGTCCAGCTCGTCGGTGAGGTCGCGCGCGAGCAGATCCTCGCCCGCGTGCTGCGGCCCGTCGTCGACGAGTACGACGTCATCCTCATCGACTGCCAGCCTTCGCTCGGCCTGCTCACAGTCAACGCGCTGACGGCGGCCCACGGTGTCGTCATCCCGCTCGAGTGCGAGTTCTTCGCCATGCGCGGCGTGGCCCTGCTCATCGACACGATCGACAAGATCACCGACCGTCTCAACCCGCGCCTGCACGTCGACGGCATCCTCGCCACGATGTACGACGGCCGCACCCTGCACAGCCGCGAGGTCGTGCGCTCCGTCGTCGACCACTTCGGCGAGCAGGTCTTCCACACCGTCATCAGCCGCACCGTGAAGTTCCCGGACGCGACGCTGGCCGCCGAGCCGATCACCTCGTACTCGTCCGAGCACTCCGGTGCCAACGCCTACCGCCAGCTCGCCCGTGAGCTGATCGCGCGCGGCGGCGCAGCCTGATCCGTCGTGGGCGGATGACCGAGCAGGACACCGTCGAGCGCCGGGCGGTCGAGTCCGACGACGTCGAGGACCCCGTGGTCCCCGGCGCCGCCGAGACCGCCGAGGCGGCCGTGGCCGCAGTGAGGGGTGAGCCGGGTGGGCTCCCGGAGCTGGGTGAGCTGGCCGACGTCGCGCCGGTGCGGGCCGCCCCCGCCGACGAGCTGACGCCCGGTGGGGTCATCACCCGCCGGGCCTCCACGCCGTTCGAGGTCCACCTCGACGTCTTCTCGGGCCCCTTCGACCTGTTGCTCGGCCTCATCAGCAAGCACAAGCTGGACATCACCGAGGTGGCGCTCGCCAAGGTCACCGACGAGTTCGTGGCCCACATCAAGGCGGCCCAGGCGGCCGACAGCGACTGGGACCTGGACCAGGCCTCCGAGTTCCTCCTCATCGCCGCGACCCTGCTCGACCTCAAGGCCTCGCGCCTGCTCCCGCAGTCGGGCCCCCAGGACGAGGAGGACCTCGCGCTCATCGAGGCCCGCGACCTTCTCTTCGCGCGCCTGCTCCAGTACCGCGCCTACAAGCAGATCGCCGGGACCTTCCGCGACCGGATGGCCACGGCCGGGCGGATCACCCCGCGCCAGGCCGGCCTCGACCCGGAGTTCGCCAGCCTGCTGCCCGAGCTGGTCATCGCCGTCACGCCCGAGCAGTTCGCCAAGATCGCCGCCCGCGCGATGACGCCGAAGGTGGCCCCGACCGTCGGGCTGGAGCACCTGCACTCGCCGCAGGTGAGCGTGCGTGAGCAGGCCGCGATCCTCGTCGAGCGGCTGCGCCACCGGGGCCAGGTCTCCTTCCGCAGCCTCGTCGCCGACGCCGACAGCACCCTCGTCATCGTCGCTCGCTTCCTCGCCCTGCTCGAGCTGTTCAAGGAGGCGGCCATCGCCTTCGAGCAGGAGGAGGCCCTCGGCGAGCTGGACATCCGGTGGACCGGCGCCGGGGCGGGCGAGATCTCCATCGACGACGAGTTCGACGAGGAGGCCGCCGGCGAGCGGCCCGACGGGTCCAGCGGGCCCCAGGAGCAGCAGCCGGCCCCGGCCCACGGCGACGCAGCAGCACGGACAGGAGCAGACGATGAGTGACCAGCCCGCGTCGTCGACGCAGGCGCCCGAGCCGACCGGCGAGCCGGACGTGCTCGACGAGCGTGGCGGTGACGAGCAGATCGCCTTCGACATCAACGACTTCCCCGGTGGAGCACGCTCCGCCCTCGAGGCCGTCCTCATGGTCGTCGACGAGCCGGTCACCGAGGTCGCCCTCGCGTCGGCGCTCGAGCTCCCCGTGGAGGACGTGCGGGGCCACCTGCAGGCCCTCGAGGAGGAGTATGCCGCCGCACAGCGCGGGTTCACGCTGCGCAGCGTCGCGGGCGGGTGGCGCGTCTACAGCAGGTCCGACTACGCCCCGGTCGTGGAGAAGTTCGTTCTCGACGGCCAGCAGGCCAAGCTCACCCAGGCCTCGCTCGAGACCCTGGCGGTCATCGCCTACCGCCAGCCCGTGTCCCGCGCCCGGGTCAGCGCCGTGCGCGGTGTCAGCGTGGACGGCGTCGTGCGCACCCTGACCTCCCGCGGCCTCATCGAGGAGGTCGAGGACGTGGGGGAGAGCGGCGCCGTGCTCTACCGCACCACCCCCTACTTCCTGCAGCGGATGGGACTGTCGTCGCTCGACGACCTCCCGGCGTTGGCGCCCTACCTACCGGACGCCGACGTCATCGACGAGCTCATCGAGGAAGGACACGCATGAGCGAGTACTCCAGGTCACCCCGACAGCCGCGCAAGAAGGGATCGGGTGCCTCCGGTGGCAGTGGTGGGGCCGGCGCCCGTCGCGGCGCTCCGGGGCCCAAGGGCGCCAAGGGCCGCTCCGGGCGCCCCGTCGCCGGCGGCAAGAGCGGCGGGAGGAGCGGCGGCGGCGGCAAGGCCACGGGGCCGCGGTTCGCCGGGTCGACGAAGGCCAGCCAGCCCACGAAGCTCCCCGAGCGCAAGGCCGCCCCGCAGGTCGACGTCCACGACCCCGAGGGCGTGCGCCTGCAGAAGCTCATGGCAGCCGGCGGAGTCGGCTCACGCCGCGTCTGCGAGAACCTCATCGAGCAGGGCCGGGTGGAGGTCGACGGGCAGGTCGTCACCGAGCTTGGGGTGCGGATCAACCCCCGCACGCAGGTCGTGCATGTCGACGGCGTGCGCGTCAACCTCGACGAGGACCGCGTCTACCTCGCCTTCAACAAGCCCAAGGGCGTGGTCACGACCATGCACGACGAGCTCGGCCGGGTCTCCCTGGCCGACTACGTCGGCAACCGCGAGGAGCGGCTCTTCCACGTCGGCCGTCTCGACGCCGACACCGAGGGCCTGCTGCTGCTCACCAACGACGGCGACCTCGCCCACCGACTGCAGCACCCGGCATACGGCGTGCTCAAGACGTACGTCGCGACGATCCGCGGACCGGTCCAGCGCGACGTGGGCAAGCGCCTGCGCGAGGGCGTCGAGCTCGAGGACGGGCCGGTGAGCGTCGACTCGTTCCGCATCGTCGACCACCAGCCCGGCAAGGCCATGGTCGAGGTCGTGCTCCACGAGGGACGCAAGCACGTAGTGCGCCGCATGCTCGAGGCCGTCGGGCACCCCGTGCTCGAGCTCGTCCGCACCGAGGTGGGCCCGATCCGCCTGGCCGACCTCAAGTCCGGCCGCTCCCGCCGGCTCAACAAGGCGGAGATCGGCGCGCTCTACAAGGCTGCCGGTCTGTGATCCGGACGCCCCGGCCCGGCGGCGGCCCGCTGGCTACGCTGGCGCCGTGACCACGCACGTCCGCATCGTCGGTGCCGGACTGATCGGCACGAGCCTCGGGATCGCCCTGACCGGCAAGGGGTTCCGGGTCTCGCTCGAGGATCCCTCACCGACGGCGGTCCGGCTCGCCCGCGATCTGCGTGCCGGCGAGGTTGCCGACGGGCACACGAATGCTCCCGACGTCGTCGTGGTGGCGGCCCCGCCCGACGTCGCTGCCGAGGTCGTCGTCACGGCGCTGGACCGCTGGCCCGGCGCGGTGGTGAGCGACGTCGCCTCCGTCAAGGAGTCGGTGCTGCGCGCCGTCCTGGCCTCCGGTGCCGACGCCAACCGCTACGTCGGCTCGCACCCGATGGCCGGCCGTGAGCGCTCCGGAGCCGCAGCCGCGCGCGCCGACCTGTTCGAGGGGCGGGCCTGGGTGGTCGTGCCGCACGAGAGCTCCACCCCGGCAGCCGTGAGCTGTCTGCGCGAGATCGCGCTCGCCGTCGGCTCCCTCGTGCTCGTCATGCCCGCCCACGAGCACGACGAGGCGGTCGCCGCCGTGTCGCACGTGCCGCAGCTCGCCGCGAGCATCGTGGCTGCCTGCCTCCGCGACCTTCCCGAGTCGGCCGTCGGGCTCGCCGGTCCCGGTCTGCGCGACGTCACCCGGATCGCCGCGAGCGACCCGCGGCTGTGGACCCAGATCCTGGCGGGCAACGCGTCCGCGGTGCGCGACGTCATGCGGCTCGTCCGCGACCAGGTCCAGGCCGTCATCGGCGCCCTCGACGCCCTCGTGGACGCCGACGGCGTCGGCGCACTGGGCACCCTGAGCGGGGTGCTCGAGGCGGGCAACCTGGGCCACGCGCGGATCCCCGGCAAGCACGGCGCGGCGCCGACGGCCTACGAGGTGGTCTCGGTGGTCGTGCCCGACGAGCCCGGCGCGCTGGCGCGGCTGCTCGGCGACGTGGGCAACGCCGGCATCAACCTCGAGGACCTGCACCTCGAGCACGGCCTCGGTCAGGCCGTGGGCGTCGCAGAGATCTCGGTCGTGCCTGCCTCGGTCGAACCACTTCGCAGCGAGCTCGCGCGGCTGGGCTGGCGCGTCCACGACTGAGCCCGACCGCCCCGGCCGGCAGCACCCGGCGCGTCGGCCGGTCACCGGGGAGGCACTATCCTCGGCCGCATGCCTGACACCCCTGAGGACCACCTTTCCGGCTTCGTGATCGCCGTCGACGGCCCCTCGGGCTCGGGCAAGTCGAGCGTCAGCAAGCAGGTGGCTCGGTCGCTGGGCTACGGTTTCCTCGACACCGGTGCGATGTACCGCGCCCTGACGTGGTGGTGCCTCGAGCAGGGTGTCGACCTGACCGACCAGGACGCCGTCATCACCACCGCCGAGCGCTTCCCGCTCTCGATCGGCACCGACCCGGACGCGCCGACCGTCACGGTCGGCGGCACCGACGTCGCCGCCGCGATCCGCGAACCCCGCATCTCCACCAACGTCTCGGCCGTCGCGGCGGTCCTGCCGGTGCGCGAGATCCTCCGGGTGCTGCAGCGACGGCTGATCAGCAAGGCAGGACGGGCCACCGGCGGCGTCGTCGCCGAGGGCCGGGACATCACCACCGTCGTCGCGCCGGACGCCCCGGTGCGCATCCTGCTGACCGCCTCGCAGGAGGCCCGGCTCGCGCGCCGCTCGAAGGAGCTGCACGGGGCGGCCGACGCCGGCGCGGTCGCAGCGACCCGTTCGCAGGTGGTCGACCGCGACAGGGCCGACTCCGCCGTGTCCGAGTTCACGGTGGCCGCCGACGGCGTCACCACGATCGACACCTCGCACCTGGACTTCCAGGGCTCGGTCGAGGCGGTGCTCCAGGTGGTCGAGGCGGCTCGGGCGTGACCGCCGAGGCGAGCGCCCCCGAGGCCCCGCACCCCGGGCGTGCCGTCGTGGGCCGGTGGATCGGGATCGCGATCTTCCGCGGCCTCTACCGGGGAAGGGCCCACCACGCCGACCGGGTGCCCGGCACCGGCCCCGTGGTCCTGGTCGCCAACCACGCGGCCTTCCTCGACGGACCGTTCGTCTTCTCGCTCGCACCCCGCCCCGCGAACTTCCTCGTCAAGCAGGAGGCGTTCAAGGGGTTCTTCGGCTGGGTCATCCGCAACGTCGGCCAGATCCCCATCGACCGCACCGTCGGTGACCGGGCGGCGCTCGCCACCGCCACGGCCGTGCTCGAGCGCGGGGGGGCCGTCGGCATCTTCCCCGAGGGCAACCGGGGCGCCGGCGACGTCGAGCAGGTCAACCAGGGGGCCGCCTGGATCGCGCTGCGCACCGGCGCCACCATCGTGCCCGTCGCCGTGAGCGGGACGCGTGTCCCGGGCGCTTCGGCAGACGCGTGGCCGCGCCCCCGGGCCCGGCTCGACGTCGTCTTCGGCGAACCCTTCGAGCTCACCGTTCCGGCTGACGCGCCGGGACGCATACGCCTGCGTCTCGCCAGCGAGCAGCTGCGCGACGCTCTCGCGTCACACGTACGTCGCTCGCGGGTGGAGAATGGTCCCTCACCGCACGTTCACTGATTCGAGGACACCGTGACTGACGAGACCGCCCGCCCCACCGACGAGGGCGCTCCGATCTCGACCGCCGACCCCGAGGCCCGCGACGACGCCTCCGTCGAGCGCGCGCTGCGCGCCGGGCTCGCCGACTTCGAGCTGAGCCCCGAGGACCAGGCGCTGCTCGACGCCCAGGGACCGTATGCCGCGGGCGCCGCCGAGCAGGGACCCCTGCCCGTGGTCGCCGTCGTCGGCCGCCCCAACGTCGGCAAGTCCAGCCTGGTCAACCGCATCCTGCGCCGCCGCGAGGCCGTGGTGGAGGACGTCCCGGGCGTCACCCGCGACCGAGTCTCCTACGAGGCGGAGTGGGGCGGCCGCCGCTTCACCATCGTGGACACCGGCGGCTGGGAAGCCGACGCGACCGGCATCCACCTCCGGGTGGCCGAGCAGGCGGAGATCGCCATCGACCTTGCCGACGTCGTGATGTTCGTCGTCGACGCCACGGTGGGTGCGACCGACGACGACGCGGCCGTCGTCAAGCTGCTGCGCCGCTCCGGCAAGCCCGTCGTCCTGGTGGCCAACAAGGTCGACGACGAGCGCGGGGAGGCCGACGCAGCCGCGCTGTGGAGCCTCGGGCTCGGCCAGCCCTGGCCGGTCTCGGCGGTACACGGCCGCGGCAGCGGAGACGCCCTGGACGCCGTGCTCGAGGTGCTGCCCGACGTGTCGGCGCACGGCGCGTACGCCCAGGGGGGGCCGCGCCGCGTCGCGCTCATCGGCCGTCCCAACGTCGGCAAGTCGAGCCTGCTCAACAAGCTCGCCGGCAGCGAGAGGGTCGTCGTCGACAACGTGGCGGGCACGACCCGCGACCCCGTCGACGAGCTGATCGAGCTGGGTGGCACGACGTGGCGCTTCGTCGACACGGCGGGAATCCGGCGTCGGGTGCACCAGACGCGAGGCGCCGACTTCTACGCCTCGCTGCGCACCCAGACGGCGCTCGAGAAGGCCGAGGTGGCGGTGGTGCTCATCGACGCCGAGCAGCCGATCGCCGAGCAGGACATCCGCGTCGTGCAGCAGGTCATCGACGCAGGGCGTGCGCTCGTCATCGCCTACAACAAGTGGGACACCCTCGACGAGGAGCGCCGCTACTACCTCGAGCGCGAGATCGAGAAGGAGCTCGTCCAGGTGCCCTGGGCCCCGCGGGCCAACATCTCGGCGCGGACCGGCCGTCACATGGACCGCCTGGTCCCCGCCATCGAGACCGCTCTCGAGTCCTGGGACACACGCGTGCCCACGGCCCGCCTCAACGCCTTCCTCGGCGAGATCGTGGCCTCACACCCGCACCCCCTGCGTGGCGGCAAGCAGCCCCGCATCCTCTTCGCGACGCAGGCCTCCACCCGGCCGCCGCGGTTCGTGGTCTTCGCCTCCGGCTTCATCGAGGCCGGCTACCGCCGCTTCATCGAGAGGCGGCTGCGCGAGGAGTTCGGCTTCGAGGGCACGCCGATCGAGGTCTCGGTCCGCGTCCGCGAGAAGCGCCGCCGCTGACGGTACGACCCGGCCGGAGCGTCCTGGGGCCCGATTGGGACCCGTGGTGCCCGGTGCGCTACTGTTCCTTTCGCCCCGCGGGGCATCGGGCTGTGGCGCAGCTTGGTAGCGCACTTGACTGGGGGTCAAGGGGTCGCAGGTTCAAATCCTGTCAGCCCGACCGATCGACGAAGGGCCGCACTCTCCAATGGAGGGTGCGGCCCTTCGCCGTGTCCGCCAGCTTCCTGCGCTCGGTCCGTCAACCGGTGCTCATGGCGCCGCGGACACCAGGGAGGCGGCTACTCGCCGCAAGAACTCCGGTCCCGGAGCAAGCGATACGCAAGGTTTGCGCTACCTTGCCCGACACGACACTGGTTGTGCCGATTCGCGCGTCAGCATCGTCGTCCGGGCCTCCGCCGGGACACGGAACGTCACGGCTGCGTATGCCGGGTCGGCGCCCGTCACCGCGTCGTCCTCGACCGCGGTCGCGCAGTCCGTGGTCCAGCGCTCGCAGACCGTCACCTTCGCCTCGTCCGCCCCCGGCTCCGTCACGGTCGGTGGCGGGGCCTACTCCGTCTCTGCCACGGCGACGTCCGGCTTGGCCGTGACGATCACGAGGACCACGACTGCCGTCTGCACCGTCGTGAGGTCGACCGTCACCCTCGTGGGCCCGGGCACCTGCACGATCGCCGCCGACCAGGGCGGCAGCGCCACATATGCCGCCGCAGTCCAGGTGACCCAGTCCTTCGCCGTCAAGACCACCCAAGCCATCTCGTTCACCTCGAGCACCCCGACCGCCGCGATGCTGGGGGACCCGGCGCGCCGACCAGGGCGGCAACACGACCTGGGCGGCGGCTCCCCAGGTCACGCAGTCCTTCCTGGTGACCCCGGTGCCGACCGCACCGGTGGATCTGACCCTCGACTCGACGCCGAGCAGCAGCACCGCCACCTGGACCGCCGTGCCGGGCTACGCCTACCAGTGCCAGGTATCGAACGGCAGCAGCGTGCCCGCGGCAGCGGAGTGGAGCCCGTGCGTCTCGCCCTTCACGTTCGTGCCGAAGAACGGCAACCAGACCTTCTTCGTGCGGGCGGTGCGGGGATCGAGTTCGAGCACGCCGGCCTCCGTGAACTTCAAGCCGTGAGCACCTGACGCCCCGAAGCACCGCGTAGCCGGCCCATCGGTGACCTGACCGTCCTCGCCGACACTGCACAGCCGTGCCGGTCCGGTCCCGGCGTCCGGACGTGTCCGGATCGATGCCGAGGACGTGCGTCGGGCTCTCGGGCCGCCGGTTAGGCTTGCCGCCGTGGAGGTCCAGAACGCGGCGGAACGCGAGCACGTCGTGTCGGAGCGGCTGCTGACGATCCCCAACGTCCTCTCGGTCCTCAGGCTCCTCGGCGTGCCGTTCTTCCTCTGGGCGATCCTCTCCGGCCGCGACGGCCTGGCACTGCTGCTGCTCATGGCCTCGGGGGTCACCGACTACCTCGACGGCAAGATCGCCCGGCACTTCCACATGGAGAGCCGCCTCGGCGCGTTCCTCGACCCGATCGCAGACCGCCTCTACATCCTCACGACGCTCGTCGGACTCCTGTGGCGCGATCTCATCCCGGTCTGGCTCGTCGCGGCCCTGCTTGCCCGCGAGGCCGTGATGGGCCTGATGCTGCTCTACCTGCGCTCGCGCGGACAGCTCGGCCTGCCCGTCCACTTCGTCGGCAAGGCCGCGACCTTCAACCTGCTCTACGCGTTCCCGCTGCTGCTGCTGGCCAACCGCGACGACTGGCTGGGTGACCTCGCCCGGCCCCTCGGCTGGGCCTTCGCGTGGTGGGGCCTCGTGCTCTACTGGCTCGCGGCCGTGCTGTATGCCGTGCACGCACGGCTCGTGATCACGCGCGGCTCCCGGACGGTGGACGCTTGAGCCGGCCGCGCCGCCCCGACGAGTCGATGACCCTGCTCACGACGATGATGGAGCGGCCTCTCGATGCCGGCTACCAGGAGGCCGCCGACCGCCGCGAGGCCGCCGGGCTGCCCAAGGCCACGTCGACCCGGACCGTCCTCGTCGTCGTGCTGGCCCTCCTCACCGGGTTCCTCTTCGCGGTGGCAGCGCAGTCGCTGAGACCCAAGCCGACGGCGGCCGCAGCGGTGAAGAAGGAGCTGGTCACGCGCATCGAGGCCCTCCAGCAGCACGGAAGCGAGCAGGAGGCCAAGGTGGCGGCGCTCGGCCGGCAGGTCCGTGACTACGAGGCCCTGGCCCTGCAGCAGTCGGGCGGACCCGACCTCACGAGCACCATCAAGGAGCTCGAGGTGGAGGCCGCAGCGGTCCCGCTCCGCGGACCCGGCCTGACCTTGACCATCGACGACGCCGCATCGGTGGGCGGCGACGCCACTGCGGGCAGCCGCCCCAACAGCGGGTTCCAGGAGGGCCGGGTCACCTCCGGCGACCTGCAGGTGCTCGTCAACGGCCTCTGGGGTGCCGGCGCCGAGGCCATCGCCATCAACGGGCACCGGTTGAGCTCCACCGCGGCGATCCGCTTCGCCGGACAGGCGATCGTCGTGGACTTCCGCCCGTTGTCCAGGCCCTACGTCATCACGGCACTGGGAGACTCGCAGGGCATGCAGCAGCTCTTCGAGCCCTCGTTCGCAGGGCTCTACCTCTCGCAGCTGACCGACCAGTACAAGATCCGCTCGACGATGGCCGCGGGCGACTCGCTGACCGTGCCGGGCGACCCCTCCGCCCGACTCGAGGTGGCCCGGCCCCTAGGCTCGTCCCCGCCGAGCGCACCGCCCGGCTCTCCGACGGGGTCGAGCTCGCAGGGCAAGCGCTCCGCTCCGAGCACCAGCAACAGCACGCGCACGAGCACGAGCACGGGCTCGGGCTCTGCGACGAGTGAGAGGACATCTCCGTGATCCCAGTTCTCGGCCTGCTGGCCGGACTAGCGGTCGGACTCTTCCTCGACCCCTCGGTGCCCGTGTGGCTCCAGCCCTATCTGCCGATCGCCGTCATCGCCGCGCTCGACGCCGTCTTCGGCGCCATCCGGGCCATCCTGGACGGCATCTTCAACGACAAGGTGTTCGTCGTCTCCTTCCTCTCGAACGTCGTCGTCGCCGCCTTCATCGTCTTCCTCGGAGACCAGCTCGGCGTGGGTTCGCAGCTGTCCACCGGCGTCGTCGTCGTCCTCGGCGTGCGGATCTTCTCCAACGTCGCCTCCATCCGCCGGCACCTCTTCAGGGCCTGAGCATGGGCAAGGGCAGGAAGCGCCGTGCCGGGCAGGCGGCCGGCAGCACGTCGGACAAGATCGTCCGGACGCCGGAGGTCGCCGAGCGCCCCGAGGCTCCTGAGAGCCAGACGACCAAGAACGAGTCGCCTGGGACAGAGGCGCCTGAGGCTCACCCGATCGAGCCGACCGACACGACCGAGCCGACCGACACGACCGAGCCGACCGACACGACCGAGCCGACCGACACGACCGACACGACGGAGACGACCGAGGACGGCCAGGCCGGTGGCGTGCCACCGGGCGCGCCGGCGCCCGTCTTCGGGACCGGCCTCGGTGACGGCGGCGACCCCGACTTCGCGGCGCCGGAGGGCCGCCAGCACGAGACCGCTCCCCGCGCGGTGGAGGGCCGGGGCGCCTGGCGCCGCCTGCTCCGGATGAGCCGCCCCCGGGCGACCCGCGCCAACGCCCTGGGCGCCCTGCTGGCGCTGCTGCTCGGGGTCGGCATCGCGGCCCAGGTGCAGCTGACGAACCAGCGCGGCCTCGACGAGCTGAGCCAGACCGACCTCGTGCGTGTCCTCGACGACATCTCGCTGCGCTCCTCCCGGCTGGACCAGCAGGTTCGCGAGCTCGAGACCACCCGTGACCGGCTCAAGAGCGGCACCGGCACCGCGGCCGAGGCCCTCGACCAGGCGCAGAAGCGGGTGGACACCCTGGGGATCCTCGCCGGCACGCTGGCCGCCAAGGGTCCGGGCATCACGATGCGGGTCACAGACCCGACCAACGCCATCAACGGGCCGATCGTGCTCGACCTCATCCAGGAGCTGCGCGACGCCGGGGCCGAGTCCATCGACGTGGGCGGCGCGCGCGTGGTCGCGTCCTCCTTCGTCTCGGACCGCAACGGTGCGATCCTCATCGACGGCCAGACGGTGCCCCGTCCCATCGTCATCAAGGCCATCGGTGACTCCAAGACCCTGTCGTCCGCCATGACGATTCCCGGCGGCATCGTCGAGTCGGTGCGCCAGAAGGGAGCCGAGGCCACCGTCACGGAGTCGAGCCTCGTCGAGATCACCTCCCTGCACCGGCCCACACCGATGACCCACGCCAAGCCGGTGGAGTGACCGGCGAGCCGCCCCACTGCGTCCCGGGACCGTCGGCTCCTGCCGAACGCCTCGCACTTCCCGGCGCGGCACTGCCTGCGCAGACGCCGTCGACGTGGCATCCTCTCAGGTGCCGCCGCATCGGCACCGGCTCGCCGAGTCGGTGCAGGCACCACGGCGCCCCGCCCGGCACCGCTCGACCCGACCGGCCGGAGCCACACCACGAAGGAGCGACATGAGCGACCTGCAGTACCCCTCTGACCTGCGCTACACCAGCGACCACGAGTGGGTCCGCGTGGGCGAGGACGGAGTGGTGCGCATCGGCATCACGTCGTTCGCGCAGGACGCTCTGGGTGACGTCGTCTACGTCTCCCTCCCGGCTGTCGGCGACACCGTGACGCCGGGTGACTCGTGCGGCGAGGTCGAGTCGACGAAGTCGGTCAGCGACGTCTACGCCCCCCTCGAGGGCGAGGTCACCGCGACGAACCCGGCCCTCGACGGCTCTCCCGAGCTGATCAACTCCGACCCCTACGGCGAGGGTTGGATGTTTGAGCTGCGCCTCGCCGACCCCTCCTCCGTCGAGGGACTCATGGACGCCGACGCCTACACCGCGACGCTCTCCTGAGCCTTCGACACACCCCAGCTGTCAGCACCGACCCGTCCGGGTCGCCGGCACCTGCCACCGAGAGTGCCGGCTAGGTCCGGCTCGGGCGACAGCACGCCCGGCCCACCGTCGCCGCCCCCGGCCTCATGTCGGCCGGGTTCGGAGCCGACGGAGTCAACTAGAGTGGACGGACCCGGATCCGCCCGAGCCACAGAGGAGGAGCGGAGCATGTCGAGCGACACGCCCGAACCCGACGACCTGAACGTCGAACCCCGCACCATGCGGTTCCAAGGCGTCCCGGCGCAGGACCTCGAGTCCGCAGTGCCACGCGGCCTGACCGCCGAGGACCAGGCGACCATCGAGGCCCTGCGTCCCGGCACGGCCCTGCTCGTCGTGCTCCGAGGCCCCAACACCGGCGCCCGGTTCCTCCTCGACGACCAGGAGGTGGTGGCCGGCCGCCACCCCGACTCGGACATCTTCCTCGACGACGTCACGGTGTCACGCAAGCACGCCACCTTCCTGGCACGGGGCGGCGGCTACGTCGTCCGCGACTCCGGGTCGCTCAACGGCACCTACGTCAACCGTGAGCGCATCGACGAGGCACCCCTGCACCAGGGGGACGAGGTGCAGATCGGCAAGTTCCGCCTCGTCTACTACTCCGGCGGAGCGCAGCAGCACACACCCGCATGAGCGCCGGCTCGGTCGTGGGTCACGAGGCGGGTGAGAAGACGTCCGGCGCCGCGCCTGCACCGCGCCGCCTGACCATCGGCAAGGTCCTGGCCAGCCTGGCCGAGGAGTTCCCGGACGTCACGACCTCCAAGATCCGCTTTCTGGAGGCAGAGGGTCTCGTACGGCCGCACCGCACGGCCTCCGGCTACCGCACCTACTCCGAGGACGACGTCGCGCGGCTGCGCTACATCCTCGCCGCCCAGCGCGACCGGTACTGGCCCCTGAAGGTCATCCGCGAGGCGCTGGACGCCCTCGACCGCGGACTGTCCGAGCCCACGGACCAGCCCGACGGACGCCCGCGTCCGCCGGCACCTCCGGTCGACCCGGAGGTGCCGGACGCCTCGCAGCTGGTCTCCCGGCGCGAGGTGGTCCTGACGGGGCCGGAGCTGCGTGAGGCCACCGGCATCGACCGGGACACGATGCACGCCCTGGAGACCTACGGCCTGCTCCGCAGCGACGATCGGGGGCTCTTCGGCCAGGACTCCCTCGCCATCGCCGCCGCCGCCCGGGCGCTCGCCTCACACGGTCTCGAGGCGCGGCACCTGCGGCCCTTCCGCACGGCCGCCGACCGCGAGATCGGCCTCGTGGACCAGGTGCTCGCGACGCGGCGGGGGAGCGGCAGCCGCGAGGAACGCGCAGCCGAGATCGCCTCTGCCTGCATCGCCCTGCACGTCGCGCTGGTCAGGGACGGCCTCGCCCACTAGTGCCGACGCGGGCCTTCAAAGCGGGGGGTACGGTGGAGGAGTGAGAGAGGTCGATGTCCTCGGCGTACGCGTCGAGATGCCCACGAACCACCCGATCGTGCTGCTGCGCGAGAGGGACGGCGGGCGCTACCTGCCGATCTGGATCGGCGCCGCTGAGGCGGCCGCGATCACGTATGCGCAGCAGGGCGTGGTCCCGCCGCGGCCGCTGACGCACGACCTCATGCGCGACATCCTCGCCGTCCTGGGGCACGAGCTGACCGAGGTGCGCATCGTCGCCCTCAAGGACTCGGTGTTCCACGCGTCGCTCGTCATCGACGGCGGCAAGACCGAGGTCAGCTCCCGGGCGAGCGACGCGATCGCCCTCGCCCTGCGCACCGGGTCCCCGGTCCTGGTCGAGCCGGCGATCCTGGACGAGGCCGCGATCGTGGTGTCCTCCGAGGAGGACGACGAGGTGGAGAAGTTCAAGGAGTTCCTCGACCACGTCTCCGCCGAGGACTTCGAGGGCCCGACCCCGGAGGGCGAGACGGGGGACCGGCCGGATCGGCCCGACCTGCCTGAGTGAGCGGAGCCACCCCGCACGGCACCATCCTCACCCTCAGGTAGAGATCGAAGGTTCGCGCTCGTCGATCGACACGCCGGGCACCCAGCCGCCGCGGTCATTGACCGGAGGCAGGCGGCGGCCTACCGTCGGAGAACGACGTGACTGTAGTTATCCCCATGTCGTCTGCGCTCGTAGACCGACGCGCAGCCCGAGCAGGAGGAGGACGGCATGGCCGCCATCGAGGACGCGCACGACGCGAGCCGGGTCTTGCCCGCCGGGTCGCAGGGCCTGCTGTTCACCGACGACCTGCCGGAGCTCGCCGAGGACAGCGGCTATCGCGGCCCCACCGCCTGCAAGGCGGCCGGGATCACCTACCGCCAGCTCGACTACTGGGCTCGCACCGGGCTCGTGGAGCCGTCGGTGCGCAGCGCCACGGGGTCGGGCACCCAGCGCCTCTACGGCTTCCGCGACATCCTCGTGCTCAAGGTGGTCAAGCGCCTGCTCGACACCGGGGTCTCCCTGCAGCAGATTCGCGTCGCCATCAGCCACCTGCGCGAGCGGGGCGTCGAGGACCTCGCCCAGATCACCCTGATGAGCGACGGGGCCTCCGTCTACGAGTGCACCTCCGCCGACGAGGTCATCGACCTCGTCCAGGGCGGCCAGGGCGTCTTCGGCATCGCCGTCGGGCGTGTCTGGCGCGAGGTCGAGGGCGAGCTGGCCATGCTCCCGAGCGAGCGGGTCGACGAGACCCCCGCGGAGCACCCCGACGACGAGCTGACCGCCCGCCGCCAGGCCCGCCGCATGGCCTGAGTCCCGCCCAGCCGCGGGCGGTCACCACGCCGACCCCCGGCTGCTAGATTTGACGTGCCGATCGACCCTGCGTGGGAGAGTCCTCGGGGTGCCTTGGCACCTGCGGGGCGCCGAAGGGGCAACATCCCCGGAACCTCTCAGGCGCCAGGACCACGCGGGCGAGGCAACTCTGGAGGCACCGGCGACGGTCGCGCGACAGACGGGGAGCGTGTGTCGTCCGCTCTAATCCCGCCAGGAGCCCCAATGTCGATCGACCAGTCCGTGCCCGTCACCACCGGAAGCTCCGCCTCGACGGCCATGGCCGACTTCGTCACGCGCCACGTGGGTCCCGCGGCTGAGGACGTGCACCGCATGCTCGAGGTGGTCGGACAGCCGAGCCTCGACGCGATGTGCGACCGCGCGATCCCCGGTGCCATCCGCTCCGACGCCCCGCTGCAGCTGCAGGCGGCCGCCAGCGAGAACGCCGTCATCGAGGAGCTGCACTCGCTCGCGTCGCGCAACACCGTGCTCACCTCGCTCATCGGGCTCGGCTACTACGGCACCGTCACACCCCCGGTCGTGCGCCGCAACGTGCTGGAGAACCCGGCCTGGTACACCGCCTACACGCCCTACCAGCCGGAGATCTCGCAGGGCCGCCTGGAGGCGCTGCTGAACTTCCAGACGGTCATCACCGACCTCACCGGTCTCGACGTCGCAGGCTCCTCCCTCCTCGACGAGTCAACCGCCGCGGCCGAGGCGATGTCGCTCATGCGGCGCGCGAGCAGGGCAGCCGCCGACGGGGTGATCCTCGTCGACGAGCGGCTCTTCCCGCAGACGACCGCCGTCATGCGCACGCGCGCGGAGGCCCTCGGCCTCCCGCTCGTCGTCACCGACCTGCGCGCGGTCACCGAGGCGACGTCGCTCGCGGCCGCCGCCGACGGCAAGGCGGTCGTCGGGGCGATCGTGCAGTACCCCGACGCCACCGGCGAGGTCGTCGACTGGTCGGCCCTGACCACGGCCGTCCACGAGGCCAAGGGGCTCGTCACCGCCTGCGCCGACCTGCTGGCCCTCACGCTCGCGAAGGCGCCGGGGGAGTGGGGCGCCGACATCGCGGTCGGCAGCGCGCAGCGCTTCGGCGTGCCGATGGGCTTCGGTGGCCCGCACGCCGGTTACATGGCGGTGCACCGTGGCCTCGAGCGACAGATCCCCGGACGTCTCGTCGGTGTCTCGGTCGACGCCCAGGGCCACCAGGCCTACCGGCTCGCCCTGCAGACCCGCGAGCAGCACATCCGCCGCGAGAAGGCGACCTCCAACATCTGCACCGCGCAGGTGCTCCTGGCCGTCATGGCGAGCATGTATGCCGTGTGGCACGGCCCCGCGGGCCTGGTGGCGATCGCGAAGCGCGTGACGGCCCTCACCACGGCCCTGCGCGGGGCGCTCGTCGACGGCGGGCTCGACGTCGAGACGACCGCGTTCTTCGACACCCTGACCGTGGTCGTGCCGGGTCGCGGGGCGGAGGTCGTCGCGTCCTTCGCCGACCGGGGCATCAACGTGCGTCGCGTCGACGACGACCGCATCTCGCTCAGCCTCGACGAGACCTCGACGCCGGCGACGGTCGCCGCCGTCCTCGAGGCCCTCGGCGTCCGGCCGTCCGAGGAGGTGACGGCCGGTGACGTCGCGGAGGGAGCATCCGGCATACCGCAGGCTCTCGAGCGCACGTCCGAGTTCCTCACCCACCCGGTGTTCCACGCGCACCACTCCGAGACCGCGATGCTGCGCTACCTGCGTCGCCTCTCCGACCGCGACTTCGCGCTCGACCGCGGCATGATCCCGCTCGGCTCGTGCACGATGAAGCTCAACGCGACCACGGAGATGGAGGCCATCACCTGGCCCGAGTTCGCGAACCTGCACCCGTTCGCGCCGGCCGAGCAGACCGAGGGCATCCGCGCGCTCATCGACGACCTGTCTGCCTGGCTGTGCGAGATCACGGGCTACGACGCCGTCTCGCTCCAGCCCAACGCCGGGTCGCAGGGCGAGTTCGCCGGCCTGCTCGCCATCCACGCCTACCACCAGGCGCGCGGCGAGGGGCACCGCCGGATCTGCCTCATCCCGGCCAGCGCCCACGGCACCAACGCGGCCTCCGCGGTCATGGCCGGCCTCAAGGTCGTCGTCGTCAGGACGGCCGCCGGTGGCACCGTCGACATGGACGACCTGCGCGCCAAGATCGAGGCGCACCGTGACGACCTCGCCGCGATCATGGTCACCTACCCCTCGACCCACGGCGTCTACGAGGACACCATCACCGAGCTGTGCGAGCTCGTCCACGACGCCGGTGGCCAGGTCTACGTCGATGGCGCGAACCTCAACGCCCTCGTCGGTCTCGCCCAGCCCGGCAAGTTCGGCGCCGACGTCAGCCACCTCAACCTGCACAAGACCTTCTGCATCCCGCACGGCGGTGGCGGCCCCGGCGTCGGACCCGTCGCGGTGCGCGCCCACCTGGCGCCGCACCTGCCCAACCACCCGCTCGCTGCCGAAGCCGGGCCCGAGACCGGCGTGGGACCCGTCTCCGCCGCCCCCTACGGATCGGCGGGCATCCTGCCGATCTCGTGGGCGTACGTCCGGCTCATGGGCGGCGACGGGCTCAAGCACGCGACGCAGATGGCCGTCCTCGGCGCCAACTACATCGCCGCCCGGCTGCGCGAGCACTTCCCGGTGCTCTACTCCGGCGACGACGGCCTCGTGGCGCACGAGTGCATCCTCGACGTCCGCCAGATCACCGCCGAGACCGGCGTGACCGTCGACGACATCGCCAAGCGCCTGGTCGACTACGGCTTCCACGCCCCGACCATGAGCTTCCCGGTCGCCGGCACGCTGATGGTGGAGCCCACCGAGTCCGAGAACCTCTACGAGCTCGACCGGTTCTGCGACGCCATGATCGCGATCCGCGGCGAGATCGAGGCGATCCGTGCCGGCGAGGTGGCCGTCGGCGACAGCATGCTGCGTCACGCGCCGCACACCGCCCTCAACATCGCAGGGGAGTGGGACCACCCCTACGACCGCATCCAGGCCGCCTTCCCGGTGGGTGTCCACGCCGCCGACAAGTACTGGCCGCCGGTCAGCCGCATCGACGGGGCCTACGGCGACCGCAACCTCGTGTGCTCCTGCCCGCCGCCAGAGGCGTTCGAGAGCTGAACACTCTGCTCGAGGGGCTCGCACGAGCCCCTCGAGTGTGGTTGTCTCGGCACGTGGGAGCGGATGTCGAACAGGCCAGGTACACGCGTGAGCAGCGGCAGCAGTACCGCGAGAAGGTGCGCCGCGACCTCGACGTCTTCGAGCGCATGCTCGGCAAGAGCGAGTTCGAGTTCGACCGGCCCATGACCGGGCTCGAGATCGAGCTCAACCTCGTCAACGAGGACCTCGGGCCCAGGCTCGACAACAAGACGGTGCTCGAGCAGATCGCCGACGAGAACTACCAGACCGAGCTCGCCCGCTACAACATCGAGCTGAACGTCCACCCGCGCCCGCTGCCGGGCGATGCCGCGCTCGAGCTCGAGGAGCATCTGCGCGAGTCGCTCAACCGGGCCTCGCAGAAGGCGGCCGAGGCGCGCGCCGGCATCGTGGCCATCGGGATCCTGCCGACCGTCATGCCCGAGCACTTCGAGGGCGACTGGATCAGCGAGAACATCCGCTACGCCGCCCTCAACAACGCGGTGCTCGACGCTCGCGGCGAGGACGTGTGGCTCGAGCTCGAGGGACCGACGGGCGAGCGGATCGCGCGCTACTCCGACAGCCTCGCGCCCGAGTCGGCCTGCACCTCGATCCAGCTGCACCTGCAGGTCCAGCCCGAGCGTTTCGCAGACCACTGGAACGCCGCCCAGGTGCTCGCCGGACCGCAGCTGGCCCTGGGCGCCAACTCCCCGTTCTTCCTCGGCCAGCGGCTGTGGGCCGAGACGCGCATCCCGCTCTTCACCCAGGCCACCGACACCCGGTCCGTCGAGCTGAAGAACCAGGGGGTGCGCCCGCGGGTGTGGTTCGGCGAGCGCTGGATCACCTCGATCTTCGACCTCTTCGAGGAGAACGTCCGCTACTTCCCGGCCCTGCTGCCCGAGCTCTACGACGAGGAGCCCGAGGAGGTGTTCGAGCGGGGCGAGGTGCCCGAGCTGAGGGAGCTGCGCCTCCACAACGGCACGGTCTACCGCTGGAACCGCCCGATCTACGACATCGTCCACGGACGCCCGCACCTGCGGGTCGAGAACCGGGTGCTGCCGGCCGGACCGAGCATCGCCGACGTCATGGCCAACGCCGCCTTCTACTACGGCACGATCCGCGTCCTCGCCGAGGAGGACCGCCCAGTGTGGACCCGGATGAGCTTCTCGGCCGCCGAGTCCAACTTCGAGGAGGGTGCCCGCCTTGGCATCGACGCCCGCACCTACTGGCCCGGTCTGGGTGACGTCCCGGCCACCGAGCTCGTCCTGCGCCGCCTGCTGCCGATGGCCAACGAGGGGCTGCAGCGCTGGGGCGTGTCGACGGCGGTGCGCGACCGGTTCCTCACGATCATCGAGCAGCGATGCCTGCACGGCATCAACGGGGCCTCCTGGCAGTCCGAGTGCGTGGCACGCCTCGAGAGCCGGGGCCTGACCCGCGACAAGGCCCTGCGCGAGATGCTCGCCCGCTACATCGAAGGGATGATGGCCAACGAGCCGGTCCACACGTGGGAGCTCCCCGGCGACTGAGCGAGTCGTTCCGGGAGGGCTCGACAGCCCCGCCCGCGTATGCCGTGTCGCCCGGCTGACGGCATACGCCCGCAGCGGCGGTCGCTCAGTCGGAGAGCAAGCGCCAGGGGGAGAGGTTGTACATGCCGAGGCAGCGCGTGGATCGGTGGTGGGTGAGCACGCTCATCGACCCCGCGTCGAGGACCAGCTGCTGGCCGAAGCACGGGTCGACCCGCAGGTAGGTGGCGGTCAGCACCCGCAGGGCGTGTCCGTGGCCGAAGAGGGCGACGTCACCGCGCTCGAGGTCGGGCCAGACCTTGTCGATGACCTGCTGGGCCCGGGCCGCCACCTCGTGGATCGTCTCGCCCGGGGTCTCACCTGGCTTGACGCCGTCGACGAAGACCTCCCAGGGGTGGCCCAGCTCCGCGCTGATCTGCTTCGTCGTGATGCCCTCGTAGGCGCCGTAGTCCCACTCGCGCAGCAGCGGCTCGACCTCGAAGTCGCCGAGCCCGGCGAGCTCGGCGGTGCGCTTGGCCCGCTGCAGCGGGGAGACGAGCACGCGTTCGAAGCGGTGGCTGCGCAGCACGCCGGCGAGCTCGCGGGCCGCGGCCTCGCCCTCCGGCAGCAGTGGCAGGTCTGTGGTGCCGGTGTGCTGGCCGGTGAGCGACCACGCCGTCTCGCCGTGCCGGAAGAGGTAGATGTTGCCGGGCACGACGCCGTCGGGGGAGGCCATGCCTGTCACAGTAACGGGTGGGCCCCGGCTGCCCTGCTGGGCTGGTCGCGTCGCATCCCCTCAGTTCGGGCGCGCTGTCCGCGCGCTGGGGCAGACTGCCGCCATGGACCTGTCCTTCCGACTGCTCAACGTCTTCGCCATCGAGGGCGACCCGTTCTCCGGCAACCCCTTGTGCGTCTTCCCCGCGGCGGGAGGACTGAGCGACGACGAGATGCTGGCGTGGGCCCGCCAGTTCAACCTCAGCGAGTCGGCGTTCGTCACGTCGCTCGGTGCGGGCGAGGCGGCAGGGGAGGCGCAGGTGCGGATCTTCACCCCCGGGCACGAGATGCCGTTCGCCGGGCACCCGACCCTCGGCACGGCCGAGGTCGTCGCGGGGCAGGCGGGCGGCGTGGACCAGGTCCACCTGACCATGCCGGCGGGCCGCATCCCCGTGGTCCGCACCGAGCAGGGGTGGCGGCTGGCGGCCCGCCCGGCGACGCTGCGCGAGGTGGCCGCGAGCGGCGCGGAGCTCGCGGCCGCCCTGGGGCTCGACGAGGCATCGGTGGTGCGCCAGGACGCGGCGTGGGTGGACGCAGGAGTCGAACAGCTGGTGGTTCGCCTCGCCTCGGCCGAGGCCGTCCGGGCGTGCTCGCCGGTGGCGGCGCAGATGGTGGAGCACATGACCTCGCCCGGCCGGCCACCCCACGTCTACGTGTGGGCGTGGACGGAGCCGGGCCAGCTCGAGGCCAGGCTCTTCTACACGCAGGGGCAGTCTGTCCTGGAGGACCCGGCCACCGGTTCCGCCTGTGCCAACCTGGGCGGCTGGCTGGCCACCCGGGGAGCCCGGGGGGTGTCGGTGTGCGTCAGCCAGGGCGCCGCGGTGGGCCGGCCGTCCCGCCTGCTGCTCGACGTCGACTCGGACGGTGGTGTTCACGTCGGAGGACTGGTTCGCGTCGTGGGCGGCGGCGTGTGCACCCGGCAGACGGCAGGCTTCTGACATGGGCACCTACATCGGCTTCCTCCGTGCGGTCAACGTCGGACAGCGCTGGGTCAAGATGGAGCGCCTGCGCGACCACCTGTCGGCCAACGGCTTCGCCGACGTCGTGACGCACATCCAGAGTGGCAACGTCCGGGTCACGACCTCGATGCGCAGCGTGTCCCGGGTCGAGTCGACGCTGCGGGAGGTCATCAGCGAGGAGTTCGGCTTCGACGTGCCGGTCATCGTCCGCTCGCCGGCCGACGTGAGGCGGACTGCGGTGGAGGCCGATGCGCTCGAGTCACCCCTGGGGAGCCAGGCGCGTCGCTACGTCACCTTCACCACGGGTGGCATCACCGCGAGCGGTCGCACGGCCCTGGAGGAGTGGGACGAGCCGGGTGAGCGAGCGGTCGTGCTCGGTTCCGACATCGTGCTCTTCCTCACCAAGCCCGCCCACGGGGTCAAGCTGACCAACGCGCGGCTCGAGCGACTGACCGGAGCCACCGGCACCGCCCGGGACCTCAAGGTCGTCCGCGCCCTCGCGGACAAGTGGGGCGCGTGAGGCTCAGGCGCGCAGCCGGCGCACGAGCTCGAAGCACACGACGGCCGCGGCCGCGGAGACGTTGAGCGACTCGACCCCGGCGGCCATCGGGATCGACACCCACGTGTCCACGAGATCCGCCACCTCGGGAGCCAAGCCGGCGGTCTCGCTGCCGAGGACGAACGCGACGGGCTCGGGCAGGTGCGCCGCGAAGAGGTCGTCGTCGCCGCCGGCGTCCAGGCCGACGACGTGGAAGCCACGCTCCTTGAGCTGACCCACAGCCTCTGCCGCGGTGAACGCCTTGAGGATCGGGGCCCGGAAGGCGACACCGGCGGACGCCTTGACCACCAGCGGGTCGAGCGAGGCGACGCCCTTGCGGGGCACGACGATCCCGTCGACGCCCGCTGCGGTGGCCGACCGCAGGATCATCCCGACGTTCGCCGGAGTCGTCACCCCGTCGAGCACCAGCACGGAGCGGAGGGACCCGGCGGCGTCGGCGAGCGCGGCCTCGAGGGGGCGCATGCGTGGCGCCACGACGTCGGCGAAAACGCCCTGGTCCTGGCGGCCGTTGCCGGCGAGCTTCTTCACGCGTTCGGCGCTGGCGTGCTGGACGGCCACCCCGCGCCGGCGGGCCGCCTGCTGGATCTCCCGGAGTCCGCTGCCGCGCGCGCCCTCGGCGATGACCACCTTGTCGACGAGCAGTCCCTCGTCGAGGAGCACCTCGTGGACGGGGTTACGGCCGTAGACCGTGATGAACCGGTCCTTGGGGGAGGTCTCTGCAGTCACCGCGACAGGATCCCACAGCACTCGGCGGAGCCTGCGGTGCGGCGGAGCGTGCGGTGCCGGCGCCACGCCGGACGGGCCGGGAATGGGGGAGGGCGTCGCTGCGTTCGATACGATTGAATCCTCAACTAAAGGAGCTGGGACACATGCAGTTCGGGATCTTCACCGTCGGCGACGTGACCACCGACCCCACGACCGGTCGTACGCCGACCGAGCACGAGCGGATCAAGGCCACGGTCGCCATCGCCAAGAAGGCGGAGGAGGTCGGGCTCGACGTCTTCGCGACGGGGGAGCACCACAACCCGCCGTTCGCGGCCCCGGCAAACCCGCCCGTGCTGCTCGCCGCCATCGCCGCCCAGACCGAGCGAATCGTCCTCTCCACGTCGACGACGCTCATCACGACCAACGACCCGGTCCGCATCGCCCAGGACTACGCATACCTCCAGCACGTGAGCGACGGGCGCATGGACCTCATGCTCGGTCGCGGCAACACCGGTCCGGTCTATCCCTGGTTCGGCAAGGATATCCGCGACGGCATCCCGCTCGCGATCGAGAACTACGCCCTGCTCCACCGGCTGTGGCGCGAGGACGTCGTGGACTGGCAGGGCAAGTACCGCACCCCGCTGCAGGGCTTCACCTCGACGCCGCGCCCGCTCGACGGCATACCTCCGTTCGTCTGGCACGGTTCGATCCGCAGCCCCGAGATCGCCGAGCAGGCTGCGTACTACGGCGACGGCTTCTTCTCGAACCACATCTTCTGGCCGGCCAGCCACACGAAGCAGATGGTGTCGCTCTACCGGCGGCGCTTCGAGCACTACGGCCACGGCAGCGCCGACCAGGCGATCGTCGGCCTCGGCGGCCAGGTATTCATGCGCACGAACAGCCAGGACGCCGTGCGCGAGTTCCGCCCCTACTTCGACAACGCCCCGGTCTACGGCCACGGCCCCTCCCTCGAGGAGTTCACCCGCCAGACGCCGTTGACCGTCGGCAGCCCCCAGGAGGTCATCGAGCGGACCCTCGGCTTCCGTGACTACGTCGGCGACTACCAGCGCCAGCTGTGGCTCGTCGACCACGCCGGCCTGCCGCTCAAGACCGTGCTCGAGCAGCTCGACATCCTCGGCGAGGAGGTCGTGCCCGTGCTGCGCAGGGAGTTCGCCGCCCTCAAGCCCGCCCACGTGCCCGACGCCCCTACCCACGCCGGCCGGGTGGCCGCAGCCGGTGGCGCGCACGACACCACCGTCCACGCCGAGGGCGACGACGTCACCGGCGCCTCGCTCGACCCGAGCCCCCGCACGCAGACCACCGTGGAGGTGACCAAGTGAGCACGCAGACCGCGTTCCACCTCGCCGTCATCACGGCCGGCGTGACAGAGCCGTCGTCGACGCGCCTGCTCGCCGACCGCCTCACCGAGGCGACCGTCCGGGCGCTCGGCGCTCACGGCGTGGCCGAGGTCGTCGTCGAGGTCGTCGACGTGCGCGACGTCGCCCACGACGTCACGAACAACGTGCTGACCGGGTTCGCGTCCCCCGAGCTGCAGGTGCGGCTCGACGCGATCGCCGAGGCCGACGCGCTCGTCGTCGCCACGCCCGTGTATGCCGCGTCGTACAGCGGCCTGTTCAAGATGCTCGTCGACGTCCTGCCGAAGGACGCGTTGCGCGACACCCCGGTTCTGCTCGGGGCGACGGGCGGGACAGCGCGCCACTCGCTCGCCATCGACCACGCGCTTCGACCGCTCTTCGCACACCTCGGCGCCCTCGTCGCGCCGGTGGCCGTCTTCGCCGCGAGCGAGGACTGGGGCAGCGTCGAGGCCGGGCGACTCGGTGAGCGCATCGAGCGGGCGGGGACGTCGTTCGCGGCGCTCGTCTCCGGCGCGCCTCGGGCCGCTCGGGTGGACCCGTTCGAGCAGGTCACCCCGTTCGAGGCGATGCTCACCGACCTGCGCGCCTGAACCCAGGCGTCCACGTCTCGTGCCCGGTCAGCCCTGTGGCTGACCGGGCACGTCGTCGTCCGGCGACGGCCGGCATGCCGGTGGTGCCTGGTGTCGCGTGCCCCCGACCGGCACCGACCGACCCGAACGCACGCGGCCGGGGAGTGCTCCCCATGGCCCCCTCGTCGGGGACCCCCTACGGTGGGGCCACCGTCGACAGGAGGACCGCGTGCTCTACCGCAAGGGTGCTGACCCGGAGGCTCTGGACCGTACCGCCCGCGAGCTGAGCGCATGCGCCGGCGAGGTCGAGGGCATCCGCGCCAACGGCACGAGAGCCCTGGCCGCCATCGGCCGCTCGTGGGGCGGCGCCGATGCCGAGGCGGCCCAGCAGAGCTGGCGTTCGACGGCCGAGGCGCTGTCCTCACTGGGATCGACCCTCGACGGACTGGCACGCCGGCTCGGCGACAACGCGCGTGCCCAGCGCACCGCGAGCACGACCACGGGCCCCCTCCTCGAGCCCGGCGCCCTCCTCCCACTGGCACCGGGCACCGTCCCGGGCTTCCCGGGCGGCCTGCCGGGTAGCGGCGGCACGGGACCGTCCCTGCCGCCGTTCGCCGACGGCCTCCGGGGCACCATGCCGCACCAGCTGGACCTCGAGCTCGCCCAGCTCGCCCAGGGCGTCTACGACGGCACGGGCACCGAGACCTACCACCCGCTCGAGCCGTCCGAGCTGGAGTCCCTGGGCATCGACCCGCGCGCCCTGAGCGGACCCGGCGGCTTCGACGCGAACATCTACCGCGACGAGCAGGGCCACTACGTCCTGGCCTTCGCCGGCACCGACCCGAAGAGCGCCGCCGACTGGGAGGCGAACGCCCAGCAGGGCGTGGGCCGGCCCAGCTCACAGCACCTGCAGGCGATCGCGCTGGCGCAACAGCTCGCTGCCGGGGTGGGCAGCGAGAACATGGTGCTCACCGGGCACTCGCTCGGCGGTGGACTGGCCAGCACGGCCTCCGTCGCCACCGACGTGCCGGCCGTCACGTTCAACGCGGCCGGAGTGCACCCCAACACGGTGGCTGCCGCCCTCGGCCTCAGCCACGGCGAGGGCGGTCTGGCCTCCGGGCAGATCCGCAACTACCACGTTCGCGGGGAGATCCTCACGACCCTGCAGAACCCGCTCGGGTCGTTCGTCGACCACGTGCCCCCGATCGGCGACAGCGTGCTCCCCAACGCCCTCGGCACGCAGATCGCGCTGAACCCCGTCAAGGGTCCCGACCTGCATCCCACCCCCTGGGGACTCGTCAGTCCCGTGATCGGTGTCGCCGACACCGTCAAGGACCTCGGTGGCTACGCCGTCGGCCTGCACCAGACGCCCTCGGTGATCGAGGCCATGAACGCGAGCTCCTACTTCGGCAAGCAGTGAGCGCGCTCAGCCGAGGTCGAGCTGCTCGACGATCATGTCCGCGATGGCCAGGGAGGCGGTCGCCGCGGGCGACGGGGCGTTGCGGATGCACAGGACCGGGCCGACCCGACTGAACCGGAAGTCCTCCACGAGCGAGCCGTCCGGGTCCATGGCCTGGGCGCGCACCCCCGGTGCAGCCGGCAGCACGTCGGAGTCGGCGATCGCGGGGACGTAGCGCCGGGCCCGGTGGACGAACGCACGGCGGCTGAGCGAGCCGACGACCTCGTAGGCCCCGGTGCGCACGTTGGCGCGGGCGAGGCGCCGGAACCCGCGAGACGCCGCCAGCTCCCTGAGCACCTCGAGGTCGACGTCGCGCTTGCGGTATCCCTCGCGTGCCGTCGCGAGCACGGCGTTGGGGCCGAGCAGCACGGTGTCGTCGACCCGCCTGGTGAGGTGGACGCCGAGGAACGGGTAGCGCGGGTCGGGCACCGGGTAGACGAGGCCACGCACGAGCTTCGCCGCGGAGGGGGACAACCGGTGGTACTCGCCCCGGAAGGGCACGATCGCCGGACTCGGGCCGTCGCCCGCCAGCATCGCCAGCCGGTCGGCGTACAGGCCGCCGGCAAGGACGACCCGGTCGGCGCGAAGGGCGCGCTCGTCGGCGGCGCGGACGTCGACGGTCTCGCCCCGACGCTCGAGAGCGACGACCTCGAATCCGGTGACGACCTGCGCCCCCGCCCCCTTCGCGTCGTCGAGCATGGCGGAGGCCACCTGCGAGAAGTCGGTGATCGCGGTGGTGGGGGAGTGCAACGCGGCTCGGCCCACCGCGTGCGGCTCGATCTCGCGCAGCTCCCGGGCGTCGAGCCAGCGCAGGCCCGGGACCCCGTTGGCGAGCGCCCTGGCCTCGATGTCGCGCAGCCGCGTCTCCTCGGTCTCGTCGAGGGCGATGACGAGCTTGCCGACCTCCTCGTAGGGCAGTGCCCGCTCGGTGCAGTACTGCTTGAGCCGCCGGACCCCCTCTCGTGACAGCGTCGCCTTCGCCGAGCCGGGCGCGTAGTAGATGCCGGCGTGCACGACGCCGCTGTTGCGCGACGTCTGGTGCCGGGCGGGCTCGGGCTCCTTCTCGATGAGCGTCACGTCCGGGCGCGGATCCGACAGCGCGAGGCGTCGTGCCACGGCGGACCCCACGATGCCGCCCCCGACGACGACGACGTGCGGGCGGCTCACTCGTCGCTCACTTCTCGGTCACCCGCCGCTCAGCCCGCGCTCGCCCGCTTGGCCGCCTCCACGTCGGCGCGGGTCGGCTTCTGGAGGTGGGCGGCATACGGCTCCGGGTGACGCTCGACGTATTCCTTGATGTACGGGCAGAGGGCCACGATCGAGCGACCGGACTCCACCGTCCGGTCGAGCGCGTGCGAGGCGAGGCGACCCGCGAGGCCCTGCCCCTCGTACTCGGGACGCACCTCCGTGTGGAAGAAGACCACCCGCTCGGGCTGGTCGGCACCGCCACCGGGGACGACGGCGTAGGCCGCCACGCCGATGACGTCATCTCCGTCGCGCAGCTCGAACCGCCCCTGCTCCGGGTTGTCGACCACCTGCACGGAGTCAGGCGAGTCGGTGGAGTCGGTGGCCCCTTCACCGTCGCTCTGTCCTGTGTGCTCACCCGTCTGCTCCGTCATGGGCCCAGCATGGCAGGGTTGGCCCATGGCGAAGTACTTCGACGTCCATCCCGTTGACCCGCAGCCCCGGGCGATCGGGCAGGCGGTCGAGATCCTGCGGTCCGGCGGCCTCATCGCCTACCCGACCGACTCGTGCTTCGCCCTCGGCTGCTCCCTGGACAACCCCGAGGGCAAGGAGCGCATCCTGCGCATCCGCCGCCTCGACGAGAAGCACCATTTCACCCTGGTGTGCGCCGACTTCGCGCAGCTCGGCCAGTTCGTGCACCTCGACAACGCCGTCTTCCGCGCCATCAAGGCGGCCACACCCGGGCCGTACACGTTCATCCTGCCGGCGACCAAGGAGGTGCCCCGGCGGTTGCTGCACGCGAAGAAGAAGACGGTCGGCGTCCGCATCCCCGAGCACCCCGTCGTCCGCGAGCTGCTCAAGGCCATGGGCGAGCCGATCCTCTCGAGCACGCTGCTCCTCCCCGACGACGAGGAGCCGATGACCGAGGGGTGGCTCATCAAGGACCAGCTCGACCACGTCATCGACGCCGTCATCGACTCGGGGGAGTGCGGGCTCGAGCCGACGACCGTGGTGGACTGGTCCGAGGGCTATCCCGTGGTGACGCGGGTCGGAGCCGGGGACCCCGCGCCTTTCGAGTGACACGTCCTCCCGCGGCCGCCACCTCTGTCGCGGGCCGCCTCCCGTGCTGTTCAATCGGGCCATGAGCCACGCGCCGACGCGGGAGTCGATGACGGCACTGCTGGCGGGGCTCGACCCCGCTGAGCAGGAGACGATCCGGCTGCGCCTGGAGCGCTGGGGCGACGACCTCGTCGCGGCACTGGCCACGCTCTACCCCGAGCGCGACGTGTCGACGCTCGCCCTGCGGCTGCTGGAGCGTGCCGTCACGGGCTTCCGTGAACGCGACCCGGAGCTGCGCCGCCTCGACCAGAGACGCCTGCTGCGTCCCGACTGGCTCCAGCAGCCCGAGATGTTCGGCTATGCCTGCTACACCGACCGCTTCGCGGACGACCTCCACGGCGTGGCCGGTCGCCTCGGCTACCTGCGCGAGCTCGGGGTCACCTACCTGCACCTCATGCCGCTGCTGCTGCCGCGAGAGGGCGACAACGACGGCGGCTACGCCGTGGCCGACTACCGGCGCATCCGCCCCGACCTCGGCGACACCGAGGACCTGCGGGCGCTGACGAGGGCACTGCGCGGTGAGGGCATCTCCCTGGTGCTCGACCTCGTGCTCAACCACGTGGCCAAGGAGCACGAGTGGGCCCGCCGCGCCAGGGCGGGGGAGTCGCACTACCGCGACTACTTCCACGTCTACCCCGACCGGGTCGTGCCCGACGCCTACGAGCGCACCCTTCCCGAGGTGTTCCCCGACTTCGCGCCGGGCAACTTCACGTGGGACGACGAGCTCGAGGGCTGGGTCTGGACCACCTTCAACCAGTGGCAGTGGGACGTCGACTGGTCCAACCCCGACGTGCTGGTCGAGTACGCCGAGATCGTGCTGCACCTGGCGAACCTCGGGGTCGAGGTGCTGCGCCTCGACGCCATCGCCTTCACGTGGAAACGGCTCGGCACCACGTGCCAGAACCAGCCCGAGGTGCACGCGGTGGCCCAGGCACTGCGGGCCGTCGCCCGGATCGCCTGCCCGGCGCTCGCGTTCAAGGCCGAGGCGATCGTCGGCCCCCGCGACCTCGTGCAGTACCTCGGCATCGGCACGCACGTCGGCCGGGTCAGCGACCTCGCCTATCACAACAGCCTCATGGTGCAGGTCTGGTCGATGCTCGCCACCGGCAGCACGCAGCTGGCCCGAGTCGCTTTGTCGGCGCTGCCACCCACGCCGCCCAGTGGGACCTGGATCTGCTACGTCCGCTGCCACGACGACATCGGGTGGGCGATCGACGACGAGGACGCCGCGCGGGCAGGCCTCGACGGCTTCGCGCACCGGCGGTTCCTCTCGGACTGGTATGCCGGCGAGTTCCCCGGCTCGTGGGCGCGCGGTCTGGTGTTCCAGGCCAACCCGGCCACCGGTGACAAGCGGATCAGTGGGACTGCCGCGGCCCTGACCGGGCTGCAGGCCGGCGAGGAGGCCGGCGAGGAGGCCGACGACCTCGCCGGGCGCGACCTGGGCCTGGCACGCCTCTTCCTGGCCCACGCCGTCGTGGCCGGATGGGGCGGCATACCGGTCGTGTGGAGCGGGGACGAGCTCGGACTGCCGAACGACCCGCGATGGGACCGGGAGCCCGGCCACGAGGACGACAACCGCTGGGTGCACCGGGAGCGCCTCGACTGGGACGTGGCCGCGCAGCGGGCGGACCTCGACACCACCGCCGGCAAGGTGTTCCAGGGGCTGCGCCACCTGGCCCGCGTCCGCGCGGGCCTGCCGCAGCTGCACGCCTCCGCCGTCGTGCAGGTCGTCCCGGACAGCGACGACGGGGTGCTCGTCGTCGTCAGGGCGCATCCCAGCGGGTCGATGGTGTGCGCGTACAACGTGACCTCCACGTGGCGCACGGTGGACGTCCGGCACTTCGCCGACGCGGGGATCGAGCGGCCGTTCGACGCGATCGGCGGACACCCAGTCTTCGGCGGGGCGGATGGCCTGGCCTCCCTCAGCCCGTATGCGGCGTGGTGGGTCGTCGAGGCTCCGCCCCAGCCGCGCCGGTTCTAGTCCTCATGAATCACCTTGTGGCACAACCGTTTTCGCCCATAATCGACATTATGATGTTCGTGCCGTGACCGCTCGGCGTCACCACGTGTCGACCCACGCACCGTGCGGGTGGGCCACGCCGACGAGGCGCGGCTCGGCCTCGACGCCGGCCACCCAGGTCCGCAGGCCGAGGACGGTGGGGGCACCCTCCGTGCGCGGGTCGTCGTCGGGCAGGCCGGGCACGCAGCCGGGCGGCTCGGCCGTGAGCCAGGTCAGCCGCGGAACGGTCCCGGCGATCCCGGCCAGGTTCTGCGCCAAGGCTGCTCGTCGGTCGCGGTCGACGTAGGTCAGCGCCCAGGAGCTGTAGACGACGACGTGCTCGACGCCTCCGACTCCACGGGCCTGCTCACGCGCTGCGTCGACCCCTCGCGCGACGTCGCCGACGAGGTCGCCCTGCAGGACGAGGGGAGGACGGGAGCGCATGAGCTGCCGCGCCGTCCGGAACCGCTCGACGCGTCCCGGCACGTCCGGCCAGAGACACGCCAGCAGCCACCGCACAGCGTCCTCGTCCTCGAGGTCGACGGGCTCCCGGTCCACGCCGGCGCGCCCGAGGACCTGTGGCAACGGCCCCAGGGCGCGATGCCCGACCGACCGGTCGAGCCCCTCGCACCGGACCGGAGACGCCGCGTCGCCGACCGAGCTCCGGTTGCCGTCGGTCGTCACCGTCGTGACGCGGTAGCGATCCAGCCCGAGCAGCAGGCCTGCGCTGGCCCCGAGCTCGACGAGGGCAACCGGAGCGACTGCGGGGGCGGGAGCCGGGGAGCCCTCGCCGCTCAGGCGTCCTGCGGCTGCGAGTCCTGCCGCCAGGTACACGCTGCGGTTGACCTCGTTGGTCTGCGTGGTCCGGGTGGCGATCAGGTGGCGCAGCTCCTCGGCGTGCTCGAGGACGGTGGCGCGCACGCCGGGCCAGGGGTCGCCGGCGGCCAGGGAGTCACGCCCGACCACGTTGGCGTACCACCGGGCCGCCCGGACGTCGGGCTGCCGCAGCACGAGGTCGTGGAGGGCGGCGAACCACAGCACCGGACGCGCCTGCCCGGGCTGCGCCGCGACCAGCAGCTCTGCTGTCGGCGGGTCCTCGGCGACGCTCCGGCTCACGGCGCCGTAGAGCGGCAACGACGCGTACTCGCTGCCGAACTCGCGGAACCGGCGGCGCACCCGGTCCAGGCGTTCGGGCTCCGTCCCGCCGCCCTCATCGCCCGACCGGTGCTGGTCAGGTGGCGCCGGCACCGTCGGCCCGCTCGAGCAGCACGGCCACCTCGTGGTGGGAGGTCTGGGGGAACATGTCGAACAGGCGTGCGTCGCGGGCCCGCAGTGACGGCATGGCGGCGAGGTCGCGAGCGAGGGAGTCGACGTTGCAGCTGGAGTAGAGGACGTGGGTGGCCGCCGATGCCTCGAGCCAGGCGGCCAGCGCCGGGCCGATCCCGCGTCGGGGCGGGTTGACGACGACGAGCGAGGCGGTGTCGGCACGCTCGGTCACCCCGGGCAGCGCCGTCACGTCGGTGGCGTCGCCCACGGTGAAGGCGAGGTCGGCGCCGGTCGCCCCGGACGAGCGCAACGCCGCTGCGCTTCGCCGTGCCGAGGCGACGGCCTCAGGGGCGACCTCCACGCCCCGGACCACGCGGTCGGTCCGACCCGGCGCGACCGCGGCCTGCAGCGCGAAACCGCCGACGCCGCAGTAGAGGTCGAGGACGACGGCGGGGTCGATCCGGGCCACCCACTCCCGAGCCTGCTGGTAGAGCCCGGCGGCCACGCCGGTGTTGGTCTGGAAGAAGCTGTTGGGACGCAGGAACAGCTCGACGCCGCCGAGGCGCATGGGCAGGACGTCGGCCTCGGTCAGGATGACCTCGACGTCGCCCTCGGTGACGGCCTTGTGCTCCGGCTGGAGGTTGACCGACACGACCCGCGCCTCGGGCAGGGCGTCGAGCACGCGCGGCAGGCGTGAGCGCAGCAGCGCCAGATGCTTCTGCGAGCGCAGCACGAAGCGGAGCATCGCCTCCCCGTCGGGGGAGTGGGTGAGCAGGACGTGCTTGACCTCGCCCCGGCGCGCCGGCACGTCGTAGGGCTCGAGGCCCAGCGCGTCGAGCAGGCCGGCGACCCGCGGCACCAGCTCCGCGAGGCCCGGCTCGTAGAGGCCGCAGTGGCGCAGGTCGATGCCGGCGCCGCCGCGGTCGAGGATCCCGACGGTCACCGCGCCGGGGGAGCCGCCGACGACGAGCTTGGCCTTGTTGCGGAACTGCGCCTCGGGACCGGCGTGCGCGGGCAGCCAGGCGACACCCGGCGTCACCGGTGCCAGCACGTCGCGGACGTGGCGTTGCTTGTCGTCCAGCTGGACGGCATACGGCACGCCCATGAGGGTGCACGAGCGGCACCCGGCGGCGTCGAAATAGTCACACTGCATCGCGGCCAAGGCTACGGGGCGCGGGAGGCGTCTACGTCGACGGCGGGACGGACGAGGAGGGCTTGCGATCAGCGAAATGACATAATGTCGATTATCGGCGTTACAAGGGTTTCTCCGGGAGCCGCGCCGCGCCGGTCTCGAGCGACCTGAGCCACGTGCGCAACGACGACTCCAACGTCGCGCGCTCGTCGGGCTGCAGCCCGACGAGCAGCGCCTCGTCGCCCGCCATGACCTCGGCAATGATGCCGTCGAGCCGTGACGAGCCGTCGGGTGTCAGCTGCACGTGCACCGTCCGGCGGTCCGGCTCCTCACGGACCCGTGCCACCAGGCCGAGCCGCTCCATGGCCTGCACCCGCTGCGTCGTGGCTCCGGGCGTCACCCGACACCGCCGGGACAGCTCGCCGGCGCTGAGGCGGTACGGTGCGCCACTGAGCCGCAGCGTCACGAGGACGTCGAGATGGCTCTGGTCGAGCCCGTGGGCGGCCAGCACATGCGCCCGATGGTCCATGACGATCGCGGCCAGTCGCCAGACGGGCGTGATGATGCCGATCGACGAGGCGTCCACGTCGGGGCGCTCTCGCCCCCACGCCTCGACCATCTCGCCGACCTCGTCCCCCGGAACCGCGCTCACGCATTCATTTTAGCACTAAAGTCACTGCTCGTCCCGGCCCGACGCCGTCTCCGGCGTGTTGGCCGCCGACCCTGCCCGGGTCGCCCGGCCGTGTGGGACAGTCCTGCCATGTCGCACGTCGTCGTCAACGCCGCACGCCCGGAGACGCGTGAGCAGCGCGCCTGGTACTGGTACGACTGGGCCAACTCGGCCTACGTCACGACCACGGCAACGGTGCTGATGAGCCCGTACCTGACGTCGGTGGCCGAGCAGGCGGCGTGCCCAGGCCTCCCCTCCGGCCAGGACTGCGCGACGGACCTGTCGGTGCTCGGCATCCCGGTGGCGCCCGGCTCGCTGTGGTTCTTCACCGTGACCTTCACGACGCTCCTGTCGGCCGTCGTGCTGATCTTCATCGGCGCCGTCGCCGACCGCAGTCCCCGGCCGACGCGGCTGCTCGCCGGCTTCGCCTGGGTCGGCGCCCTCGCGGCGAGCCTGATGTTCCTCGTCGCCGGCACCAACTGGCAGCTCGGGGCGCTGCTGGTCGTCGTCGCCGGGATCTGCCTCGGGGCCTCCCTGGTGGTCTACGACTCGATCCTGTGCCGCATCGCCAACGAGAACGAGCGCGACCGGGTCTCGTCCAAGGGCTGGGCCTTCGGCTACCTCGGCGGCGGCACCCTGCTCGCGCTCAACTTCGCCCTCGACTTCTTCCACACCGACCTGGGCCTCGACCGCGCCCTGTCCACCCGCATCAGCATCCTGTCCGCAGGGCTCTGGTGGGGCGGGTTCACCCTGATCCCCTACCTCGGTCTGCGCCATCTCGAGGGCACCGTCGACACGCCGGTGTCGCGCTCCGCGGGCATCGTCGGCGGCAGCATCGCGCAGCTGCGCACCACCTTCCGCGACCTCGCCAACTACCCGCAGACCAAGCTGTTCCTGCTCGCCTACCTCTTCTTCAACGACGGCATCCAGACGGTCATCGGCAGCTCGAGCGTCTACGGCTCCAAGGAGCTCGGCTTCTCGGAGACGACCGTGCTCGGGGTCTTCCTCTTCGTGCAGTTCGTCGCCTTCTTCGGCGCGCGCCTCTTCGGCCGGGTTGCCGCCAGTATCGGCGCGTGGCGCACCGTGCTCTACGGGCTCGGCCTGTGGACCGTCGTCGTCGTCTTCGCCTTCCTCGTCCCGTCGAAGTCGCTCGTGATCTTCCTCGCCCTGGCCCTGCTCATCGGCATCGTGCTCGGCGGCACACAGGCGCTCTCGCGCTCCCTCTACAGCCAGCTCATCCCCCGCGGCCGCGAGGCGGAGTACTTCAGCCTCTACCAGGCCATGGAGCGCGGCACGAGCTGGTTCGGCACGCTGATCTTCGGGCTGGTCTACCAGTTCACCCTCAGCTACCGGTGGGCCATCATCGCTCTCATCGTCTTCTTCGCCCTCGGCGGCGCCCTGCTCTCCCGGGTCCGCATGCGCGAGGGCATCGAGCAGGCTGGCAACCCCGTGCCGCTCGTCGTCTGAGGTCCGCTTACAATTCGACGTCCGCCCGGGGAACAAGGCGGCGTATTCGGTCGTTCAAGCGTCTGTGAGGGTATGACACCGACAGAGGTGTCACAGGGCAGAGTCTTGGAGGGGTCCAGATGGCCGATCGAGCACTACGCGGTTCCAACCTCGGTGCGAGGAGCATGGAATCCGACGAGAACGTCGTCCCGAGTGAGCGTCAGCTCACCATCTACGTCTGCCCGCAGGGACACCGCACCGAGCTTCCCTTCTCGATCGAGGCCGACATCCCCTCCACGTGGGAGTGCCGTTGCGGCCTCGACGCCAAGCTGCAGGGCGACGGCCCCGAGCCGGAGGCCAAGCCGGTCAAGCACCAGCGCACGCACTGGGACATGCTGCTCGAGCGTCGCTCCATCCCGGAGCTCGAGGAGCTGCTCGAGGAGCGCCTGACGCTGCTGCGCGAGTCCCGTGGCGAGAAGCCTCGGCGCCGCAAGACGGCCTGACGGCCGACACAGACCGCACAACCGAGAAGCCCGTCCCGTTCGTGGGGGCGGGCTTCTCGCCTGCCGTATGCCGGACGCCGGGCCAGGTGATCGCGTGGAGGTGATGCCGAGCCTCAGACGATGTCGCCACCACCTCGGACGGAGCGACCGGCGCGTCAGTCCTCGTCGATGATCTCGCCCTCGACCACCTCGTCGCTGCTGCCCGAGCGCTGCGGTCCGTGCGGGTCCGGCTCCGACCAGCCCGTGCCGCTCGGCTGCTCCGTGACCCGCGGCCCGGTGAAGCGTTCCGTCTGGGCGAGCAGGCGGCGTGAGATGACCGCGGCGAGCAGGCTGCGGGCGACCGGTCGGGTGAACGGCAGGACGAGGAGGAGCCCGAGCACGTCGGTGACGAAACCCGGGATGAGCAGGAGGGACCCGCCGGCGAGCACGACGATGCCGTCCGCGATCTCGCGCGCCGGCATGCGGCCGCTGCGCACCGCCTGCTGCAGCTCACGCCAGGCCCGCCCGCCCTCGTGACGGATGAGCCACGCGCCGAGCAGCGAGGTGGCCACCAGCAGCAGGAACGTGGCCCAGCCGCCGATCCACTGCCCGACCGCCACGATCACGACGATCTCGAGGATCGGGAGCACGAGCAGCGCGGCCACGGCGAGCCGGGTCAGGCGTACGCGCCGCGTGCGCGAAGGCCGGGGCGTGGCAGTCATGACCGCTTCCCCACCGGCTCGCGCTCGCGGACCTTGCCGACGGCCGAGCGCAGCTGGCCGACGCGGTGCTCGAGCCCCCACCGGGTGACGCTGGTGAGCGCCTCCCGGACGATGTCCTTGCCCATCTTCGAGACCCCCACCTCCCGCTCGACGAACGTGATGGGCACCTCGACGACGGTGAGGCCGGCGCGGACCGCACGCAGCGTCAGGTCGATCTGGAAGCAGTAGCCCTGCGACTCGACGCCCTGCAGGCCCATGGTCCGCAATGCGCTGGCCCGGTAGACGCGGTAGCCGGCCGTCGCGTCGTTGACCGCCATGCCGAGCAGCACCTTCGTGTAGATGTTGGCGCCGACCGAGAGCACCTTGCGGCGCAGCGGCCAGTTGCGCACCTCGCCGCCCTTGACCCAGCGGGCGCCGATGACGACATCGGCCCGGGGCAGGGCCGCGAGCAGCGACGGGAGCTGCTCGGGCAGGTGCGAGCCGTCGGCGTCCATCTCGACGGCGGCGTCGTAGCCGCGCTCGAGAACGATGGCGAAGCCGGCGAGGTAGGCCTTGCCGAGGCCCTCCTTGCTCGTGCGGTGCACGACGTGGAGCTGGGGGTCGGCAGCGGCCAGGTCGTCGGCGACCTGGCCCGTGCCGTCGGGTGAGCCGTCGTCGAGCACGAAGACGTCGGCAGTGGGCACGCTCGCGCGCACCCGCGCGACGATGCCCGGCAGGTTGTCCCGCTCGTTGTAGGTCGGGATGAGCACGGCCACTCGGGTCACGGGCTCACGGTGCGTCGTCGTCATCCTGCTCCTTCGTTGGCTCCGGCGTCGGCTCCGGCGTCGGGTCCGGGGTCGGGCCCGGGGTCGGGCCCGGGGTCGGGCCCGGGGTCGGGCCCGGGGTCGGGCCCGGATCTGGGTCCGGGATTCGGTCCGGCGCAGTGACCGGCACGGTCGGCGACGTCGCCGGGCGACCACCGCGGAGCCCGAGGGCGAGCATCGTCAGCAGCGCGGCGGCGGCAACCCATTCCGGGGCCTCCCCCAGCCGGGTCGCCAGTGTCGTGGCGTCTCGCAAGGGTAGTGCCCCTCGGACCACCGCCTGTGTGAAAAGCGACGTCACCTGGTGCGCGGTTCCGTCAGGAGTGATGAGCGCACTCTGGCCGACCGTCGAGACGTGCACGACCGACCGGCCGAACTCCATGGCCCGCACGCGGCTGATCGCCAACTGTTGGGGCGACTCCGCGGTGTAGCCGAACGTCGCGTTGTTGGTCTGCACGACGAGCACGTTCGCGCCGGCCTGCACGGCGTCGCGCATGATGTCGTCGTAGGCCACCTCGAAGCAGATCGCCAGCCCTGCCCGGATCTGCCGACCTCCGGCGGTCGTGACGGTGAAGACGCCCGGCTGCGGGCCGGGGACGAAGTCGTTCCGGACGAGGTCGACCTCCTTGCTGAAGTTCCTCCAGAAGGACCGGTTCGGGATGTACTCGGCGAACGGCACCGGGTGGCGCTTGACGTAGCGGTCGGTGTTGCCCTTCCCGGGCTCGAAGAGGAGCGCGACATTCGACAGGTACCCCACCGGCTCCTCGAGCAGGCCGCCGACGATGAGCGGCCGTTGCAGACTCTGCACCGTCTGGAGGATCTCGGCCTTGGCGTCGGCGTTGCGCAGCGGGTCGATGTCGGAGGCGTTCTCGGGCCACACGACGAGGTCCGGCGCCGGCGCCCGGCCGGCCGCGACGTCCTGCTGCGCCTTCAGCGTCGCCGCGACGTGGTTGTCGAGCACCGCCCGTCGCTCGGCGTTGAACTCCAGGCCGGGGCGGGCCACGTTGCCCTGCACCCCGAGGAACTGCACGGCCGGCCCGTCGGTGGGCAGCGGCACGGCGAACCCGGCGAGGCCCAGCACGAGCACGGCGAGCGCCGGGAGCCAGACTGCGCGTGACGGCATACGGGAGGAGGTGGTGCCGGACGCCTCGGTCTCGACGCGTCCACTCCCCCGGGCGTGCCGGGCGAGCACCCGCTGCGCGGCGAGCGAGAGCAGGCCAGCGCTGAGGGCGATGACGAAGCCGACGAGCGGTGCCCCGCCGAGCGCGACGAGGCGCCCGAAGGGCGAGTCGGCCTGGCTGAAGGCGAGCTTCACCCACGGGAAGCCGCCGTAGGGCGCGCGCCCGCGCAGGCCCTCCGTCACCACCCAGACGAGGGCGAAGGCGACCGGGCGGACGGTCCCGCGGCGGCTCAGCCAGCCGTAGAGCGCTCCGGCGAGGGCGACGAAGAGCGCCTCCAGCGTGGCCAGCGCGATCCACGGCACGGAGCCGACGTAGATGCCCGACCAGCTGAGGGTGGGCACGAAGAAGACGAGGCCCCCGGCCAGCCCGAGCAGGAAGCCGCGCCGGGCACCCGTTCCGGTCCACGACCACGCCCACAGCGCGAGCGCCAGCGGTGCCGTGACCCACACGTCGAACGTCGGGAAGGCGAAGCAGAGCAGCCCGCCGCCGAGCATGGACAGGAGGAGACGCAGCACGGGACCACCGTATGTTGCCCGGCGCCGAGCTCGGCGGTCAGGGCACCACCACGACGCCCCGCGCCGTGGTGGCGACAACCGGCGGGTCGAGCACCCGGGCGGCCGAACCGCCGCCCTCCTCGTCGCCGCGGGCCACGACGCGCACCTCGAAGTCCATCTCCCGCGAGCGCCGGCCGACGCGGACGAGCTCGGCCGAGATCTCGATCACGTCACCGGCCTGGACCCGCGAGCGGAACTGGACGTCGCTGTAGGAGGCGAAGAGCCCCTCGTCGCCGTCCGTCACGATGCACAGCTCCGTCGCGACGTCACCGAAGGCGGCCAGGGAGTAGGCGCCGTCGACGAGGTTGCCGGCGTAGTGGGCGTAGGAGTAGGGCACGTAGCGGCGGTGCGTCACGCGCATCCCGACGGTGGCCTTCGTCGTCGGGCGGGTCGTCGGGCGGATCGTCCGCGGGTCCTGGGCCTCGGTCATCATCTCGCCTTTCGCTCGGTCATCTCGTGCACGAGGTAGCTCGCGACCTCGGCAGGGGTCGTGCCGCGGCCGAAGATCCGGTCGACCCCGAGCGTCGTCTCGGAGCCCTCCTCGAAGCGCGGGCCGCCGACGACGAGGATCGGGACCTGCCCCGCGGGATAGGCCTCGCGGAACGCCGCGGACATCTGGCTCGTGTTGTGCAGGTGCGCGTCCTTCTGCGTGACCACCTGGCTGACGAGGACCGCGTCCGCCTTCTCCGCGCGGGCCCGCGCGACGAGGTCCGGCACGAGCACCTGGGCGCCGAGGTTGACCACCTTGACCTCCCGGTAGTACTCGAGTCCCTTTTCCCCTGCGAAGCCCTTGATGTTGAGGATGGCGTCGATGCCGACGGTGTGCGCGTCCGTGCCGATGCACGCGCCGACGACGACGAGCTTGCGGCGCAGCTGCCGGCGGATGGCGAGGTTGGCGTCCTTGGCCGAGAGCAGCGGGTACTCGCGCTCGACGACGTGCACCTCGTCCAGGTTGACCAGGTGCGTCGAGCTGCCGTAGACGACGAAGAAGGTGAAGTCCGGGCCCATCGCCTTGGCGTGGACGAGCAGGGCGGGGTCGAGACCCATCTTGCGCGCCAGCCGCAGCGCGGCGCCCTCGGCCAGCTTGTCGTGCGGCAGCGGCAGGGTGAACGACACCTGCACCATCCCGTCGCCCGTCGTGTCTCCGTAGGGCCGGATCACCCTGCTCATCGAGCGACCCCCTCCGAGGGCGTATGCCGTGAGCCGGCGGGCGGTCGCCACGCGTCGAGGGCGCTGATCGCGGGGTTGTCGTAGTCGTCGGCGCGCCTGCTGACGCCGTCGAGCCCCTTGCCCCCGGTCGCTGGACGCTTCATCAGGCCGAAGGTGCCGTCGGCGATCGCCGCCAGCAGCGGCGCGTCTCCGGCTGGGTCGGTGTCGCTCACGATGCGGTCGAGCAGGTCCACCGCCTCGGAGAGGACCTGCCGGGCCCGCGTCTGGATGAACCCGTCGCGTGGCGGATGGAAGTCCTCGGCCAGCCCGCTCGCGGCGTTCATGACGTAGCGGACGTTCTGCAGGGCGAGGTCCCGGTCGGACAGGAACGGGGTGACGACGGCCTCGGTCATCATGCCGACGAGCAGGATGCCCTGGCCGGTCATGGCCCCGACGAGGTTGAAGAAGCCGTCGAGGAGGTAGCCGCGGAAGATGTCGCCCGTCATGTGCTTGGTCGGCGGCATCCACTTCAGCGGGGCGTCCGGGAAGAGGGTGCGCGCCAGCAGGGCGTGGGCCAGCTCCATCCGGAAGCTGTCCGGCAGGTCCGGGTTGATCTCGAAGGCGTGGCCGAGGCCCAGCTGCCAGTCCTCCAGCCCCGCCTCCTTGGCGAACTCCTCGTTGAGCAGCTGGCTCACCGTGACCGTGTGCGCCGCCTCGACGGCGTCGGCGGTCGTGAGGTAGTTGTCCTCACCGGTGTTGATGATGATGCCGGCGCGGGCGTGCACCTGCCGCGAGAAGCGCTGGTCGACGAAGGTGCGGATCGGGTTGATGTCGCGGAAGAGGATGCCGTACATCGAGTCGTTGAGCATCATGTCGAGACGCTCCATGCCGGCGAGCGCCGCGATCTCGGGCATGCACAGGCCCGAGGCGTAGTTGGTGAGGCGGACGTAGCGACCGAGCTCCCTGCTGACGTCGTCGAGCGCGGCGCGCATGAGCCGGAAGTTCTCCTGAGTGGCGTACGTGCCGGCGAAGCCCTCACGGGTGGCCCCCTCGGGCACGTAGTCGAGCAGCGACTGTCCGGTCGAGCGGATGACGGCGATGACGTCGGCGCCCTCCCGGGCTGCCGCCTGGGCCTGCGGGATGTCCTCGTGGATGTCGCCCGTCGCGACGATGAGGTAGATCCACGGCTTGCTGGCAGGGTCGCCGTGACGCCGCACGAGGCGCTCCCGCGTCGCGCGGGCGCGGTCGATGGTGCGCAGGCCGGCGCCGACCCCCTTGGCGGCGGCACGCCGCGCGGCCGCAGCCTCGCGCCCCGTCGGGAGGCGGAAGGCGACGTTGCCGCTCGCCGCCTTCTGGGCCAGCGTCGTCAGGTCCGGGGCCTCACCACGCAGCAGCGCGTCGTAGACGGGCGTCGTCGCTCCGTGCTCCAGGCCGACCGCGTCGCGGACGGCGGTGACGAGGTGGTTGACCCACGGCACGCGTTCGTGGTCGGCGCCGGAGAGGCCGGCGAGGCGCAGCGTGGCCCGCTCGACCGACACCGTGGTGTGGCTCCTGGCGATCTCGACGACGGGCGCTGCCGCCTTGCGCGCGAGCGAGCGGGCCCGCCGGACCACGGCCGGGTCGAGGTCGAGCAGGGCGGAGGAGCGGCTCATGCGTCAGATCCTGCCGTCTCGTGCGCGAGACGCGACTCGAACAGCGTCCGGACCGCCGGTACGTCTCTCAGGAGCGACAGGGCCAGCTCGGCGTGCCCGGGCACGAACCCGTTGCCGATGAGCATGCGCACGTCCGCGGCCAGGCCTTCCGCGCCGAGCGCGGCGGCGGCGAAGCTCGTCGCCATGCTGAAGAAGATGAGCGTGCCGCCCTGGGCGGTCGCGAGGATGGCGGGCTGCTCGCACCCGGGCACGTCGACGCAGACCACGGTCACGTCGGCGGGGCCCCCTGCGGTCTCGACGGCCGCGGACAGGCCGAGGGGAGAGCGCGCGTCGGCCAGCACCACGGCGTCGGCCAGCCCGCTGACCTCGAGGGCCACCCGCTCGCGCTCGACGGGGACGACCCCGATGGTGCGGCCGGCCCCGGCTGCACGGGCCGCGGCCAGCGACAGCGAGCCCGACTTGCCCGCCCCGCCGAGGACGGCGACGGTGGGCCCGACGCCGCGGGCGGCATACTCCCCCACGACCCGCTCGACGAGCGCGGGCGCGCCGCACACGTCCATGACCATGAGGGCGAGGCGCGGGTCGAGGTCGTCGGGCAGCCGGGCGGCGATGCTGCGCCCGAAGAGGATGGCGTGTCCGCGGGCCGGGACCTGCTCGGAGAGGCCGTCCCAGCGCTCGAGGCGGTCGGTGACCGCCAGCGGCGTCAGCGACAGCGACACGAGGGTCGCGACCCTGTCACCGGCATGCAGGCCCAGCGGGCTCTCGGGGCCGACCTCCTCGACGGTGCCGATGAGCATGCCGCCCGACCCGGTCACGGGGTTCTGCATCTTGCCGCGCGTGGCGATGATGTCGAGGACCTCCGCGCGCACCGCTCCCCCGTCGATGAGCCCGTCCGCGGAGTGCTTCTCGGCCAGCTGACGGTAGGACGCGGCGTCGAGGTTGAGCGTGTCGACGGCGATGCGCACCTCGTCGGGCCAGAGCTGCGGGCGGGCGTCGAGGCGCCGGGCTGTCTGCGGGAGCGTGATGTCGTCGTCGGTGGGCTCGAGGACCCGGTGCAGGCCGACGGGCGAGGCCACCCGGTCGTCGGGCGTGGACACTGCATTCACGGCGAAGATCCTCCGGTCGTCGTCGACACCTACGGGAAATCCTTTCGCATCATAGGGGTCGTCGCGTCGCCCCTTCGGATATCGTCGGTTCATGACACTGGTGTCACAGCCCTACGAGTACGCCCGCCGCCGGCTCGTCGAGCCGGACTGGACCCGGCTGCCCGGCTGGGCCCACGTCAGCCAGGCCGACTGGGACAGCGCCCAGTGGCAGCGGGTCAACTGTGTCAAGAACCTCAAGCAGCTGCGAGCGGTGATGGGCGACCTGCTCGACGACCGCTTCTACGACGACCTCGAGCGGGACCAGGCGGAGCGCGCGACGATGTCGATGCTGGTTCCGCCGCAGATGCTCAACACGATGGTGCCCGCGACGGACGCACCCGTGCCGACCGCCGGCGCCGACTACACCGAGGCGTTCTACGCCGACCCGGTCCGGCGCTACATGCTGCCGGTCTTCTCCGACCGCCGCACCGACTGGCCCTCGCACCCGCACTCCACCCGGGACTCGCTGCACGAGCACGACATGTGGGTCGCCGAGGGTCTCACGCACCGCTACCCGACCAAGGTGCTCGCCGAGCTGCTGCCCACCTGCCCGCAGTACTGCGGGCACTGCACGCGCATGGATCTTGTCGGCAACTCGACGGCGCAGGTCGCCAAGCTGCGCTTCGACCTCAAGCCGGTCGCCAGGCACGACGCCATCCTCGACTACCTGCGCCGCACCCCGGTGGTGCGCGACGTCGTGGTCTCCGGCGGCGACGTCGCGAACATGCCGTGGAAGAACCTCGAGTCCTTCGTCGACCAGCTGCTCGACATCGACAACATCCGCGACATCCGCCTCGCGAGCAAGGCGCTGATGGGCCTGCCCCAGCACTGGTTCGCCGGGGACGTCGTCGAGGGCGTGGCGCGCGTGTCGACCAAGGCCCGCGCACGTGGGGTGTCGCTCGCCATCCACACGCACGTCAACAGCGCCCAGTCGGTGACGCCCTCGGTCGCCCGGGCGGCGCGGGCGATGCTCGACGCAGGCATCCGCGACGTGCGCAACCAGGGCGTCCTGATGCGCGGCGTCAACGACTCCACCGAGCAGCTGCTCGACCTGTGCTTCGCGCTCGCCGACGAGGCCTGCGTGACGCCCTACTACTTCTACATGTGCGACATGATCCCGTTCGCGGAGCACTGGCGGCTCTCGCTGGCCGAGGCACAGCACCTCCAGCACTCGATGATGGGCTACCTCCCCGGCTTCTCCACCCCACGGATCGTCTGCGACGTGCCGTTCGTCGGCAAGCGGTGGGTCCACCAGGTCGAGGAGTACGACACCGAGCGCGGTATCTCCTACTGGCGCAAGAACTACCGCACCTCGATCGAGGGCGACGACACCGAGGCGCTGTCGCGCGAGTACGTCTACTACGACCCCATCTACACGCTGCCCGAGTCAGGCCGCCGGTGGTGGCAGGAGTCCGTCGACCACGAGGCGGTGGCAGCGCGCGCCGCCGCGACGGCCGCCGCCAGCCGCGCCGTCGCCCAGACCCAGCTCGTCTGACAGGCACCGTCCCGGCCGCGGAACCCCTGCTCACGATCCTGCGCCTGGCCGCGCTGCTCGGCTCGCTCGTCGGCATGCCGCTCCTCTTCCTCGTGGCCGGGATGTTCACGCCGGCGTCCTGGCGCCGCAAGGGTTCCCATAGGTATGCCGTCGACCGGTGCCTCCGGCTCCTGGTCTTCTCGTGGCACGTGACCCTGCTGCCGCTGTCGACAGGGGCTGGGTCCGGTCCGGCGGGACGTCCTCGCCATAGACTGCGTCGGTGACCTCCCGCTCCCCCGGCGCCCGTGTCCGCGTCCCCCGCGCCGAGCGCGAGGCACAGATGCTGGCCGTGGCGGAGCAGGTCTTCTCCACCCGCGGCGTGCAGGCCGCCACGATGGACGAGATCGCCGAGCTCGTCGGCGTGACCAAGCCGCTCATCTACGACTACTTCGGCTCCAAGGAGGGTCTGCTCGCCGCGACGATCGAGCGGGCCCGGGGCCAGCTGCTGTCGGCGCTCATCGACTCCTGGGTCGCCCGGCCCCTGGCGGCGCCGCGTGAGCGGGTGCACGGAGCGGTGCACGCCTTCTTCTCCTTCATCGACGACCACGACTCGGCGTTCGCGCTGCTGCGCACCGAGGGCGCCCTTATCGGGGAAGCGTCGGCGTCCGTCGAGCGCATCCGACAGCAGACTGCCAAGGCGTTCGCCGAGGGACTACGCACGCTGCCGGCCTTCGTCGGACTCGAGCCGAGGCGGGTGACCGTCATGGCCGAGATCCTCATCGGTGGCTGCGAGAGGCTGGCCGTGTGGCGCACCACGCACCCGGGCACCACCGCCACCGAGGCCACGGAGCTGGTGGTGACGACGATCTGGGACGGCCTCTGCTCCGTCCCCGACGCCTGATGGCCCGGGACCGCCCCGGCGCCGGGCCCGCGACCCCCGCCACCGTGGCACTCGACCGCGCCGGCGTGCCCTACGCGCGCCGCCCGTACCCGCACGACCCGGCGGTGCCCAGCTACGGGATGGAGGCGGCCGAGGCTCTCGGGGTGGACCCGGCCCGCGTCTTCAAGACCCTCCTCGTCGACGCCGGGAAGGGCCTGGCCGTCGGGGTCGTGCCCGTGGACGGCCGGCTGGACCTCAAGGCGCTCGCCTCGGCGCTCGGGGCCAAGAGCGTCACCATGGCCGACCCCTCGGCCGCCGAGCGCAGCACCGGCTACGTGGTGGGCGGCATCTCCCCCGTCGGGCAGAAGCGGGCGCTGCCCACGGTGCTCGACGAGACGGCATACGCCCATTCGACGATCTTCGTCTCGGGTGGGCGCCGTGGCTTCGACATCGAGATCACGCCCGACGACCTCGCCGCGGTGACTCGAGCCGTCCGGGCCCGGATCGGCAGGGCCTGACGACGCTCAGGCGTCCTGGGGTGGCGCGACCGAGGCGCTGCGCCCCTCCCACGGGGTGGAGAGCACGACGGTGGTGCGGGTCGAGACGTTGGCGGCCGAGCGGATGCGCGCCAGCAGGTCCTCGAGGTCGCTCGGGGTGGCGACGCGGACCTTCAGGACGTAGCTCTCCTCCCCCGCCACCGAGTGGCAGTCCTCGATCTCGGTGATGTGCCACAGGCGCTCCGGGACGTCGTCCGGCGCACTGGGGTCGAAGGGGGTGACGGAGATCAGCGCCGTCAGCGGCAGACCGAGCGCCTCCGGGGACACCTGCGCGGCGTAGCCGGTCACGACCCCGCGCTCCTCGAGCCGCCGCACCCGCTGGTGGACCGCTGAGGTGGACAGCCCCGTGGCCTTGCCGAGGTCGGTGTAGCTCATCCGGCCGTCCGCGAGCAGCAGGCCGACGAGGCGACGGTCGAGATCTTCCATGGCCGCAGGCTAGTGCAGGGGTCACGGGCCGGGCGCTCCGTTCCTCATCGCGGTACGTCCGCAGGTCCGTCCGCCGTCGCGTGCGGCCGGTACCCTCACGCGTATGCCGTCCCGCACCCCTCGGATGCTCCTCCTCGACTCCGCCTCGCTCTACTTCCGTGCCTTCTTCGGCGTGCCCGAGGTCTTCGGGCCGAGCGGTGTCCCCACCAACGCCGTGCGGGGCCTGCTCGACATGATCGCCTCGCTCGTGGAGCGTGGGCGGCCCACTCACGTCGTGGCCTGCTGGGACAACGACTGGCGGCCGGCGTTCCGGGTCGAGGCGATCCCGTCGTACAAGGCGCACCGGGTGGCCGAGCCGGGCGACGACGAGCTCGCCGGCGAGCAGGTGCCCGAGGCCCTCGGCGTGCAGGTGCCGATCATCGTCGACGCACTGCGTGCCCTGGGCATCGCCCGGGTCGGCGTCGACGGCTACGAGGCCGACGACGTCATCGGCACGCTCGCCACCCGCTACAGCGGGCGTATGCCGGTCGACATCGTCACGGGCGACCGCGACTTGTTCCAGCTCGTCGACGACGCCAACCAGGTGCGTGTGGTCTACACCGCCCGCGGCGGGGTGCGCTCCCCCGACCTCGTCGACGAGGCCTTCCTCGCCGCCAAGTACGGCGTCGGCACGGGTCCGGCGTATGCCGACATGGCGGTCCTGCGTGGCGACACGAGCGACGGCCTGCCCGGCGTGGCCGGCATCGGTGAGAAGACCGCCGCCAAGCTCATCACGACCTACGGCACGCTCGAGGCGATCCGCGCCGCCATCGACGGTGGTGACCCCGCCATCAAGGGCGCCCAGCGGGCCCGGCTCGAGGCGGCGGCCGACTATCTCGACGCGGCCCCTCGCGTCGTCGCGGTCGCCAAGGACGCCGCCGTGCCCGACCACGACCTCACGGCGCCGTCCGCCGTGGCCGACCCCGTCCTGATGTCCAGGCTCGCGCTCGAGCATGGCCTCACCTCGTCCTTCGACCGCCTCATCTCGGCGCTCGGCATCGCCTGACGGGGACCGCCCCCGGGAGGGCGCATACTGGAGGGTGCCCAACCACGGAAGCCCAGACCGCCGACGCCATCTCTCCAGCAGCCCGTTCAGGCCAGCTCCGACACCCGACGTCGAGGAGTTCTCGGTCGGCGACCGGGTGTCGCACCTGCGCCACGGCCTCGGTGTCGTGATCGCGACCACGGCCGACACGGTGACCCTGAAGTTCGAGTCGGGGGTCGTACGCGTCAACAGCCCCTTCGAGCGCGTGACGCGCATCTGAGGCGCATCAGGGGCGCGCTGGCGTGGGGAACCTGTCGCCCCACGTCGCGCCACGGCGCTTGGAACGATGACGAAGGCCGGTCCCCTTTCGGGGACCGGCCTTCGGCGTGCGGACCTGGGTCCGGCGGGTTCAGCTCAGATCGGTGCGATCAGAGCGCGCGCACGCGCATCGCCTGCGGACCCTTGGGGCCCTGCTCGACGTCGAACTCGACGGCCTGGTTCTCCTCGAGGCTGCGGTAGCCGTTGCCCGTGATCTCCGAGTAGTGGACGAAGACGTCGGGACCCTCGGTCGGGGCGATGAAGCCGAAGCCCTTCTCCGAGTTGAACCACTTGACGGTTCCCTGTGCCATGTTTTCTCCTTTGGGTGAAGTGAGCCGTTGCGTGTCAGCGACCCCCGGTCGGCAGAGACGCGACCACTCCAGAAACCCTGAAGAAACAGTTGCGCTCGCAATGTCGTTCCTTGCGAGCGTGTGAAGACACGAGCACCAAAAACGTCGACCGGTGCTGCAACCATAGCCGAGGCAGGCGCTCCGGGGACAATCGCCGCCACATCGGGAACGGCGGGACGGCTCCGGAGTCTCAGTCGAGGCGGTCGGCCGCGACGACGCCTCGCAGCACGGCGTCGCTCGCCTTCCGCGCCGTCTTCGCCAGCTCGGGGTCGGCCGCGTCAGTGAGCTGGCCCAGCAGGTCGATGACCTGCTTGCAGCGGCGGACGAAGTCCCCTGCTGCGAGGTCGGTCCCGCGCAGCACGTCCTCGAGCCGGTGCCCGCTCGCCCACCGGTGCATGGCCCAGGCGATCCCGCCGTCCGGCATACCGGTGCGCGGCAACGCGAGGGCGCCTTCGGCGTCCTCGAGGTCGGACCAGATCTCGATCATCCGGTCGTACGCCTCGCGCACGTCGTCGTTGGGCCAGCGGGGCGTGAGCCCGCCCTCCTCACGGCGCGGCTCGTGGATCAGCGTCGAGACGATGGCGGACAGGGACGGCGCGTCGAGCCTGCGCCAGGTCCCCTCGCGCAGGCACTCGGCCGCGAGCAGGTCCTTCTCCGTGTAGAGCTGGCGCAGGCGGTTGCCCTCCTCGGTCACCGACTGCCCACCGTCGCCGAGGTAGCCCATCGTCAGGAGCAGCTCGCAGATGCGGTCGAACGTCTTGGCGACCGAGTTGGTGCGGCCGTCGATCTTGCGCTGGATGCCCTCGGTCTCGCGCCGCAGCCGCCACCACCGCTCCGCCCAGCGCGCGTGGTTCTCGCGGTCGGGGCAGCGGTGGCAGGGGTGCGCCTTCATCCGCCGGCGCAGCTCGTCGATGCGCTCGTCGGTGGGGTCGTGCTCGGTGTCGCGCCGGCGCCGCGGCGGGTCGTGGGGCATCGTCGTGCGCAGCGTGGCCGCGAGGTCACGGCGAGCCTTCGGGTTGCGGGCGTTGAACTGCTTCGGCACGCGCATCGAGCCGAGGGGCTCGAGCGGCGTCGGCACGTCGTGCAGCGTGAGACGCCGCAGCTGGCGGTCCTCGGTGACGACGGCGGGGGACGCGGCCTCGCCCTTGCCGCCCCGGTTGGGCATGACGACGACGGCGAGGCCGCTGTGCCGCCCTGCCGGGATGCGGACGATGTCGCCGATCTTCAGCGACTCCAGGGAGATCGCCGCCGCAGCCCGGGTCGAGGCGGACCGCGCCCTGGCCCCCTCCTTCTCGAGGTCACGGATCTCGTTGCGGATCGCGGCGTACTCGGAGAAGTCACCGAGGTGGCAGGTCATCTGCTCGGCGTAGCCGGCGAGGGCCTCCTCGTTGCGCCGCACGGTGCGCACGAAGCCCACCACGGCGCGGTCTGCCTGGAACTGGGCGAACGAGGTCTCGAGGATCTTGCGAGCGTTCTCGCGTCCGAACTGGCGCACGAGGTTGACGGCCATGTTGTAGGTGGGGCGGAAGCTCGAGCGCAGCGGGTAGGTGCGGGTCGACGCGAGGCCCGCCACGCCGGCAGGGTCCAGCCCGCGGTTCCACAGGACGACGGCATGGCCCTCGACGTCGATCCCGCGCCGGCCGGCGCGGCCGGTGAGCTGGGTGTACTCGGCCGGGGAGATGTCGACGTGGCTCTCGCCGTTGAACTTGACGAGCTTCTCGAGGACCACGGTGCGGGCGGGCATGTTGATGCCCAGCGCCAGCGTCTCCGTCGCGAAGACCGCACGGATGCGGCCGGCCGTGAAGAGCTCTTCGACGATCTCGCGGAAGGTCGGCAGCATCCCGGCGTGGTGCGCGGCGAAGCCCCGGGAGATGCCATCGACGAAGTCCCAGTAGCCGAGCACCGAGAGGTCCTCCTCGGCCAGGCCCTGGATGCGCTCCTCGACGAGCCGGCGGTTGGCCTCGCCGTCGATCTCGGGGATCAAGCGCATGCCGCTCGAGAGCAGCTGGCCGACCGCTCCGTCGCACCCGGCCCGGCTGAAGATGAAGGTGATGGCGGGCAGCAGGCCCTCCCGCTCGAGGCGGTCGATGACCTCGGCACGGGTCGCTCCCCCGCCGGGACGGCCGCCCCGCGCGAAGCCGCGGCCGCCGTCCCCGCCTCCGGGGCCCCGGCCACCCGAGGAGTCCCCGCCTCGGCGGCCCCGGACCGCCCAGTCGTCACGACCACTCCCGCGACCGTTGCCGTGCCCGCTGCCCCGGCCGTTCTTGCCGCGCGGGCGCCCCTTGTCGCGCCCGCCCCGGGAGCTGACCCAGTGCGAGTCCCACGCGCCGCGGCCCTCCGAGCCGCGGATGGCGTGCACCAGGTCCGGGTTGACGCTCACGGGGTAGTAGCCGGGGTCGGCCGCGAAGGACTCGTCGTCCGCGTCGGACGGACGCTCCTCGACGAAGAGGTCGAAGAGCGTCTGGCCCACCATCATGTGCTGCCACAGCGGCACCGGCCGGTGCTCCGAGACGATGACCTCGGTGTCGCCCCGCACCTCGCCCAGCCACGCACCGAACTCCTCGGCGTTGCTGACGGTCGCCGACAGCGACACGACGCTCACGTCGGGCGGCAGGTGGATGATGACCTCCTCCCACACCGCGCCCCGGAACCGGTCGGCGAGGTAGTGGACCTCATCCATGACGACCCAGCCCAGGCCGCGCAAGGTGGTCGACCCGGCATACATCATGTTGCGCAGCACCTCGGTCGTCATGACGACGACCGGTGCCTCCCCGTTGATCGACGCGTCGCCCGTGAGCAGGCCGACGCGCTCGGCGCCGTGGACGCGGACGAGGTCGGTGTACTTCTGGTTCGACAGCGCCTTGATGGGCGTCGTGTAGAACGCCTTGCGCCCGGTCGCGAGGGCCATGTGCACGGCGAACTCGCCGACGATCGTCTTGCCCGCCCCCGTGGGCGCGGCGACCAGCACTCCGCGGCCCTCCTCGACGGCCCGGCAGGCCTCGACCTGGAAGTCGTCCAGCGGGAAGTCGAGTTGCGCGGCGAACTCGGTCAGGCGTGGCCAGCTGGCGATCACGTGGGCACCTCGGTCGGGGTCAGGACGTGAAGGGCGCCGGGGACGACCTCTGCGTCGATGGGAAGGTCGGCGAACATCTCGCCGTCAGCCTGCGAAGAAATGCCGTCTGCCTCCAAGCGAACTCGACGGGCCCGGTGGATCTGCACCGCCGGATGCGTGATGTGCGTCCCCGCGTAGACCTTGGGGAAGACCCGGAGGAAGGCCGGGATCGACAGTGCACCCACGATCATGACATCGAAGTACCCGTCGGCCACATCCGCATTCGGGCACACCCGCATGCCTCCTCCGAAGGAGGTGGTGTTGGCGACGGCCACGAGCATCGCGCGCGTGTCGATGCGGCAGCCGTCGAGCTCCACGGCATACGGGATGGGGCGGAAGACGGGCAGCTCCCGCAGCACGGCGAGGTTGTAGCGCATCTGCCCCCGCGGCCACGTCATCCGCTGGGCGCGCGCGTTGACGACGGCGTCGAAGCCGGCCCCGAGCACCCCGCCGAACCACCGCTCGCCGGCCGCGGCGTGGCTGACCCGGCCCAGGTCGACCCGTCGCGTCGCTCCCTCGTCGACCACGGCCACGGCGGCGGGGGCGTCGCGCACGGGCAGCCCGAGGTTGCGGGCGAAGTCGTTGCCGGTGCCCGCCGCGACGACGGCGAGCCGGGTCGAGGTGCCGCCGCAGAGGTTGACCCCGAGGTGGACCATGCCGTCGCCGCCCACGACGGCCACGACGTCGACCCCCTGCTGCACAACCTGGCGAGCCCGATCACGGGCCTCGGCGTAGTCGCGTCCCGAGACGTCGACGACCTCGTGGCCCGCCTCGCGCAGCAGCCGGGCGGCCTGCACACCGATGACCCGGCCGGCCCCCTTCCCCGACGTCGGGTTGACGATCAGGGCGACGCGCTGGGACACACCCGAACGCTACAGGGAGGACGCCTGGTCGTCGGGGACCTCGAGCCAGTCGGGCTTGTGCTCGTCCTTGCGGCGGTCGACGAGGAACGCGACCCCCACCGAGGCGAAGTAGAGCGCCACCATGGGTGCCGACAGGAAGAGCATGGTGTACGCGTCGGGCGTCGGCGTCATGATGGCCGCGAAGACGAGGATGATCATGACGGCCGGACGCCAGCCCTTGAGCATCGTGCGGGCAGGCAGGACCCCGATGAGGTTGAGCGCCACGAGGAAGACCGGCAGCAGGAACGCACAGCCGAAGGCGACGATGAACTTCAGGACGAAGTTGAGGTACTGCGAGCCGTCCTGCAGGTTGTAGGCGCCCGTCGGCGTGAAGCCGAGCAGGACGGCCACGGCCTTGGGGACCATGATGAACGCGAAGAAGCAGCCGGCGAGGAAGAGCGGGACAGCGGCCACCACGAAGAGCCGGGCGACGAGCTTCTCCTTGCTCGTCAGGCCCGGGACGATGAAGCCCCAGATCTGGAAGAGCCAGATGGGCGAGGCGATGATGAGCCCCACGAAGAGCGAGGTCGTCAGCTGGAGCGCGAAGGCATCGGTCATGCCGGCGAAGTTGATGTTGACGACGCTGTGCCGCTGGGCGGCCAGATCCGTCAGCGGCTTGGTCAGCGCGGCGATGACCCGCTCGTAGTAGACCCAGCCGACCACGCCGCCGATGACGATCGCGATCGCGCTGATGGTGATGCGGTTGCGCAGCTCACGGAGGTGGTCACCGAGCGACATCCGCCCCTCGGGGTCGCGCTGACGTCGGAGTGAGGGCATTCAGGTCAGTCCGGTGAAGGGGTCTGGGGTCCGACCCACTCAGAACGTGGTGTCGCGACGGATGTCGTCGGTGCTGCCGGGCTGCGTCGAGCCGGGCGTGGTGCCGCTGTGCGTCGACGTGGTCGGCGCGCCGCTGGCGCTGGCGGCACGAAGGCGGTCGGCCTCGGCGCGGGCCTCGGCAGCGCGGCGCTCGGCGTCGGCGAGACGGGCCTGCGCGGCACGGCGCTCGGCGTCGGCGTCGACGACGTCACCGGGGACGGTGCTGCGCGAGGCCTCGCTGGCACCCGGCTTGCCGTCCTTCTTCAGCTCGTCGACCTCGGACTTGAAGACGCGGGCGGAGCGGCCGAGGCTGCGGGCCATGTCGGGGAGCTTCTTCCAGCCGAACAGGGCGATGAGCACGACCGCGATGATGATGAGTTCGGGGGCACCCAGGTTGGGCATGGTGACGTCTCCTCGTGGAAAACCGGTCCGGGTCCGGACCGTCAGGTGCAGCCTCGGTGCTGCAGATGTCCAGCATACGTGCGGCCGGTGAACTCGACCCGCCGAGTTCCGGGAGACCCACGGGTGCCCGCATGGTGGACAGCGCCGTCCACCACGTGAACCTGGCCGGGGCCGCCGTCACACGCGGTCGTAGGCCGCGAGCGCGTCGCTCGCCTCCTGTGCCACCGCGTCGACGAGCTCCGACGGCTCGACGACGCGCGCCTCCCCGACGAGGCGCAGGACCAGGCGCCGCACCAGGGCGGGGTCGGCCACCTTGAGCGTCACCTGCAGCGACCCGTCGTCGCCGCGGACCACCCCCTCGTTGGGGTAGTAGTCGGCGATCCACGCCGCCCAGCGACTGGCTTCGAGCACGACGGTGAGGTCGTTCTCCCCGGGGACGAAGACGTCGTCGAGGTCGCGCTGGCGAGCCTCGGGCGGTGGCGTCCCGTCGACGTCGAGGACCGTGACGTCCTCGATGCGGTCGAGGCGGAACAGGCGCACGCCACGGGCCCGGTGGCAGTAGCCCTCGACGTACCACTGGGAGTCGAGGTTGAGGATGCGCATGATGTCGACGTCGCGCTCGGTGGACTCGTCGCGGGTCGCGACGTAGTAGCGCAGGTGCACCCGCCGGCCGCGGGCGAAGGCGTCCTTGAGGGTCGCCATCGCCGGGTGCTGGCTGCCGTCGTCGAGATCGAGGGCGATGCGTCCGGTGGGCTCCCCCACCGTGGTGGCAGCCGCGGCGCGGATCTTCTCCAGGGTGCGCTCGACGACGTCGGAGCCGACGATGGTCGACCCCAGCGCCTGCAGGCCGGCCGTGAGCGTGACGGCCTCGTCGCGCGAGAGGCGCATCGGGGCCGCGATGTCGTCGGCGTTGTCGAGGTAGACGTAGCCGCTGTCCCACTGGGCGTCGATGAGCTCGGCGTGGCCGTAGCCCGGCGTGCCGCAGACGAAGAGCAGCTCGAGGTCCTCGACGATCTGGTCCTCGTCGACCCCGAACTCGCGGGCGACGTCGGCGATGGCCACCCCGCGGTGCTGGAGCAGCCACGGCACCATGTCGAGCAGCCGGCCGAGGCGCTGGGTGGCCGTCTCGGCGGGCCGGCGGGCCGTCGTGCGTCGGGCGGCGCTCATGCCTGCTCCCCCGTTCGCGTCGGCTCCGTCGCCGGCCGTGCACCGACCGGCTCTGCACCCACCGGCTCCGCGTCGACCCGCTCGTGCGCCTGCGCCACCGCCAGCAGTGCCGAACGGACCGCGTCGACGAGCTCGGGCGGCGACACGGCGATCGCGTGGGTGCCGAGCGCGACGACGTCGCGGTCGGTGGTGCCACGGCGGTACGGCAGCTCGATCTCGGCCCACGACTCGTTCAGCTCGGTGGTGCGCTGGGCGTGCCGGCGCAGCGTGTGGCCGCGGCCGTGGCGCACGCGCACGACGGCGGTGCCCTCCGGCTCGGGCTGCGCCGCCTCGAGGGCCACCTCGGGCACGTGGTCGGTCGGGACGGCATACGACCCCGCGCGGCCCCTGCGGCCCACCGGGCCCTCGAACCGGCTCAGGCGGAAGGCGCGCTCGCCGCGACGGTCGACGTCGTAGCCGGTGAGGTACCAGCGGCCGTGCCAGTTCTTCAGGGCCCAGGGCTGCACGTGCCGGGTGGTCAGCTCCCCGTCGTTGCGGCGGTAGTCGAAGGTGATCGGCTGCAGCGCCGACACGGCGGCGTGCACGGCCTCGAAGGCGGGCTCCTTGGTGCGGATGCGCGGCTCGGCACCGGCGGCGACCGACTCGTCGATCTCGACGCCTGACAGGCGCAGCTTGCGCAGGCCGGCCGACGCGGCCCCGGAGATGCTCGCCGTCGACCACGCCCGCGCAGCCAGCGCGAGCGCGGCCATCTCGTCGGGCTCGAAGCTGATCGCGGGCAGGGCCGTCTCACTGGCGTCGATGCGGTAGCCGACCTCGTCGTCGAAGAGCACGTCGATCACGGTCGTCGTGATGGGGATCCCCATCTCGCGCAGCTCGTCCTTGTCGCGCTCGAACATCCGGTCGAACGCCTCGACCGAGCTCGCCTGGGCGTACGCCGGCAGCGACTCGCGGATCTTCTGCTTCGAGACCGGGCGTCGGGCCGACTTGAGCGCGAGTATGAGGTTGAGCAGCCGTTCGGTCTTCTCGGCCGAGGCAGACGCAGGGCTCATCGAGACCTTCCTGACGGGGGCGGCGCGCGTGCGGGCAGTCCGACGCTACCCGAACATGCGATCGAATAGGGTCACCGCATGATCCAGTGGCGCCGTGGTGTCGTCGTCGAGGTGCTCTCCAGTTGGGCGGGGGCGGTCGAGTATGCCGTCCGCCTCCCCTCGGGCGACCGCGTCCGCGCGCTCGGCTACGTCGACGCCGTCGGCGTGCTGGCTCCCGGCACCGTGGTGCTGCTCAACACCACGGCGCTCGAGCGGGGGCTCGGCACGGGTGGCCTCGCCATCGTCGTCGCGGCACCGGACGTCCTCCCCCGGCCTGTCGACGACGTGACGGCGGTCAGGGGCCATGTCGTCAAGGCGCGGTACACGCCGAGCCAGACGATGGTCCTGGGAGTCGACGAGCAGGACAGCGAGCACCACGCGGCCCTCGCGGACGCCGACGACCTCGCCGGGATGCCGGTGGTCGTCGCGGACCTCCACTCGGCCTTGCCGGCGATCCTGGCGGGGCTGCGGGAGGTGGCCCCCGACCTCCGGGTCGCCTACGTCATGACCGACGGCGGCGCCCTGCCCATCGACTTCTCCCGCACGGTCGCCGCTCTGCGTGGGGCGGGCTGGCTCGCGGCGTCCGTCACCGTCGGGCAGGCGCACGGCGGCGACCTCGAGGCGGTCAACGTCCACACCGGCCTGCTGGCCGCCCACCACGTCGTCGGCGCCGACGTCACCGTCGTCTCCCAGGGCCCGGGCAACCTCGGGACGGGCACCCGGTGGGGCTTCTCGGGCACCTCGGCCGGTGAGGCCGTCAACGCGGCCGGAACCCTCCGCGGTCGTCCCGTCTGCTCCCTGCGGATCTCGGAGGCCGACCCTCGCGAGCGGCACCGCGGGGTCTCGCACCACAGCCTCACGGCGTACGGCCGCGTGTCGCTCGTCCCGGCGGACGTGCCCGTGCCCCGCCTGCCCGGGGGGCTCGGGAGGCGTGTCCTCGACCAGGCGCGCGAGCTGTGCGGCGCCAGCGGCGGCCGGCTCGGCCTGCACGAGGTGGACGTCGAGGGGCTCGACGCGGCGCTGCGCGACACGCCCGTGCCCCTGCGCACGATGGGGCGCGGATACGACGACGACCGCGCCGGTTTCCTCGGCGCGGCCGTCGCGGGGCGGTATGCCGCCCGGATGCTGAAGGACTAGGACTGTTCGGCGCGCGTCACGCCCCGACTGAAGAGCGAGGCGAGCGCAGCGAGCGACTCGAGGAGGGAAGGCGTGACGTCAGGGCGCGCCGAACCGGCGAGCGGAGCGAGCCCATGTGACCGTGCTATCTCACGTCGTCGAGGTCGACGACGAAGATCAGGGTCTCGCCGGGCTTGATCGCGCCGCCTGCGCCGCGCTCCCCGTAGGCCAGGTGCGAGGGGATGGTGAGCCTGCGCCGGCCGCCGACCTTCATGCCCTCGATGCCCTTGTCCCAACCGGGGATGACCATGCCGACGCCGAGGCGGAAGGCCAGCGGCTCACCGCGGTTCCACGACGAGTCGAACTCCTCGCCGGTCGAGTGCGCGACACCGACGTAGTGGGCGCTGACGGTGTCGCCGGCTTTGGCCTCGCGGCCCTCACCCTCGATGAGGTCCTCGACGACGAGATCGGTGGGCGCGTCACCCTCCGGGAAGTCGATCTCGGGCTTCGTGCGGTCGGCGTCCAGTGCCATGGTGGTCTGCCTTTCGTCGCTGCTGGTTCAGGGCGTTGCGGGTCTGTCTCAGTAGGCGTCGAGGATGTCCACGACGAAGACGAGGGTGTCCGTGCCGGAGATCTTCGGCGGGCTGCCGGCAGTGCCGTAGCCGTCCTTGGGCGGGATGACGAGCAGCACGCGGCTACCGACCTTCTTGCCCACCAGCGAGTTGTCCCAACCCTTGATGACGCCACCGACCCCGATCGGGAAGTCGGCCGCCTGGCCGTGCTGCCACGAGGAGTCGAAGACGCTGCCGTCCTTCCAGAGCACGCCGTGGTACTGGGCGCTGATCGTCTGGCCCTTCTGCACCGTCGGGCCACTGCCCTCCACGAGCGTCACGGCCTGGGTGGTCGTGGGGGCCTTCGTCTTGGGGACGGTGACGGTCGGTGCCTTCGTCGGGCCGTTCTTGAACTCGACCGTCGGCAGGCCCGCGGGCGAGGGCTTCTGCGCGCCGTCGACCTTGGTCAGCGGGGTGTGGACGTCGGCGATGTCGGCGACGACGACGATCGTGTCGGTGCCCTTGACGCCCAGCTGCTGGTTGCCGGCGCTGCCGAAGCCCTTGGCCGGCGGGATCGTGAAGACGATGCGGCCGCCCTTGGTCGCGCCCACCAGGCCCTCGGTGAAACCGGCCACGATGTCGGTCCGCGCGAGGCGGTAGCCCTCGGGCGAGCGTCCCGCGGCGAAGCCGTCGTCGAGGAGCTTGCCGCTGGTGCCGTTGTAGATCTCGGCGCGCAGCCGCACCGTGTCCGCCCTGGTCGCGGCCTTGCCCGTCCCGGGCGTCAGCACCTTGTGCTCGACGTCCTTCGAGCTGATCGGCGTCTTGCCGAGCGTGACCTTGGGCGCGGTCTTGAGGTCCACCGCGCCGGTGGCCGTGACGCCCTGCAGGGCAGCCGACGCGGCGGCCGTCGTGGAGGTCGCTGCGGCGTCGGACCCGCTCGAGCCGGAGCCGCACGCGGCGACGGTGGACAGGCCGAGGGCGGCGGTCAGGACAACGGCCACGCGGGAGGCCGGACGGTTGAGACGCACAGGGAAGACTTTCGGTCGGGGCGGGCGGGCTCGGAGTCCCGCTGGGCAGAGCCCGGTCACTGTAACGCCCGCGCTTGTGCAGGCCCCACAGCGCAGTCACAGGTTCTGACAGGTTGCGGCGGGTGCCGTCGCGCCACGGGACGTGCGGGCCGGTCCCCCCCGGCGGCGGCGTGGCCGCCCGGCCTCAGAGCGGACGCTGCGTGCCGGGCGACCGGTCGATGCTCTCCATCAGCCGCTCCACCCGCTCGTCGACGGCCCGGAACGGGTCCTTGCACAGCACGGTGCGCTGCGCCTGGTCGTTGAGCTTAAGGTGCACCCAGTCGACGGTGAAGTCGCGCCCGTGGGCCTGGGCCGCGCGGATGAAGTCGCCCCGCAGCTTGGCGCGCGTCGTCTGCGGCGGCCGCACCTTGGCCTCGAAGACCTCGACGTCCGAGGCGACCCGGGCCGTGCGGCCGTGTCGCTGCAGCAGGTAGAAGAGGCCGCGGCGGCGGTTGATGTCGTGGTAGGCGAGGTCGAGCTGCTGCACCCGTGCATCGGTGAGGGCCAGGCCGTGCTTGGCACGGTAGCGCTCGATGAGGCGGTACTTGATGACCCAGTCGATCTCGGTCTCGATCGCGCCGAGGTCTCCGGCCGCGATGGCGTCGAGTGCCCGGCCCCACAGGTCGATCACCTGCTTGGTGTCGGGACTGTGCATGCCCTCGCGGTCCACGAACTCGATGACCTTGTCGAGGTACTCGCGCTGCATGTCGATGGCCGAGAGCTCACGGCCGTTGGCCAGGCGCACCGTGGCCCGTCCGCTCGGGTCGTGGCTCATCGTGCGGATGGCGCGGATGGGGTTCTCCATCGACAGGTCGCGCATGACGACGCCGGCCTCGATCATGCGCAGCACGAGGTCCGCGCTGCCGACCTTGAGCAGGTTGGTCGTCTCGGACATGTTGGAGTCGCCCACGATGACGTGGAGGCGGCGGTACCTCTCGGCGTCCGCGTGCGGCTCGTCGCGCGTGTTGATGATCGGGCGGCTGCGAGTCGTCGCCGACGACACGCCCTCCCAGATGTGGTCGGCCCGCTGGCTGGCGGCGAAGCTGGCCCCGTGGGCCGTGGTGACGACCTTCCCGGCCCCGCACATGATCTGGCGGCTGATCAGGAACGGGATGAACATGTCGGACACTCGCTGGAAGTCGCCGGTGCGCCCGTAGAGGTAGTTCTCGTGGCAGCCGTAGGAGTTGCCGGCGGAGTCGGTGTTGTTCTTGAAGACGAAGATCTCGCCCTCGACCCCGTCGTCGCGCAGACGGCCCTGGGCGTCCTCCACGAGGCCTTCGAGGATGCGCTCCCCCGCCTTGTCCTGCACGACCAGCTCGCGCACCGAGTCACACTCCGCCGTCGCGTACTCCGGGTGCGAGCCCACGTCGAGGTAGAGGCGGGCGCCGTTGCCGAGGAAGACGTTGCTCGAGCGCCCCCAGGCCACGACGCGACGGAACAGGTAGCGGGCCACCTCGTCCGGGGTCAGCCGCCGCTGGCCCTGGGTCGTGCACGTGACGCCGTACTCGTTCTCGATCCCGAAGATCCGCCGGTCCATGAACCAACTCTAGGCGGCACCATCGCTTTCGCCTGATCCGACGGGCCGCGTCGGCAGCCGGGTCAGTGCGGCGGGGCGAGGTCGGCGTAGTCCTGCCGGCTGAGCGGCCGGGTGACGAGCTGCCCGTGGCCGACGGGCACGGGCACGGGCTCCGAGCCGCTGACGAGCCTGACCTCCGCAGCCAGGGTGTCGGCCGAGACGGTGAAGACGATCTGCGCCATGGCGACCTCCTGCTCGGCGACCGACAGCCGGTCGTAGCCCGAAGGGACCGACACGTCGGCCGTCCGCGGGCCGCTCATCGTGCCCGTGAGGGGATGCGACGAGGCCGGCAGGGCGGTCCGGAGGCCCGCGGCGAGCTCCGCGGCGCCGACCGGGGCCGAGAGCGCGCGCAGCACCGGATCCACTCCCCTGCCGGGTGACACCGCGCGCGTCACGCGCTCGAGCCGGCGTCCGTGAACGAGGTAGACCTGCATGGTGAGCGGCACCCCGGGCGTGCTGGTCGGGGCACTGGTCGCGCGGGTGTCGGGGACGGCGACGCTCTCGGGCTCGGACTGGGCAGAGAGCCCACAGCCACCGAGGAGCACGACCAGGAGCGGGCCGGCGACCCCTCCCCCGATCTTCCGGACCAGGCCGCCGACGCGTCGTGATTCCCCGGGTCGGTCCCGCCGCACGTGACCGGGGCGGACGGCATACGAAAGGGTGGGCGCGTCGTGCGACACGGCACACGGAACGTATGCCGTGTCGCCGGGGACGGTGGGCACAGCGTCAGTGCAGCGGCAGCACGACGACAAGACGCGCGCCTCCGGCGTCGCTCGTGGTCACCTGCACCGCGCCTCCGTGCGCCGATACGTGCCGCTGGACGATGGCGAGCCCGAGGCCGACCCCCCGCTCACCGCTGCCCCCGGCGCGCGCGAAGCGGTCGAAGACGCGGCCCCGCTCCGACTCCGGGATGCCCGGGCCGGCGTCGTCGACGGTGATCCGTGCGGTGTCCCCGTCGCCCTCAACCGTCACCCCGACGCACCCTCCGCCGTGGTGCTCGGCGTTGGCCACGAGGTTGGCGACCACCCGCTCGAGGCGACGCTTGTCGACGTGCCCGTCGAGGACCGAGCCCGGCTCGACGCGGGTGACCCCCCGCCCGGCCGTGCCGTTCGCTGCCCGCCGCACGAGCTCCCCCACGTCGACCGGCTCGAGCTGCAGCTCCTCGCCGGCGTCGTGGCGCGAGATCTCGAGGAGGTCGACGACGAGCGCCCGCAACCGCCTGAGGTCGTCGGCCAGCAGGTCGACGGGCTCGCGGACGGCACCGGGAAGCTGGTCGCGCCGGTTGGCGATGACCTCCATCGAGTTGAGCATCGTGGTCAGGGGCGTGCGCAGCTCGTGGCTGAGGTCCGCGGCGAAACGGGAGTCGGCGCGCACCCGGTGCTCGAGCTGCTCCACCGTGCGGTTGAACGAGCGGGCGAGAGGGTCGAGGTCCGGGTCACCGTGGGAGCGGAGCCGGACGTCCAGCCGACCGCCCGCCACGGCCCCGGCCAGCAACGTCAGCTCGGCAAGGGGACGCAGCGCCACGCGGCTGGCCCGGCGGCCCAGGGCGACACCGACGAACGAGGTGGTGACGGCCGCGGCGCCCAGCGCCCACGCGAGGGTGGTCCTCCTTTGCTCGAGCTCGGTCAGCGGGAACACCTCGAAGAGCGCGTCGCCCCGTCGCTGCAACGGCGCTCCGACGACCAGGCTGAGGTGGCCGTCGACCACCACGCGCTGGATGGCGACGGCCCGCGACGTCACGGCCGCGACGAGTGCAGGCGGCACGATGGCGGCCGCGGTGGGCGAGGGGCTGGCGTAGAAGTGGCCGGAGACGAGCGCGGCGGACGCGTCGGCGTCGTTCGTCGGGAGGCCGCCCAGCAGCGAACCGACCGGTGCCGCCCCGCGGGCGAGCGCCGCGGCGAGCACGGAGCTGCCGAGCGTGGTCTCGCTGGCCGCGGTGTCCTGCCGGTCGGCGAGGAGGTACCCGGAGACGACCACCCACGACAGCACCGACACGAGCACCGAGATGGCCAGGGCCAGCAGGCCGAACGTCACCTCGAGCCTCCTGCGCAGCCCGGGAGCCGGCCGCACACCCCGGGACAAGCCGCCGGACAGTCCCGGCCACGCGCTCCGCCGCGTGCCCTCAGCGGGGAGGAGCTGCCTGCGGCCCCGCCACATCCGAGCCCGGTCGCCGCGCATGGGCGCCTCAGCCGGCCAGCCGGTAGCCGAGCCCACGCGCGGTGACGACGTGCGTAGGGCTGGCCGGGTCCAGCTCGACCTTCGTGCGCAACCGGCGGATGTGCACGTCGACGATGCGGCTGTCACCGAAGTAGCCGTAGCCCCACACCCGGTCGAGCAGGTGCTCGCGGCTGCAGATGCGTCCCTCCACGGAGGCGAGCTCCACCAGGAGCCGGAACTCCGTGCGGGTGAGGTTGACCGGCTGGCCGCCCCGTCGGACCACGCCGTCGTCGATGCCGATGTCCAGGTCCCCGGAGACGACGTGGCGGGTGGGGCGCCCGATGAGCGGCTCCGTGCGGCGCAGCAACGCCCGCATGCGTGCGGCGAGCTCCTTGGCGACCAGTGGCTTCGTCACGTAGTCGTCGGCACCGGACTCCAGCCCCGCCACGACGTCGTGGCTGTCGGTCCTGGCCGTCACCATGATGATCGGGACGTCACTGCCTCGGCGCACCTCCCGGCAGACCGCGAAGCCGTCGCGGTCCGGCAGCATCACGTCGAGCAGCATGATGTCCGGCGGTGAGGCCTTGACGGACTCCACGCACTGGCCGCCGTCCGCGGCCTCGAGCACGGTGAAGCCCTCGTCCTCCAGCGCCAGCCGCAGGACCCTCCTGACCCGTGCGTCGTCCTCGACGAGAAGAACCCGCCGCATGGCTCCAGCGTAGGTCGGGTGTCTGGAGGCGATCCGGCGAACTCCTGTGAGAAGGCCTTTCGTATGTCGATCTGTGACCTGGCGACGTCCTGTGTGACGAGCACTTTGCGATCGCGTGACATCCGCGCCGGCTCGGCCTCTGGTGTCACGCAGCCGTGCCTAGCGTGAGCACGACGGGCGCCCGCGGGGGCTCCCGGGACCGGTCGTCACCGGCCCGTCCTACGTGACCAAGGAGAGACCATGCCCCTGAGAAAGTGGCCTGTGACGGCCCTCGCGGTGGTGGCGACCAGCTGCCTGACCGTGACGGCCTGCAACTCCGGTGGCGGCACGACCTCCGGCAGCACGGGCGCCGGCGGCACCGGCGCCTCGGCGAACGCGGTGCGCGGCGGCACCCTCAACATGCTCGGCAGTGGCGACGTCGACTACATGGACCCCAACATCAGCTACTACTCCATCGGCTACCTGGGCCTGCGGCCCTGGAGCCGCCAGCTCTTCACCTACCCGGCGGTCGAGGGACAGACGACGAAGGCCGTGCCCGACCTGGCACAGTCCTTGCCGACCCAGGGCGACGGCCTCAGCGCCGACGGCAAGACCTACACCATCAAGATCCGGTCGGGCGCCAAGTGGAACACCAACCCGGCCCGGCAGGTGACCGCGGCCGACATGGTCCGTGGGGTCAAACGCAGCTGCAACCCGGTCCAGCCCTTCGGCGGCCTGCCCGACTACCTCGACCTCGTCACGGGGCTCCAGACCTTCTGCAGCGGCTTCGCCAAGGTCGGGCACACTCCCGCGGCGATCGCCTCCTACATCGAGCAGACTCCCCTGCCGGGCGTCGTCGCCAAGGACGACCTCACCGTCGTCTTCACGCTCAACCACCCGGCCAGCTTCTTCACCGACATGCTGACGCTCCCCGCCTTCTCCCCCGCCCCGAAGGAGTGGGACGCCTACCTGCCGGCGAGCCCGGAGCTCGCGCAGCACACCCTGTCGGACGGCCCGTACCAGATCGAGAGCTACACGCCCACGAAGAACATCACGTTCACGCGCAACCCGGCCTGGGACGCCGCCTCCGACCCCGTGCGCAAGGCCTACGTCGACAAGATCGTCATCAACGAGACGGTGACCCAGGACTCGACGCAGCAGCAGCTGCAGACCGGCACGCCCAGTGCGGACATGGAGTGGGACAACTTCCCACCACCCTCGCAGCTGCCCGCCCTGATCGCCAAGAACGACCCGAACCTGACCATCGGCCCGTCCGCCTCGTCCAACCCGTACATCGTCTTCAACACCGCCTCGCCGAACAACAACAAGGCACTGGGCAACGTCAAGGTGCGCCAGGCCCTCGGGTACGCGCTCAACCGGACCAACATCATCCAGGTCCTGGGTGGCCCCAAGCTCAACGAGCCACTGAGCCACGTGCTGCCCTCGGACATCGTCGGCGGTGAGCAGAACTTCGACCTCTACCCGTACGACCCGAACAAGGCCACGCAGATGCTGGCAGCCGCGGGGTTCCCCAACGGGCTGACCCTCAAGATGCTCTACCGCAACTCCTCGGAGGGCAGCAGCAAGACGTTCCAGACGGCGCAGCAGGACCTGTCGAAGGCCGGGATCACGGTGCAGGGCGTTCCCTCGCCGAACGCCGACTTCTACACCAAGTACCTCCAGGAGCCGTCCGTGGCCAGGCGCGGGGTGTGGGACCTCGCGGTGGCCGGGTGGGGCGCCGACTGGTACGGCAACGCGGCGGTGTCGTTCTTCAACCCGCTCTTCAGCGGTGCCCCGTCGTTCCCGCCCAGTGGCAGCAACTTCGGCCTCTACGAGAGCTCGAGCGCCAACACGCTCATCCACCAGGCGTCCACCTCCCCGACCCAGCAGGAGGCGGCCAACCTCTGGGCCCAGGCCGACCGGAAGGTCATGGAGGACGCACCGTTCTTCCCGATCACCAATCCGAAGCAGGCCAACTACCACGGGAGCCAGGTCCAGGGCACCGTCTACGTGCCGGCGATGCAGAACTACGACCCGACGAACGTGTGGCTGACCGCCGACAAGCAGGGCGGCTGACGCAGCCGGCGCCGCGTCGCATGCCCTCACTCCACGCCTCCAGTGGGCCCACTCCCGGTCCACGGGAGGCCGTGGAGGGTCTCCCCCGCCGCCGTGCACTCGCCGACGGCCCCACTCGTGGAAGGCGATCCGATGGCCCTGCTCGAGGTGCGTGACCTCTCCGTCTCGTTCGCGACCCCCGACGGCGTCGTCCAGGCGGTGCGCAGCCTGTCCTTCGACGTCGACCGCGGCACGACGCTCGCGATCGTCGGCGAGTCCGGCTCCGGGAAGAGCGTCGCGACGCAGACGATCACGGGTCTCACCCGCGGTGCGCGGGTGTCCGGGTCGGCCCGCTTCGATGGGGTCGAGCTGATCGGCGCCTCGCCCAAGACCCTCCAGGGCATCCGCGGCGCCAAGATCGGGATGATCTTCCAGGACCCGCTCTCGAGCCTGCATCCCTACTACACGGTGGGCTGGCAGATCGTCGAGATGATCCGGGCGCACCGGCCCCAGACGGCGACCGCGACGGCCCGCGCCCGCGCCGCCGAGCTGCTCGGGCTCGTCGGCATCCCCGGCGCGGCCAAGCGCCTCGACGACTACCCGCACCAGTTCTCCGGAGGCATGCGCCAGCGGGTCATGATCGCCATGGCGATGGCCCTGGACCCCGCCCTGCTGATCGCCGACGAGCCGACGACGGCGCTCGACGTGACCGTGCAGGCGCAGGTGCTCGGCGTCATGCAACGACTGCAGGAGGAGTTCGGCACGGCGATCGTCCTGATCACCCACGACCTCGGCGTCGTCGCCCAGATGTCCGACGACGTCGTCGTGATGTATGCCGGCCGGGCGATGGAGCGCGCGCCGCGACGCACGCTCTTCTACCTTCCCCACAACCCCTACACCCGCGGGCTGCTGGCGTCGCTGCCGGCGCAGGGCGGCACTCGCACCCGGCTCACCCCCATCGCCGGCACCCCGCCCTCACTGATCGACCCACCCGAGCAGTGCCCCTTCGCCAGCCGCTGCCCTGACGTGTTCGACCACTGCCGGCACGAGGTGCCCCGGCTCGACCCGGTGGCCCGGGACCCACGGCATACCTCCGCGTGCTTCCTTCCCAAGGACGGCGCGTCGCTGCGACCGGTCCCCGGCGCGGGTCGCCCCGCCACGGTGCGTCAGGAGGAGTCGGCGTGACCGCGAACCCCGAAGCCCCGCAGCGCGAGAGGACTCCCCCGGCATCCGCGCCGCTGCTGCGCGTCGACCACGTGACCAAGACCTTCCCGGTCGGCTCGAGCTCCCTCTGGCGCCGCGGTGACGTCCTGGTCCACGCCGTCGAGGACGTGTCCCTCGAGATCCGCACCGGCGAGACGCTCGGCCTCGTCGGCGAGACCGGCTGCGGCAAGTCGACGCTGGCCCGCTGCATCGCGCGCCTGTACGACGTGACCTCCGGCACCGTCACCTTCGACGGCCGCGACATCACGCAGCTGAGTCGACGCGAGCTGCGCACCGTGCGGCGCGAGGTGCAGGTGATCTTCCAGGACCCCTACGGCTCGCTCAACCCACGCCGGCGGGTGGGCTCGATCATCGGCGACCCGTTCGTCATCCACGGGATCGGCTCGGGGCGCGAGGTCAAGCTCCGGGTGCAGGAGCTCATGGAACGCGTGGGGCTCAACCCGGAGCACTACAACCGGTTCCCCGCCGAGTTCTCCGGCGGGCAGCGCCAGCGCATCGGAGTGGCCCGCGCCCTGGCCCTGCAGCCGCGGCTCATCATCTGCGACGAGCCCGTGTCGGCGCTCGACGTGTCGATCCAGGCCCAGATCATCAACCTGCTGATCGACCTTCAGACCGACTTCGGCCTGACGTACCTCTTCATCTCCCACGACCTGTCGGTCGTGCGACACGTCAGCGACCGCGTTGCCGTGATGTACCTGGGCCAGCTCGTGGAGGTCGCCCGCACGGAGGAGCTGTTCGGCACGGCCCGGCACCCCTACACGCGCGCCCTGCTGTCGGCGCTGCCGGTCCCCGACCCCGACGTCGCCGACAGCCGCCGCAGGACCATCCTCGTCGGCGACCTCCCGTCGCCGACCGACCCGCCCTCGGGCTGCCGGTTCCACACGAGGTGCCCGCGCGCCCAGGCCGACTGCTCGGCCGCGGTCCCGCCGCTGGAACCGGTGCTCGGCGACCGGCCGGAACACCGCACCGCCTGCTTCCACCCGCTCGCCGCCGGCGAGGAGCTCTCCTCCGACCCGTCGGCGGCCTTCGCGGCGCCGCCGGACGCCGACGTCCCGCACACGCAGGTCACACCTCACCCGACAGACGACGGAGGCGAACGACCGTGAGCGGCATCCTTCCCACCTCGGCCGCGAGCGAGGGCGTCGGCCCCGTGGCCGAGGCCGAGTCCACGGGGGGCCCAGAGACAACGCGGAGCGCCATCGAGGGCCGCAGCCCGTGGCTGCTGGCGTGGCAGCGGCTGCGTCGCGACCGCGTCGCGATGATCTCCCTCGTCGTGATCGTCCTCATCGTCCTGATGGCGATCTTCGCCCCGCTGACGACGGCGATCACCGGTCACCCCGTGAACGAGCAGTACCGCCAGACGGGCCTCACGCCCGACGGCCTCCCGACTCCCCCGTCCAGCCAGTTCTGGCTCGGCACCGACGACCTGGGCCGCGACATCTTCGTGCGGATCGCCTACGGCGCGCGGATCTCGTTGCTCGTGGGCGTCGTGGCCACCGCCCTCACGGTGGTGATCGGCGTCATCGTCGGACTCGCGGCCGGGTTCCTCGGCGGCTTCGTCGACACGGTGCTCGCCCGCCTCATCGACATCGTGCTCTCGGTGCCCTTCATCCTCGTGGCCGTGGCCCTCGTGTCGATCACCGGTCCGAGCCTCCTGGTGACCGTGCTCGTCATCGGCTTCTTCAGCTGGGCCTCCGTCGCCCGTATCGTCCGTGGCCAGGTGCTGTCGCTGCGGGAACGCGAGTTCGTCGAGGCGGCGAAGTCCCTGGGCGCCTCGGACAGCCGGATCATGTTCGTCGACATCCTGCCCAACGTCCTGGCGCCCGTCATCGTCTACGCCTCGCTGCTCATCCCGGTCGTCATCGTCGTCGAGGCCACCTTGAGCTTCCTCGGGCTGGGCCTGCCGCCGCCCACCGCCGACTGGGGCGGGATGATCAGCGAGTCCCAGAACTACTACACCGTGGCGTGGTGGTTCGTCGTCTTCCCGGGCACCGCCCTGCTCGTGACGACGCTCGCCTTCAACCTCTTCGGGGACGGCGTGCGGGACGCCTTCGACCCGCGAGCGGACCGCATCATGGCCGAGGTGTCGGACGTGACGGTCGAGCCCCTCGCGGACGTCGATGCCGTCGAGGCCGTCCCGACCGTCGAGACCAGGGACTAGGAGGCACTCATGGCCCGGTTCCTCGTGCGCCGCGTGGCGCTCGGCATCCTCGTCCTGTGGCTCATCACCGTGGCGGTGTTCGGCCTCTTCTTCGTCGCGCCCAACGACGTCGCCCGCGCCCTCGCCGGCCGACAGGCGACACCCGAGACCGTTGCCCTGATCTCGCACCGCCTCGGTCTCGACCAGCCCGTCTGGAGGCAGTACACGGACTTCCTGTGGAAGGCCCTGCACGGCGACCTCGGCTACGACTACTACCACCAGGTGCCGGTCACCGAGATCATGGGCGCCGCACTCCCGATCACCATCTCCGTCGTCGTGGGCGGCGCCATCATCTGGATGGTCCTCGGCCTGACCAACGGCGTCCTCTCGGCGATCCACCCGCGCTCGTTCACCGACCGGTCCCTGACGGCGTTCAGCCTCTTCTTCTACTCGATGCCCACCTTCCTGCTCGGGCTGCTCCTGCTCTACTTCTTCTACTTCCGCCTCACCCTGGCCGGGGTGGACATCTTCCCGCCCGGGGGCTACGCCCCCCTGACCGACGGCTTCGGGACGTGGTTCCAGCACATGGTGCTGCCGTGGTTCACCCTGGCGCTCGTCTCGGCGGCCACCTACACGCGCCTGACCCGCGCCTCGATGCTCGACGTGCTCGGCGAGGACTACGTGCGCACCGCCCGCTCGAAGGGCATCGGCGAGCGTCGCGTCATCCTGCGACACGGCCTGCGGGCCGCCCTGACCCCGGTCGTGACGCAGTTCGGCATCGACGTGGGGGCGCTTCTCGGCGGCGTCGTCGTCACCGAGACCGTGTTCTCCCTGCCGGGCCTCGGCAAGACGGCGATCGACGCCATCAACCAGCAGGACCTGCCGGTCATCATCGGGATCGTGCTCTTCGCCTCGGCGGCCGTCGTCGTGGCGAACATCGTGGTCGACATCGTGTATGCCGTGCTCGACCCCCGCGTTCGCCTGCACTGAGAGCGGCCTGCGGGCCGGTGCCAGCTCGCACCATCACCTGACGGGGCGCCCGGGGACGCGGTTGCGCCCTGGGTCGCAGCGGCCCAGCGGAGGCTGCCAGACTGTCGCCGTCCCCTCATGCCGTTGTCCCTCCACCTCCTCTGCATTGGACGGAAATGATCGACAGACCCCACTTCAAGTTCTCCCGCCGCGGCTACGAGCCGGAGGAGGTGGACTCCTTCATCGAGGCGCAGAACCGCACCCTGCAGGCGGCCAAGAAGGACGCCGCCGAGCGGAGTGTCGAGCTGACGAGGCTCAACGCCGCGCTGACCGACCTGCGGGGCCAGCTCGGCCAGCAGACACGCGTCATGGCCGACCTGAAGAAGAACGCGTCGACGGCTCCGGGGCAGGCCTACACCGAGCTCGGTGAGCGGATCGCCCAGATCCTCTCGCTCGCCGACCAGGAGGCCGCCGAGATGCGCGGCCGCGCCGCGGCTGACGCCGAGGAGATCCGCGAGCGGGCCAACCGAGCCGCGGCGGACCTCAAGAACACGACCACCTCGTATGCCGACCAGACCCGTTCGCGCGCCGACGAGGAGGCCGTTCGCGTCATCGCCCAGGCCACCCGCGAGGCTCAGGCCGTCGTCGCCGAGGCGCAGAGCGTCATGGCCGCCCAGCGTCAGGAGGCAGCCGCCGAGCTCGAGGCGCAGCGGGCCAAGGCCACGACCGCCTCTGCCGAGCTCGAGGTGAGCCTCGCGGCCCGCCGCGAGTCGGCGGACGTCGAGTTCGAGGCCCGTCGCCAGCAGATGGAGGCGGCCTTCACCGAGAGCGAAGCGCGCCTGCGCCAGCTGACCGAGCGCGCCGAGCACGACGCCGAGGAGTTGCGCTCGCGCGCCCGACGGATGCTCGAGACGGCACAGAGCCAGGCGGACCAGATCGTGTCCGAGGCTCGCGACCACGCCTCGCGGCTGCGCGAGGAGTCCGACCGGGAGCTGGCCGCCGCCGCCGCGCAGCGCGACAGCATCACGGCGCAGCTGGCCAACGTCCGCCAGATGCTCGCGACGCTCGGCGGCGGCGCACTCGTGCAGTCGGTGGAGTCGCTGGACGGTCCCGAGAAGGGCGGGGAGGTCGCACCGGCAGCCGGCCAGCCGCAGCCCGTCGCGAGCGAGACGCCCGGCCCTGTCACCGACGCTGACGCCGCCCCCGATGGAGAGCCGGCCGGGATGGCGGACCAAGCCCCGGCGCCGCACGACCGCGGGGTGGAGGAGGCAGACGGCTCGCAGGCCCTGGGTCGGCAGGCTGACGATCCGATCGCACCAGCCGAGTCGCCCGAGGGTGCCGAGCCGGACGAGGACCGCGAGGACGACGCCTCCTCCGACGCCTCGGGGCGCAGCTCGTCGAAGCCGCAGGCAGGCGCGGGCAGGCGGGTCGGCGCGAACCGCCGCTGACCCCGCCCGACACCCTTCGAGGGCCGCCCCCGTTCGGGGGGCGGCCCTCGTGTGCGTCCTCGTGCCTGACCGGCCGGTCAGCCGGAGGCGGCTGGCTGCGCCGGGCTCGCCCAGCGGCCTCAGGCCACCGGGCCGGGGGGCGGGGGCTGCGGGGAGCTCGCTGCTGCGTCGGACGAGCGCTCGGCCGGCTCGCCGAGGAGCTGCGCCAGCACGGGACCGACGATGCGGCGGAACGAACGCCGGGGACGCTCGCGGTCGAGCACCGCGACCTCGAGCTGGTCCTCGTCGAGCGTGCGGCGCTCGCCGTTCTCCCCCGCCCCCAGGACGTCGACGGCCAGGCGCACGGCCTCCGCGAGCGTCATTCCCGGACGCCAGCCGCTGCGCAGCCGCTCCTCCGCTGCGTCGCTCGCGCCACCCATGGCCACGAACCCGCGCTCGTCGGCGACGGACCCGTCGTAGGTGAGGCGGAAGATCTGGTCGCTGTCGCTGTCGGCGCCGACCTCGGCCACGACGATCTCGATCTCGAGGGGCTTGGACTCCTGCGTGAAGACGCCGCCGAGGATCTGCGCATACGTGTTGGCCAGTGCCCGGGCCGTGACGTCGGTGCGGTCGTAGGAGTAGCCGCGCAGGTCGGCGTAGCGGATGCCCGCGACCCGTAGGTTCTCGAACTCGTTGTAGCGCCCGACCGCGGCGAAGGCGATGCGGTCGTAGATCTCCGACACCTTGTGTAAGGCTCGCGACGGGTTCTCGGCGACGAAGGCGATGCCCTTGTCGTAGCCCACGACGACGACCGACCGGCCACGAGCGATCCCCTTGCGGGCGAAGTCCGCCCGGTCCTTCATGACCTGCTCGGGAGGGACGTAGAACGGCATGGTCATCGCGCGCCTCCCGGGTTGTCACGGCGCGCCGCGACGACACGCTGGACGTGACCCTCGAGCACGTCCTGGGGGACGAACCGGGCGCCGGCGTGGTCGACGACCGCAACCGTCGGCCAGATCTGGCGGCCGAGGTCCGGGCCTCCGGTGGCCGAGTCGTCGTCGGCCGCGTCGTAGAGCGCCTCGATGGCCACGGACACCGCCTGCTGCTCCTCGAGCCCGGGCCTCCACAGCTTCTTGAGCGCGCCGCGTGCGAAGACGGACCCGGAGCCGGTCGAGTGGTGGCCGACCTCGACGTAGCAGCCGCCGGTCACGTCGTAGGAGTAGATGCGCCCGGTCGCTGACTCGAGGTCGAACCCGGCATACGTCGGCACGACGGTCAGGCCCTGCATGGCGAGGCCGAGGTTGCCCCGGATCATCGAGGCGAGGCGGTTGGCCTTGCCCTCGAGGGACATGATGGCGCCCTCGATCTTCTCGTAGTGCTCGAGCTCCACCTGGTAGAGGCGAACCAGCTCGATCGCGAGCCCCGCGGTGCCGGCGATGCCGACCACGCTGTACTCGTCAGCGGCGAAGACCTTCTCCATGTCGCGGTTGGCGATGATGTTGCCCATCGTCGCCCGCCGGTCGCCGGCCATGACGACCCCGCCCTCGAAGAGCAGCGAGACGATCGTGGTGCCGTGCGGCGCCTCGATCGTGGTGCCGGAGGGCAGCCGGCGGGCGGACGGGAGCAGCTCGGGACGGTAGGCGGCGACGAACTCGGTGAACGACGACGACCCGGCCCGGAGGAAGGCGTCGTCGAGCTGTCGCGAGCGCCCCGTGGACGCTGGGGTCACTGGCCGCCCTTCTGCACGAAACCGCGGACGAACTCCTCGGCGTTGGACTCGAGGACTCCGTCGATCTCGTCGAGGACGCTGTCGATGTCGTCGCTCAGACCTTCCTTGACGGCGGCGCCGGCAGGTGCGGCGGGAGGCTCCTCCGGGGTCTCCGGCGGCTCCTCGTCACGACGCTGCGGCTTGACGTGCTCCTGACCCGGCATGGCTACCTCCCAGACGTGAAGACCTGTCGACTCGACCCTAACCCGTCAGGACCCCGGCATCCGAGCACCTCTCCCCGGACAGCCCACGCCGGGCGGCCGCAGGAACCGTCCCACAGCGGCATCGACCGGCCACCCTAGTCGGGCGTGGCCAGCCCCTGGAGCAGCTCGGCGACGTCGCTGCTCTGCTCGAGCAGGTCGCCGACCTGGGCCCGCGTGCCGCGCTCGGGCTCCAGGATCGGCACGCGCTGCAGGCTCGAGCGCCCCGGGACGTCGAAGACCACCGAGTCCCAGCTCGCCGAGAAGACCTGCGCGGTGAAGCGGCGCACGCACTCCCCCCGGAACCAGGCGCGGGTGTCCTCGGGTGGGGTGGTCTGCGCCGCCTTGACGTCTTCAGGCGTGACCAGGTCGCGGAGCATGCCTCGGTCCCTGAGTCGGTGCACCAGGCCCTTCTCGGGACGCACGTCGGCCCACTGGATGTCGATGGCCGCCAGGCGGTGGTCGTCCCAGGCCAGCCCGTCGCGGGCGCGGTAGCCCTCGAGCAGCTTGAGCTTGGCCACCCAGTCGAGCAGGCTCGCGCACGACATCACGTCACGGCCGAGCCCGGTGAGGACCTCCTCCCAGAGAGCCATGACCTCGCTCGTGGCCTCGGGCTCCGGGTCGTCGCCGCGCCGGTCGAGCCAGGCGCGGGCAGCCTCGAGGTACATCCACTGCAGGTCGAGCGCCGTCACCGAACGTCCGTCGACGAGCTCGACGGACGCCCGCAGCGACGGGTCGTGCGAGACCGTCTGGAGCGCAGCCACGGGCCGACGGATCGACCAGTCCTCGGTGAGGTGGCCGTCCTCGATCATCCCGAGCACGAGCGAGGTCGTCCCGACCTTGAGCAGGGTCGCGACGTCGAGGTGGGTGGCGTCGCCGACGATGACGTGCAGCCGCCGGTAGCGGTCGGCGACGGCGTGGGGCTCGTCGCGGGTGTTGATGATCGGCCGCTTGAGCGTCGTCTCGAGCCCGACCTCGGTCTCGAAGAAGTCGGCCCGCTGGGAGATCTGGTAGCCGGCACCCCGGCTGTCCACGCCGAGCCCGACCCGGCCGGCGCCGCACACGACCTGTCGCGTCACGAAGAACGGGATGAGGTGGCGCACGATGTCGGGGAAGGGGGTCCGCCGCGGCATGAGGTAGTTCTCGTGCGTGCCGTACGACTGGCCCTTGCCGTCGGCGTTGTTCTTGTAGAGGTTGACGGGCGGCTGCCCGGGGCGCGAGGCCAGCAGCCGGACGGACTCCAGCGCGATGGCGTCCCCGGCCCGGTCCCAGGTGACGGCGTCACGCGGGAGGGTGACCTCGGGTGAGCTGTACTCGGGGTGCGCGTGGTCGACGTAGTAGCGAGCCCCGTTGGTGAGCACGACGTTGGCCAGCGTGGGGTCCTCGACGTCGGTCAGCTGGCTCGGGTCGGCGGTCTGCCGGTCGAGCTGCCAGCCGCGGGCGTCGCGCAGCGGGTCCTCGAAGGCGTAGTCCCAGCTCGACTGGTTGGAACGGATGCCCTGGGCTGCGGCATACACGCTGACGACCTGCCCGGAGAGGAACATCGGGTTGGCCATCGGGTCGCCGGGCACCGAGATGCCGTACTCGGTCTCGAGTCCCATGATCCGCCGCACCGTCATGGCCCGACGATAACCGCCCCGGCCTGCCGTGACGGGCGCACCCCCTGACCACCAACCCATCGAGGACGTATGCCGTCCGGCGGGCTCAGATGGCGCCCACCTTCTGCAGGCGACTGAGCGAGAACCACCCGAACGGGATGGGCAGCCAGTAGGTCGCGAGGCGGTAGAGCAGAACCGAGGAGACGGCGGTGCCGCTGTCGACGCCGATCGAGATGAGGCCGAACGACATGGCCGCCTCGATGCCGCCCAGCCCGCCGGGCGTCGGCACGGCCGAGCCGACGATGGCACCGGCGAAGTAGACGACCGCGATGGCAGCCACCGGGGCCTCGCCACCGAAGGCCCTCGTCGCGCAGACGAGCGCGGCGACGAACGACATGTCGAGCATCAGGGCACCGCTGAGCAGCTGGGTCAGCTTCTTCGGGTGCTGGAGCACTGCGAGCACCTGCGGGACCGCCGCCCGGACCTGCGGTAGCACCTGGTCGGTGAGGATCGCCCGGATCCTGGGCACGGCGAGCAGACCCAGCGCGAGAATCACCACGGCGAGGATGGCTGCGACGAGGATCGGCGACGGACTGAACGAGACCGCCGGTCCCGTGCCCGCGAGGACGCCGGAGATCACGAGCAGCACGAAGTACGAGCAGAACTGGGCCACCTGCGCGACGCCGACGCTGGCGCCGGCGACGGTCGGCGACAGGCCCGAGGTCTGCAGGTAGCGGGTGTTGAGGGCGATGTTGCCGACGGCCGCGGGCGCGACGAGGCCGCTGAAGGCGACGGCCAGCTGCGTCATGTACGTCCGGACGAAGCGCAGGTGGATCTGCACGGCCCCGGCGAGGGCGAGGGAGGCCCCGGCGAACGTCGCGGCCGCGAAGAGGACGAGGAGGACGGCCCAGCGCCAGTCCGCCGTGGTCACGACCTTGCCGATGTCGACCTGGGCCAGCTGGGTCAGCAGCAGGTAGCCGGCGACCCCGCCCATGACGAGCGTCACGACGCCCTTGATCGAGATGCGGCGCAGCTCGACCGGCTCGACGGGCTCGGCCTGGGGTCGCAGGGCCACGAGCCGCTCCCGCAGCTCTCCGATCACCGACTTCGCGGCCCGCAGCGCCGTGCGGGTGTCCGAGCTCAGCGCCACGGGTTGGAGCACGGGGACGGCCCGCAGCACGGCGTCCTCGCCGAGCGCGGCCACGGCCGAGTCGACGGTGCGCTCGGGCCCGACGGCGAGCGCCACGGTGGTGAGCAGCTGCGCGAGGTCGATGCGCAGGCTGATGTCGTCGGCGGCGACGTCGCCGCTGCCCAGGCGAGCGAGTGCCACGCCGCCCGCGTCATCGAGCAGGACGGTCGAGGGGCCGAGCTGGCGGTGGACGATGCGACGCCGCTGCAGCGTGGCCGCCAGGTGCCAGATCGCCTGCAGCTGCGCCTGGTCGAGCCCGTCGGTGCGCTCGGCGACCGGGGTGCCCTGCGGCAGCACGTAGGCGATGACGGCGGAGAACGGGCCGACCTCCGAGACGGCGACCGGCCTCGGGGCCCGGATCCCCGCGTCGTGCAGTGCGAGCCCCATCAGCGCGCGGTGCTCGATCTCGGACTGCAGGGTCAGGGCCGGCGGGCGGGTGAAGCCGCTGCGCAGGCGGAGCACGCGCAGCAGGCGGCGGCCGGAGGCCAGCCCGAAGGTGTCGCGGTCGATGACGTGGACGTCGAGCGGCCCGCCGGAGGTGACCCCCAGGTAGCGGCGGTCGCCGGCATCGTTGCCGTCGATGAGCTCGAGCCTGGCCAGGGGGATGCCGCCCGACACGAGCACCGCCGCCACCTCGGTGCCCGGAGGGCGGGTCGAGCTGACGCCGAAGACGAGCCGGGACGCGAGCCCGACGATCCAGCCCACCAGGAGCGAGCAGGTCAGCGCCGCGAGCGTCATGGCGCCCGACAGGAGGGTGGTCACGAGGGTGGCCACGACGACGCCCGTCGCGATCGGTGAGATCCACTTGCGTCCGGAGATGTCGGCCACCGTGAGCAGGGCGACCATCGAGACGATGACGATGTCGAGCGGACCCGTGTGCCCGGTAGGGCTCGGCCGGGTCAGGACGCCGGTGACGAAGCCGCCCTTGCCCGACTGCACGAGCAGGCTCAGCACGATGACGAGGACGCCGGCCACGACCGCGGCGCCCAGGGCCTGGATGAGCTGCATGGGACGGCGGCGCACGAGCAGGTCGGCGCCGACGCCGATCGGCAGCAGCAGCACGCCGATGCCGCTCAGCCATCCCAGGAGGGTCAGCAGCAGGCGAGGCAGGCCGCTCGTGACGTCGGTGAGGTCCTGCTCGACGGCCCCTCGGGTCCCGGCAGCGAGGTCGGCGACCGCCAGGCCGAGCAGCAGGAGCAGCACGGCCGCGACCAGGCGTACGCCGTCGGCCGGACGCCGGACGCGGCCGGGGATCGGCGGCTCCACGACCTCGACGTCCGGAGCCGGCTCGGGGGACGACGGGCCCGGGAGCCGCGTGTCCTGCGCAGGGTGGATCGCCGTCCGTTCCTCGAGCGCGTCGTGCACGTGCTCCGTCCGGCGCATGGTCTCCCCCGTGGTGTCGTCCGAGTGCCGTGCGTCGCCGGGAGCGGCCCCCTGCGTGGGGGGCCGCGCCTGCTCCGCGTCGCCTGGCATGGGCCAATCCTGCCCGAGCCTGCTGCGGATTCGCCGCAGGGTGGGCCCGAAGCGGCGTACCGGGTGCAGCACTCTCTGGCCTCCTGACCAGGTGTCATCTGCGGGCCACCGGTGGAACACTGACGCCGTGACGGTCACCGACTCGTGGGACATGCCCCTGCGGACCAGGCTCCTGGTCCGCGCCCTCAACCGCTCGAGGGGCAGCGACCGCATGCTCGTCCCCGACGAGATCGCCCGTAGCAGAGCGTGGTTCGCGCCGACCCGCATCCCGTACACCTGGGTCACCGGACCGGTGCCCGCCGGGGTCGAGATCGCCGGCACGAGCTTCGCGGCGCGGGACGGGCAGTCCATCGAGGTGCGCACGTACCGGCCCCGCGGCGCCCCGGGTGACCATCTGCCGGCCCTGCTGTGGTTCCACGGCGGCGGGTGGGTGCTGGGCAACACGCGCGGCTACGACCCGATCTGCGCCTGGCTCGCCGACCGCGCCCGCGTCGTGGTGCTCAACGTCGACTACCGGCTCGCACCCGAGCACCGCGCCCCGCAAGCCGTGCACGACTGCGTCGACGCGACTCGCTGGGCCGCCTCGGGAGCATCGGACCCCACCGGAGCAGGGTGGCGCGGCGGCAGCCTCGGCCTCGCCGGCGACTCGGCGGGGGGCAACCTCGCGGCCGTGGTGGCACAGGTGATCCGCGACGAGGGCGGGGCCGACATCGCCTACCAGGCTCTGGTCTACCCGGCCGTCGACGCCACCATGAGCTCGGAGTCGGTGGCGCTGCACGCCGAGGCCCCGATCCTCACCCGAGCCGACATGGACGCCTTCCTCGCGCACTACCTCGGAGACGCCGAGGACGCGCTCGACCCGCTCGACCCGCTCGTCTCGCCGCTCCATGCCGAGCACCTCGGGGGCCTGGCCCCGGCCCTGGTGCAGACCGCGGACCTGGACCCGCTGCGCGACGAGGGCGCCGCGTACGCCGCAGCCCTGCGCGACGCCGGTGTCGACACACGCCACACGAACTACCCGCGTGTGCCGCACGGGTTCCTGAGCTTCCCCGGCGCCACGCGTGTCGGCGTGGCCGCGCGCGAGGAGCTGGTGCGCTGGGTGCGCGACCACGCGTACGACGGCGGGCTCCGATAGTCTGCAACGGCACGCCAGTCCGTGTGGATGGTCGGTGGATGGGTGGGGATGGTTTCGAAGTGAACGACGTCGTCGTGTTCAGCGGTTCCGCCCACCTGGAGCTGGCCGACCGGATCTGCACCCACCTCGGGGTGACCCGCTCCCCCGCGGACATCAAGCGCTTCAGCAACGACTGCCTGCAGGCGCAGCTGCTGGCGAACTGCCGCCAGCGCGACGTCTACATCGTGCAGCCGCTCGTCCCACCGACGCAGGAGCACCTGATGGAGCTGCTCCTGATGATCGACGCGGCGCGCGGCGCGTCTGCCGCGCAGATCACCGCCGTGATGCCGCACTACGCCTACGCCCGCTCGGACAAGAAGGACGCCTCGCGCATCTCGCTCGGCGGGCGTCTCGTCGCCGACCTGATCGCCACCGCCGGCTGCCACCGGGTGCTCACGATGGCCCTGCACGCCCCTCAGGTGCACGGCTTCTTCTCCACGCCGGTCGACCACCTGACCGCCATCGGTGTGCTCGCCGACCACTTCCGGGGCACCGACCTGTCCGGCTCCATCGTCGTGAGTCCTGACCTCGGCAACGCCAAGGTGGCCACCCAGTTCGCGCGTCTTCTCGGCCTGCCGGTCGCTGCCGGCTCGAAGCAGCGGGTGGCCGACGACAGGGTCGTCATCGACGCCATCGTCGGTGACGTGGCCGGACGCCGGGCGATCGTGCTCGACGACGAGATCGCCACCGGCGGTTCGATGGTCGAGCTCATCGACCGGTTGCAGGAGGCGGGCGCGACCGAGGCCGCCATCGTGTGCACGCACGGCCTCTTCGCCGGCAAGGCGGTCGAGCGCCTCCGCGGGCACCCCTTCGTCACCGAGGTCGTCACCACCGACACCGTGCCCCCGCCCGACGACTGGCCGGAGCTGACCGTGCGCTCGGTCTCGGCCCTGTTCGCCGAGGCGATCAGCCGCATCCACCAGGGCCGGTCCGTCAGCTCGCTCTTCGAGGGCGTCGACCCCACCCACGCACCGCCCCAGCCACGCCTGCCGTTCGACACGCTCCCGTGACCCGCCTGCCCTGGTGGCGCCGGCCGGGACCCGCCCTGGGCCTCGACGTCGCGCTCGTGCTCGTCTTCGCCGGGATCGGCAGGGCCAGCCACGACGAGGCCGGCCCGGTCCTCGGCGCCGTGCTCACCGCCTGGCCGTTCCTCGTCGGCACGCTCGTGGGCTGGCTCGTGGTGCGCATGCTGCGCGGGCGCTGGCCGGTCGACGTGGCACCCGGCGTCACGGTGTGGTTCGCCACCGTCCTCGTGGGCATGCTCCTGCGCCGCGCGACAGGCCTGGGCACCGCTGCGAGCTTCGTCGTGGTCGCCTCGGTCGTGCTCGCTGCGTTCCTGCTGGGCTGGCGTGCGTTGGGCGCGTATGCCGCCCGCCGCGCCCGCGCGCCCCACCGCACGTAGCCGACCCGCCCCCTGCTCAACCCTCGAGAGGCCACGTGCGGCCCACCCGGACCGTCGAGAGGCCGGGTGGCCCGGGAACCGGGCCACCCGGCATACGCGATCGGTCCAGGGGGCTGGGTTCAGAGGTACTGACCGGTGTTGGCCGTCGCGATGGAGCGGCCCGGCTCGGTGCCGTCCTTGCCCTTGATGAGGGTGCGGATGTAGACGATGCGCTCGCCCTTCTTGCCGCTGATCCGCGCCCAGTCATCGGGGTTGGTCGTGTTGGGCAGGTCCTCGTTCTCCTTGAACTCGTCGACGCAGCTGGCCAGCAGGTGCTCGACGCGGATGCCCTTCTGACCGGTCGTGAGGAACTCCTTGATGGCCAGCTTCTTGGCCCGGTCGACGATGTTCTGGATCATCGCGCCGGAGTTGAAGTCCTTGAAGTAGAGGATCTCCTTGTCGCCGCCCTGGTAGGTGACCTCGAGGAAGCGGTTCTCCTCCATCTCGGAGTACATCCGCTCCACCGCTGCCGTGATCATGGCCTCGACGGTGGCCTCGCGGTCGCCCGCGTGGACGGCGAGGTCGTGCTCGTGGAGCGGCAGGCTGCCGGTGAGGTACTTGCTGAAGATGTCCCGGGCGCTCTCCGCGTCGGGGCGTTCGATCTTGATCTTCGCGTCGAGGCGCCCGGGCCGCAGGATCGCGGGGTCGATCATGTCCTCGCGGTTGGAGGCGCCGATGACGATGACGTTGTCGAGCCGCTCGACGCCATCGATCTCGGCGAGCAGCTGCGGCACGATCGTCGTCTCGACGTCGCTGCTGACACCCGAGCCGCGCGTGCGGAATAGCGAGTCCATCTCGTCGAAGAACACGACGACGGGCGTGCCGTCGGACGCCTTCTCACGCGCGCGCTGGAAGATCAGCCGGATGTGCCGCTCGGTCTCGCCGACGTACTTGTTGAGCAGCTCCGGACCCTTGATGTTGAGGAAGTAGCTCTTCTCCGTCGCCTTGCCCGTGCGCGCCGCGACCTGCCGGGCCAGCGAGGCGGCGACCGCCTTGGCGATGAGCGTCTTGCCGCAGCCGGGAGGCCCGTAGAGCAGGACGCCCTTCGGGGGCTTGAGGGCGTGCTCCCGGTAGAGCTCGGGGTGCAGGAAGGGAAGCTCCACGGCATCGCGAATCTGCTCGATCTGCCCGGAGAGGCCACCGATGTCCTCGTAGTCGACGTCGGGCACCTCCTCGAGGACGAGCTCCTCCACCTCGAGCTTCGGGATGACCTCGTGGACGAAGTTGGAGCGGGGGTCGAGGGTCAGGGAGTCACCGACGCGGATGACCTCGGCGAGCAGGGGCGTCGCGATGCGACACACCCGCTCCTCGTCGCCGTGGGTCACGACGACGACGCGGTCACCGTCGATGCGCTCCTTGACGGTGACCACCTCGCCCACGCGCTCGTAGCCGTGGACCGAGACGACGTTGAGCGCCTCGTTGAGCATCACCTCGCGGCCGAGCCCGAGGTTGTCCTGGTCGACCGAGGGACTGATCGCCACGCGCATCTTGCGCCCGCCGGTGAGGATGTCGATCGCCCCGTCGTCGGGCGCGTCGAGGACCAGTCCGTAGGTGCTCGGTGGCTGCGCCAGGCGGTCGACCTCCTGCTTCAGGTTGACGATCTGCTCCCGAGCGTCCTTGAGCGTGCGCACGAGGCGCTCGTTCTGCGACGAGAGGGTCGACAGGCTCGTCTGCACGTGGGCCAGGCGGGCTTCGAGCTCGCGTGTCCGCTGCGGCGAGTGGCGGGCCGCCTCGCGCAGCGACTGGACCTCGACGCGCAACGCTGCCAGCTCCCGGTCACCCGCGCCGGCGGTCCCGGTCTCTCCCGGTTCACGGGGGTCTCGGGCACCGGCGGCACCCTGGTGGTCTGGGTTTCGGACGTCGTCAGACATCTCGGCCTCCTGGATCCGTCACTCGCACACAGTGACCATTCGACCCTAACCCCGGTTTAGTCGAAGTCGTCGGATGTATCAGCCAGTGATCGTCGGACGCGTCGGATCGTCTTGTCGCTCTTGACGCGTTCACCGAGAGCCTCGGCGGTCCAGGCCTCGGCCGGCACGTCGGTCGAGGCGGTGGACCCGGGCACTGCCGTGGCGCCATCACCCTCGGGGCTCCTGCCACCACCAGCCGCGATGTCGACCTCGCCGTAGGCTCCCTTTGCCGGGCGTCGCTTGCGTTCGGGTGCGGGCACGCCCGGGGCCAGCCGGCGCGTGGTGATGAGGAAGCCCGTGTGCCCGTGCATGCGGTGCTGAGGACGCACCGCCAGACCCTCCAGGTGCCAGCCCCGCACGAGTGACTCCCACGCCGAGGGCTCCGTGAAGCCGCCGTGGGCCCGGATGCCCTCCGCGACCCGGCTCAGCTGCGTCGTCGTGGCGACGTAGCAGATCAGCACGCCACCCGGGATCAGTGCGTCCGCGACGGCCTCCAGGCACTCCCACGGGGCGAGCATGTCGAGAACCACCCGGTCGACGGTGCCGGCATCGACGAGGTCGGGCAGCGACTCGACGAGGTCTCCCACGGTCACCGTCCAGGCCGGGTGGTCACCGCCGAAGAACGCGCGCCCGTTGCCGCGGGCGATGTCGGCGAAGTCGGCGCGCCGCTCGAAGGACAGCAACCGGCCCCGCTCGCCGATGGCCCGGAGCAGCGACATGGACAGCGCGCCGCTGCCCACCCCCGCCTCCACGACGGTTGCGCCGGGGAAGATGTCGGCCATCTGCACGATCTGTCCCGAGTCCTTCGGGTAGACCACGGCGGCGCCGCGTGGCATCGACATGACGTAGTCGCTGAGGAGCGGTCGCAGCGCGAGGTACTCGACGCCGGCCGTGTTGGTCACGACGGAGCCGTCGTGCGACCCGATGAGGTCGTCGTGCCGCAGGAAACCCCGGTGCGTGTGGAACTCACGGCCCGGCTCCAGCGTGATGGTGTGCAGGCGGCCCTTGGGGTCGGTCAGCTGCACCCGCTCGCCCACCTCGAAGACGCCGCGGCGCGAATGGGCTCCCGTCACCCGTGCCCCGTCCGTCCCTCGCCCGGGAGCGGCCTCGACGGTCGTCTGCGGCTCGGCTGGGGCTGGCTCGCCGAGGTGCTGCTCGGCGGTGCGCTGCCCGGCGTCGGGCTGCTCGGCGTCGGTCATGGGAGCACAGTCTAGGTGTCGGCGCGAGCGCCGCCGGACGCCCTCCTCACGGCCGTCGCCTCGACCTCGTACCGGCTCTGCCTCCCGGCGGCGCCGCCGAAGAAGCGGCGTCGGAGGGCCCCATCGACCTCGACGAGGTCGTCGGCCCGGAGGCGCAGCGCGGTGCGCCGTGTCGTCGCCGTCCAGCAGACGATGTCGATGGTGTCGACGGTGGCCCGGCGGGGGCCCTCGACGGGCTGGCGCCTGCGCGCAGGGGCGGGTGCCCGCCCGACGACGACACGAAGCGTCACGATGCGGTCACCGCTCGGCAGCTCCCGCTCCTCCCCCTCCGCCGCCAGGCGGCCGCTGAGGTGCACCTCGTTGCGACCGGGGCTGTTCGTGGGCGGCGCCACACCGGCCCCGACCGCGCCTCGCCCGGTGCGTCGCGCGCCGCTGGAGGGGGCAGCCGCTGCGCCGTCGGTCAACTCGACGGTGTCGGCGGTCTCGGCGGTCTCGGCGGTCTTGCCGGACTTGCCGGACTTGGCGGTCTCGGTCGTGGCGGTCGCCGTGGTCGTGGGTGTCTTCGCAGCGGTGATCGGCTCGGTCCGGCTCGTCGTCATGGCGCCTTCCTTCGGCCCGTCCGTCGGGCCGTCGCCACAACGGTTGCGCGCCGACCGTTGTCGGCCCAGCCCCTCGCCGCCTGCTGTGGACGGCTGCCGCCGGCACGTGGGGGGATGTGGACAACAGGTCAGGTGACGGGGCTGTCCCCTCATCACGCCCGCCCGCTCGTCGGCCGGACCGGTTCTGGGCGAAGTTCTGGGCGAGTTCTGAGCGGGTTCGGTGCAGGTCGGTGCAGGTCGGTGCAGGTCGGTGCGAGTCGGTACCGCTCAGCGACGTCCGCGTCGGGCGAGCTGGGCGCCCACCACGTCGTTGATCCGCTCGGCCCGGGCGAGCCCGCGGACGTCACGGGTGGAGTCGTCGACGACCACGGCCAGCGGCAGGTCGGCCTCGCTCATCGCCCGGAGGAGGTCGGTGAGCACCGCGTCGGCCGGCAGCGCCACGACCCACGCCGCCGGCTGGGCCAGCGTGACGGCAGCGACGGTCGTGCGGTCACGGCTCTCGACCGGCACCTGCGCCACGGACTCCGCATCGACGATCCCGAGCGGCCACCCGCTCGGGTCGGCCGCCGCCAGCCAGGCACCCGAGGCGGCGCCGTCCACCTCACTCAGGGGCAGTGTGCCGGGCACGAGGACGAGAGGTTCGAGCACGTCGGTGGCCCGCCCTGCGCTGGCCAGGTGGATCTGCCCGGCGCGCACCGCGGCGGTGGCACCCTGCCAGAGGAAGAAGGCGATGGCCACCGGCCACAGCAGGTCGAAGACCCGGGGCGCTCCGCCCTCGAGCAGGCCGCGGACCACGAACCAGGCCACCGTCGCGACGGCCACCAGTCGGCCCAGCCAGCCGGCGGCCACGAGGCCGCGGCCCTTGCTGCCGGTGGCCCGCCAGACGAGGGCGCTGACGATCTGGCCGCCGTCGAGGGGCAGCCCGGGCAGGAGGTTGAAGAGGCCGACGAGCAGGTTGGCGAAGGCGACGATGCCCAGGAGCGTATGGGCCGTGTCGTTGGCCGTGACCGAGCGCAGCGCCCACCCGAGCGCGGCGAGCAGCAGGTTGGACAGCGGACCGACCAGCGCCACCAGCGCCGTCGTGGTCGGTGAGCTCCTCGTGGCGTCGTAGACGGTGTGCCCACCCCAGACATCGGCGACGATGCGGCTGACCGGGTGCCCGCGCCACCGAGCGGCGAGGGCGTGGGCCGCCTCGTGGACGAGCACGGACGCGAGCAGCAGCACGGCATACCCCGCAGCCAGCAGGTAGCCGTAGGACGCGCCCCGGTCGGGACGGGCGAGATTCGGGCCGAACAGGACGACGATGACCAGCGCGATGACCGGCCAGGACCGACCGAGGTAGACCGGTGTGCCGGCCAGGCTGCCGATGCGCCACCCGTGAGCCGCATCAGGCCGGGCGCGGGTACTCATGGCCCGACCCTATGCCCTGGTGCGGGCGCGCGGCCGTGACCGGCCGATGAGGAGCCCGTGGTCGGCTGTGGAGCCTGCGCCGCCGGTGTCGGTGCCGCACCATACAGTCGAGCCCATGGTTGCAGCGCTGTCCCCCAGTCGGGCCGCCGACTTCATGTCGTGCCCGATGCTCTACCGCTTCCGAGTCATCGACAAGCTCCCCTCGCCGCCCACCAAGGCGACGGCTCGAGGCACTCTCGTCCACGCGGTCCTGGAGCGGCTCTTCGACCTGCCGGCGGCCGAGCGCACCGTCGAGGCAGCGGTCGGGCTCGTCGCCTCGGAGTGGGAGCGCCTCGCGGCGGAGGAGCCGGCGATGCTCGACCTGCTGGCCGAGCACGACGGTCGGACGGACGAGTGGTTCGCCGGGGCAGCCACCCTCCTCGAGAGCTGGTTCGGTCTCGAGGACCCCACGCGTCTCGAGCCGGCCGAGCGCGAGCTGTACGTCGAGACGGAGGTCGACGGTCTCGTCCTGCGGGGATACGTCGACCGCCTCGACGTGGCTCCGAGCGGCGCGATGCGCGTCGTCGACTACAAGACCGGACGCTCTCCCTCGGAGCACTTCGAGGCCAAGGCGTTGTTCCAGATGAAGTTCTACGCCCTCGTGCTGTGGCGCCAGCGTGGCGTCATCCCCAAGCGCCTGCAGCTCGTCTACCTCGGCAACAGCGAGATCGTCGCGTACGAGCCCGACGAGCAGGACCTCCTCGGCACCGAGCGGAAGGTCAAGGCGCTGTGGCAGGCGATCGAGCGGGCCGCGACGACTGGGGACTGGCGCCCCAGTCCCAGCCGTCTGTGTGACTGGTGCGACCACCGGGCCCTGTGCCCCGCCTGGGGCGGCACCCCTCCCCCGCTACCCGACGACGCCGCGTCGCGGGCCGTCGACCCGAGCGTCACCGGCCTGGTCGAGATCGACGCCTGAACCCCCAGGTCGAGGTCCACCGGGCCGTCCGTGCCTGCCGTCGCTACGAAGCGGATCTCCTGACGCTTGGGTTGTGACCCGTGACGATCTGTGCGATCGCGTCCAGCGAAGCCGTGCCGGCAACGAGGTAGCCGTTGTGCCCGTGCGCCCCGTCGACCGGAAGCGACCGGGCCCCGAAGCCGGGTGCCGTGGGATCGGCCGCGTGGCCGAGGCCGTCGACGCGGGTGTGCGGCACGAGGCCGATCGGGTCGTCCGGGGCGATCCCGGCCCACACCGTCGCCGACGTGTGCAGGGCTGCTCGGGACCAGACGTCCATCCCGGGCGAGCCGACGACCACGAGGGACGACACGTGCAGTCGGGGTGCTGCGTGGCCACAGACGACCGAGCCGTAGCTGTGGCAGACGACGGTGACCCGGGCCGACGCCGAGAGGCCGTCGACGAAGGCGGCCAGCCGCGGAGCCCCTTCGACGGCACGGTCGGAGCGGGCGGCGTCCGGGTCGATTCCGGCAGGTGCGTCGTAGTCGAGCCAGACGACCACAGCAGCCGGGGTGCCGGGGTCACGTCGCTCCATCTCGGCGAGAAGGCTGCGGGCCTGCACCGCGGGGTGCCGGCGCCCGGCACCGCTCTCGTCACGCAACAGGGGCCCGGTCCATCCCACGCCCGGGACGATGACAGCGATGTTGCGAGCCCGGCGCACGTCTCCGAAGGCCTCGACGAGACGGCCCCGCCCGTGGGTGTCCGTGCTGAGCACCGTGGCCGCAGGGCCCGTGATGGCCACCGGAGCACCGTCGCTCAGAGACTGGCCCACGGCGGGTGCCGCCCCTGCAAGCAGAGTCACGACAGTGGCGGCACCAAGGGCGAGCCGGTCGCGCAACCGGCCGCGTGGCCGGTTTGCGGCCCTCAAGGGTCGTGCGTGACCCGTCGGTCGTCGTTGCACTCAGCATCCTTCTCACCCGTCGAGACATGGCAGTCCGTCAGTCTGCGTGAGGATTCTGGGAGCACCGTCTGAAAGCAGACGAGGCCCTGGGCCCCGGGTGGCGTGTGGCGACTCGAGCTCAGGCGTGCACCTCGCCGAGGTGGCGCACGAAGGCGAGCCGGTCCAGGCTCACGTGCCGGCACCCGCAGACCCAGATCCCCAGCGGGACGACGATGCCGCGGCGGCGAGCGTCCTCTCGCGCGCAGTGCAGCTGGTAGGCGCGGACGGCACGGCGGACCAAGCGGTTCATCGGTGCGCCTCCCTGCATGAGGTGGGACGGCTCACGAGCGCGCTGGGCAGGGTGGAGGGACATGTCATGAATCACCAGCCTAGGCGTGACGGTCCGGCGAAGGCCAACCCAGGGCCATCACGTCCCGCACTGTGGTCGCTTGGCGGCGGGAGGAGTGCATGCCGCCCACGCCGGGACGGCGGACGATGGTCCCTCCGGACAGAACGGAGGTCCGGCTCTCGGTCTGTCGCGGACACGAGGGCCGGGCCTCCTCGAGAGCCCTCGGACGGCTCGCTCAGTGAGCGCGGGCCGAGGGGGCCATCGGCCAGGTGGGAACGACCGTGCGCTTGAACGTCTCGTTCGTCACGCCCGCGAAGGAGGCGTACCACGCCGCCAGCGCGGTCGCGAGCCCGAGCCAACCGCCGATCTTCGTCCACGACGAGGTCGACGGGATGGTGGCGGCGAAGGCGCCGATGCAGAGGGCGACGAAGGTCAGCGTCAGCAGGACGAAGACGGCGGCCACGGCGCCGCTCACGCGGAACGAAGCCACGGTCATGTAGCCCGTGAAGATCGCCCAGCCGAGCAGGTAGAGCCCGATCCCCTGGTGCACCTGGGCGGCAACGGCCACCAGGGCCGGCGCGCTGAGGATGAAGGTCGCCAGGAACCAGTACGACAGCCAGAAGGCGCCGAACGAGCTGAACGCCACGGCCCCGAAGGTGTTGCCGCGACGGAACTCCCACATGCCGGCGAGCAACTGCGTGCCCCCGCCGTAGAATAGCGCCAGCGCCAGCACCGTGGGGGCGAGCGCGGCGTTGAGGATGCCCGCGTTGACGACGCTCAGGACCATGGTGGTCATGGCGAAGGCTGCGAGCCCCAACGGGGCCGGGTCGGCCGTCGCGGCCGCTGCTGGCGGCACGGGGGTGAGCGGCGTCGTGGCTGTCGTCATGCCCGCCGTGGGGGTGGTGATGTTGGTGTCAGACATCGGAGGCTCTCCTCGTCCGGATCGGCCGGCTGCCGGTCAGCCGGGCTCCATCGCTACTGCTGAGGGGCGCTGGGCGTACGGCCGTTCGGTCGGTGCGAGAGCACCCCGTGCGAGCAGAAGGAGGTCCGGCGAAAGCTGTCCGTGTGCCGTAGGGCGCCGCCTCGGCGACGCGAGCCCACGGCCCTCGGGATGCCCCCTCGTCAGGCGCTGCCTGTCTCCTCGCTCACTGAACTTGTCCAACAAGTCTGACACCGCCTACGCAGCGAGTCCATGGAATGGAGCACCGCCCCGTCATCTTGCCGCAGCCCGCTCCTGTGCAAGGGACGGTGGGGGCCGGGGCTGGCGACCCGGCCCCGCTGCACCAGGAGCACCAGGAGCACACGGCATACGAGCCGCTGCCGGTCAGACGGTGAACTCGTCGGCAACGGCGAACGCCTCGTCGAGCACCGCGAGCCCCTCCTCCACCTCGGCCGGCGTGGTCGTGCACGGCGGCACGACGTGGGTGCGGTTGAAGTGGGTGAACGGCCAGAGCCCCCGCTCCTTGCAGGCGGCCGCGAAGGCGGCCATCGGGCGCGCAGCGTCGCCGGCCGCGTTGTAGGGCACGAGCGGCTCCCGCGTCTCTCGGTCTCGCACGAGCTCGACGGCCCAGAACACGCCCAGCCCGCGGACGTCCCCGACGCTCGGGTGCTTGGCCGCTATCTCGCGCAGGCGGGGGCCGATGACGTCGGTGCCGAGCATGCGCGCGTTCTCGATGATCGCCTCATCGCGGAAGGCGTTGATCGAGGCGACGGCGGAGGCACACGCGAGGGGGTGACCGGAGTACGTGAGGCCACCCGGGTAGGCCCGCTGGTCGAAGGTGGCCCCGATCTCGTCCGAGATGATCACGCCGCCGAGCGGGACGTAGCCGGAGTTGACGCCCTTGGCGAAGGTGATGAGGTCGGGCGTCACCCGCCAGTGGTCGACGGCGAACCACTCCCCGCACCGGCCGAACCCGGCCATGACCTCGTCCGCGATGAGCACGATGCCGTGCTCGTCACAGAGGTCGCGCACGCCCTGGAGGTAGCCGTCCGGCGGCACGAGGATGCCATTGGTCCCGACGACCGTCTCGAGGATGATCGCCGCCACGGTGTGCGCGCCCTCGACCATGATCGTGTCGTGGAGGTGCTGCAGGGCCCGGTCGCGCTCCTGCTCCTCGTTCTCCGAGTGGAAGGCGGAGCGGTAGGTGTAGGGCCCCCAGAAGTGGACGATCCCCGACAGCCCCGGCTCGGAGGGCCACCGGCGGGGATCGCCGGTCAGCGTGATCGAGCCGGCGGTGGCGCCGTGGTAGCTGCGGTAGGTGGCGAGCACCTTGTGCCGGCCGGTGTGCAGCCGGGCCATCCTGATGGCGTTCTCGTTGGCCTCGGCACCGCCGTTGGTGAAGAAGACCGCCGAGAGGCCTTCGGGCGCGACCTCGGTGATGAGGCGCGCCGCCTCGCTGCGGGCGTCGTTGGCGAAGGACGGCTGGATCGTCGCCAGGCGCGCGGCCTGCTCCTGGATCGCCGCGACCACCTTCGGGTGGCCGTAGCCGATGTTGACGTTGACGAGCTGGCTGCTGAAGTCGAGGTAGCGGTTGTCGTCGTAGTCCCAGAAGTAGGAGCCCTGGGCGCGGGCGATGGGCAGCGGGTCGATGAGGCCCTGGGCGGACCACGAGTGGAAGACGTGGGCACGGTCGAGGCTGCGCACCTCCTCCCCGCTCATGTGGTCCAGCAGATCCTTGACGACGGTGCGCTCGTCGAGCTCGGTCATGGTGGTCGGTTCCTCTCTGTCAGCGGGTGCGCGGGAAGCCGAGGTCGACGCTGGAGGTGGCCGGGTCGGGCCAGCGCTGCGTCACCACCTTGCCGCGGGTGTAGAAGTTGATCCCCTCCGGGCCGTACATGTGCGTGTCGCCGAAGAGCGAGTCCTTCCAGCCGCCGAAGGAGTAGTACGCGACGGGGACCGGGATCGGGACGTTGATGCCGACCATGCCGACCTCGACCTCGTTCTGGAAGCGGCGGGCCGCGCCTCCGTCCCGGGTGAAGATGGCAGTGCCGTTGGCGTACGGGTTGCCGTTGATGAGGGCCAGCCCCTCGTCGTACGTGGCGACCCGCACCACCGACAGCACGGGGCCGAAGATCTCGTCGCGGTAGACGGTCATGTCGGGCGTGACGTCGTCGAGGAGGGTCATCCCGAGGAAGAAGCCGTCCTGCGGCACCGACTGCTCGCGCCCGTCGACGACCACGGTGGCCCCGGCCTCGGCGCCGGCAGCCACGTAGCCGGCCACCTTGTCGCGGTGCTCGCGCGTGATGAGCGGGCCCATGTCGGTGCCCTCCGCGGATCCCGGCCCCACCGTCAGCTTCGGCAGGCGGGAGGAGATCGCGGAGACGAGGTCGTCACCCACCTCGCCGACCGCCACGGCGACCGAGAGGGCCATGCACCGCTCGCCGGCGGCGCCGTAGGCCGCCGAGACGATCGCGTCGGCCGCCATGTCGACGTCGGCGTCGGGCAGCACGAGGGCGTGGTTCTTGGCGCCCCCGAGGGCCTGCACCCGCTTGCCCCGGGCGGTCCCGCGCTCGTAGATGTACTTCGCGATCGGGGTGGAGCCCACGAAGCTGACCGCGGCGATGTCGTCGTGGTCGAGGAGGGCGTCGACGGCCTCCTTGTCGCCGTGCACGACGGTGAAGACGCCGTCGGGGAGGCCGGCCTCCCTCCACAGCTCCGCGAGGAAGAGCGAGGCCGAGGGGTCCTTCTCGCTGGGCTTGAGCACGAAGGTGTTGCCGCACGCGATGGCGTTGGCGCACATCCACAACGGCACCATGACGGGGAAGTTGAAGGGCGTGATGCCGGCGACGACGCCGAGCGGCTGCCGGATGCTGTAGACGTCGACGCCGGTCGCCGCCTGCTCGGAGAAGCCGCCCTTGAGCAGCTGGGGTACGCCGGTCGCGAACTCGACGTTCTCGAGCCCTCGGGCGATCTCCCCGACCGCGTCGGAGAGGACCTTCCCGTGCTCGGCCGTGACGATCGCCGCCAGCTCGTCGGTGCGCGTGTGGAGCAGCTCGCGGAAGGCGAAGAGCACCGCGCACCGCTTGGACAGCGAGCTGGTCCGCCACTCGCGGGCGGCAGCGACCGCGGTCTTCACCGCTGCGTCCACCTCTGCGGCAGTGGCGAGCGGAACCTCACCGCTCTGCTGTCCGGTGGCGGGGTCGAAGACGGGTGCGGTGCGGCCGGAGGTGCCGGGCACCCGCGCGCCTGAGATCCAGTGGTCGATGGCGGTCACGGAGGTCGTCATGCCCGCCAGATTACGTTTCAGGGCTAGGCCACACAATGAAGTGATTGCTATGTTACGAACATGCGCGCCCTCATCTCCTCACTCGAGGAGCGCCTCGACGCCCCGACCGCCAAGGGGTTGGCCCAGGCGGTGTCGCGGGCGATCCGGGACCAGGCGCTGCGGCCGGGCGACCAGCTGCCGCCGATCCGCCGGCTCGCGGCCGAGCTGATGATGTCGCCGACGACCGTCAGCGCCGCGTGGCAGCTGCTGGCGCGCTCGGGGACGATCCGCGCGGACGGCCGGCGTGGCACCACCGTGGCGCCGAGCGCGCGGGGCGGCGAGCGCTACTCCCGCGCCCTGCGCCACGAGTCACCGGTACGCCTGGACCTCTCGACCGGCATACCGGACAGCACGCTGCTGCCGGCACTCGTTCCCGTCCTCTCGATGCTGCACGACCCGGCGACGCCGAGCAGCTACCTCGACGACCCGGTGCTGCACGACCTCCGCGCCGAGCTGGAGCGCGACTGGCCGTATGCGGCGGACGACCTCCTCGTCGTCGACGGCGCCATGGACGCGCTCGACCTGCTCACGCGGGTGCTCCTGCGTCCCGGCGACCTCGTGCTCGTCGAGGACCCCGGCTTCCCGCCGCTGCTCGACCTGCTCGAGGACCGAGGCGCGGACGTGGTCGGCGTGCCGCTCGAGGACGACGGGCTGCAGCTGGAGCGGGTGGAGGCGCTCCTCGAGCGCCGGCCGGCGGCCGTGGTGATCCAGCCTCGTGGACAGAACCCCACCGGCATCTCGATGTCCGCGGCCAAGGCACGGCGCCTGGCCGAGCTCCTCCGAGGCCAGGACTGCGTGGTCGTCGAGGACGACTCGAGCGGCCCCATCGCCACGTCGGCACCGATCAGCCTCGGCGCCTGGATCCCCGAGCAGGTGCTGCACATCCGCAGCTTCAGCAAGTCGCACGGCCCGGACCTGCGGATCGCGGCCCTCAGCGGACCGGACGCGCTGCTGGCTCCCGTGCGCCACGCGCGGGCCATCGGGCAGGGCTGGACGAGCCGCCTCCTCCAGCGGGTGCTGACGGGCCTGCTGTGTGACGAGGCGTGCGCCCGCGGCATCGAGCAGGCGCGCGCCGAGTACGCACGTCGGCGCCAGCTCGTCGTCGCCGGGTTGGAGCGCCACGGCATCGAGGTCCCGGGCAGCGAGGGCCTCAACATCTGGGTCCCCGTCCGCGACGAGGCCGCCGCCGTGCTCCGGCTCGCGAGCCAGGGCATCGCCGTGACTCCCGGCTCACCCTTCTCGGTCGAGCACGTCACCGGCCCCGAGGGTCACGTGCGGGTCACGACCGGCCTCGTCCGGGAGCACCACGCCGAGATCGCCGACCTCATCGCCGACGCGGCACACGCCGGCGCCTGGACCGCTCAGCACCGCTGAGCGACGGGCCACGCAGTCGAGTGCTCACTCACTACGCTCGAGGTGGGCGCCCGTCGTATGCGTGAGCCGCGCTTCCCGTCGACGGCTCGCTCCCTGCCGCGGGAGATGGCCACTCGACGTGGGGTTCTCAGCTCTTCTGGGCGGCCGCCGCCTTGAGCCGCGCCTCCTCGGCGCGGACCTGGGCGTAGACGTCCCGCTCGGCGACGAGCCAGTCGGGCATCTCGTCGAGGATCGCCTTGATCTCCGTGGTCGTGAGGTGCTCCCCCACCCCGGCTCGGGCGAGCCCTGAGTTGGAGATGCCGAGTCGGCGCGCCGTCTCCTGGCGGGTGTGGGGCCCGTTGCGGCGAAGGTCCGAGAGCCACTGCGGCGGGTCGGCCTGCAGGGCGTTGAGCTCGTCGCGGCTGACCACACCCTCCTGGAACTCCGGGGGCGTCTCCGCGAGCAGCACCCCGAGCTTCTTCGCGGCCGTCTGGGGCTTCATCGTCTGCGGCTTCGGCATGGGCCAAGCGTAGGGGCTGGCGCCCAGGCGGCCGACCACGTCGCCCCGCCTCCGGGTCCGGAGGCCGTCGAGCCGGGCCGCCTGCTGCACTAGCCTCGGACCGTCCTGCCACGACCGTGGACGCCCACGACGGAAGGCCCACCATGACGCACCCGTTCCGCGTCGAGTTCGTGCCCGGCGTGACGCCGGACAAGTGGCTGCGCGTCTGGGGGGCACGCCTGCCCCAGTCGCCGCTGGAGGCCTTCCCCGTCGAGGACGTCGACGCCGCCACCCATCTGCGGGACGGGTCGGCGTCGATGGCGCTGCTCCGGTTGCCGGTGGACCGCGAGGGCCTGCACGTCATCCCGCTCTACGAGGAGGTGCCGGTCGTGGTCGTGTCCAAGGAGCACGTCGTGGCCGCCTTCGACGAGGTGCACGTCGCGGACCTCGCCGAGGAGGTGCTGCTGCAGGACCCCGCCCACGTGCCCGAGTGGGCCGAGATCGCCACGGACGATGCCCGGGAGCGCACGGCCGCGATGCCACCCATGACGACGAAGCAGGCCGTCTCCGTCGTGGCCTCCGGCTCGGGGATCGTCATCGTGCCGATGTCGGTGGCCCGCCTGCACCATCGCAAGGACGTCGTGCACCGCCCCGTCGTCGGGGTGGCCCCCTCCCGCGTCGGCCTGGCGTGGCGCGACGACGACGAGGACCCGCGCATCGAGGACTTCATCGGGATCGTCCGCGGACGCACCGAGCGCTCGAGCCGGGGCGTCGCTTCGGCTGCGTCGCACGCCGGTGAGGGGCAGCCGGGGGGAGGGAACGGCCGCGACGCGGGCGGACGGCATACACCCTCGGACGGGCGGCAGGAGCGGGGCCGGACGCTCCCCCAGCGGGGCGCAGCGCCTCGGAGACGTGGCGCGTCGAGCGGGCGCACCCGCCGCAGGGGCCGCCGGTGAGCGAGGGCTGAGGCCGCGTCGCGCTGCCGTTCAGTCACCGGAGGCGGCGTCGCCGACGTGCTGCAACGCCTCGCCGCGGATCGGTCGGACGATGTCGACGAGGTCCACCGCGCGCACCCCCGCCAGCGTGTCGATGTGCACGGCGCCCTCGATGTGCGGCACCGGGACGACGTGCGGGATGGCGATGGTCGGCACTCCGGCAGCCGTCGCCGACCGGACTCCGGCCGGCGAGTCCTCGATGGCGATGCAGTCGGCGGGCTCGGCACCGACGAGGCGCGCGGCGGCGAGGTAGGGCTCCGGGTGCGGCTTGCCGTGGGTCACCGCGTCGCCAGTCACGAGGTGGTCGAACGCCCCGTCCGGCAGGTTGCGCACGACCACGTCGGCCAGCGAGCGCCAGGACATCGTCACGAGCAGCGAGGGGACGCCGAGCGAGCCCAGCTCGAGCAGCAGCTCACGGGCTCCCGGCCGCCAGGGAACGCGCTGCTCGACCCGCCGGATGACGCGCTGCAGGAGGGCGTCGACGATCTCCGGCACCGACAGCGAGATGCCCGACTGGTCGATGATGAGCTGGGCAGAGACCTCGAGCGCGTTGCCCACGAGCTTGTGGGCGAACTCGTCGTTCCACACTCCCCCGTGCGCTCCGACGAGCTCGTGCTCGGCCTCGATCCAGTACGGCTCGGTGTCGACCAGGGTGCCGTCCATGTCCCACAGCACGGCGGCCGGCAGCTGGACGTCTGGGCCGTCGCCGCCTGCCGTGGCCACGTCCTGCGGCCGGCCTTCGTCGCTCGCGCTGCTCACCGGGTCAGTCCTCCGGGTCGTAGGCGAGGTTCGCCGACAGCCAGCGCTCGGCCTGGGCGAGCGTCCAGCCCTTGCGCTCGGCGTAGTCCTGCACCTGGTCGCGGCCGAGCCGGCCCACGACGAAGTACTGCGAGTCCGGGTGGGAGAAGTACCAGCCCGACACCGAGGCGCCGGGCGACATCGCCATGCTCTCGGTGAGGGTGATGCCGGTGTTGGCCTCAACGTCGAGCAACGACCAGAGCGTCTCCTTCTCGGTGTGCTCGGGACAGGCCGGGTAGCCGGGCGCCGGTCGCACGCCGGCGTACTGCTCCTTGATGAGCGCCACGTTGTCGAGGTGCTCGTCGGGGGCGTAGCCCCAGAACTCCTTGCGGACGCGCTCGTGCATCCGCTCCGCGAACGCCTCGGCCAGCCGGTCGGCCAGTGACTCGAGCAGGATCGCGTTGTAGTCGTCGAGCGCGGCCCGGAACTGCTGTACGCGTTCGGCTCCGCCGAGCCCGGCCGTCACGGCGAAGCCCCCCACCCAGTCCTTGGTGCCCCTGGGCGCGACGAAGTCGGCGAGCGACCGGTTGGGCACGCCCGCGCGGTGGTCGCCCTGCTGGCGCAGGTGGTGCAGGACGGTGAGCGGCTGGCTGCGCTCCTCGTCGAGGTACACCTCGACGTCGTCGCCGGTGGAGTTGGCGGGGAAGAAGCCGATGACGCCGTTGGCCGAGAGCCAGCGCTCCTCGACGATCTGGTCGAGCATGGCCTCCGCGTCGTCGAAGAGCTTGCGGGCGGCCGGTCCGCTGGCCGGGTTGTTCAGGATGTCGGGGAAGCTGCCCTTCATCTCCCAGGCGTTGAAGAACGGCTGCCAGTCGATGTAGCGGCGCAGCTCGGCGAGCGGGTAGTCGTGGAAGACCTTGACGTGCTGCGCGGCGCCGTGCGTGCGCGTCACCGACGAGACGTCGTGGTCCTGCTGCAGCAGCAGGTGCGGGTGCGGCGGGTGGTAGCCGGTCCACTCGATCGGCGTGCGGCGCTCCCGGGCCTGCTCGAGAGTGAGAAGCGGTCGCTCGTGCTTGTTCGCGTGCCGCGCCCGCAGGGAGTCGTAGTCCTCCTGGACCTTGGCCATCAGCTTGGGCCGCAGCTCGTCGCTCAGCAGCGCCGCGGCGGTCGGCACGGACCGGGAGGCGTCCTTGACCCAGACCACGGGCCCGTCGTAGCGCTGGTCGACCTTGACTGCGGTGTGGGCGCGGGAGGTCGTCGCGCCGCCGATGAGCAGCGGGATGGTCATGCCCTGGCGCTGCATCTCCGCGGCGAAACCGACCATCTCGTCGAGCGATGGGGTGATCAGGCCGGAGAGGCCGATGATGTCGGCGTCGTGCTCCTTGGCGGCGTCGAGGATCTTCTGGGCCGGGACCATGACACCGAGGTCGATGACCTCGTAGTTGTTGCACTGGAGGACCACGCCGACGATGTTCTTGCCGATGTCGTGGACGTCGCCCTTGACCGTCGCCATGACGATCGTGCCGTTGGTGTCCTTGGCCTTGGCCAGCTCGGGGTCCCTGGCCTTCTCCTCCTCGATGAACGGGATGAGGTAGGCGACGGCCTTCTTCATGACGCGGGCGCTCTTGACCACCTGGGGCAGGAACATCTTGCCGGCGCCGAAGAGGTCGCCGACGACGTTCATGCCGTCCATGAGGGGGCCTTCGATGACCTCGATGGGCCGGCCGCCGCGTTCGGCGATGTCGGCGCGGAGCAGCTCGGTGTCGGCCTCGATGTGGGCGTCGATGCCCTTGACCAGCGAGTGCGTGATGCGCTCGCCGAGAGGCAGGGCGCGCCACTCCTCCTCACTGACCTCGGCGGCCTCGCCGGTCTTGTTGTGCTGCTCGGCGATCTCGAGCAGCCGCTCGGCGGCGTCGGGACGGCGGTTGAGGATGACGTCCTCGATGCGCTCGCGCAGCTCGGGGTCGACCTCGTCGTAGACGGCGAGGGCGCCGGCGTTGACGATGCCCATGTCGAGGCCCGCCGCGATGGCGTGGTAGAGGAAGACGGCGTGGATCGCCTCCCGCACCGGGTTGTTCCCCCGGAAGCTGAACGAGACGTTGGAGATGCCGCCGGAGACCTTGGCGCCGGGCAGGTTCTCCTTGATCCAGCGGGTCGCCTCGATGAAGTCGAGGCCGTAGGAGGCGTGCTCCTCGATGCCCGTGGCAACGGCGAAGACGTTCGGGTCGAAGATGATGTCCTCGGCGGGGAAGCCGACCTCCTCGGTGAGCAGGCGGTACGCGCGTGAGCAGATCTGCTTGCGCCGCTCGAGCGAGTCGGCCTGGCCGTCCTCGTCGAAGGCCATGACCACGGCCGCGGCGCCGTACTTGCGCACGAGGCGCGCCTGCTCGAGGAAGCGCTCCTCCCCCTCCTTCATGGAGATGGAGTTGACGATGGCCTTGCCCTGGACGCACTTCAGGCCGGCCTCGATGACCTCCCACTTCGAGGAGTCGACCATGACCGGCACGCGGCTGATGTCCGGCTCGCTCGCGACGAGCTTGAGGAAGCGGTCCATCGCCGCGACCCCGTCGATCATGCCCTCGTCCATGTTGACGTCGATGACCTGCGCGCCGCTCTCGACCTGCTGGCCCGCCACCGACAGCGCCGTGTCGTAGTCACCGTCCTTGATCAGCTTGCGGAACCGGGCCGACCCGGTGATGTTGGTGCGCTCGCCGACGTTGACGAAGAGGCTGTCCTCGGTGATGGTGAAGGGCTCGAGCCCGGAGAGGCGCATGGCGGGCTCGATGGAACCGAACTCGCGCACCGCCTTGCCCTCGACCGCGCCGGCGATCGCCGCGATGTGCTCCGGGGTGGTGCCGCAGCAGCCGCCGACGAGGTTGACGAGGCCGGCCCCGGCGAACTCGCCGACGATGGCGGCCGTCTCGTCGGGCGCCTCGTCGTACTCGCCGAAGGCGTTCGGCAGGCCCGCGTTGGGGTAGCACGAGACGAAGCAGTCGGCGAGGCGCGACATCTCGGCGATGTAGGGCCGCATCTCCTTCGCGCCGAGCGCGCAGTTGAGGCCGACGGCGATGGGCGAGACGTGCCGGACCGAGTTCCAGAAGGCCTCGGTGACCTGGCCCGAGAGGGTGCGCCCCGAGGCGTCGGTGATGGTGCCGGACACCACGACCGGCCACCGCCGGCCCTGCTCCTCGAAGAGCGTCTCGACGGCGAAGATCGCCGCCTTGGCGTTGAGGGTGTCGAAGATCGTCTCGATGAAGATGAGGTCGCTGCCGCCGTCGACGAGCCCGCGAGCCGCCTCGAGGTAGGCCGCGACGAGCTCGTCGTAGGAGACGTTGCGAGCCCCGGGGTCGTTGACGTCCGGGGAGATCGAGGCCGTACGCGTCGTCGGTCCGAGAGCGCCCGCGACGTAGCGGGGCCGGTCGGGCGTGCGCTCGGTCATGGCGTCGGCCTCGCGGCGAGCCAGCGCGGCCGCCTCGTGGTTGAGCTCGTAGGCGAGCTCCTGCATGCCGTAGTCCGACAGCGAGATGGCGTTGGCGTTGAACGTGTTGGTCTCGATGATGTCGGCGCCGGCCTCGAGGTACTCGCGGTGGATGCCGGCGATGATCTCGGGCGCCGTCAGGGTCAGCAGGTCGTTGTTGCCCTGGACGTCGCTCGGCCAGTCGGCGAAGCGCTCGCCGCGGTAGCCCGCCTCGTCGGGACGGTCGCGCTGGATGGCCGTGCCCATGGCGCCGTCGAGGATCATGATGCGCTGGCCGAGCGTGGCGGTCAGGCTCTCGGTGGCGTCGGGTCGCTGCTGCGACTGGGACAACGTGGCTCCTCTCGGCGGCGCGGGCTTCGCGCCGGATGACGGGACCGGGCCGATTCTACGGAGGGCTGCAAGCCGATGCTGCACCGCCCGCAGTGCGGTCACCCTCTGCCGCGTACCCAGCACCCGGCACACGGCTCGGCGACGAACGCCCCGGGGCGCCGGGGGACGCGCCGTCCAAGACTCCGGCTCACCGGCTCCCGCAGGTCCTAGGCTTGAGGGGTGGGCGCGACCGCGCGCACGGTGAAGGAGACGACGTGCTGGAGTTCGAGGACGTGCCGGAGCTGACCGACCCGGTGCTCATCGCCGCGTTCGAGGGTTGGAACGACGCCGGCGAGGCGGCCACCAGCGCCGTTCGGCACCTCGCCGAGGTGTGGGACGCGGAGATCGTCGCAGCGTTCGATCCCGAGGACTACTACGACTTCCAGGTGAACCGCCCTCGCGTGGCGATCGAGGAGGGCAGGCGTCTGCTGAGCTGGCCGACCACCCGCATCCTCGTGGCCACCGAGACCGGCTTCGAGCGCGACGTCGTGCTCGTCCAGGGCATCGAGCCCTCGATGCGGTGGCGCGCCTTCTCGGTCGAGCTGCTCGAGCTGGCCGAGCAGCTCGGCGTCACGACGATCGTCACCGTGGGTGCCCTGCTCGCAGACGTGCCGCACACCCGGCCCATCCCGGTGACCGCGACCGCGGAGGACGAGGCGGCGATCCACCGCTTCGACGTCGAGGCGTCGCGCTACGAGGGGCCCACGGGCATCGTCGGTGTGCTCACCCACACCGCCAGCGACTCCGGCATCCCGACGGTCTCGGCGTGGGCCGCCGTGCCGCACTACGCCGGCGGGGCGCCCTCCCCCAAGGCGACCCTGAGCCTGCTGCGGCGCATCGAGTCACTCCTCGGCATCACCCTGCCGCACGGCGAGCTCGAGGAGAACGCCCGCGCCTGGGAGCGTGGTGTCGACGAGCTCGCGCAGTCCGACGAGGAGGTCGCCGAGTACGTCCAGTCGCTCGAGGAGGCTCAGGACACCGCCGAGCTGCCCGAGGCGAGCGGCGACGCGATCGCGCGCGAGTTCGAGCGCTACCTCCGCGGCCGCGACGACGACCAGCCGGGCCGCTAGACCGCTGGCGTATGCCGTCCGCCCCGTGGGGCGGCCCGCCCACCTGTGGGGCGGTGGCACACGGCGTACCGGTGGGAAGGGCCCCGACGTGTGTGGCTGACCGCTGCAGGGGCAGTGGGTCAGAGGCGGACGCCGAGGAGCGCGTCGAGGGCGCGGCCGAGTATGCCGGGTGCACCGGGGTCGTCGCCGCCGCGGCTGAGTGCCTGGCTGGCCCAGCGGTCGACCGCCTCGAGCGCCCGGGGGCTGTCGAGGTCGTGGGCGAGCGCCGCGCGCATGTCGTCGACCGTCTGGTCCGCGACGGGACCACCGTTGCCGGACAGCGCCTTTCGCCAGGTCTCGAGGCGCTGCTCGGCCTGGACGAGCTGGTCGTCGGTCCACATCCAGTCGTGGGCGTGGTGGCGGGCCAGCAGTGCGAGCCGGATCGCCATCGGGTCCACGCCCTGGCCCCGCAGCTGCGAGACGAGCACCAGGTTGCCACGGCTCTTGCTCATCTTCTCGCCGTCCAGGCCCACCATGCCCTGGTGCACGAAGGCGCCGGCGAACGAGGCCGAACCGCTGAGGGCGCGCCCGTGGGCCGAGCTCATCTCGTGGTGCGGGAAGACCAGGTCGGTGCCGCCGCCCTGCACGTCGATCGGGATGCCGAGGTGGTCGAGGGCGATGCACGCACACTCGATGTGCCAGCCGGGGCGGCCAGCGCCGAGGCTCGCGCCGTCCCACTCCGGCTCGCCCGCGCGGTGGGCCCGCCAGAGCAGGGCGTCCAGCCGGTTGCGCTTGCCGTCGCGGTCGGGGTCGCCTCCGCGTTCGGCGAAGACCTCCATCATCCCGGCCTCGTCGAGGTGGCTGACCGAGCCGAAGCGGGGGTCGCGGGCCACGTCGAAGTAGTAGTCGTCCGCGTCGTCGCGTGAGGCGTCGGGCGCGGGCACGGCATACGCCCATCCCTCGGCCACGAGCCGCTCGATCGGGGCCACGAAGGTGGGGATGCTCTCGACGGCGCCGAGGTACTCGTCGGGCGGGATGACGGCGAGGGCCGTCATGTCCTCGCGGAAGAGGGCGATCTCGCGCGTGGCGAGGTCGCGCCAGTCGAGGCCGTCGCGCTCGGCCCGCTCGAGCAGCGGGTCGTCGATGTCGGTGATGTTCTGGACGAAGCGCACGCGGTGGCCGCTGTCGCGCAGCACCCGACCGAGCAGGTCGAACGTGACGTAGGTGGCGGCGTGCCCCATGTGCGTCGCGTCGTAGGGGGTGATGCCGCAGACGTAGAGCGTGACGACCTCGCCGCTCGCGGCGGGAACCAGCTCACCGGATGCCGTGTCGCGCACGAGCACCTCGGGGGCGCTGCCCGGGACCTTGGGGATGAACGGCATCGGCCAGCTTCTCACCCGCCGACTCTATCCCGGGCTGGTCGAGTCCCCCGGGCCGGTCGGGACGACGCGACCCGCGCGGAATCCACGAGGCGCCGCCGGCCACCGGCGACGAAGGGGTCAGAGCGGCGGCCAGGGCACCGACGGCCAGTCGTGGCTGGGGTACGGGTGCACTCCGCGCTCCAGGAGGCGCTGTACGCGTAGCGCCAGGGCCTCGACGTCCGGCTCGGGCAGCAGCTCGAGCAGCCGTGCGCGGTCCATGTCGTCGGCCAACGCCGAGCGCAGCCGCTCGAGCCGCGCCCGGTCGGCTCCGGTCAGGCACTCCCCCGCCCAGCCCCACAGCACGGTGCGCAGCTTCGGGGTGGGCGAGAAGGTCACGCCGTGGTCGATCGCCCACAGCCGCCCGTCGCGGTCTCGCAGGCAGTGGGAGCCCTTGCGGTCGGAGTTGTTGAGCGCGGCGTCGAGGACCGCCAGCGAGCGCACGTCGTCGGCCCCGGAGTGCACGACCGTGACGGCCCGGCCGCCGGGCGTCTCGCCGTCGAGGACCTCGTGCCAGCCCTCGGGCGTCTGCCCCTCGGGGACGAGGTCGACGACGACGTCGCTTGCGACCGGGTCGAACGGGTCGCCGATCCACAGCTGGACCGAGCCCGGGCCGAGCGGCCCGTCACGAAGCACGGTGGGCGGCACGACGTCCCAGCCGCCCAGCTCGGACACCACGTGCGCTGCGACCTCGCGTCCGGCCAGGGTGCCGTCCGGGAAGTCCCACAGCGGGCGTTCGCCACGAATCGGCTTGTAGATGACGTGAGCATCAGGGAGCGTCGAGACGCGCGCGATGACCGCGAGGTTGGAGGACTCGGCGACCCGACCCAGCACCTCGATCTCGCCGGTCAGGTCGACCGCCGACGGAGTGCGGTCAGCGCTTGTAGCCATTGGCCCGCGGGCAGATGTGGCCCGTGGGGTCGAGCGGATTGCCGCAGAACGGGCACGGCGGACGCCCCGCGGCCACCAGGGCCGTGCTGCGTCGGGCGAAAGCGCGCGCCTCGGCGGGGCTGAGACTCACCCGGATCGAGTTGCGCGCCAGCACGCCCACCTCGTCGTCGGGCTGCTCGTCGACCTCGTCGGGGTCGTGGTCGTGGCACTCGATGACCAGCTTCTGGCGGTCCTCGTCCCACGCGAGCGAGAGGGTCTGGACCCGCCAGTCCTCGTCGAACGGGGTCTGCAGCGGCTCGGTGTCCTCGGCGACGCCGCCGGGCTCGCCCGGTTCGACGGCGTCGGCCGGGGCCAGCTGGTCGAGGACGTCGTTGATGCGGTCGGCGAGGATCGAGACCTGCTGCTTCTCGACGCCCACGGTGACCACGAGGGGGCCGGTGCTCGCCTGGAGGTAGAAGGCCCGCTGGCCGGCCGGGCCGACCGTCCCGGCCACGAACCGGTCAGCGGGATCGAAGTCCTGGACCGTCATGCTTCCGACCCTATCCGACGCCCGGGGTCGATCCGGCGCCCCCGCCCACGACCGCGTCGCCCTCCTCCGCGGCCGGCTGGTGGGCCGGGCGCAGGCCGGCCAGGTCCCCGCCGACGTCGTTGAGCCGCAGCACGAACGGCTTGCGACTCGTGTAGTGCACGACGCTCACGGACGCGGGGTCGACGTGGATGCGCTGGAAGTCGTCGAGGTGCGCGCCGGTGGCGTGCGAGAGGATCGACTTGATGACGTCGCCGTGCGACACGGCCACCCAGATCGCGTCCTTGCCGTGGGTCTCGAGGATGCGCGCGTCGGTCTCGCGCACGGCCCGCAGCGCGCGGTCCTGCATCTCGACCATCGACTCCCCGGGGTATGCCGCCGAGTCGGGGAAGCGCGCCTCGCTGGGTCGGTCCTGGACGACCTTCCACAGCTCCTCCCTGGCGAGCTCGCTGATCGGGCGCCCGGTCCACGCCCCGTAGCGGCACTCGCCGAGCCCCTGGTGCACGCTGCGGCCGACGTGGTCGGGCAGGGCGGCTGCCAGCAGGTCGGCCGTCTGGACACACCGGTCGAGCGGTGAGCTGACGACCTCGGCGACCGGCAGCACCGCGGCGGCCAGCCGCTGCCCGACGGCCTCTGCCTGGGCCTCGCCCGTCTCGTCGAGGAAGACCCCGGGCATCCAGCCGGCCAGGGTTCCGGCGGTGTTGGAGGTGGAGCGCCCGTGGCGCACGAACAGGACGGTGGGCACGTTCGTCACCCTAGCCCGCGCGACTCGGGCCCCATGGATGCCCGTACGCCCTGCCCGTTGGGCCCGTGCGTGCTGGACGCGTCCCGGACGTCGAGGGGTACGCGACCTTCGCGCGCAGACGTGGTGGAGTAGCGCTTGTGATCGTGGACAAGGCCATCTACCGCAGCGGCCGTCGTGAGCCCTGCGGGGACCTCAGCGACGAGCTGGACTCCGTGCGGCTGCACCGGGACGGGTTCCTCTGGATCGGGCTGCAGGACCCGACCGACGAGGAGTTCGCCCTCGTCAACGAGGAGCTGCACCTGCACCCCCTCGCCGTCGAGGACGCGGTCAAGGGCCACCAACGGGCCAAGATCGAGCACTACGAGTCGTCCCTCTTCGTCGTGCTCAAGACGTTGCGCTACATCGAGTCCACCAGCGACATCGAGACGGGCGAGGTCATGCTCTTCCTCGGCGACCGCTTCGTCGTGACCGTGCGCCACGGCGAGGGCAACCCCCTGGCCGAGGTGCGCCAGCGGCTCGAGGCCCTGCCCGAGCGCCTGGTCCACGGTCCCATGACCGTGCTCCACGCCGTCATGGACTCGGTCGTCGACAACTACACGGTCGTCGACCGCGAGGTGCGCCGGGACCTCGAGCAGATCGAGGAGCAGGTGTTCGCCTCCGAGCAGGGTGGTGACGCCAACACCATCTACCGGCTCAAGCGTGAGGTGCTCGAGTTCCGACGGGCCAGCCAACCGCTGGCCGACACCCTCATCCAGTTCCTGGACCCGGTGCGTGGGCACGACCTGACCAGGGAGATCCGGCCCTTCTTCCGGGACGTGGCCGACCACCTGCGGCTCGTCAACGACCACGTCGAGTCCTACGACCGCCTGCTGACCGACGTCCTGTCGGCCCACCTCGCGAGCGTCGGGGTCAAGCAGAACGAGGACATGCGCCGCATCTCCGCCTGGGTCGCCATCGCCGCGGTGCCCACCATGATCGCCGGCATCTACGGCATGAACTTCCAGTACATCCCGGAGCTGCAGGCGAGCGTCCACGTCGGGGGCAGGGAGGTCTACTACGGCTACTTCGTGGCCATCGCCGTGATGGCGGGCTCCTGCGTCGCGCTCTACCGCGCCTTCAAGCGCTCGGGTTGGCTGTAGCGACGACGGCGGCCGGCGCCCCTGTCGAGGAGCCGGCCGCCGCGTCGGTCAGGCGTGCAGCGCGTCAGGCGTCAGGTCGCGTTGATGAACCCGGCGACGAGCGCACCGGCCAGCAGGAGGCCGAGGATGACGCGGTACCAGACGAACGGGATGAGGGTGTTGGTCGCGACGAAGCGCAGCAGCCACGCGATGGAGGCGTAGGCCACGACGAAGGCGACCACCAGACCCACGATCACCGGACCGAGGCCGAGGGCGGACAGGCCGTGCCGCTCCTGGACCGCCTGGAAGAGCCCCGCCGCCGTCAGCGCGGGGATGGCGAGGAAGAAGCTGAGGCGGGTGGCCGTGACGCGGTCGAGACCCCGCATGAGGCCGGCCGAGATGGTGGCACCGGAGCGTGACACTCCGGGGATGAGCGAGAAGCACTGGAGCAGGCCGATGACGAGGCCGTCGACGGGCCGGACGTCGTGCTCACCACGCACCACGCCACGCGACTCGATGCGGGCGTGCACGCGTTCGGCCGCGACCATCACCGCGCTCCACAGCACGAGGGCGACCGCCACGACCCACAAGCTGCGCAGCGGCCCCGAGATGAGGTCGCGGGCGAGGAAGCCGACGATGCCGACCGGGATCGAGCCGATGACCACCGCCCAGGCGAGGCCGTAGTCGCTGCCCTCGCGAGCTGCCGGGCGCACCAGCCCGCGGAACCACGCCACCGCGAAGCGGATGATGTCCCGGAAGAAGTAGAGCAGGGTCGCGGCGATCGCGCCGAGCTGGATGACCGCCGTGTAGGCGGTGACGGCCGGGTCGTCCACCTTCAGCCCGAGCAGCTGCTCGGTGATGGTGAGGTGGCCGGTCGAGGAGACCGGGAGGTACTCGGTGAGGCCCTCGACGACTCCGAGGATGACGGCGTCGAGGTAGCTGAGGTCAGCCATGGGTCAGGGTGGGCCTTCTGCAGGAGGGACGGGACGGCCGCTCACCGCAGGCGGCGGCCGCTGGAGACAATGCCGCACCCTATCGACATCCGAGCCCGCGCCGAGGCAACCCCGGCAAGCGCCGCACGAACGTCCGGCGAACGTCCGGTGTGCCGAGGCGCCACGGGAACGGGTCGCCTCAGCTGCGTGGCGCCAGGCCGCGGACTGCGGCCACGACCTCCAGCGTCGCCAGCGCCTGGTCCCGGGTCATCCCGCCGCCCACGGCGACCGCGAGCGTCGTCACGCCGGCCTCCTCGTACCGGCCGAGCCGACGGGCGACCCGCTGGGGGGAGCCGAGCAGCGCGGTCTCGTCGATGAACGCGAGCGGCACGGCGGCAGCGGCCTCGCGGTGGCGCCCGGCGAGGTAGAGGTCCTGGATGCGGGCCGCGTCCTCCTCGAACCCCATGCGGCAGGCCAGCTGGTTGTAGAAGTTCTGCTCGCGCGAGCCCATGCCGCCGATGTAGAGCGCGCAGTAGTCGCGCACGTGCTCGGCGGCGGCCTCGACGTCGTCCACGAGGACCACAGGGGTGGCCGCCACGACGTCGAACCCGTCCATCGGTGCGTCGGCGGAGGCGCGGCCGCTGCGGAGACGCCCCTTCTCGAGCGTGGTGAGGAGGTCGCCGGCGTGCTCGGGGCTGAAGAAGATCGCCAGCCAGCCGTCGGCGATCTCGCCGGTCAGCTCGAGGTTCTTCGGTCCGACCGCCGCGAGGTAGATCGGCAGGTCGGCGCGCACGGGGCGCGCCGCCAGCTTCAGAGCCTTGCCCGGGCCGCCCGGCAGCGGGAGCGGGTAGTGCGGACCGTCGTGGGTGACCGTGTCGCGACGCAGGGCCGCGCGCGCGATCTCGACGTAGTCACGCGTGCGCGCCAGCGGGTGGCGGAACGGCACCCCGTGCCACCCCTCGCTGACCTGCGGTCCCGAGACCCCGAGGCCGAGGCGGAACCGGCCCCCCGACATCGTGTCGATCGTCGCGGCCGTCATCGCGGTCATCGCCGGCGTGCGCCCCGGGATCTGCATCACGGCGCTGCCGAGGCCCACGTGCTCGGTGAGGGCGCCGATCCACGCCAGCATCGACGGGCTGTCGGAGCCGTATGCCTCCGCCACCCACACGCTGTCGTATCCCAGGCGGTCGGCCGCCCGGGCAACCGCCACCTGGTCCTGGCCGGTGGTGCCGCGTCCCCAGTAGCCGAGATTCACGCCGATCCTCATGCAGCGCAGGGTATCGGCGCGCCGAGCGACGTGCCGCCCGCAGCGGGCGTGGGATGGCCCACTACCGTTCCTGCCATGCGCAGGCGTCTCGGCTCGTCCGGTCTCACGGTCACCCCCCTGGCCCTCGGGACCATGCTGTGGGGCAACGCCGTCGACCGCCACGAGGCCGGTGACCACCTGCGCGCCTTCGTGGACGCGGGAGGCAACCTCGTCGACACGGCATACGGCTACGGCGGCGGCGACGCCGAGACGATCCTCGGCGGACTGCTCGGCAGCAGCATCCCGCGCGACGACGTCGTGGTCTGCACCAAGGCGGGCATCTCGCGAGCCGGTGGGCAGCGGCGGGTCGACGTGTCGCGTCGCGGGCTCATGGGCCAGCTCGAGACCTCGCTGCGCCGGCTGGGAACCGATCACGTCGACCTGTGGCTCGTGCACACGTGGTCCGACGACGTGCCCCTGTCCGAGACGCTCTCGGCGCTCGAGTGGGCGGCCGCCTCCGGCCGGGCCCGCTACGTCGGGGTGAGCAACTACTCGGGCTGGCAGTCCGCCCGCGCCTTCGGCCTGCTCGAGTCCGCACGAGTTCCCTTGGTGGCCAACGAGGTCGAGTACTCCCTCGTGTGCCGCACTCCGGAGCACGAGGTCGCACCCGCGGCGTCGTCGCTCGGCTTCGGGCTGCTGCCGTGGTCGCCCCTCGGCCGTGGAGTGCTCACCGGGAAGTACCGCAACGGCATCCCGTCGGGCTCGCGGGCCGCGTCGGGCGACTTCCCCGGCTTCGCGGAGCGCTTCCTCGACGAGCACACGCGGCGCGTGTCCGACGCGGTAGCCATGGCCGCTCGCGGCCTGGGTGTGAAGCCGGCCGAGGTCGCCCTCGCGTGGGTGCGTGACCGCCCCGGTGTCGCCGCGCCCATCGTCGGGGCGCGCACCTCGGCCCAGCTGCGGTCGGCCCTGACCAGCCTCGAGCTGACGCTGCCCGAGCAGATCGTGGCCGCCCTCGACGACGTGTCCGTCTAGTCCCGGCGGCTCACGCCTCCGGCGTGAGGACCCGACACGCCGTCCCTGACGTCGACCTCGTCGTCGTCCTCGTCGTCGTCCTCGTCGTCCTCGTCCTCGTCGTCCTCGTCGTCCTCGTCGTCCTCGTCGTCCTCGTCGTCCTCGTCGTCCTCGTCGTCCTCGTCGTCCTCGTCGTCCTCGTCGTCCTCGTCGTCGTCGTCGTCGTCCTCGTCGTCCTCGTCGTCCTCGTCGTCCTCGTCGTCCTCGTCGTCGTCGTCGTCGTCGTCCTCGTCGTCGTCGTCCTCGTAGTCCTCGGATTCGAGCCCGGCGTAGACGCGGGTCTCGGGGCCGTCGTCCTCCTCGGGGCCGAGGTCGTCGCCGTAGATGGCCAGGGGCGTCGCGACCTCGGTGGCGTCGTAGAGCGCCTCGTCGTAGTCGTCGAAGGCCTCGGCCAGGTCCTGGGCCGCCGCCAGCACCATCGGGTGGTCGGGGTCGCGGCTCGCGTTGGCCGCCTCGAAGTGGCGTTCGAGGGCGGCGATGAGCTGCTCGAGGGCGGAGCGCGGGTCGACGGTCATGAGTCGACCGTAGTCGACACGCGGCACGCGTAGCACCCCTTGGACCCGGGGCTCGGCTGCGGGCCCGGCGTGGACGCCCCTGCACGACAACGGTCCCGCAGCGAGGACGTGCTCGCTGCGGGACCGTTCAGGTGGGTCGCTCAGGTGGTGTCGCTCAGGTGCGCACCCGACCGACGTCAGCCGTGGTGTCGCCTCACATCGGCGCCTTGACGGTGTCGGCGGCCGCGGGCGCGGTGACGTCGATCGGCTCGCCGTACTTGCTCATCGTCATGTCGGCCTTGACCCCCGACAGGTCGAAGGTGACCCTGCGGAGGTGGTCCTGCTCGTCGAGCCACACGGTGTAGTCGATGGTGGCGGGCATCTTGGTCTGCTGCCCGGCCGGGAGCTGCGCCTGCATCGCCGTGGTGTCGACCGTGAGGTCGTACTTCCAGGTCTTGTCGCCGTCGACGGTGTCCTCGCCGACGAACTTGACGTCCTTGACGGCCGCGCCGAACTGGTCGTACATCTTCGTCGGGTCGGCCTGGCCGAGCGACTGCATGAGCTGCTTGCCCATGGCCGAGCTGCTGTCGATGACGGCCCACTTGCCCGCGGGGAGGTTCGGGACGCCCTTCATGTAGACCTTCTTGTCGACGAGGAGCAGATCCACCTTGCCCGACGAGCCGAGGTCCATGGTCATCTTCATGGCCGGGTTCTTCGGGTCGACCTTCGTGTCACCCGCGATGGAGATCTTCTGCCCGGCAGCGTCCATGTCCATGGTGACGTGCGCGGTGGTCGTGTCCTTGCCGGCGGCCTTCATCGCGGCGACGAACGAGGCCTTGTCCTTGTACGGCTGCCCCGCGGCGGGGGCGTCCGTCGTCGTCGTGGCAGCGCCGGTCGAGCCGGCCTGCGTCGTGCCCGCGGCGGGCGCCGGTGACTCGGCCTTGCCGCACGCCGCCACGCCGAGAACGGCCGGCAGGACGATGGCTGCTGCCGCGATGCGGCGGGTGTTCCATTTCATGTGTGTTGACCTCCTGGGCCCTCGACGCCGGGCGGTGCCAGCGGTTCCCCTGTTCCGGTGCTGCTCGGCCCTGCCCGCTCGGCGGACCGTGCGGTCGGATGACCCAGAGACCGTATCGCGGGCACCTGTTCCCCACCGACGGCATACGGTCTCGGTGCGGTCACGCTTGGTGCCAGAATGGACGGCGATGACGGATTACGAGTACCGAGTCCTCACCTTCGACCGCCACACGTCCAAGGCAGACGCGCGCCAGGCGGTGCGCGAGCACGCCGAGTACGGCCGCTGGGAGCTGTCGCGGACCGTCGTCTACGAAGGTGGCGTGCGCCGGATGTGGCTGCGCCGCCGGATCATGCGCGTCCAGCGGACCGCCTGACGCCCGGAGCCCACGGGGTCGGTCAGCAGGTGCGCAGGAAGTCGCCCAGCACGCGAGCCCCGAACTGCAGCGACTCCACCGGCACCCGCTCGTCGATCCCGTGGAACATCGGAGCGAAGTCGAGTTCGGCCGGCAGCCGCAGCGGCGCGAAGCCGTAGCCCTGGATGCCCAGCAGGCCCAGCGCCTTGTTGTCCGTGCCGCCGGACAGGCAGTACGGCAGCACGGCGGCCCCCGGGTCCTCGCGGAGCAGGGCCTGCTTCATCGACTCGACGAGGTCGCCGGAGAAGGGTGCTTCCAGCGCGACGTCGTGGTGCACGACCTCCACCTCGACGTGCTCGCCGGCCAGCTCGCGGATGGTCGCCATGAGCTGGTCCTCGTGACCGGGCAGGAAGCGGCAGTCGACGGCGGCCGTCGCGGTCTGCGGGATGACGTTGTGCTTGTAGCCCGAGTCGAGCATCGTGACGTTGGCCGTGTCGCGCAACGTCCCGCGTACGAACCCCTGCGCCCCGCCGAGCGTCGCGAGCAGCGGCTCGAGGTCGGCGTCGGCGGACGACAGGCCGGTCATCGTGCTCAGGGTGTCGAGGAGCTCGCGCACCGAGGCGATGTACTCGCGCGGCCACTCGTGGGCAGCGATGCGACCGATCGCGGCGGCCAGGCGCACGATGGCGTTGTCGTCGTTGGGCACCGAGCCGTGGCCCGCACGCCCGTGCGCGACGAGTCGCAGCCAGGCGAGGCCCTTCTCGGCCGTCTGGAGCAGGTAGGCACGCTGCTGGCCCTGCGGCGTCGGCACCGTCACGCTGTAGCCGCCGACCTCGCTGACGGCCTCGGTCACGCCCTCGAACCACTGCGGGTGGTGGTCCACGAGCCAGTGGCTGCCCAGGACACCCCCCGCCTCCTCGTCGGCGAAGAAGGCGAAGGTCGTGTCACGAGCCGGCTTCGTGCCCGTCCGGGCGAAGTGACGGATGTTCGCCAGGATCATCGCGTCCATGTCCTTCATGTCCACGGCGCCGCGACCCCAGATGCATCCGTCGTGCTCCTCGGCGGCGAAGGGGTCGACCTGCCAGTCCGTCGCGTTGGCCGGGACGACGTCGAGGTGGCCGTGGACGGCGAGCCCCGGACGCGACGGGTCCTCGCCCTCGAGCCTGACGACGACCGTGGCCCGACCCGGCTCGCTCTCGAGGAGGGTGCCCTCGAGGCCGACCTCCGCCAGCTCCGCCATGACGTACTCGGCCGCCTTGCGCTCCCCCGGGCCCGATCCGTCGCCGTAGTTGGACGAGTCGATGCGGATCAGGTCGGCGCAGATCCGCGCCACCTCCTCCTCGGGTGCGACGGTGGGCTGGGCGTCGGCGTCGTCGTGGCTCATGCCGGCCAGCGTATGCCGGTGCCCGCGCACCCGCCCCTGCTGCCCTTCCTGCCCCACGCGGCAGGAAGGCGGGGCCGTTTGGCCTTTTGGCGAGCCCACGTGTAACGTTTCGCCTCGCCGCAAGGGAATCCCACGAGCCCCTTGCACACCTTGTCGGGGTGGCGGAATGGCAGACGCGCTAGCTTGAGGTGCTAGTGCCCTTAACGGGCGTGGGGGTTCAAGTCCCCCCCTCGACACAGATAGGCCCCCGAGTTTCTGCAGGTCAGAGACCCGGGGGCCTTCGTCATGGTCTGTCACTCCGGCCGTTTGATACCGACCTGATACTTCCGCCCGTCTCCTCCAGAGCGGCATCCACGAGTTGAGCAAGCGCCTCGTGCGCTCCTGGCAGCTCGATCACCATGCCTTGCACGTGGACGCGACGTACGTTGCTGTTGATGTCGCCGCTCGCGTAGATGGGCCACTCCACATCGACCGCGCCGCTCCGTTGCAGCCGCCCCTTGCCGTCGATGTACTCCTCGAAGTGCTGCAGCATGTCGCGAAGGTCCTTCACGTGTGGCACCGCATCCATGAACCGCACGACCTCAGGGTGGTCGCTGCCCAGCAGACGCTCGGCCCCTCGATAGGCGTTCCGCATGCAGTCGACATAGAGGAACGTCTCCGGAGCAGCCGAGCCGACACCCGTCCAAGTCGCTCGCTCCAGCTGCCGCACCGCTGCGCCGAACCACATGTGGGTCCACGAGCGCAGCTCCGGCCGGTTGGTGCGATTCACGACGCACCTTCCGTCATAAGAGCGCCGAACTTGGCGGCAGCTTCCGCCTGCATCCCAGGCATGACGTGCGCGTACGTCCCAAGGGTGATGGTGGCGTTCGCGTGGCCCAAGCGTTCGGAAACCACCTTGACCGGCACGTTGGACGCAAGCAGCAGCGTGGCGTGAGTGTGCCGAAGATCGTGGAGACGGATCTTGGGGAGCTCGATGTCCGAGCTGGCGCCCATGGCCTGCCTCACGGCTGTGTCCCATCGACGAGAGAACCGCTCGGGGTGCCTCACTCGCCCGTCGACGTCACCCAGGATCAGGGCGTCATCACGGGCCAGCGACAGTGAGATTAGCCCTCGCGCAGCCTTGTACGCCCTCAGCATCGCAACCGTGTTCGCATCTAGGTCAACGGTGCGACGCGAATGAGGTGTCTTCGTGATTCCGACGAGGACCTGCTGGCCCTGGCCCTTGTTCTTCACCACCGTCACTCCGCGCCTCACTGAGAGCCGCGCAGCATCCAGATCGACGTCACCCCAGCGGAGTGCCAGAGCCTCGCCACGCCGCATCCCTGTGTACGAGATCAGGTGCCATGCGGGCAGCAGCTCGTCATTCACCCTCCGCCGGTGCTCCAGGAAGGCCCTTAGCTCGGGGGCCGTCCAGAACTGCATCTCGGGTGATGCCGCCGCCTTCGCGCTCGGCGGGTCCGCCTTGTCGGCTGCGTTCTGAGCCACCAGACCGTCTCGCACGGCGGCTGAAAGTCCCGAGTGGACGATGGTGTGGATGTACCGAACCGTGCGCGGAGAGAGCCCTCCAGAGCCATCGGCGCGCCCCTCGGACTCCAGCTGGCGGTACAGCCGAGTCAGCCTGGAGCCGGTGAGCTGATCCAGCCGCAGGGCGCCGAGATAAGGCACCACGTGGAGCCGCACGTTCTTGCTGTACGACGCAACAGTCGAGGGCTGCTTCCGCAAGCCCGCGAGCCAGACTGTGAAGTGCTCATCGACCGTCACACGGTTTGGCGCGACATGGCTTCCACGATCGACACTCGTGAGCCGTGCACGTAGCTCCTCTGCCGCCGCCTTCCTTGTCGGGAACCCACGTTTCAGCACCGTGCCACGAGACCCGTCTTCCCGGGTGTATCCGTACTTGATCAGGTACCGAACGCCTGACTTCGTGGGGTACTCACTGATCCCTCCCTCGCCCGCCTGCCGGCGTCGCGGCTTCGTCACTTGTCCTCCTCCTGGGCGATTCGCTTCTCAACCAGCGCAGACAGTTCGCGCGTCACATGGCCTCGGTGCGCTTGGCGCTCTTGAACGGTCATGGCCCCCATGCGCTCCACGCGTCTGTCCCTCTCCGTCGTCAGCGATCGCCCATCGAAGAGCGCGAACGCAGCCTGAATGGCCCGCTTGGGATGGATGCCCAGACGCTGAGCCAACTCCACGTCCGCCTGGACGGACTGCTCTTGCGAGACCCGCTCCACGTGCGAGAGCAGCTCCTTGTAGGCCTCTCCGGAGACTGTGAGGTCCACGGCGGGCTCCTGATCCGAGAAGAGGGTGGCAACCTCTGAGGCGTCCGTATCGGCCTCGTATGGCGCTAGGGCAACCCGACTCCCGGGCGGACCCGCGAAGAACTCGGTGATCGGCACCCGCATGGCGATCGCCATGAGGATCAGCTCCGCCACGGAGACCTGCGGGCGACCGCCGGCCTCTAGCGAGGCCAGCTTGCTGCGTGCCCAGCTCAAGCCGTGCCTCTTCCAGACCTGGGCCAGTTCATGCTGTGTCAGGGCGCTCTCGCTCCTGAGGCGCTTCACGTTCCGGCCGATCACCACCCCGACGGGCTGCCCCTCGTACCAGGCGAAATCCCCTGTCCCTGGGTCGAACTCACCAGCCGGCACGAGCCCATTCGCCAAGGCGTCTGCCCTCGCCTGCTCTTCACTTCTCACACTGTCGGTCACCTGACTGACTTTAGCCAGTGACCTGTCCGGTTGACAAGACAGTTGACGGCGACCTATAACTTCGTCGTCAGTCCGGAAATCCGGACCGTTGACACCGTCAATCTAGACAAGCGAGGGATCGTGCACCACAACAACTTGCGGGCCTGGCGTACCGCATCAGGCCTCACCCTTCACGAGGTCAGCGACCTCACCGGGCTCTCCAGGAGCTACCTCTGCCGGCTCGAGCAGAACGAGCGCACCGCTCCACCCTTCACGAAGGTCAAGATCGCCCGCAGCCTGGGCGTCTCGATCTCGGCGCTGTTCCCTCGTCGGGATGTGGGAGGGGAGCGTCGGTGACTGTGGACGAATTGCGCATGAGCGGCAAGGTGACCCTCACGGTGGCCGAGGTGGCCAGGATCCTGGACCTTGACGAGAGGACCGTTCGGCGCGCGTGCTCGGACGGACAACTTCCCTGCATCCACGTCGGGAGGCGGCTGCTCATCCCTCGTGAGAAGCTCCTGCTCCTCGTAAGCGCGGCGGCGTGATGGTTCAGCGGCTCACGAGGATGATCGGCCCGCCCCAGAACCAGCCTGCTACCGATGTCCCTGTTCTTGATCTTTACGGTCATACAGAGACAGGCTCCCCCGGGCGCCGATGGCCCATCTGTCCCCGCAAGGGGCACCTCAAGTTCGTCAATCCGGCGACTGGCGCTGTGACAACCGGGCGATGCCGCGTCCTCACCTGTCACGCATGCATCTGGCCCGAGGCCCTCAACTTCGGGGCCGCCATCGGGCTCGCCAAGCCTCGCTGGCTGGGCACCATCACCCAGGTCGGGTTCGCATGGCCGGAGATTCAGCGGCGGATGATGCACTTCCGCAAGGTTCTTAACCGTGCGGAAGTGCCGGTCGAGTACGCGTGGCACGTCGAGCCGAACCCCGACGGAACGGGCCAGCATCACGTCCACTTTTGGGCGCACGGCAACGCCCTCCCTAAGTCAGCGGTCACAGCAGCGGCCGTCGCGTCTGGCGCCGGCGCCGTGGCGGACGTGACGCCGGCCCACGTCACCGGTGACGCTGCAGAGGTCCCGACCCTGGCGTACGGCATGAAGGCCTGCCGTCCGCCGCACGCCGAGGTGACGTCGTTGTGGCCCGAAGCACGGCACTTCCTCGACGCCAACGGAGGAAGGCTCGGGCGGACTACGAAAGGGTTCTGGCGCGACGCGGCGGGAGCACCTCTCAGGACGCTCCGCGAGGCGGTTCGCATGGCACGCTCCGAGCAGGGGCGCGGCGACTGGCTGCTCTCCGCCGCCTGACGCCGGAGCCCCCTCTCCCCCGGGTGTGCCATTCAGGCATCCGTCGAGGGCTGACAGGACGGCTGTGGCGGTGGGGATGAGGATTTAGTCTGAAGAACTCATGGCCGGAGATTCGCATGCTGATCTGCTGCCGCCGGTCATCATGCGGTCGAAAAATGGAGCCACGAACGCGTAATTCTCTGGTCTCATCGCCGCCATCGCGCTCTAGGAGCGTTTGCAGTCCTGGCTCGCGCAGCGTCTACAGTGCCACGCATGGCGACTTGCAAGGGCTGCGGAAGGGCGCTGGTGACCAGCTACTGGTCGGGCAAATGCGTGTTCTGTGGGCGCAAGGCGAACATGTTTCGAGCTTCGGCGGGAAAGCAAACGTTGACGCGTCGGGGTGCCGCGCGGGCAGCGACCAACCTTGCGAAGCAGAGGGCGCGTGAGGCCGCAGAGCGGGCCGAAGCCGTACAGCGTTACCAAGCAGAACAGAGAGCGGAGCGTGAGCGGGCCATTGCGGCTCGGCGAGCCGAGCGGGAGCGCGCCATTGCGGCTCAGCGAGCCGAGCGGGAACGAGTCAAGGCGGCTAAGCGCGCTGAGGCGGAAGCACGCCAACAAAGGATTAACGGGCTGACGTGGCAGGAGGCCGAGCGCCTCGCGTGCAGGTGGATGCGCGAGAACGGGTACTCGGACGCGCGGCTGACCCCACCTGGGGCCGATGGTGGCGTCGACGTTGTCTCCATGAGCGCCATCGGGCAAGTCAAGCGTCATGCGAAGCCCGTGGGTCTCGCGGAGATGCAACGCATGGACAGCATCGCGCTTCGCCAGCGGAAGAAGGCGTTGTTCTTCTCTACTGGAGGTTTCACCCCAAAGGCCAAGGAGTGGGCTCGGGATCACAAGATTGAGTTGTATGAAATGCCGCCGGTGCGACGGGTTCGTTGACCAGTAGCGACCAGGTCTCTCCCCCGGTCTCAGCCCGTAGCCTCAGGGCCCCCGTGGACAAGCAGTGATCCCAACGACGGCCCGGCGCTTCCCGGCGGTCTGACCCGGTCGAGGTCCCCGTAGTATCACAAACGGTATCACTGGCAGGGTCATCCACGATTCCGAGCACGGATCAGGCGTGGTTGGGCGCGATTCAGGGGGGATCTGACGTCCCACCCCTCGTCCCCCAAGCCGTCATTAGGAGGGAGCGAGCGCGCAGTGCACAGCGCCCTGAGTCGGTGGCAGGGCCTGCGAAACTGCACAGGCGCTCACGCCTTCGGCGGTTCCGGTCCGCACAATCGCGTGGCTCAAGCGTGTGGTTTCTGTGGCGACCATCGCGTGCGCGCGCGTCCGCGCAAGGACCCCCTTCCCACTTTGCGGCCACCCCCCGGGGGGCTCTCGGGGGGAGGCCCTTAAACACGAGCCAAAATTTTGGCGGCCGACTGCTGCCCGCATGACGTCGACGAGGTACAGCTGGCGCCGGCGAGCCGGTCGACGACCTAGTCGCACACGCGGAAGCACTCTTCCGCTCATGCCGATGACCGGACGTGCTGGCTTGTTGCGCAAACCAAGACACAGGCAGTGTTCAGGTGTACTCATAGGACACCTAGATGGTTCGGGAGAGGCGGCGGAGAACCTAGCTGACCTGGAGGAGCGCCGATGAAGGCAGGCCCACTACTTCTTTCAGCCTTTGCTCTCGCGTTAGGCACATATCAACTGGTGCGGCGCAAGGCGATCGCCGCACGCGCCGACCTCGTGACACGTGGGGCGATGTCGAAGACCATAGCCATGCGGATGTCATGGGCGATCGGCTCACTGTTGCTTGTGCTCGGGTTGGCCGGCCTGGTCTGGACGGCTGCCAAGTGAGCGCCCTGCCCACCGCAGTCAGCAGTAGCGGAGCAAGCATCGGCTTCTACATCGTCGGCTCCGTCGCCGCTGTCATCGGGATCCTGATGATCGTCTTTAGAGGTCGAGTCACGGACATGGTGGACCGTCTGTCAGGTAGGGACGACCGTGAAGGGTGGAGACCCAGCGCCGGATTTCAAGCCGCCTTCGGCGTTGGCTTTCTGCTTATCGCCGTCGTCATGGTCTTCCTGGCCCAAGCCGCCCGGGGTTAGCCGGGTTGGCCGCTCGAGCAGCCACTCATTTACGACGGCCACCAAAAAGGATGCGAGCGATCACTAGCATCCCAACCAGAGCAAAAGTGACCCACAGAACAACTGCCCAGGTCGGTAAAGCTGGGCCGACAGCCGCAGGCGCGAGGTAGATCATCAGTCGTTCCTCTCAGGCTGGCATTCATCTGCATCGGGCGGAATGAGTCTGTTCGGAGAGCCTACGACCTAGAGCCACTGCCGCCTAAGCGCAGACGTCCTGACATGCCGCTCTCCGGCAGTTCTGATGGCTTTGACCGACCCCTCGTGAACGCCAAGTCACTCGGTTCGTGACCACCAACCTGCATGGGAAGCCGCTCCCATTCTTCCGAGTCAGGTAAAAGCAACGCTGGGTAAATGCCAGTCGACTCGTCGTGCCCGAAGCCCACGCCCCAGCTGACCGGTTCCTCCTCCAACCCGCGGAACGAGACCAAGACGTGCTGCCGGTTCTGCGCCTCGCGAATCACTCCGGGGTGGTGCGGCATGAGCACGTGTCCCCGGTGCCGACGTTCCGGGTCGAGGACGTCACCGTCATCCTGGGCCCCTGCGTACAGGACGTGCAGGCCGACTGAGAGGTCGTTGACGGAGAGCGGTCGCATGCCGACGACTCTTGCACGGGGTCCTGTGCCAGACCCGAAGCACCCATGACTTCCGCTCATGCTTGTTATGCACGTGATCTTGCAGGACATTTCGATGAGCCGTGGTGGCTGCTCGCCTCTGATG
>NZ_BAAANB010000022.1:0-1328 GCF_039529575.1 Terrabacter terrae
GACTCGGGCGCGTCGTCACCGCAGACGACCTCGGAGGGGTGGCGGTCGGGATTGCTCACGAGATCAGGCTAGGCCCGACGTGCAGGCGCGGTTGCTACGTTGCGAGGCATGACGGATCCCGCCCCCACCACTCGCGCTGCCGGCGTGACGACCGAGCACGTCACCGGACGGTGGTCGGCCTGGCGGGTCGTGTGGTGGTTCGGCTTCGTCAGCCTCGCGGCCGACATGGTCTACGAGGGCGCCCGCTCGATGTACGGGCCGCTCCTCGCCTCTCTCGGGGCCAGCGCGCTCGTCGTCGGTCTCGTCACCGGCGCCGGCGAGGCGATGGCACTCGTCCTACGCCTCGTCTTCGGGCCGCTCGCCGACCGGACCGGCCGCTACTGGGGCCTGACGATCCTCGGCTACGGCCTCACCGCCGTCTGCGTGCCGCTGCTCGCCGTGACGCCCTTCCTCGGCGGGGCGGGGCTGGTCGTCGCCGCCGTCCTCATCCTGCTCGAGCGCTCGGGCAAGGCGGTGCGCAGCCCGTCGAAGTCGGCCCTGCTCGCGCACGTCGCCACGGCGGTCGGGCGCGGTCGCGGGTTCGGGCTGCACAAGGCGCTCGACCAGGTCGGTGCGCTCTCCGGGCCGCTGCTCGTGGCTGCCGTGACCGCCGCCGCGTCCGGGGCGATCTGGCCGGGCATGGCGGTGCTCGCGATCCCCGGGGCGGTGGCGATGCTCCTGCTCGCCGTCATCCGGTCGCGGGTGCCGGACCCGTCGGTCTACGACGCCCCGGGTAGTGCCGAGGTCTCCGCGGCGCCGCCCGGCTCGCCGCGTGGCGGGCTGCGCGGCTGGTTCGCCGACGCGGTGGGGTCGGGGCTGCCGCGCGAGTTCTTCGGCTACGCCCTCGCGGCGGGCCTCACCACGGGCGGGCTCGTCACCTTCGGGATCCTCGGCTACCACCTGACGGTCGACCACCTCGTGCCCGTCGCCACCGTGCCGGTCGTGTATGCCGGTGCCATGGCCGTCGAGGCGCTCGCGGCCCTCGGCGTGGGCCTCGTCTACGACCGCCGCGGCGGCGCCGTGCTGTATGCCGTGCCGGTGCTCGTCGCGCTCGTGCCCCCGCTGGCCCTGTCGGGCACCGTCTGGGTGGCGCTCGTCGGGGTCGCCGTGTGGGGCCTCGCCTACGGGGTGCAGGACTCGACGGTGAAGGCACTGGTCGCGGAGGTCGTGGAGGCGCCGCGGCGCGCGACGGCATACGGCGTCTTCGCGGGGGTGCAGGGTGCGTTCGCGATCGTCGGCGGTCTGGTCGCCGGGTGGCTCTACGACCGGTCGCTGCCGGCGCTGGTCGT
>NZ_BAAANB010000023.1:0-1159 GCF_039529575.1 Terrabacter terrae
CGCGAGAAGTTCCGCTTCTACGACTGGGACCCGGCCACCGGCGAGGTGCGCTGGATGTGCTCCTGGGACACCCAGGAGTCCGACGTCGACGCGTTCGTCGCCGAGCTGACCCGCCTGCTCGGCTGAGGAGCGCGGGCACCGTCGGTGGCGTCCGGCAGCATGCGCGCATGGCATCGGGACCGACAGCAGCGGACCGCGACATCTCCGGCGGCTACGCGTCGGTGCGGGACGCCTACGACACCGTCGCCGCCGACTACGCCACATACTTCCCCGACACGCGGCCCGAGACCCCGCTCGAGCTCGCGATGGTCGACGCGTTCGTCGCCGCCGTCGGCGAGGGCGGAAGCGTGCTCGACGCCGGCTGCGGGGCCGGGCGGATGAGCCGCTACCTCGCCGACCGCGGGGTGCGGCCGCACGGCGTCGACCTGTCGCCCGGCATGGTGGCGATGGCCCGGCGTGACCACCCCGACCTGCGGTTCGACGTGGCCTCGCTCGACGCGCTGCCGTTCGACGACGCGTCGGTCGACGGGGTCCTGCTCTGGTACTCCGTCATCCACACGCCGCCGTCGGGCCTTGCGCAGCTGCTCACCGAGGCCGCACGCGTGACCCGGCCGGGCGGCCACCTGCTCGTGGGCGCCCAGTCGGGACACGGCATACGCGACGTGGCGCCGAGCTACCGACGCTTCGGGCACGACATCACGCTCGAGAGGCACCTCTACACGGCCGACGACCTCACGGCCGGGCTGGCCGCCGCGGGCGCGGGCGAGGCCGCGCGGCTGGTGCGCCGCGCCGCCGGCAACGAGCGCGACGACCAGGCCGTCGTGCTCGCCGTGCGCGCGTGAGCTCCGTCCCCGCTCAGGCGGGGGCGGTCGTGTAGCGCAGGTAGGGCTTGACCTCCTCGACGGAGCCCTCGCCGAAGCGCTGGCGGGCGTCGTCCGTCGACACGGTCGGGGCGACGATGACCTTCTGCCCCTCGCGCCAGTCGGCCGGCGTGGAGAAGGGGCCGCGGTCGGTGAGCTGCAGCGCGTCGACGGCGCGCAGGATCTCGTCGAAGTTGCGCCCGACGCTCTTGGGGTAGGTCAGCGACAGCCGCACCTTGTTGCCCGGGTCGATGACGAAGACCGAGCGCACGCCCGAGGTGTCGCCCTCGCCCGGGTGG
>NZ_BAAANB010000024.1:0-590 GCF_039529575.1 Terrabacter terrae
CTGACGCCGCAGTCGACGTAGCCGACCTGCTTCTCGCCCAGCAGATCGGCGTTCTCGAAGTCGTCGGTGAAGCGGGAGTTGCCGCCGTCGATGACGAGGTCGCCGGGCTCGAGGAGGTCGCCGAGCGCCTTGACCGTCTCACGCGTCGGGTCGCCGGCCGGGACCATGACCCACACGACGCGCGGCGCCTCGAGCGCCTTGACCAGGTCCTCGAGCGTGCCCACGTCGGCGACGTCGGGGTTGCGGTCGAAGCCGACCACCTCGTGGCCCGCGCGGCGCAACCGCTCGCGCATGTTGCCGCCCATCTTGCCGAGACCGATGAGACCGAGCTGCATGTCGCGTGCCTTTCTGCGGGGGGAGCGTGCGGGGCTGTTCGAGGCTACGCCAGCCCGACGGCATACGGCGGGCAGGGTGGCCGCGCCGTCGGCGCAGCCACGTCGGCTGGCGTCAGCTCGCGAAGCGCACCGGCATGAGGACGTAGCGGTAGCTGCTGTCGGGCTGCGAGTCGGCCTCGGCCTGGCCGGTGAGCACCGCCGGACGGCTGGGCTGCGTGAAGGACAGGCGGCTCCACTGCGTGCCGACGGCGTGCA
>NZ_BAAANB010000025.1:0-2707 GCF_039529575.1 Terrabacter terrae
TCGTTGTCGTACCCGTTGTCGTGCTTCCACGGCTCGTGTGCGGCCGCGCCCGCGAGGTGTCGCAGCTCCGGCACCCATCGTCGGACGTACTCGCCGTCCGGGTCGAACTTGCGTCCCTGGCTCACCGGGTTGAAGACGCGGAAGTAGGGCGAGGCGTCCGTGCCCGTGCCGGCGACCCACTGCCAGCCGTGGTTGTTGGAGGCGAGGTCGCCGTCGACGAGGTGGTCGAGGAAGTGCTGCGCGCCCACCGGCCACCACACGTGCAGGTCCTTGGTGAGGAAGCTCGCCGTGAGCATCCGGAGCCGGTTGTGCATCCACCCCTCTGCGAGAAGCTGCCGCATGCCGGCGTCGACGATGGGATAGCCGGTGCGCCCCTCGCGCCAGGCGTCGACGAGCCGGTCGGTCTCGGGCCCCGAGTCGTAGGGAAGCCTCGCCAGCTCGGGCCGTAGGTCGTGCCAGGCCGACTCCGGGTTGTGCCACAGCACGTCGGCGTAGAACTCGCGCCACACGATCTCGCTGACGTACGTCGTCGCCGCCTTCGAGCGCCCCGCCGAGTGTGCCGCGATGTCGGCGAGGATCGTGCGCGGGTGGATCTCGCCGTACTTCAGCGGCGCCGACAGCCGGCTCGTCGAGTCGAGGTCGGGCCGGTCGCGTTCGCTGTCGTATGCCGTCAGCCCGTCCTCGAGGAACGACTCCCACCGCCTCCGCGCGGCTGCCTCGCCGGCCTCGATGCTCTCGAGCCCGTCGACCTTCGGCAGGTCGTCGCTGTGGACCTCGTCGCGCAGCCACGGGATGCGCTTGGGCCGTTCGGCCGGTTCCGGCCGCCCGTGCTGGTGCCACGCCCTCGCGAACGGGGTGAACACCTTGTACGGCGTGCCCGAGCCGTTGACGATGCGACCGGGCCCGACGGCATACGGCGACCCGGTCACGACGAGCTCGCGGCCGTCCCCGGCGAGGCCCTTCTCGACGGCCGCGTCGCGCCGGCGGCCGTACGGCGTCGTCTCGCGGGAGGCGTGCACCTGCTTCGCGCCCACCTGCTCGGCCAGGCGGGGGATGACCCTGACGGGATCACCATGGCGGACGACCAGCGCCCCCCGAGTGTCCTTCTGCAGCGCCGCCAGCGACGCGAGCAGCCGGCGCGAGCGCGGGATGTCGGTGTGGAGAAGTCGCGGGTCGAGCACGAAGACGGGCAGCACGTGCGACGCGGAGTCGATCGCCGCCAGCAGCGCGGGATGGTCGGACAGGCGCAGGTCGCGCCGGAACCACAGGACCGACGTGCTGCCCGAGCTCTTCGACGACGCCATCACGAGGCCGCGGACGCGGCACCCTCCCGCTCGAAGCGCACCTGGGCGACGTCGAGGTAGCCGGTGGCGAAGCCGGCCTCGCAGTAGGCGAGGTAGAACTCCCACTTGCGACGGAACGTCTCGTCGAAGCCGAGCACCTGCACCTCCGGCCAGCGCGCGAGGAAGGTCTCGCGCCAGCGGCGCAGGGTCTCGGCGTAGTCGGCGCCGAACGGCTCGACGGCGGTCATCCGCAGCGACGTCGCGGCATCGGCCGTCTCGCTCATCGCCTGCAGGCTGGGGATGAGCCCGCCGGGGAAGATGTGCTTCTGGATCCAGCCGTAGGAGTGCTTGGTGGCCGTCAGCCGCTCGTGCGACATGAGGATGGCCTGCACGGCCGCGATGCCGCCGGGCGCGAGGCGCTCGTCGATGGTGCGGAAGTAGGCAGGCCAGTACTCCTCGCCGACCGCCTCGATCATCTCGACGCTGACGACGGCGTCGTAGACACCCTCGACCTCGCGGTAGTCCTGGATGCGGATGTCCACGGTCTCGGCGTACCCGGCGGCTGCCACCCGCTCGCGCGCCAGGGCCGCCTGCTCCTTCGAGAGCGTCACGCTGGTGACGGTGGCGCCCCGGCGGGCCGCCTCGAGGGCGAGCGTCCCCCAGCCGGTGCCGATCTCGAGCAGCCGGGTGTCCTGGCCGACCTTGGCCAGATCCAGGATCGCGTGCACCTTGCGCACCTGCGCCTGCTCCAAGGACTGGGTGCGCAGCGGCTGGTCCTCGTCGAAGATCGCCGAGCTGTAGCTCATCGTCTCGTCGAGGAACGTCGCGAAGAGGTCGTTGGACAGGTCGTAGTGCGCCTCGACGTTGCGCCGCGAGCCGAGCAGCGAGTTCTCCTGGATGCGGGGGATGCGCCGGTCGACCACGCCGCGCAGCCGCAGCCAGCCCTTCGGGACCGCCGTGGTCATCCGCTCGGCGAACGGCACGAGCAGCTCGGCGAGGTCGCTGCCGTCGGCGGCCCGCCAGTCGCCCGCCATGTACGCCTCGCCGATGCCGATCTTCGGGTGGTGGGCCAGACGCTCGAAGAGCGCGCCGGGGCGCACGACCTCAAGGGCCGGGCGCTGGGCATGCTCGGCGGAGCGACTGCCCCCGCCGAGCAGCGTCCCGTCCGGCATGACGACGTCGACGGGCACCCGCTGCGCGACCTGGGCGAGGATCCTGCCGGCCAGGCGCGCCCGCAGGCACAGGGCCTTCAGGGCGGGGCGGCGCAGGCACAGGGGGTCGGCGACGCTCGACGAGGGGGTCGGCGACACGCTCGAGGACAGGGCGGTCATCGGACGGCCTCCTTGGGGTGTGGGGGGCGGGGCATCACGGGCAGGCGGCGCAGCCACAGCCGGGTGCCGTGCGCCCGGATCAGGGCGGTCACC
>NZ_BAAANB010000026.1:0-1932 GCF_039529575.1 Terrabacter terrae
CCGCACCGTGCACGCCGACGTGCTGTCCAACGACCTCATCGCGGCCGGCGACTCCGTGTCGTTCGTCGACCTCTCCACGCTCAACGACCCCGACGTCCTCAAGCAGTTCGCGCGGCAGAAGGACGACACCTTCAAGGTCGTGGCACCCGAGGACGGCCCGGCCAAGGTGCTGACCTACGGCATCACCGACGGGCTCTTCGACCCGTCGAAGTCGACCCTGACCGTGCGGGGCCACAAGAGCTTCAACAACCCGCCGGTCGCCGTCGACGACACCGGGACCGTGAAGCCGGGCGAGACCTCGATCCTCGTGGACGCCCTGGCCAACGACCGTGACGTCGACGGCGACCAGGCGAGCCTGAAGATCACGAAGTTCGTCGGCGACGGCGTGACGCGCGAGGGCCGCAAGCTGCGCATCCAGCTGCGGCCCCAGGCACGCGTCGTGCCCTACGTCATCGAGGACGCCGACGGCGCCTCGGCGATGGCGCTGATCTACGTGCCGGCCGGCAGCAACGGCACGCCGTACGTCGTGGACGGCAAGGTCATCAAGATGGGCGCCGACTCGACGGTCAAGGTGTCGCTGGGCGACTACGTCAGCGACCCGCGCGGTGGCAAGGTCACGCTGACCTCGCCGGACACCCTGTCCACCTCACCCGAGCAGGACCTCCAGTCCCAGGCCGGCTCGGGCACCGAGATCACGCTGACCTCGACCAACGGCTACGTCGGTCCGGCAGCCGTGATGCTCGAGGTGACCAACGCGACCGGGACGGCGGACAAGGCCGCCCAGAGGGCATACGTCACGATCCCGGTCCAGGTCGGTCCGGACGTGCCGGTCCTGCGCTGCCCCGACCACGAGGTCCAGCTCGTCGCCGACGGCCCCGCCCGCTCCTTCGACATCCCGCGGCTCTGCCACGCGTGGGTGCCCACCGGCATGGACGCCGGCGACGCACAGTACGAAGCGGGCTGGAGCCCTGCGGTCGACCGCGTCGACCTGACGCAGACGGGGGCCGGTGGCCGCCAGGTGGTCCTCCGGGCCCAGGCGGGCGCCCAGGCGGGCACCACCGGCGCGGTCTCGGTAAAGGCCAAGGGCGGCGCCGAGACCTACAAGGTCAAGGTCCGGGTGGTCAGCGCCCCGCCGGCCGCGACCCTCCGCCCGGTCCGCATCGAGGGCCTCGTCGCCGGCACCAGCCGCACGGTGAACCTCGCGCAGTACCTCGACAGCCCGCTGACCGCTCCCAAGTGCGCCATCGGCCAGTCGCAGGTCGCCTCGGGCACCGGTGTCAGCGCTTCGGCGGGCGGGTGCCAGCTGACCGTGTCGGCCTCGGACAAGGCGCGCGGTGACGCCCGCATCCTCGTCTCCGTCACCGACGCGGCGGGACGACTGCCGGCCCGCGGCGAGGTGAGCGTCAGCGTCCGCAGCAAGCCCGACGCGATGACGGCGCCCACGGCCGTCGCCGACCGCATCCTCGGCAGCAGCGCGCGCGTCGACTTCCGGCCGCCCGCCTACGACGGCGGCCTGCCCATCGAGGGCTACGAGGTGACGGTCAACGGTCCGGGCGGTGGCACCAAGGCCTGCTCGTCGTCGCCGTGCACCATCACGGGCCTGACGAACGGCAAGGACTACTCCTTCACGGTCCGCAGCCGCAACCCGGTCGGCTGGTCCGACCCGAGCCCGGCGAGCAACACCGTGCGGCCCGACACCAAGCCCAAGGCCACCTCGATCACCGACGTCACCCCCGGGGACCGCAAGCTCACGGTGCGCTGGGCCGAGCCGGCCAACGACGGTAGCCCGGTGCTGGCGTACCGCGTCCAGTGGGTCGACATCGGCGGCAACGCCGGCGCCGGCAGCTCGGCGCCGGTCCAGGCGCCCGGCCTGACCAAGGTCATCAGCGGGCTCGTCAACAACGACGCCTACAACATCCGGGTGCAGGCGCG
>NZ_BAAANB010000027.1:0-3648 GCF_039529575.1 Terrabacter terrae
CGGGAGTACCTTTTCGCCATGAACGCCATGCCGGGGCCGACGCGGCCGCAGGGGCCCGAGCAGCAGTTCACCGTGCCCGTGCCCGTCGCCCCCACGAACCCGTATGCCGGCCAGCCGGTCTGGCCGTCACCGGTGCAGTCGCGGCCGGGTGGGCGCACGACAGCTGCCGCCGGCGACCCGCTCATCGCCCAGGTCGGCGTCGCGCTCTTCTGGGTCGTCGTCGGTTGGTGGGCCTTCGTGGTCATCCGGCTGCTGGGCTACCTGACCCGGTTCGGGCTGGTCGACACCATGCTCATCCGCACCATCGACCGTGGCGCCGAGGAGACGATCGTCGCCGGCGTGGTGTCCGTCCTGGCCGCGGTGCTGCTCGTCGGCGTCGACCGGACGCGTCGGGCGCCGCTCACCATCGCGTCCGTCGTCCTGGCACTGGCCACCGTCGGCATCGCCGTCTGGCGCGTGCTGCCATGAGCGAACGCCGCTGAGCTGCAGTCGGTTCCGGTGCTCACTCCCTCAACGGCACAGCAGGTCGCGGACGCCTACGGGCTCTCGGGTCCCGCGACCCTGACCGGACCGGTCGCGCGGGGCCAGCTGGGCCAGGTGTGGCGGCTGGAGACGCCGGAGGGGCAGCACGCCGTCAAGGAGTGGTTCGCCAGCCCCGACCTCGACGAGGTGGCCAAGGACGCGAGACTGGTCGACGCCGCGCGAGGCGAGGGCGTGCTCACGCCGGCCGTGCGGCACACGCCCTCGGGTGCGGTGGCGACGACCGTGGACGGCACGGCGGTGCGCGTCTTCGAGTGGTTCGACCTGCGGCGCTCCTCGCGCCGGCTCGACCCTGCCGCCGTCGGACGCACGGTGGCGGGACTCCACCGCGCCGGCCCGCCATCCGGCGCGGGCGTCGAGAGCTGGTTCGCCACCGGGCTCGGCAAGGAGCGGTGGCGCGAGCTGCACCAGCGGGTCGTGGCGGCGGGCGCGCCCTTCGCCGGGCACCTCGGCGCCCTCGTGGACGACCTCGTCGCCGTGGAGGCGGTGCTCGAGCCGCACGGGTCGCCGATCGTCTGCCACCGCGACCTGTGGGCCGACAACGTGCGCTCGACCGCCGACGGACGCGTCTGCGTCCTCGACTTCGAGAACCTCGGACCGGCCGACCCGAGCCAGGAGCTGGCGATGGTGCTCTTCGAGTTCGGCGACGACGACCCGTCGCGTGCGCGGCTGCTCCACACGGCATACCGCGAGGCCGGTGGCCCGGGGCGGGTGACGCGACGCGGGCACTTCACGATGCTGGTGGCGGAGCAGGCGCACATCGCCCAGCTGGCCTGCTCGAGATGGGTCGGGGCGAGGAGCGAGTCGCACAAGGAGCGGCTCGCCACGTGGTTCTTCGAGGTCCCGGACGACCCGGTGACGCTGGCGCGCATCGACCGGATCCTCGCGGCGGTCACGTGATCGCACCGCCGCGGCGGTCGCCGCCCTATCGTGACCGCGTGACGAGTGTCGGGCGCCTCATGCTGGCGCGGTTGAAGTCGATCGGGTCCCGCAACGCCTGCCTGCCGGCGGGTCAGGTGCCCGGCGGTCCGTGGACGGCGCGCGGCGCGTGGACCTATCGCACCGGTGCGAGCGGCAGCACGAGCGACGTCATCACCCGGGCGCGGGGCATGCGTTCCGTCACGAGCGCGCGCGCCTACCAGGGGGTGGGGCGCGCCGACCTCTTCATCCAGGTCATCCCGTTCGCGTCGCCGGCGGACGCACGGGCCGCGGTGACGCAGCTGCGCGCGCTCCCGCGGAGGATGCGGCAGACCAAGAGCGTCACGGACGTCGGCGAGCCGCGGGACGTCGCGCCGCCGGAGATCGCCGGCCCGACGCTCGTGGAGGCGGCGGAGCTGCCGTTCGTCCTCGACGGCCAACACGCCCGGTCGCTCAACCTGTGGTGCGTCGCCGGCAGTCGCGTGGTCGTCGCCGGCCTGGGTGGTCGTGCCGAGATGGTGCGCTGGCCGGATCTCGCCCAGATCGTCGAGGCGCAGGTGGCCGCGCTCGACTGAGCCGGAATCCTCTGGGTGGACTCTTCGTCGGAGCGCTCGACGCGCTCTCGACGGACGCCCTCAGCCGGTAGCTCCCCGCCCGTGCGCGGCGCGCCAGTCGGGGCCGAGGCGCACCACGTCGCCGACGACCACGACCGCGGGTGACTCCACCGCGCGCCCGACGGCGAGGTCGGCGATGGTCTCGAGCGTGCCGATCGTGACGCGCTGGTCGGGCGCGAAACCGCGCTCGACGATCGCCACCGGACAGTCGGCACCACGCCCGTGCTCCCTGAGCAGGGTCGTCGTCCAGCGCAGCCCGCCCACGGCCATGAGCAGCACGAGCGTGTGCTCGCCACCGGTCGGCAGGACGGGGATCTCCTCGTGGCCCGTCACGACGGTGAAGCCCCGCGCCACCCCCCGGTGGGTCACGGGTATGCCGGCCGCCGCGGGAACGCTGACCGCGCTCGTCACGCCGGGCACCACCTCGACGGGTATGCCGTGTGCCTCGCACGCGTCGCGCTCCTCGCCGCCGCGGCCGAGCACGTAGGGATCGCCGCCCTTGAGGCGCACGACGCCGAGGCCGCGCTGCGCCTCCTCGACGAGGATGTCGTTGATGCCCGACTGGGGCACCGGGTGGTGGCCCGGCGTCTTGCCGACGTCGATGACACGCACCGAGGCGGGCAGGCGGTCGACGACGGCCCGGGGGGCGAGCCGGTCGACGACGACGACGTCGGCCGAGGCGAGCAGCTCGTGACCGCGGGACGTCAGCAGGCCGTCGGTGCCGGGGCCGCCGCCGACGAGGGCGACCCAGCCGTGCCCCTGGGTGCGGGGCCGGGTGCGACGCAGGTCGAGGGCACCGGAGACGAGGGCGCGCTCCACCCCGTCGCGGACGGTCTCGGCCAGGCCGGGGTCGCCGGCGGCATACGCGGAGACCGTGACCCGGCCGCCGGGAGTGGTGACGTCGGCGCGGGCGGTCACGCTGGCGGTCGTGCCTGCGGAGTCGGTCGCGTCGACGCACCAGACCCGGAGGGACTCCGCATCCGCGGCGACCTCACGGTCGACGGAGGGCTCACCCGTCGCCGTGTGCGCGATCCAGGCGCCGTGGAGGTCGGCCGGACCGGCGTAGTCGCGCTCGACCCACTCCACGCGGGCTGCGACGGCCAGGTCGCGCAGGTCCTCGCACAGCCAGGGGGCGACGACGCGGACGACCGCCCCCTCCCCGAGGAAGGCCCTGACCCGGCGCGCCGACACGGGACCGCCACCGACGGCCACGACGAGCCGCCCGGTCAGGTCCAGCACGACAGGTAGGGCTGACTTCAGATCTCCCACTCCTCGTCACCTTCCGGCTCGGACGGCGCAGGGGCCGCGGTGGGGAGGGTGGCGCCGACCATGCCGGCGGCCAACGTGCGCCCGTCGTGGGCGTCGATGAGCAGGAACGAGCCGCCGCGGCGCGAGACCGAGTAGTTCTCGACCGGGAGCGGCGCCGCGAGACGCAGGCTCACGAGGCCGATGTCGTTGAGCGACAGCGCTTCTGCCGGCACGGCGTGCAGGTCGTCGAGGTCCAGGACGCCCTCGAGCGTGCGGACGGCGGTCTGCACCGTGCGCGAACCGTGCTTGAGCAGCAGCCGCTGGCCCG
>NZ_BAAANB010000028.1:0-4912 GCF_039529575.1 Terrabacter terrae
GGACGGCGGCCTGCGGCGTCGGTGGGCCGGTCGAGGACGTACTGCGACATGGTGCTTCTCCTTGAGGTCGGACTGTCGAGACCTCAGAAGGAGCAGGGCCGCCGGGAGATACCGGGCGGCCACTGTTTGAGTCGATCTACCTAGACGAAACCACTGTGATCCCAAGCAAAGCGGGCACCCTCACCAGTTGACGAGCAGCCGGTTCTGCTTGTCCCGGAAGGCGCCGACGAGGATGAGGACGAGGTCGACGAGGAACCAGATGCCGAGGCCGCCGACCGTCACGAGCTGCAGGATGCCGGTGCCGAGCTTGCCGACGTAGAAGCGGTGCACGCCGAAGACGCCGAAGAAGAAGCAGAGCAGGGCCGCCGCGAGCCGGGACCGGTCGCTCACCGGCATGCCGAGGGCGTCCGTCGCCACCGGGACGAAGGTGGCCATCGGCGACGGCGTGGTGGCGGTCGGCCCGGTCGGCGACAGCAGGGGGCCGAGCTGGTCGGTCCACCCGTCGCCGTCCCAGTAGCGGGACTGCGTGCGGCCCTCGGGATCCGGGTACCAGCCGGCAGGGATCTCCTGCGGGGCGGGCGCGGTGGGCCTCGCCGGCTGGTCCGGCTGGGCGGCGGGCTGGGTCATCGGTGGCCTCCGAAACGGGATGGGGAGAGTCTGCGCAGCTCGTGACCAGCATCGTCGAGGGCGGCGGCGGCCACCGGGGAATCCCGGACGTCCGGGCCGGGGCTAGGCAATCCTCTTGCGTCCCCAGGGCCGCGGCTGCTCTCCTGACCGCGTGACCGGCCTGCGCACCGAGCGAGCCGGCCTAGCTCGGGTTGCCGGCGGGGGAGTCCTCGTCGAAGGCACTGTGCTTGTCGTCGGGCACGACGGGGGAGGGAGGAGCCCCCTGGTCGTGTTGCTCGACGAGCTTGTCGATGCGCTTGTCGACCGAGGCGCGAACCTTGGTGACGGTCTCGGCGTGCTTGGCGCCGGTCTTCTCGCTGATCTTGGCCTCGGCCTTGTCGAGCGCGCCGTCGACCTTGCCCCGGTTCTGCTGGGCGTAGGTCGCGGCAGCCGAGAGAGCGGCCCTGGCCATCTCGACGACGGCGTCGCCGAAGTCCTTGGCCTTCTCCTGGAAGTGGACCTCGTCGGCCTTGTGCTTCATCTGCTCACCGAACGACACGGTGTCTCCTCGTCTCGCACTGGTCCGACCCACACGTCGGACGTCCTGCATCCACAGTCCTACCCGAGGCCCATGGCCCGCAACCGGGGTCGACCCCGACCCGACCCTGACCAAGCCCTGAACCCGCCCCGAACCGGCCCGGGCACCGGAGCCGGCGACCGGGCGCCGGCCGAGATGTCTGTTCGCCACGTCGGGGTCGTGTCTGCATCATCACGGTGCGCCGGGCTCTCGACCGGCGGAGAATGGGGCTGCGGGCACAGCGCCTGTGGCACAAGGGGATCGGGTGGCACCATGGAACGGCTCGAAGGTCGTGTGGCGCTCGTGACCGGGGCGGCGAGCGGCATCGGCAGGGCCACCGCGCAGCGCCTCGCAGAAGAGGGCGCGGCGGTGCTGCTGACCGACGTCAACGAGCTCGGCGCCGAGACAACCGAGGTGCTGCGGGCGACCGGGGCGCGGGTCGACTTCGTGCGCCACGACGTCGCGATCGAGTCCGACTGGGAGGCGGCGGTGGCCAAGGCGGTCGAGGAGTTCGGCCGGCTCGACATCCTCGTCAACAACGCCGGCCTGGGTGACCTCGCCGCCATCGAGGAGACGACCCTCGCCGACTGGGAGCGCACCATCTCCATCGACCAGACCGGCGTCTTCCTCGGCATGAGGGCGGCCGCGCCGCACCTCAAGGCCTCCGGCCACGGGGCGGTCGTCAACATCAGCTCGATCTTCGGCACGAGCGGCGGCTTCGGCGGCTCACCCGCGTACCACGCCGCCAAGGGCGCGGTCCGCACGCTGACGAAGAACGTCGCGCTGCACTGGGCCGCCGACGGGGTGCGGGTCAACTCGGTCCACCCGGGCTTCATCGACACCCCGATCCTCGAGCAGGCCAAGGGGACCCCGATCGAGAAGGCCATGACCGACCTGACCCCGATGGGCCGCCTCGGTCGCCCGGAGGAGGTCGCCGCCGGGGTCGCCTACCTCGTCAGCGACGACGCGAGCTTCGTGACCGGCGCCGAGCTGTACATCGACGGAGGCTTCATCGCCAGGTGACCGCCGACCGGCCCATCAGAGCTGCCCCGGCGGTGTGACGGGGCACCGGGCGTCCGCGGCTACCGGCCGCGGACGGCCGACCACGCGCCGGCCGCCGCCCAGGCGACGACGGACCGGTGGCGTGCCCAGCGCGGGTCGCCCACCGAGGGCGCCTGCGGGTCGCCGTCGACCGACGCGCCGTCCGGTGCGCCGTCACCGGCGCGGGGCGAGGCCAGCGACCGGGTGACTGCGTCGGCCACCGTCAGCAGGCCGCTCGGCGGCTCACCGAGTACGTCGGCCGCGTCCAGCCGTCCGACCATGTCGTGGCCGAGGCTCGGGATGAGCGAGTGCACCGTGCCGCTCGGCACGTCGACGAGCGCGCCGGCGACCCGGGCGACGGCTCCGACGGGTGCGAGCCACACCGGCAGCTGCACCCGGAGCAGGCGGGCGCGGGCGGCATACGTCCTCAGCAGCGAGACGTAGGTGAGCCGGTCGGGTCCCACGACGTCGAGGTGCCCGGTCACGTCGGGCCGCTCGAGCGCCTCGGCGAGGAACCACACGGCGTCCGCGACGGCCACCGGCTGGATCACCGAGCCGCCCATCCACGCCGGAACGGTCTGCACGACGCCCAGCCGGTGCGACATCTGGCGCATCACCTCGAAGCTCGTCGAGCCGGCCCCCACCACCATCGAGGCGCGCAACGTCAGCACCGAGCAGTCCGCCGTGGCGAGGACCTCCTCGACCTCCAGCCGCGAGAGCAGGTGGTCCGACAGCTCGTCGTCGGGCAGCTCGGGCACGATCCCCGAGAAGTAGACGAGCCGCGTGGCGCCGACGAGGCCCGCCGCATACGCGACGTTGTCGGCGGCCTGCCGGTCGAGACGCATGAACTCCTCGTCGTCGAGGCCGTGCACGAGGTAGCAGATCGCGTCGACGCCCTCCAGGGCCTCGAGCACGCGCTCCTCGTCCTGCACATCGACGCGCCGCCACTCGACGTCGCCGGACCAGGGGTATGCCGTCGCCGGGCTGCGGTGGTGCGTGGCCACCACGTCGTGGCCGCGTCGGAGCAGCTCGGGCACGAGCCGGGAGCCGACGTAGCCGCTCGCGCCGACGACGGCGACCTTCATCGCCGCTTGCGCTCGCGCCGGTCGCGACGCAGGGAGCCGAAGAGGTCGGTGGCGGACCGGAGGAGGTCGAGACCGCCGTCGTCGGCGTCGCCCGCCTCGTCGTGCCCCCGGCCCGGCACCGACATGCAGCTGAGGAAGCGCTCGATGAGCGGGTCGGAGGCCCGCTGCACCAGGCCCGAGCCGACGTCCATCGGGAGGCCGAGGAAGACGAGGTCGGTCGCGAGCCGGGCCCGCGTGCGGTTGCCGTCGCCTAGCGGGTGCAGCTGCAGGGTGATGTCGATCGTCGCCTTGCCGAGCCCGTGCCGCTCCTGGCCGGTGGCCGCGAGCCGGGCCTGCGCGGCGTCCTCGTCGCGCTCGGTCATCGACCCCGTGCCGTCGAAGTAGAGCGACAGCGGGCCCAGCTTGGCCCGGATCTCACCGACGAAGTCGTCGCCGTGGACCTGCGTCACCTTCGCGCCCGGGAAGCAGCGACCGATGCGGCGCAAGTCCATGAAGTGCGTCCAGACCGCGTCGAGCGGTGCGTCGAGCTCCTGCTCGTGACCGAGTCTCATCGCGTTCCTTCCGTCCGCTGCACCGGGGCGAGGGGACCGGCGGCACAGGCTCAACGGTCGCATACCCGTCGAGCCTCCGACAGGGGCGCCTGGGGGCGCCGGGGGACGCCGTGGGGCGCCGGCGGGCGCCGGGCGACGGAGGCTCGTCAGGCCGTCGCGCCGCCCGGCAGCAGCTCCCAGTGGATGCCGTCGCCCCACGAGCCGTCGGCGAGCCGGTCGACCGCGTGCTCGCGACCGAAGGGCACGAAGCCCGCCGACCGGAGCACGGCGTTGCTCGCCTCGTTGTCGGCGGCGGTCTCGGCGACGAGGCGGCGCAGGCCGAGGCCGCCCTCGCTCGCCGGGGCGAGCGCGTGCGCGACCGCCAGCTGCGCGGCCTCCTTGGCCGCCCCGCGTCCACGGGCGCTGGGGAAGAACTGGTAGCCGAGCTCGGCGACGTCGGTGATGGGGCCGCTTCGGCTGAAGACCGTCACGCTGCCCAGGGCCCGGTCGCTCTCGACGTCCTCGACGCACCAGTCGATGCCGGTGCCCTCGGCCATCCGCTCCTGACGGTTGTGCACCCACGTCGGGAACGTCTCGCGGCGGATGATCGAGCGCGAGGGCATCCAGTGGTCGGGATCGTCGCGGACCTCGATCGCGTCGATGTCGTCGATCCGCCAAGGGCGCAGGCGAACTCGTTCGCCCTCGACGGGAGTGGCGGCGAGCCACGGTGTCTGGGCCGACAGCGGGTCGCCCGGGACGATGCTGGCCGTCCACGTGTCGAGGGCGTCGGGGCCGCCCTCGGGATCCGGGTGGCTGCCCGGCACCGTGCCGTGGAAGGTGAAGCCGGCGGCCCAGGCGGCGCGGCGCGAGCCCCAGTTGCCGACGATCGCCCGCCAGTGGACCCGGCGCACCGGGACGCCCCAGACCGGGGTCGCGAAGGCGTGCCGCACCACGAGCCGCACGGCCCTCGACATGAGGCCGCGGCCGCGGGCGTCGGGGTGCAGCCCGAAACCGAGCTCGCCGACGGAGGGAGCCGGGCCGCGCCTCAGGTCGATGGTGCCGCCGAAGCGTGC
>NZ_BAAANB010000029.1:0-722 GCF_039529575.1 Terrabacter terrae
CGCCACGTCGCGGGGATGAACTGCATCGGCCCGACCGCGTGGTCCCAGACCGGGTCGCCGTCCCACATGCCGTGGTCGCTGTCGCGGATCGCCGCGAACGAACCGCCCTTCAGCGCGGGGCCGACCACGGGCGGGACGGCGTCGTGCGCCGCGTCCAGCGTGCGCCCACGGAGCGTCGACGACTCGACCTCCCCGATCGCGGCGAGCAGCATCACCGGCAGGTGGCAGCTGCCCTCCTTCGCGGCCGCGGAGGCGTATGCCGCCCAGATGACCTCGTCCTTGGACTGCGGGCTTCCCGTGCCGGCGCCTCCCGAACCCGCGGCGACGGCCGTCGGGACGCGGATGTCGGCCCTCGGCTGCCACGGGGTCGGCCTGCCGCTGGAGCCGCCGCCCGGCTCCAGCGCGGCGGCGGGGACGGGCGCGGCGGCGCCGGGGGCGGCGGAACGCCCAGCGTTCTCGACGGAGAGGGCTGCCGCGACCCGGATCTCGTCGAAGACCGGGCCCACGAGGGAGCCGCCCACGGCGCCGAACCCCGGAACGCCGTTCGTGGCGGTGGACGAGGCATCCGGCGGGGCGCTCGTCGCCGGAGCTGGGCCACCTGGCGCCAGCGGTGCGAGCAGCGGCGTGGGGGTCGGCACGGCCGAGGAGTCGACGGCAACGGCCCGAGCGCCGCCACCGGCGACGACGACCCCGACCGCGAGCAGCAGCGTCGCAGTCACTGC
>NZ_BAAANB010000030.1:0-653 GCF_039529575.1 Terrabacter terrae
GGACCGATGACGTCGACGTGGCCGATGGCCACAACGGCTGCGACACCCGCAACGACGTGCTCCGGCGGGACCTCACGGCGGTGCGGCTCAAGGCCGGGACCCGCGGGTGCGTGGTGCTGGCCGGCGCGCTGGCCGACCCGTACACCGGACGCACCATCAGCTTCGTCCGTGGCCGGGCGAGCTCCGCGCAGGTCCAGATCGACCACGTCGTGGCCCTCGGCGACGCCTGGGTCACCGGAGCACAGCAGCTGACGGCGAGCCGGCGCACGGCTCTCGCCAACGACCCGCTCGAGCTGCTCGCCGTCGACGGCCGCACCAACAGCGCCAAGGGTGACGCCGACGCGGCGAGCTGGCTGCCGCCGAACAAGGCATTCCGGTGCGCCTACGTCGCTCGTCAGGTCGCCGTCAAGGCGCGCTACCGGCTCTGGGTGACGTCCGCGGAGAAGGCGAGCATCGCCCGCGTGCTGGGCACCTGCAGCTAGCGCGGCGGAAGACGGACGGCGCGCAACCCCCGGTCGAGGTGTCCTGCACGGCATTGTCGACACCATCAACATCACTCGAGCCGAAGGACCTCCATGCCGCAGTACGCCGTCATGTTCCCCGCCGACAACGAGGTCGAGTGGGAGGCCGCCACCGACGCCGAACGCCAGGTC
>NZ_BAAANB010000031.1:0-1973 GCF_039529575.1 Terrabacter terrae
CGAGCATCGACCGCGCCGTCCTCATCCCGTCGCTGCACCGCGGCGAGGTGCACCGGGCGAGCAGCAGCCGCATCGACCCCGGCGGCAAGGGGGTCAACGTCTCCCGCGCCCTCGCCGCGCAGGGCGACGCCACCCTGGCCGTCCTGCCGAGCGGCGGGCCCGAGGGGCACCTGCTCGGAGAGCTGCTGGACGCCGCGGCCGTGCGGCACGCCTCGGTCCCCGTCCGCGGGTCCGTCCGGATGAACATCAGTGTCCTGGAGCCCGACGGCACGACGACGAAGCTCAACGAGCCCGGCCCCCAGCTCTCGGCCGCCGAGGTCGACGCACTGCTCGACGCCACCCTCGCCCGGGTCGAGGACGCCTCGTGGGTCGTCGGCTGCGGCAGCCTCCCTCCCGGCGCCCCCACCGACCTGTATGCCGTCCTCACGGCCCGGGCGCGTGAGCGCGGCGCCCGCGTCGCCATCGACTCCTCCGGCGCGCCGTTCGCCGCCGCCGTCGCCGCGACGCCGCACCTCGTCAAGCCCAACCACGAGGAGCTGGCCGAGCTCGTCGGCCACGACCTGCCGACACTGGCCCACGTCCGCGACGCCGCCCGAGAGCTCGTCACCGCCGGCATCGAGGTCGTCGCCGTCAGCCTCGGTGGCGACGGCGCCCTGCTCGTCACCGCAGACGAGTGCGCCCACGCCCGCGCCACCATCACCGCGCCGCTCTCGACCGTCGGCGCCGGCGACTGCATGCTCGCCGGCCTGCTCCACGGCCTGTCCACCGGCAGCTCGCCGGCGGAGGCCCTCGTCGCCGGGGTCTCGTGGGGCGCCGCGGCCGTCACCCTCCCGGGGAGCCGGGTGCCCGCACCCGCTGACCTGGACGGCATACGCCCTGAGCTCACCCGCGAGCCCGACTTCGACCGTGTCCTCGCCTGAGCCACCTCCAGACACCGAAAACAGCCTGAACGTCCCCTCCTGAAAGGAACCGCCATGTCCCTCATCACCGAAGAGCAGGTCGTCCTCGACCTCACCGGTGCCGACCGCCACCAGGCGACGCGCAGGCTCGGCGAGCGACTCGTCGCCTCCGGCCGGTGCACCGACCTCGACACCTTCCTCGCCGACGTCCGCAAGCGCGAGGAGACGATGGCGACCGGACTGCCCGGCGGCATCGGCATCCCGCACGCCCGCAGCGCCGCCATCACCGAGCCCTCGCTCGTCTTCGGCCGCTCCGGCGACGGCATCGACTGGGGCGCCAAGGACGGCCCCGCCACGCTCGTCTTCCTCATCGCCGCACCCGAGGGCGGCGGCGACGCGCACATGCAGATGCTGCCCAAGCTCGCCCGCGCCCTGATGAAGAAGGACTTCAAGGCGGCCCTCGCCGCCGCGACGACCGAGGCCGAGGTCGTTCGCATCGTCAGCGAGCAGGTGGGGCTCGACCAGCCGGCGCCCGCCGCCGCTGCCACCGCCGCTGCCACCAGCGCTGCCGCTGGTGCCGGCGCGACCGCCGGGGGTGCGGACCGCACCGGTGCCGCCGCCCCGACGGCCGTCGCGACCGCGGAGCCGGCGCCCAAGCGGACGCTCAAGCTCGTCGGCGTCACCTCGTGCCCGACCGGCATCGCCCACACCTACATGGCGGCCGAGGGCCTGGAGAACGCCGCCAAGGTCGCCGGCCACACGATCACGGTCGAGACGCAGGGCTCTGCCGGGTCCAAGCCGATCAGCGCTGCCGAGATCGCCGAAGCCGACGCCGTGATCTTCGCCCACGACCTGCCCGTCAAGGACGCCGGCCGATTCGCCGGCAAGCCGCTCGTCGACGTCGGTGTCAAGAAGGGCATCTCCGACGGCCCGGCCCTGGTCTCGCAGGCCGAGCAGCTCGTCGCCGAGTGGGACGCCGACCCGAGCAAGCGCGAGGCCGCGGCGGCCGCCGCCGCCACGGCAGGAGCGTCGGGCGGTCTCACCTCGAAGGTCGAGGAGGGCGCCGGCACCGGC
>NZ_BAAANB010000032.1:0-1063 GCF_039529575.1 Terrabacter terrae
TCGCGGACGTCGACGAGGACGGCCTCGTCGGGCAGCTCGGACACGGTCGTCGTGGGGATGGCGCTCATGGCCCCATCCTGACACGCGCGGGCGGCCGAACCGGGGCTCGACGAGGACTGCCGGCCCGGGTGTGCCCGGCCAGTATCGTGAGGAAGGTGAAGATCCTGTCGATCCAGTCCCACGTCGCCTACGGCCACGCCGGCAACTCCGCGGCGGTCTTCCCGCTCCAGCGCCTCGGCCACGAGGTCTACCCCGTGCTGACCGTCACCTTCTCCAACCACACCGGCTACGGCTCGACCCGCGGCCCGCTGATCGCGCCGGCCGACGTCGCAGCCGTCATCGACGGCGTGGAGGAGCGCGGTGCCTTCCCGGCGATCGACGCCGTGCTCTCGGGCTACCAGGGCGCCGAGGCCGTCGGGGAGGTGGTGCTCGACGCCGTGGCGCGCGTCAAGGCCGCCAACCCCGCAGCCATCTACTGCTGCGACCCGGTCATGGGCGACGTCGGCCGCGGCTTCTTCGTGCGCGAGGGCATCCCCGAGTACATGCGCGACCACGTCGTGCCCAAGGCCGACATCGTCACGCCCAACCAGTTCGAGCTCGAGTTCCTCGTGGGGCGGGAGGTCTCCACCCAGGCCGACCTCGTGGCGGCGGCCCGCGAGCTGATCGCGCAGGGCCCGGCTGTCGTCCTCGTCACCAGCGCCGTCACCTCGGACACCCCGGACGGCACCATCCAGATGGCCTGCGTCACCGCCGAGGACGCGTGGGTCGTCACGACGCCGATGCTCCCCATGACGGTGCGCGGTGGCGGCGACGTGACCGCGGCCATCTTCCTCGCGCACTACCTGACCGACGGGCCGCAGGCGGCCCTGAGCCGCACGGCGGCCACCATGTATGCCGTTCTGGAGCGCACCCACGCCCTCGGCTCGGACGAGATGCTGCTCGTCGCCGAACAGGACGCCATCGCCCGCCCCGACGAAATCTTCGAAATCGCCTCGATGGCTTGACCGGCGTACCCCGGGGGGCGTTATAGTCGCAACGCGCCGTTCCGCATGACCACCCCTGA
>NZ_BAAANB010000033.1:0-2536 GCF_039529575.1 Terrabacter terrae
ACGAAGATCCGCCAGTGGCTGATGACCGGTGTCTCCTACATGATCCCGTTCGTCGCGGCCGGCGGCATCCTCATCGCCATCTCCTTCATGCTCGCCCAGGTCGCCATGGGCTCCAACGGCGCCATCGAGATCGTGAAGTACAACCTCAAGCCCGGCGACCCGCTCAACATCGCCGAGACCTTCAACGCCCTCAGCCTCACCTCGTGGGCGGCGCTCTGCTTCGTCATCGGCAGCGCGGCCTTCAGCTTCCTCGTGCCGATCCTCTCCGGCTTCATCGCCTTCGCCATCGCCGACCGCCCCGGCCTCGTGCCCGGCATCGTCGGCGGCTTCGTCGCGGCGACGATGGGCGCCGGCTTCCTCGGCGGCATCGTCACCGGCCTGCTCGGCGGCTTCGTCGCCCGGTGGGTGTCGGGCTGGAACGTCGCCAAGGGGGTCCGCGGCGTCATGCCGGTCGTCGTCATCCCACTGCTGTCCTCCTTCATCACGATCGGCCTGTTCATCACGGTCCTCGGCCGCCCGATCACCGCGCTCACCAACGGCCTCAACAGCTGGCTCACGAGCATGAACGGCGCCAGCGCGGTCGTCCTGGGCCTCATCCTCGGCGCAATGATGGGCTTCGACCTCGGCGGCCCGGTCAACAAGGTCGCCTACGCCTTCGCGACCACCGGCCTGGCGGCAGCCGGTGCCGCGACCGACGCCCCGCAGCTGAAGATCATGGCCGCCGTCATGGCTGCCGGCATGGTGGCCCCGCTCTCGATGGCGCTGGCGACCAGCCTGCGCCCGAAGCTCTTCTCCGAGCCCGAGCGTGAGAACGGCAAGGCCGCCTGGCTGCTCGGCCTGTCGTTCATCTCCGAGGGTGCGATCCCGTTCGCGGCCGCCGACCCGTTCCGCGTCATCGCCAGCTCGGTCGTCGGCTCCGCCGTCACCGGCGCCCTGGTCATGCTCTTCGGCGCCACGCTGCGGGCCCCGCACGGAGGCATCTGGGTGCTGCCGCTCATCGGCAACTTCGCCCTCTTCCTCCTCTCCCTGGTGGTCGGCATCGCCGTGATGACGCTGATCTTCATCGCGCTCCGGTCCCGTGAAGCGAACCTCGCGCAGGTCGAGGCCACGGCTACCGTCTGAGCAGGGCGTGACCGCCGATCCATCCCGAGGCCCCGAGTCCCTCGAAGCCTCCTGATCTCCAGACAGCACGACACCCGCATCCAACGAAGGAGCACGTCCATGGCAACCCGCACCGTCACCATCGCCTCGTCGGTGGGCCTGCACGCCCGCCCCGCCGCCCTCTTCGTGGAGGCCGCCAGCAGCTCCGGCCTCGACGTCGAGATCGCCAAGCCCGGCGAGGACCCGGTCGACGCGACGAGCATCCTCGGCGTCATGGCCCTCGGGGCCAGGTACGGCGAGGAGGTCGTCCTGACGGCGGAGGGCGACGGCGCCGACGCCACGCTCGACTCCCTCGTCGCGCTGCTCTCGCGCGACCTCGACGCGGAGTAACGAGCATGGCCGAGACCGACACGCCCCAGACCCCGAGCGCAGCCTCGCCCGAGACGTCGCCGCAGACCCGGCACGGGATCGGCGTGAGCCCGGGCACGGCATACGGCCCGGTGGTGCTCGTCGCGCCCCCGGTCCGGCCGCCGGCCCACGAGGAGGCGGCCGGCGACGAGGCGGGGCAGGCGGCGGCGCTCGCCGACGTCCGCGCCGCCTTCGAGTCGGTCGCGGTCTCGCTCGAGGAGCGGGCCACCCGCGTGGACGACACGGCCCAGCAGATCCTCAAGGCGACGGCCCTCATCGCCCGCGACAAGGGCCTCGTCAAGGCCGCCGCCAAGGAGCTCGCCGCGGGCCACGGCCGGGCGCACGCCATCGAGAACGCCGTCGAGACGTATGCCGCCCAGTTCGAGGCGCTCGGCGGCTACTTCGCCGAGCGGGTGGCCGACCTGCGAGACGTCGGCTCGCGCGCGATCGCCGCGGTGCTCGGGGTCCCGGCCCCCGGCGTACCCGCCTTCGACCAGCCCAGCGTCATCGTCGCGGAGGACCTCGCGCCCGCCGAGACGGCGACCCTCGACCGGCGGCTCGTCGTCGGCATCATCACCGAGACCGGCGGCCGCACCAGCCACACGGCGATCCTCGCCGCGCAGATGGGCATCCCCGCCGTAGTGCAGCTCGCCGACGCCATGGAGATCCCGGCCGGCACGCCCGTGGCGCTCGACGGCGACACCGGCGAGGTCACGGTCGACCCGGACCTGGGCCTCGTCACCGCGCAGCGCGAGCGGGCCGCCCGCCGCGCCGAGGCGCTCGCGAAGCTGTCGGGCCCCGGCCGCACCGCCGACGGCGCCGAGGTCGCCCTGCTCGCCAACATCGGCGGCGTCGAGGACGCCGTCGCCGCGGGTGCCCAGGACCTCGAGGGCGTGGGCCTCTTCCGCACCGAGTTCGTCTACCTCTCGGCGACCAGGGCGCCGACGGTCGAGGAGCAGACGGAGATCTACCGCGGCGTCTTCGCGCCCTTCGAGGGCCGGCGCGTCGTCGTGCGCACCCTCGACGC
>NZ_BAAANB010000034.1:0-2642 GCF_039529575.1 Terrabacter terrae
GACAGCCCGGGCTGGTGCGCACCCCCGAGGCAAGATGGGTGGACAGACGTGTCCCAGGAGGCCCAGCCTGACTCAGCTCATCCCTACGCCGCTGACCCGCGCTGCCCTGCGCTGGTCGCTGGGTCACGCCCTGCCCCGCACCATGCTGCGGCGAGCGGCCAAGCAGGGCGACCTCCATGGCCGCATGTTCGTGGCCACCCAGTCCGGCGACCGGGCGGCGCTCGAGCCGGTCCTGGACCAGCTGCGCGCCCACGCCCCGTTCTACCGCGGCAGGTTCGCCTCGGTGACCGCGGACCACGCGACGGTGCGTGCCGTGCTGTCCAGCCCTGATGCCGGCGCCCGGCGCCTCCCCACGGACGGAGGAAGCACTTTTGCCCGTCTGCAGGTGTGGGCCATGCAGGACGCGCCGCTCGGACCTCTCACCCCGCCCTCCCTGTTGGTGACCGAGCCGCCGGACCACACCCGCTACCGCAAGCTCGTGTCGCGCGTCTTCACCGCCCGGGCGGTCGAGAGGCTGCGCACCCGCACCGAGCAGATCGCCACCGAGCTCCTCGACCAGATCGACCCGAGACGTCCGGTCGACCTCGTCGAGGCGTACTGCAGCCTCCTGCCGGTCACCGTGATCGCGGAGATCCTCGGCGTCCCGGCACGCGACCGCGAGAAGGTGCTCAGAATGGGCGCCGCGGCCGCGCCCAGCCTCGACCTCGGGCTCTCCTGGACGACCTTCCGCCACGTCGAGTCCGCGCTGCGCGAGTTCGACGAGTGGCTGGGCCAGCACCTCGAGGACCTGCGCCGGCACCCGGGCGACGACCTGCTCAGTCAGCTCGTCGGTGCGCAGGAGGACGGCGTCGGCCTCAGCGACGTCGAGCTGAGGTCCATCGCCGGGCTGGTGCTCGCGGCCGGCTTCGAGACCACCGTCAACCTGCTCGGCAACGGCATCGCGCTGCTCGCGAGCAACCCCGAGCAGCGCAGGCTGCTCACCGAGCGCGAGGACCTCTGGCCCAACGCCGTGGAAGAGGTCTTGCGAATCGACCCGCCGGTGCTCATCACCGGACGGATGGCCATGGCCGACACCGTGGTCGCGGGCGTCCCGATACGGCGCGGATCCGTGATGGTGGCGCTGCTGGCCGGCGCGAACCGTGATCCTCAGGTCTTCGCGGAGCCGGACACCTTCGACATCACGCGGCAGAACGCCCGTGACCACCTCTCCTTCTCGGCCGGTCGGCACTTCTGCCTCGGGGCGGCGCTGGCCCGGATGGAGGGCGAGGTCGGGCTGCGGACACTGTTCGAGCGGCACCCCGACCCACGCGTGGAGAACGGTGCCGTACGCCGGAGCACCCGCATCCTGCGCGGCTACGAGCGCCTTCCCGTGACGCTCAGCCCCTGACACCCGTCGAGGTCGGTCGACGCGCCCGGCTCGGCTCCCATGTACGGGGCCTCTCGGTGGCGCAGCTCGCACACCCGACGACATGTAGGAAATGACATGTAGGGACCGACATGTGACCGCTAAGGTGCTGGCATGTCCCTGCGCTTCGCCATCCTCGGCCTGCTGGCCCGGCGCCCGTCCACCGGATACGAGCTGACTCAGACCTTCGATCGCTCGCTGCGCACGTCTTGGCACGCCAGCCACAGCCAGATCTACCCCGAGCTCGGCAAGCTCGAGCGCGCCGGGCTGGCCGAGGTCGTCGGCCATGGGGCCCGCAGAAGCAAGACCTACGGTCTCACCGCCGCCGGCCGCGAGGAGCTGCGTCGCTGGCTGGTCGACGGCGAGCCGGACCGGTCCCAGCGGAACGAGAGCGGTGTCCGACTGTTCCTGACGCCACTCCTCGGCGCCGCTGACCGGTGCATCGCCTACGGGCGGGACCTGACTCACGTCGAGGACGAGCTCCAGGCACTGGTGGAGCTGAGGGCTCAGGTCGGCGCCTCGGAGCAGCCGGAGGCGTTCGCCCCGCAGATCGAGCTCGGCATCCGGCTCAACACCGTCGTACGGGACTGGCTGCGGGAGCAGATCGACGATGCCGCCGACTGAGCCCCCGCCTGCAGGCGCCCCGCGCCACCGCCCAGCCCGAACCACTTCGCCTGAAAGGCACGTCTGCCGTGACCACTCGCATGTTCCGTGTCACCGTCCGAGGCGTCTTCGACTCGCTGACCGAGATCCAGAGAGGCCTGCTTCTCGCGGACGCCGCGGACCACGACATCCTCAGAGCGAGCTACACGCCCGAAGGCCATCTGACCTACGACCTCTCGGTGCGTGATGCGTTCGCCTTCCGGTTCCTTGCGACCGGCGAGGCCGAGACGGACGCCATCGTCGCCACGGAACGAGCGGAGGCTGCGGCGGCGGAGTGGCTCACTGATCGGGACCACGGCTGCAAGAACCTTCGCTCGCAGGTCGTCGATCTCGCCCTCGCGCCGCTCGGCAAGCGTCAGCGCAAGGCCGCCATCGCCGGCCGCTGAGCCGCGAGCCGCTGAGCCGCGAGCCGCTGAGCCGCGCCACCCGCGCGAGCGGGACGTGGCAGACGCGGCATACAGACGTCTTCATGCGTGGCAGTGCGACACCGTCACGCCCGCAGAGGAAGCGACAGGAACGGAATGACTCCCGCCATCACGAGCAACCTGGCCATCGTGGCGAACGCTCTGCTCCT
>NZ_BAAANB010000035.1:0-2260 GCF_039529575.1 Terrabacter terrae
AGCACGTTCGCCGCGTACGTCTTCGCGTCCGAGGTGAGCAGGATCCGCGGGATCGCGGCGAAGTGCACGACGGCGTCGTAGGCCGGCCTGGCCGCAAGCTCCCGCTGGTCGAAGCGCCGGCCCTGCCGAGGATGAGCAGGTGGGCCTGAGTACCTCCGTAAGCTCTCGCTGGGCCGCGGGGCGGACCTGTGTACCGCACTCAGGTGCCGTCCAGCCTCCTGTTACACCCCCGAAACCCGCTGGGTCGGCCGGTGCGGGATCATCGCGACCCATGACACCAGCCGAGGGGCGAGCCCTCTCCGTCGAGGATGCAAACCCCATCGCCGCTGAGCACTACGGCGCCAAGACCTTGGCCGTCGAGCCGGGTGGGATCGAGCAGATCCCCGACAGCGAGCGGCACGGCCGTCCGGTCAACCTCCTGTGGACCTGGATGAGCCCGAACCTCGAGTTCGCGACGGTCGCCGTCGGCATCATCGGGCCGCTCTTCTTCGGCCTCTCCTTCAAGCAGACCCTGGCTGCGATCGTCCTCGGCACGGTCCTCGGCTCCGTGACGCACGGCATCCTGTCCAGCTGGGGCCCCCAGCACGGCCTGGCGCAGATGGTGCTCTCACGCACCGGCTTCGGCTTCCGCGGCAACATCCTGCCCGCCGGGCTCAACTCGCTGGTCGCTGGCATCGGCTGGTTCGCGGTCAACAGCATCAGCGGCGCCCTGGCCCTGCACGCCCTCGTGGGCAGCCTGCCGACCTGGGTCTGCTTGGTCGTCGTGGTCGCAGCGCAGTTGCTCATCGCCTTCCTGGGGCACAACCTTGTGCACGCCTTCGAGCGCTACGCGCTGCCGCTGCTGGGGGTCGTCTTCGCCGCCGGCCTGTACTTCGTGTTCTCCAAGGCCGACCTGGGCGCACCGGGCAAGCCGGTCCCCGGCGCGTTCCTCATCCAGACGGCTGCGGCGTTCGGCTACGCCTGCGGCTGGAACCCGTACGCCTCCGACTACACCCGCTACCTGCCGAGGACGTCGAATCTCAAGGCCGTCGGGCTCTTCGCCGGCCTCGGCATCACCATCTCGTGCATCGTCCTCGAGGCGGCCGGCGCGGCGATGGTCTCCGCTGCGGGCAAGGCCGCCGCGGTCGACCCCGGCGTCTACACGGGGCTCATGCCGGCGTGGCTCGGGGCCCTCACCCTCCTGTGCATCGCGCTGGGTGCGGTCGCGGCCAACGCCCTCAACATCTACTCGGGGGCCATGTCGTTCCTGGCGCTCGGTATCAAGCTGCCGCCGCACCGGGCCCGCGCCGTCGTCGCGGTCATCTTCGGCCTGCTCGGTCTCGTCCTGGCACTCTTCGGCCTCCAGAACGCCGGAACCAACTACGAGAACTTCCTGCTCGTCATCGCCTACTGGATCGGCCCGTGGCTCGGCGTCGCCCTCACGGACCGCTTCCTGCGCCGAGGAGATCCGAGGGCAGAAGTCACTGCGATCGCCACCGACCGCCACTACGTCAACTGGGCCGGTGCCATCGCCATGTTCGTCGCCATGGTCCTCTCGATCTGGCTCTTCTCCAACCAGCAGCTGTGCACCGGCGTCATCGTCAAGGCGCACCCCGGCGTCGGAGACATCACCTTCCTCGTCGGTTTCGTCCTCGCCGCCGGGTTGTATGCCGTCCTGCGGCGCCTGCTGCCCGCCCGCACCTCCTCGGGGCGGACGGCATGACCGTCCTGCCGACCGCCGGGTCCGACGCCGACCGGGAGATGCTCGCGGTCGCCCTGGCCGAGGCGCGTGCGGGGCTGGCGGAGGGCGGCATACCCATCGGCGGTGCGCTCTTCGCTGCCGACGGCACGCTGCTCGGCCGCGGCCGCAACCGCCGCGTCCAGGAGGACGACCCCTCCATCCATGGGGAGACCGACGCCTTCCGCAAGGCGGGCCGACAGCGGTCCTACCGCGGGACGACGATGGTGACCACGCTGTCGCCGTGCTGGTACTGCTCGGGGCTGATCCGGCAGTTCGGCATCAGCCGGCTCGTCATCGGTGAGTCCCAGACGTTCACCGGCGGCCACAACTGGCTCGCGCAGGATGCCGGGGTCGAGGTCGTCCTGCTCGATGACCCCGACTGCGTGAGCATGATGACCGACTTCATCGCGGCCCGTCCCGACGTGTGGAACGAGGACATCGGCGTCGACTGACCTTCCGTCCGTCATGCCTGCGAACCCCGGCGCCCACACCGAACGCTGCCTCAATGAAAGCCACGGTCGCCGAGCTTCCTCGCAGGGA
>NZ_BAAANB010000036.1:0-1381 GCF_039529575.1 Terrabacter terrae
GCGCTCTCGCGCGCGGCCACCGGCCGCGCGGAGCCCGACGACGACTCCCTCGAGCTCGCCGAGGACCGCACCCGCTCGCGCCGCTCCAAGATCCTCCTGCGCCTCGTCGCCGCGGTGATCATCGCCGCGATCCTCGGTGGCGGTGGGTATGCCGCGTGGGCCTGGTCGCAGAAGCAGTACTTCGTGGCCGCCGACGACGGCCGGGTCGCCATCTTCCAAGGGGTCTCGCAGGACCTCGGCCCGATCCGCCTCTCGCACGTCCAGTCCCCGTCGGACGTACGCGTCTCCGACCTGCCGAGCGACGTGCAGGGTGCGGTGGGCAACACCATCCCGGCACGGGACCTCACCGACGCCGAGTCCAAGATCGTGGCGCTGCGCGCCGAGGCCGTGCGGTGCCAGCGGCTGGCCGCCACCGGCATACCGTGCGGCACGACCACCGCCCCCACGCCGACGACCCCGCCGACCGTTCCGACGACGCCCGCGCCGAGCACCACGTCGAGCCCCGCCACGCCACCGGCCGCGACACCCAAGCCGGCCGTCACGACCAAGCCGGCCGTCACGACCAAGCCGGCCGCGGCCCGGACGACCCCGCCGGCCCGGGCGCTGGCTGCCTCCCCCGCGGGGGTGAGCCGATGACCACCACCGTCGAACCGCTGACGCCACGCACCCGCCGCGGCGCCGAGCTGCTGCTCCTGCTGCTCGCCGTCGGCATCGTGCTGCTTGCCTGGGTCACCACCGACCTCAACCGCAACGGCACCGTGCCGGCCAACATCGTGCCCGTCGCCGGCGGCTTCACCGTCCTGGTGCTCGTCGTGCACCTCGTGCTGCGCTGGAAGGCCGCGTACGCCGACCCCGTCCTGCTGCCGATCACGACCGTGCTCAACGGGCTGGGCCTCGTGATGATCCACCGGCTCGACCTGGCCCGCGGCAAGCTCGGCACCGACGGCGACGCCTACCGCCAGCTGATCTGGACGACGCTGGCGGTCGTCCTCGCGGTCGGCGTCCTCTTCCTCCTGCGCGACCACCGGCTGCTGCGCCGCTACACCTTCGTCAGCATGGCGGCCGCGCTCGTGCTCCTCCTGCTCCCGCTCGTGCCCGGGATCGGCCGCTCCATCAACGGTTCGCAGATCTGGATCACCGTGGGGCCGCTGAACTTCCAGCCGGGCGAGTTCGCCAAGATCGCCCTGGCCATCTTCTTCGCCGGCTACCTCGTCCAGACCCGCGACGTGCTCTCGCTCGCCGGCAAGAAGATCCTCGGCTTCACCTTCCCCCGGGGACGCGACCTGGGGCCGATCGTCGTCGCCTGGGCGCTCTGCGTGGTCGTGCTCGTCTTCCAGAACGACCTCGGCACGTCGCTGCTCTACTTCGGCCTGTTCGTCGC
>NZ_BAAANB010000037.1:0-1321 GCF_039529575.1 Terrabacter terrae
TCTGGATGAACGAGCGGCGCGACTCGACGTCCTCGCCCATGAGGACGGCGAAGACCTCGTCCGCCTTGGCGGCGTCGTCGAGCGTGACCTGCAGCAGCGTGCGGGTGCTCTGGTCCATCGTCGTCTCGCCGAGCTCCTGGTAGTTCATCTCGCCGAGGCCCTTGTAGCGCTGGATCGGGTTGTCCTTCGGCAGGCGCCAGCCCTTGCTCTCACCGAGTGCCTTGAGGCCGTCGCGCTCGCGATCGCTGTAGGCGAACTGGTGGTCGATGCCGCCACTCCAGCGGAGGCGGAACAGCGGCGGCTGCGCGAGGTAGACGTAGCCGGCTTCGATGAGCGGGCGCATGAAGCGGAAGAGCAGCGTCAGCAGCAGCGTGCGGATGTGCATGCCGTCGACGTCGGCATCGGCCATCAGCACGATCTTGTGGTAGCGCGCCTTGTCGATGTCGAAGTCCTCGCCGATGCCCGTGCCGAAGGCGGAGATGAGCGCCTGGACCTCGTTGTTGGCGAGGATCTTGTCGATGCGCGCCTTCTCGACGTTGAGGATCTTGCCGCGGATCGGCAGGATCGCCTGGGTGTGCGGGTTGCGCGCCTGCGTGGCCGAGCCGCCGGCGCTGTCGCCCTCGACGATGAAGACCTCGGAGATGCTCGGGTCCTTGCTCTGGCAGTCCTTGAGCTTGCCGGGCAGGCCGCCCGACTCGAGCAGGCCCTTGCGGCGGGTCGCCTCGCGGGCCTTGCGCGCCGCCATGCGTGCGGCCGCGGCCTGCACGGACTTGCGCACGATGTCCTTGCCCTCGCTCGGGTGCGCCTCGAGCCAGTGGCCGAACTCGTCGGTCATGGCGCGCTGGACGAAGCCCTTGACCTCGGAGTTGCCGAGCTTGGTCTTGGTCTGGCCCTCGAACTGCGGCTCGGCGAGCTTGACCGAGATGACGGCAGTGAGGCCCTCGCGGATGTCGTCGCCGGTGAGGTTCTCGTCCTTGTCCTTGAGGAGGTTCTGCTTGCGCGCGAACTCGTTGACGAGCTTCGTCATCGCTGCGCGGAAACCCTCCTCGTGGGTGCCGCCCTCGTGGGTGTTGATCGCGTTGGCGTAGGTGTGGACCGACTCGTTGTAGGCGCTGGTCCACTGCATCGCGAGCTCGAGGCTGAGCGACTTCGCCTCGTCCTCGACCTCGATGCTGATGACCTCCGGGTGCACCGGTTCGCTGCGCTTGGAGCCGTTGAGGTGGTTGACGTAGTCGATGAGGCCGTTGTCGTAGCAGTAGCTGACCTTCTTGGCCGTCACCGTCTTCTTCTCGCCGGCCTCGGCGGTCGTCGTGTCCTGCTC
>NZ_BAAANB010000038.1:0-571 GCF_039529575.1 Terrabacter terrae
CAGCGAGTGGAGTCCCCACCTGCGGCGGTGTGCTCGGTCGTCACCGGGCGGGAACGCAGAAGCGGCGGCCCCGGTCCGAAGACCAGGCCCGCCGCTCCCACCACTTGGGGAAGATTCCCCACCTTCTGTGCGCGAGGGGGGATTTGAACCCCCACGCCCTTTCGGACACTGGCACCTGAAGCCAGCGCGTCTGCCGTTCCGCCACTCGCGCGTGACAAGCAGACAGTGTGCTGCATGAGTCCCGGTATCGCCAAACCGGGGTCCCCGACGCGAACCGGACGCGTCAGGAAACCGCCCGCGTCCCCGTCTCCGGGGCGCCTGCCCCACGTGGTGGCCGATCGCGTCGTTGGTCAGCACCGCCAGCACGAGCCGAGCCATGTCGTCGCCCGACACCCACGCCTGCAGCGACCGGGGCCCGCTCGGCGAGTCGCCGAAGTTCATGATCCGTGCGCTGACGACCGTCATCCCGAACCGGCCGGCATACAACCCGCCGAGCGCCTCGGCGGCCGCCTTGCTCACCCCGTAGTACGTGTCGGGCGTCGGCAGGGGCATTCCCTCGGCAGCGAGGGGT
>NZ_BAAANB010000039.1:0-1123 GCF_039529575.1 Terrabacter terrae
CGCCGCCTCGTCCGCGGTGAGCACCACGTCCGGGTCGAGCAGCTCGAGCAGCGCGGCGAAGTCGCCACCGCGAGCAGCGGCGAGGAAGGCGGTCACCACCTCGCGCTCGCGCGTGCGCGCCGGTGCCGCCGACCCGGCGTCGGCGGCCCGTACCCGCCGCCGCGCCCGGCTCGCGAGCTGGCGGGTGGCCGCGGGGGAGCGGTCGATGATGTCCGCGATCTGCTCGAACGGCATACCGAAGAGGTCGTGCAGCACGAAGGCGAGCCGCTCGGCCGGCGCCAGGGTGTCGAGGACGACGAGCAGGGCCACGCCGATGCTGTCGGCGAGCTCCGCCTCGCTCGCCGGGTCGGGTGGCGACTGGGCCCCGCCGCCGGGCCCCGCCGTCGCGCCGCCGCGGCCGACGAGCTCGGCCAGACCGTCGTCCCAGCCGTCCTCGCGCCGCGAGGTGCGCGACCGCAGCAGGTCGAGGCTGATGCGCCCGACCACGGTCGTCAGCCAGCCGCCGAGGTTCGCGATCCCGTCCGGGTCGCTCCGGCTGAGGCGCAGCCACGCCTCCTGCACGGCGTCGTCCGCGTCGGCGGCAGAGCCCAGCACGCGGTAGGCCACCGCCCGCAGGCGCGGCCGGTGCTGCTCGAAGTCGCGGGCGAGCCACTGCTCCCGGCTCTCGTCGCCCATCCCTGTCGCCATCCCTGTCGCCATCGCTGTCACATCCTCGCGTCGTGGTCCGTCATAGCACTGACGAGCCGGGGCCACCCGATGTGACACCGGTCCCGCCCACCACAGAGGCACGACGAAGGAGACCCCCATGTCCACAGCGACCACGCTCATCTACCCCGTGACCGACCTGTCCACGGCGAAGAAGGTCTTCACGGCCCTGCTCGGCGCCGAGCCGCACACCGACGAGGCCTACTACGTCGGCTACAACGTCGACGGCCAGGAGGTCGCCCTCGACCCCAACGGCCACCGCAAGGGCCTCACCGGCGGCACCCCCTACTGGCCCGTCGACGACATCGAGGCCAGCGTCGAGTCCCTCGTCGGCGCCGGCGCGAGCATCAAGCAGAAGCCGACGAACGTCGGCGGTGGGCGCACCGTCGCCGTCCTCGCCGACCCGGACGGCAACATG
>NZ_BAAANB010000040.1:0-4195 GCF_039529575.1 Terrabacter terrae
ACCAAGATCGTCGACGACTACAACGCGAGCCAGAAGAAGTACAAGGTCAAGATCCAGGCCTTCCCGCAGGACTCCTACAACCAGTCGGTCGTCGCGGCCGCAGCCTCCAAGAAGCTGCCGTGCATCCTCGACATCGACGGCCCCAACGTGCCGAACTGGGCCTGGGCCGGCTACCTCGCCCCGCTGCAGGGCCTGGACGGCACGCTCTCGAAGTTCCTGCCCACGGTGCTCGGGAAGTACGACAACCAGACCTACTCCTACGGCTACTACGACGTCGCGCTCGTCATGGTCACGCGCAAGACGATCCTCGACAAGTACGGCATCCGCGTTCCGACCGTCGACCAGCCGTGGACCAAGGACGAGTTCGAAGCGGCCCTGAGGAAGATCAAGGCCTCCGGCGACTTCCAGCACCCGCTCGACCTCGCGACGAGCGCGACCGGCGAGTGGTGGCCCTACGCGTACTCCCCGATGCTGCAGAGCTTCGGCGGCGACCTCATCGACCGCACCGACTACACGTCCGCCGACGGCGTGCTCAACGGGCCCAAGGCGGTCGCGTGGGCGACGTGGTTCCGCAGCCTCGTCACCGACGGGCTCATCCCGCTGAAGTCCGGCGCCGACCCGGCCAAGGACTTCATGAGCGGCAAGTCGGCGATGCTCTACAACGGCACGTGGACCGCCGTGGACGCGCGCAAGGCGTTCGGCAAGGACGCCCTCTTCCTCCCGCCGCCGGACCTCGGCACCGGCCCGAAGATCGGTGGCGGCTCGTGGCAGTGGGGCGTCTCGACGAGCTGCTCCGACCAGGCCGGCGCCATGGACTACATGAAGTTCGCCGCGCAGGACACGTACGTCGCGAGTGTCGCCCGCGACACCCAGAACATCCCCGCGACCGACGCCGCGGCAGCCCAGGTCAAGGGCTACGAGAAGGGCGGGGAGAACCAGGTCTTCCTCGACTACGCGAAGAAGTTCGCCGTGCTGCGGCCGGTCACGCCCGGCTATCCGTTCATCGCGACGGAGTTCACCAAGACCGCGCAGGACATCCTCAACGGCGCCGACCCCAAGCAGTCGCTCGACCAGGCGGTCAAGGACATCGACGCCAACCAGAAGTCCAACGGCTACTTTCAGTGAGCGACTGAGATGACCACCATCACTGCGGCCGAGAGGGTCTCGGTGGCGACGGCGCCGAAGAGCACTCCCATCAAGGGCTCTCGCTCCTCGACCACGACAGCGCTGCTCATGCTGGCGCCCGCCGCGGTCCTGCTCGTCACGTTCCTGCTCGTGCCGATCGGGCTGACCTTCGGCCTCGCCTTCACCGACGCCCGGCTCGTCTCGCCGCGGCCGGCCCAGTTCATCGGGGCCGACAACTTCGTGCGGCTCTTCGAGGACGAGACGTTCTGGAAGTCGCTGCGCAACACGATCATCTTCGCGGCGGTCATCGTGCCGGTGCAGTCGGCGTGCGCGCTCGGCCTGGCGCTGCTCGTCAACGCGAAGATGCGCGGGGTCAACTTCTTCCGCACCGTCTACTTCCTGCCGGTCGTGACCTCGATGGTCGTCGTGTCGATGCTGTGGCTGTTCATGTACCAGAAGAACGGCCTGATCAACCAGGTGCTGCTGAAGTTCGGCATCGAGGGCCCGGACTGGCTCGGTGACCCGAAGACGGCGCTGCTCGCGATCATCCTCATGTCGGCGTGGCAGGCGATGGGCTTCCACATGGTCATCTGGCTCTCGGGGCTGCAGACGATCCCGGGCGAGCTCTACGAGGCGGCCGAGCTCGACGGCGCCGGCCGGTGGGAGAAGTTCCGCTACGTCACGTGGCCGGGGCTGCGGGCGACGCGGACCTTCATCCTCATCACGATCACGATCTCGGCCTTCGCGCTCTTCACGCAGGTCAACATCATGACCCAGGGCGGCCCGCTCGACTCGACCTCGACGGTCGTGCTCATGGCCGTGCGCACCGGCTTCCAGCAGCAGCAGACGGGCTACGCGTCGGCGATCTCGCTCGCCTTCTTCGTGCTCGTCCTCGCCGTCACCCTCGTCCAGCGCTTCCTCACCCGTGACAAGGACGTCCGATGAGCACCACCACCGCCCTCGACCCGACCCCGAACCCGACGACCCCCGCCCTCGACCCGGCCACGACGGCACCGCGCCGCCGCAAGCGCGACGGGCGACACGGCATACGCCATCTCGTCGGGCTGGTGCTGCGGCTCGTGCTGTGCCTCGTCTTCGGGCTGCCGCTGGTCTTCATGTTCGTCAGCAGCTTCAAGCCGGACCTGCAGATCTTCGGCGACCTCGGCAGCTGGAAGGCGTTCGCGCCGATCGGGGACCTGTCGCTCGAGAACTACAGCGGGGTCTTCGGGCGGGTGCCCTTCGCGCAGTTCCTGACCAACTCGGTGGTCATCACGGTGACGACGGTCGTGCTCGGGCTCGTCGTCAACTCGATGGCGGCCTTCGCCCTGTCGCGGATCGGCTTCCGCGGCGCCGGCATCGTGCTCGCGGTCATCCTCGCGACGCTCATCGTGCCGTTCGAGACGCTGGCGCTGCCGCTGCTCTGGTGGGTCAACAAGCTGCCCTTCCTCGGGCCGGACGGGCTGAGCGAGGGGTGGCTCGACACCTACCAGGTGCAGATCGTGCCGTTCATCGCGAACGCGTTCTCGATCTTCCTCTTCTACCAGTACTTCGACTCGATCCCGAAGGAGCTGGACGAGGCGGCGAAGGTCGACGGCGCGGGGTGGTTCCGCATCTACCGCAGCATCGTCATGCCGCTGTCGGGGCCGGCGGTCGCGACGGTCGCGATCCTCACCTTCCTGCCGACGTGGAACCAGTACCTCTGGCCGCTGATGTCGGTGCAGTCGGAGGAGCTGCGGCCGGTCATGGTGGGGATCGACTACTTCAAGCAGCTCAACACCTCGTGGGGGCAGATCATGGCGTACGCGTCGATGATCACCGCGCCGGTGCTGGTGTTGTTCGTGGCTTTCCAGCGGTCCTTCATCAACTCCATCGCCAGCAGTGGCGTGAAAGGCTGAGTCGTGTTCAAGCTTCCCGAGGCGTGGGTGTGGGACTTCTGGACCGTCGACGACGGCGAGCAGTACCACCTGTTCTTCCTCTACGCGTCGCGGGCGCTGCACGACCCGCACGCCCGGCACTACCGGGCCTCGGTCGGGCACGCGGTGTCGTCGGACCTCACGAACTGGGAGCGGGTCACGGACGCGCTCGTGCGCTCGGACGCGCCGGCGTTCGACGACCTCGCGACGTGGACCGGGTCGGTCGTGCGGCACCCGGACGGGCGGTGGTTCATGTTCTACACCGGCTCGACGCTCGTCCCCGAGACGGGCGCGAACCGCCAGTCCATCGGGTATGCCGTCTCGACCGACCTCTACGAGTGGCACAAGGCGCCCGGGCCGGTGCTGCAAGCGGACGGGGAGATCTACGAGACGTATGCGCCGCCGCCGGAGGGCAACTGGCACGACGAGGCGTTCCGCGACCCGTGGGTTCTTCGCGACCCGGACGGGGATGGGTGGCACATGCTGATCACGGCGCGGTCGGCTTCCGGTCCGGCTGGGGATCCTGCCGATCGGGTGGACCGCGGGGTGGTCGGGCACGCGTGGTCTGCTGACCTGGAGACGTGGGAGCTGCGGCCGCCGCTGAGCTCGCCGGGGCAGGGCTTCGGGCAGCTCGAGGTGATGCAGCCGTTCGTCGTGGACGGCCGGCAGGTGCTGCTCTTCAACTGCCTCGTCGGGGACATGCCGGAGGCGGCGCGCTCGAGTGGGGTGACCGGCGGGGTGTGGATCGCGGAGGCGGAAGGGCCGCTCGGGCCGTACGACATCGCCGGCGCCCAGGTCATCGAGGACCCCTCGCTCTACGTCGGGAAGTTCGTCACCGACCGGGAGACGGGGGAGACGAAGTTCCTCGCCTTCGTCCACGACCGCGACGGCGCCTTCGTCGGCGAGATAACCGACCCGTATGCCGTCACCTGGGAAGGCGACCGTTTCGCGCTCACGCCGGCGCTGACCTCGGTTGGTTCGTCAGGGGACTGAGCATCGGCGCGCTGTCGCCTCCCGCGTTTTGGGGGCCGCAATGACTAGGCTTCCTGTGTCATTGCGGCCCGACGGGCTTCCTACGGACATGCCCCCCACACCGCACGAGTCACTTCGTGCTGCCAGGGGACCTGTTCGTGCACCTACTCCGGACCTCCGTTCGA
>NZ_BAAANB010000041.1:0-3406 GCF_039529575.1 Terrabacter terrae
GGTCGACGAGGACAGCCAGCACCGGCGCGCGCCCGTGCGGCTCGTCGGCTGGGCCCCGCACGACCGCAGCTGGCTCGCGGCGGCCCTGCAGTTCCCAGGCACCCTGTGCTTCAACGTCAGCACCGTCGCCGCCCTGACCCACAACGCCACGGCCGCCGAGGCCAACCGCTACGTCTGGCGCCCCGACCTCTACGGCTCCGTGCTCTTCCTCGCGTCGAGCACGTATGCCGTCCTCGCCGTCTCGGCGCGTCTGCTGACCTTCGAGCCCAGGTCGTTCCCGTGGCGGATCGCCTGGGTCAACCTGGCCGGCTCGATCCTCTTCATGGCCTCGGCGCTCGCCAGCTACGTCGTGCCGAGCACCGACGGGGTGCTGAACGCGCGCGTCGCAGTCGCCGGGACGTTCCTCGGCGCCGCGTGCTTCCTCGTCGGCGCGGCCCTGATGCTGCCGGCCTGGCGACGAGCCGTGGCCCCCACCCGGCCCGCCGGACCCCGTGACGCGACACGGAGCGACTCGACGCCGCCGTGACCCCGAAACCCAGTCAGAGCCAACCCCTCCGAGGAGTACCAGCATGACCACACCGACCAAGCCGTCCGAGCTCGACGCCGTCGCCGCCCTCTACGGCAACCGCTTCATCACACAGGAGGTGCCGAGCCGCGAGTTCCCTGACACCGGAATGACGGCGGTCGACGCCATGCGCCTCGTCGCCGAGGACCTGGTCATCGAGGGGGACCCCGCGCGCAACCTCGCGACCTTCGTGACCACGTGGATGGAGCCCGAGGCGCAGCGGATCATCGCCGAGAACCTGCACCGCAACTTCATCGACCACGCCGAGTACCCGCGGACGGCCGAGATCGAGCAGCGCTGCATCCGCATGCTCGCCGACCTCTTCCACGCGCCGGGCCCGACCACCGGGGCGCGCACCCAGGGCTCCTCGGAGGCGATCATGCTGGGCGCGCTGTCCCTGAAGTGGAACTGGCGCACCCGTCGGCAGCGGGAGGGTGGCTCGGTCGAGCGCCCCAACCTCGTCTTCGGCGGCGACGTGCACGTCGTGTGGGAGAAGTTCTGCCGCTACTTCGACGTCGAGCCGCGCATCGTGCCGCTTCAGCCGGGCAAGTACACGATCGGGCCCGACGACGTCGCGGCCCACGTCGACGAGAACACGATCGGTGTCGCCGCGGTCCTCGGCACGACCTTCACCGGCCACAAGGACGACGTCGTCGGGATCAACAACCTGCTGGTGCAGCTCAAGCAGGAGCGCGGCCTCGACGTCCCCCTGCACATCGACGGCGCGAGCGGCGGGTTCGTGTGGCCGTTCCTCTACCCCGACTCGCCGTGGGACTTCCGGCTCGAGCAGGTGCGCTCGATCAACGTCTCCGGCCACAAGTTCGGCCTCGTCTACCCCGGCATCGGCTGGCTCGTCTTCCGGGAGACCGCCGACCTGGCTCCCGACCTCGTCTTCGAGGAGAACTACCTCGGCAAGACGGATTCGACGTTCACGCTCAACTTCTCCACGGGGTCGTCCATGGTCCTGGCGCAGTACTACAACTTCGTGCGCTTCGGCCGGCAGGGCTACAGCTACATCATGCGCAACATGGAGGAGAACGCCCGGATGCTCGGCGACGAGCTCGAGAAGATGGGGCGCTTCGAGCTCATCGACCGCTACGAGGAGCAGCTCCCGCTCGTGGCCTTCCGTCTCACGGGTGAGCAGGACTTCGACGAGTTCGACCTCGCCTGGCAGCTCTCGGCCGAGCGCGGGTGGATGGTGCCGGCGTACACGCTGCCGCCCGACGCGCAGGACGTCACGATCATGCGGGCGCTCGTCAAGGAGACGATGAGCCGGGAGCACGTCGACACGCTCGCTCGCGACATCGAGGAGGCCTGCCGCACCCTCGACGCCAAGGGCGGCGCCCACGAGTCCGAGCGCGCGAAGATCGTCACGGGTCCCGGCCACTGAGCTCTGCCCCGAGCCGTATGCCGTATGCCGTGTGCGCGCCTACGCGCGCCCGTCCCGCCAGGCGCGCCACGCGGCATACCCCCCGATGACGTCGGTGGCGCGGTGGATGCCGAGCTCCTGGAGGACGAGAGCGCCGCCCCCGTGGGCCGCCCCGCCTGCTCGGGGTGAGCCGGTGCAGGCGGCTGCGGGCCGCTGCCAGGACCGGTGCGGACAAGGCGGCTCCGGGGGACGTTGCCCGTTGGAGACGTCTGTCGGTGGCGGGGACTACGGTCGCCGGGTGAGCGACCGTTCCCGCACCACGACGACGGACTCGACGACGGGCCTGGCACCGAGCCCCGGGCGACGGGCGCACGTGCTCGTCCTCGCCGCCGTGGCGGTCACGCTCCTGCTCTGGGCCTCGGCGTTCGTCGCGATCCGCCACCTCGGCCGCGACGTGCCGCCGGGTGCCCTCTCGTTGGGCCGGTTGCTGGTCGCGTCCGTCGCCCTCGGCGTCCTGGTCTTCCGGCGTCCGCGCACGTGGCCCGCCAAGCGGGACTGGCCGCTCCTGCTGCTCTGCGGCGTGGGCTGGTTCGGCGTCTACAACCTCGCCCTCAACGCCGCTGAGCGACGCATCGACGCGGGGACGTCCGCCCTCGTCGTGCAGGTGGGTCCGATCATCGTGGCCCTCCTCGCCACGGTCTTCCTCGGCGAGAAGATGACCCGCTGGCTGCTCATCGGCATGGCCGTCGGGTTCGCCGGGGTCGTCGTCATCGCGCGTGGGTCCTCGTCGGGCGGCTCCGGAGACCTGGTCGGCGTCTGGCTCGCCATCCTCGCTGCCGTGACGTATGCCGTCGGCGTCCTCGCCCAGAAGCCCCTCCTCGGGCGGCTGCCGGGTCCCGAGGTCACCTGGCTGGCCTGCGTCATCGGGGCCGTGGTCTGCCTGCCCTGGAGCGGCGAGCTCGTCACGGTCGTCCGCGAGAGCGACCCGTCGACACTGTGGTGGATCGCCTATCTCGGAGTCTTCCCGACCGCCATCGCCTTCTCGACCTGGGCCTACGTGCTCGCCCGCAGCAACGCAGGGACTCTGACGCTCACGACCTTCCTCGTCCCCTTCATCGCGACCCTGATCGCCTGGGCGCTGCTGTCCGAGGTGCCGCCGGCGCTGACCTATGTCGGTGGCGCCCTGTGCATCGCGGGAGTGCTCCTCACGCGACGAAAGTCGCGACCACGGCGCCAGCCTGAGCCGGAGCCGCCAGCCGATTGAAAGGTGCTTGTCACCTGTGGGCAAGCCTTCCCATTGACTCGAACACATGTTCTAATTGAGGAGTAGGGCGACCCGGGTGAGAGGAGTGAGTTCGTGCCATTCCTCGAGGCCGGGCGTTCGGCGCCAGACGGTGGTTCCGACGACCGGGCGAAGCAGCGGATCCTCTGGCTCCTGCAGTCGGAGAAGGCGCAGCGAGCTGCTGCCATGG
>NZ_BAAANB010000042.1:0-1028 GCF_039529575.1 Terrabacter terrae
CCGGGCTGGTTGTAGAGGTTGGTCACCGCCACTTCCACCCAGGACCAGGCGCCGTCGGTGCGGACCCGGAGCTCGCCGACCCGCTCCGCCCGGGGCGGGTCGGCGGCCAGCAGCTCCTCGAAGGCTTGGTGGTCCTCGGGGTGGATGCGGTCCGTGATGGGTGTGCCCACGACCTCGTCGACTGGCCAGCCGAAGAGGTTCGCGACCGCTGGGCTGGCGTAACTGACGAGATGGTGCTCGTCGAGCAGGACCGCGGCATCGCTGGAGCGTTCCATCAGGTGCCGGACGGCGTCGCCGAGGTTGAGGGAGGCGCCGACGATGCCGATCAGCTCCCCGTCGCGGTACACGCCAGTGTCGGTGACCAGCGCATGCAGCACCTCGCCGCTGCGGCGCCGAACCGGGAATCCACCGGACCATGAACGGCCTTCCCGCAGCGCAGCCATGATCTCCGCCGCCGCCTGCTGGGAGACCTCCGGCACCGTCACCTGCGTGATGTCACGCCCTACGGCCTCCGCCGCGGGCCAGCCGTACAGCTGCTCGGCGGCGTCGTTCCAGGACAGCACCGTCCCCGTCGTGTCCGTCGCGATCACGGCGTGCCCGAGGGCGTGCAGCAACTCGTCGGCAGACGGGGGAAGGGGGAGGGCCTCGGTGTCCATGAATCCAGCCTGCGCCCTCATGCTTCGCGTGGTCACGACGGCGCGAGCAACTTCCGGTACGTCTGGCCGGGCGAGTGCGACCTCATGGCGCAGCTCGCCGGACTGGAGCTCGAGCGCCGCGTCGCCGGCTGGACCGGGGGAGCCCTTCACGACCGACAGCGAGAGCCACGTCTCCGTGTGGCGCAAGCCGGAACGTCCCGCCCGACCCGTCGAAGCCCCGGCAGGTGCGTGGCAGGGACCTTCGGCCCTGACCTGTCAGCCGGTGTTCGGGGATCGTGGACGTCCAGGAGGGCACGAGCACCGTGCCGGTGGAGGAGGGGACCACCATGCAACCGATCAAGAACGCCGCAGCCGACTTCCTGAGCCACCAGC
>NZ_BAAANB010000043.1:0-818 GCF_039529575.1 Terrabacter terrae
GGCGACGCGCCTGATCGTGCGCGAGCGCTTCGCCTACACGCACCCGTGGTCGTTCCTGCTCGTCGAGCCGGTCTCGGCCGCCAGCTCGGCGATGAGCCGCCAGATGCTGCACGGCATCCGGGACCGGGCCGAGCGCGGCTTCGCCGTGACGATCCCCGACCTGATCCTGGGCCAGGGCGCCCTCCGCTAGGTGGTCTTGCGGCCGCGGGTGAAGTAGGCGATCGGGCCGATGAAGTTGATCGCGATGATCGCGGCCCACTTGGCCTTGCTGCCCTGCACCTGCTTCGCGGGCCGGCGCGCCAGGTCGACCCACGCGGTCGCCGCGAGCGAGACCTGCACGCAGCCGGCGACGAGAATCGCCGTCTGCTGGTTGCTGCTCAGGTCCGACCACTTCTTCTTGTTCCGCTGTGCTGCCATGACCCCTCCTGAGGTCCTGAAGTCATCGAGTCGCAGGATCGTCGCCGCCCCGTCCAGGTGCCGGCGTCAGCGCAGCACGGCTTCGAGCGCGTCGATGAGCATGCCGATCTCGGCCTCGGTGACGACGAGCGGGGGAGCGATGCGGATCGTCGAGCCGTGGGTGTCCTTGACGAGCACGCCCTGCTCGAGGAGCCGGTGCGAGGCCTCGCGGCCGGTCATGAGCCCCGGCTCGATGTCGACGCCGGCCCACAGGCCACGGCAGCGGACCGTCTCGACGCCGTGCCCGACCAGCTCCCGCAGCCCCGACTCGAGCACCATGCCGAGCCGTCGGGCCCGCTGCTGGAACTCGCCGGTCGACAGCAGCCCGACGACGGCCTGTCCGACCGCGGCTGCCAGCGGGT
>NZ_BAAANB010000044.1:0-10707 GCF_039529575.1 Terrabacter terrae
ATTGGCGTGTCGCGCCGGTTGGCGGGCCAGCAGAGCTGCGGTGAGGGCCCGGCGCCGTGCTTGTGTCACTGGGCGAGCCAACGGCGTCGGCGAGGGTGGCTGGGTCACGTGGCAACCCAACGCACAGGGGTTCGGAGGGAGGCGCGCCAGCTCGTGCCGTCGGTGACGAGCGACGACGAGCGCCGGCCCAGGGTCACCAGTCGGCGCCGCGGCACTCCGAGCGGTCCGTGGTCTCGACCTGAAGCGTCGCGTGTGCGACGTGGAAGCGCTCGCGGAGCATGCGGCTCGCGTCATCCAGCACGTCGTGTCCGGCGTCACCGGCTGCCACCACCAGATGGGCGGTGGCGACGTCCATGCCGGACGTCAGGGTCCACACGTGCAGGTCGTGGACCTCGGTGACGCCCGGCACCTCACCGAGAGCGTTCTCGAGCTCGGCGGGGTCCATGCCCGTCGGTGCGTGCTGTCCGAGCACCGTCAGCACCTCACGCCCGAGCCCCACGGCGCGCACGGCCACGAAGACGGCGATCGCGATTGCGACCACGGTGTCCCACCAGGCGCTCCCCGTCGCCCGCACCAGCAGGGCCGCGACGACGACGCCGATCGAGCCCACCGTGTCGGCGACCACCTCCAGGTAGGCGCCCTTGACGTTGAGGCTCTCGCCGGCGCCGCCGCGCAGCATGAACAGGGCGATGAGGTTGACCACGAGGCCGATGACGCCGACGACGAGCATGGTGCCCGATGCGATCTCCGGACGGGCGCCGATGCGCCCGAAGGCCTCGACAGCGATGTACACGGACACCCCCAGCATCAGGAGCACGGCGAGGCCCGAGGCGAAGACCTCCGCGCGGTAGGAGCCGAAGGTGCGGCGGCCTGTCGTGTCGGCACGCGTGGCGATCCGCGTGGCGACCAGCGCCGCTCCGAGGGTCACGACGTCGGCTGCCATGTGCCCCGCGTCGGAGAGCAGCGCCAGCGAGCCGGACAGCAGCCCGGCCATGAGCTCGACGACGAAGAAGGCCGCGATGAGCCCGAAGGCGACGCCCAGCCGCCAGCGGTGGCGCCCACCGGCGTGGGCCGCCGCAGCGCCGTGGGAGTGCCCTTGAGAGGGTCCGTGCAAGTACCCGTGCGAGGACCCGTGCGAGTGGCTCATGGCCGCACCTTCCCGTCGTGGAGCGCATGCTTCCGCGTGACGTCGAGCAGCAGCCGGACGTGCGCGTCCGAGAGCCGGTAGTAGATGTTGCGCCCGTCCCGCCGGCCCGTCACCACGGAGGAGGTGCGGAGCAGCCGCAGGGCCTGGGACACGGTCGTCTCGGCGGTCCGGGTCGCCGCCGCCAGGTCGCACACGCACAGCTCGCCGGCCTCGAGCAGCGCGTAGAGCAGCCGGGCGCGGGTCGGGTCCCCCAGCAGCTTGAAGACGCTCGTGACGCGGGCGAGCTCCTCCGATCCCGGAGCGTTCTCGGTCGCCAGCGCCACCTTCTCCGGATGGATGCCGGGGGAGACGCATCCGTCGAGGCCGCTCACCGTACTCATGGACGTCTCCTCATCTGAACGACTGTGCAGGTGTCACTGTCGTGTGCCCATCCCTCCGTGTCAACGGCGCGGCAGACTGTGCTGCATGCTGCGCCTCACCGTCACCGTCCCGAGCGCCCTGACCGAGCGGGTGACCGAGCTGCTCGCCGACTCCACGGCTGTGAGCACGCTGTCCGTCCTGCGGGGAGCAGCGGTCCGTCCCGTCGGTGACGTGGTCCAGGCAGACGTGGCGAGAGAGGGAGCGAACGTGCTCGTCGACCGGCTCCGGGACCTCGGGGTCCACGAGCAGGGATCCATGCAGCTCGAGCCGGTGACCACGTGGATCTCGCGCCCGGGCTTCGAGGCAGACGAGCGGACGCCCGGCAGCAGCGCTGACGCCGTCGTCTGGGCCGAGGTCGCCCAACGGTCCTACGACGACAGCGAGCTCAACTGGACGTTCCTGTCGTTCATGACGCTCGCGACGCTCATCGCCGGCATCGCCATCGTGCTCGACTCGCAGATCCTCGTCATCGGCGCCATGGTGCTCGGCCCGGAGTTCGGGGCCATCGCGGCTCTCGGGGTGGCGCTCGTGCGACGCCGCCACCTGCTCCTCGGCGTCGCAGCCCGTGCGCTCGTCGTCGGCTTCGGCGTCGCGATCGTCGTCACCTCCCTGGCTGCACTCGTCACCCGCGCGCTCGGCTGGGTCACGCTGCACGACATCACGGGGAGCCGGCCGAGCACCGGCTTCATCTACACCCCGGACAAGTGGTCGTTCATCGTCGCCGTCCTCGCCGCCGCCGCGGGTGTGCTCTCGCTGACCTCGGCCAAGGTGGGTGGGCTCAGTGGCGTGTTCATCTCCGTCACCACCATCCCGGCAGCCGGCAACGTCGCGCTGGGGCTCGCCTTCGGCGCCTGGAACGAGGTGCGCGGCAGCGGACTGCAGCTCGTCCTCAACATCGTCGGCATGGCCCTGGCGGGCTGGATGACCCTGGCGCTGCAGCAGGCGGTCTGGTCGCGCGTGCCGGTGCGGCGGCGACCGTCGTCACGTCTCGCGCGACGCATCCACACCGAGCGTCCGGCTTCTCGCTGAAGCCGGCCTCGCGCTGGAGCCGGGTGCTCAGCGCCTGGCCGCGGGGCTCAGCGCGTTGCCGAGGGGGTCGCGGCAGGGCTCGTCGGCCGGGGGGCGGGCGCGGGGAGTGCGAACGTCGTCGACAGGGCGCCATCCACGAGGGAGAGGAGCACGCCCGTCTCCTGCCGGATCACGGCGTAGCGGCTCGCCGCGACGGGCGAGCCGGCCTGCGCCTCGTCCGAGGCGGCCCGGGCGAACAGCCCCAACGAGTAGAGCCGGCCGTAGTAGCTGGGGGAGTCGAGGCCGGGCGGCGGCCCGTTGGCAGCGAGCCGGCCCAGGTGCTGGGCCAGCAGGTCGAGCTGGAGCGCGGCTGCGTTGCCCGACAACGTCATCCGGTCGAGCACTCCCACGTCGTCCACCAGGTTGCCGTAGTCGGCCAGCGCCGCGGGCCGGTTGAAGACGGTGCTCGTCGTCAGGCTCGGGCGCGGCGGCGCGGTCACCGTGACGGTGGGCGAGACCGTCACCGTGGCCGTCTGCACCCGGGTCGTGGTCGCCGTCACGGTGCGGGTCTCGACCTGGGTCACCGTCACGGTCTGCGTCGGCACCGGGGTGCCCGTGGCGGCGCCCACCTGGCTCAGCTCCACCTGCGGTTCACCCGAGGAGCACCCGGCGAGGACCGCGGCGACCAGGCCCAGCGCAGCCACCACCACCGCGCGCATGGCGCTGGTGGCGCTGCTGGCCCTGGTGGCGCGGGCTCGGCGCACGGTGCACTCCGGTGCTCGACGTGGTTGGTGCCTCGATTGTGCGTGTCGACCCCCTGCCACGGTGCGCTAATGCGCGAATCCTCGGGGCGGGTGGTGCTCAGGTGCGCGCGGCCGCCAGCTGCGGTCGGGTCAGGAAGAGGGCGCCGTCGAGCCGTGCCCCCCGCAGGTCCGCGTCGCGCAGGTCGGCTCCCAGCAGGTCGGCCCAGCGCAGGTCCGCGCCGCGCAGGTCGGCCGCGATGAGCAGCGCCCCGCGCAGGTCGGCAGTGCGCAGGTCGCGGCCCCGCAGGTCGGCGCCGACCAGGTCGGCGCCCGCGCGCAGCCGACGCGCCGGCACGGGTATGCCGTCCCGCCTCCGACGCCGCTCGCGCTCGCCCGCGCTGACCTCACGGAGCAGGCCGCCCACCCGCGACCGCAGCGCGACGAGGTCGACGGCGAGAACCTGGTCGGCGGTACCGGCCGAAGCGGCCTCGACCTCGGCGAGCGCGTCGGAGACGTCGGCCCGCGTGGGCGGGCTCGGCTCCAGCGCGAGCGCGTCCTGGAGGTGGGCGAGCATCTCGTGCAGCTGGCGCATGACGGGCAGGACGGCATACATGCTCGGGGCGGTGTCGGGTGCCTCGCGCCACGAGACGCCCCCGAAGGTCACCTGTGAGACCTGCTGCCCCGCGCCGAAGCAGTCGAACGTCACGCAGCCGCGCCAGCCCTCCTGCGCGAGGCGGTCGTGGATGCCGCAGCTGTGGTCCGCCAGCAGGTTGCGGCACGGCTCGCCCGCCCCCTTGTCCACCGGGAAGTCCGCCGAGCGCGCGAACGGCAGGGCGACGCAGCACAGGCCGAAGCACTGCGAGCAGTCCGCCTGTGGGCTCCTCACAGCAGCGAGCTGGGGTCGTCCGGGATGTCGGCGGCATACGCCTGCAGCAGCTGCAGGGGCACGACCTCGAGCGCGCGCTCGTGGGTGGCGGCGAGGACGACCGGTGCGGCGGCGCCGTCCTGGTGGGACTGCAGCCAGCGCTGGGCCACGACGCACCACCGGTCGCCGGGGGTGAGGCCGGGGAAGCGCCACTCGGGGCGCGGCGTCACCAGGTCGTTGCCGACCCCGCGCTGGTGCTCGAGGAACTCCCTCGTGGCCACGACGCAGATGGTGTGGCTGCCCCGGTCCTCGGGACCCGTCGTGCAGTAGCCGTCGCGGTAGAAGCCGGTGAGCGGGTCGGTGCCGCAGGCCTGCAGCTGCCCACCGAGCACGTTGCGCTCACCCGCTGCCATGCGCCCAACCTAGTGGCCGGCGTGGTCGGCGGCGATGGAGGCGTCGATGGCGGTGACAGGTGGTGCGCCCGGGTCGCCGCTACCCTGAGGTGATGAGGGGCGTGGAGGAGTACGACCAGGACTACATCGACGCCTGTCGCTCGCGGGTGGAGTCACAGGTGGCGGCCTTCACCGAGGTGGCCCACGCGGCGCGGGACCACGGGGACGCGGACGTGTCGTCGCTGGAGAGTGCGCTGGAGTCGCTGGAGTACGAGTACTTCAACAACATGCTGCTCGTCCTCGACGCCTACTTCGTCGACCGGCTCCAGGTCGAGGGCCCCGGCGGGAACGCGCTCAACGAGGTCCGGGTCCTGGCGCGCTCGCTGGCGGAGAACGGCGGCACCGTCGCGGAGGACCCGCAGGTGCCCCTCGACCCGGCGCGCAGCGTTCTCGGCCTGAAGGTCGGGGACCCGGTCACCCTGACGCTCCACCAGTACCGCCGGATCTCGGATGCGTTCCTGCACGAGATCCAGAAGCGCTACTCCCGCGGCCGCGAGGGGTGACTTTGCCCTTCCTTTACCTTTTGTCGCCCAAAACCTGACGTTGCGGGGTACTGTCCCGTTCTGACGGCACCGATACGCCGTGGTGCCGTCCGCGTGACGCAGGAGTGGTGAGCCCCCATGACCAGCAGCAGGTACCCCACGCAGCGGCCCCGTCGCCGACGAGTGTCGTCGAGCGCAGGGGCGCGCCCGGGCTCGCGTTCGGGGTGGGTCATACACCACACTGACCCGGTGATGTCCGATATGCCCGGTTCGACGACGGCCTCCGAGCAGGCCTGCTTCACGCTGCCGTCCCGGCCCGGGGTCCTGCTCCTCGAGCACGACCGCGTCGACCTGCTCGCCGAGGACGCCGCGCCCCGCCGCATGCCCGAGGGCACCGTGTCGGGTTTTGCGATCATCGGGTCCCTCGTGCTCTTCAGCGCCCTCGTGGGCGGCGTGACGGGGGGTCTCGTCGTCGTCGGGGTGTCCACGCTCGTGGCCGCGAGCGCAGCGCTCGTCACCGGCCAGTTCTCCCTGGTGCAGGTGGGTGGCCATCGCGGCGCGAGCCTGCTGCTCGGCCTGGGCGTCGCCGCGCTCATCCTCGGGTCGGTGGGCTCTCCGAGCCGGCCGGCTCCCGCGCTCGCGACCGGCACACCCGTTCCCGTCAGCTCGCGCAGCGGCTTCCACGCCCAGAGCACGTATGCCGCACCGACCGCCGCCCTGCCCGCCTCGCCGCACACTCCATCCGGCGCGGGGCGCTCGAGCGCGGTGGCCGTGACGCCCGCTCCTGACGTGGCCGCCGCGACGGAGTCCCTCGACGCCGAGGGGCTGACCCTGTCGCCCGATGCCCTGCGCCCCCGAGCCGCCGATGCCGCACCGGGTGACGCGAAGAGTGACGCCGACCAGGGAGTGGGCGCCGGCGCTGGCGCTGGCAAGGGGGCGGCCGAGGGCAGGTCCACTGCTGCGGCGAAGTCCCTGGCCGCCGGCAACGGCAAGGCGCTCGGCAAGGGCAAGGCAGTCGGCAAGGGGGTCGGCAAGGCGGTCGGCAAGGCGGTCGGCAAGGGCGCGGCCGCAGGCAAGGTCAAGGCGGTCGGCAAGGCTGTCGGAAAGGCCAAGGCTGTCGGAAAGGCCAAGGCTGTCGGAAAGGCCAAGGCTGTCGGAAAGGCCAAGGCTGTCGGAGAGGCCAAGGCTGTCGGGAAGACCACGGCGCAGCAGGACCGGAGCTCCGCCAAGGGTCACGGCTTCGCGCCGTCCGTGGCCGCGGCCCGCGGGCTCGTCTGACCCGGAAGCCTGCTCGCCTCGTGACCGCGGCCGGCACGTGGTCCCGTCGCGGGCTGCGTGCATGTGCGACAGTGACCCCGTGGGGAAAACAATGACCCGGGCCACGATCATCTGGTTCGTCGGGGCCGCGGTCGTGGGAGCAGCTGCCGGTGGTCTGCACCTGCTCCGGTCCCAGATCGGTGGCGCACACACCGGCCTGCCGCTCGCGGTGGGGGCCTTCGGCCTGACCGCGCTCGCCGCCGCCATGCTCTACCACGGCGTGGTGATCGCGGCCCGTGAGCAGGACGCCTTCGCCGGCCCAGAACCCGAGCTCGTGGACGTGCCCGAGTCCGTCGACGAGCCGGAGCTGCCCGAGCACGACGCACCTGAGCCGGCCGAGTCCGGTGCTGAGGCACAGGGGTCGGCCGAGCCAGAACCGGCCGAAGCAGCGCCGGCCGAAGCAGCGCCGGCCGAAGCGGCGCCGGCCGAACCAGAGTCGCAGACCCATGACGCGCCGGTGTTGGTCGTGGCTGCACCGGAGCGGCACGACGCGGACCCGGGCGGTGGCGACACGGCACACGACTCGGCGGAGCCCCACGCCGCGGGCGCCGACGAGGGCCCGGCCGTCTACACCTTCCGTCGCGGCAAGCCGGTCCGCGACGCCGGTCCCCGCTCGCCGCGTCCGCCCCGGCGGGACCGGCCCGCCTAGGGATGGACGCGCGGCCGGCCCCGGATGCTCGCTCCTGGGTGCTGCACGTCGACCTCGACCAGTTCATCGCCGCCGTCGAGGTGCTGCGGCGCCCGGAGCTCGCGGGGAAGCCCGTCATCGTGGGGGGTCGGGGCGACCCGAGCGAGCGGGCGGTGGTGTCCACGGCCAGCTACGAGGCCCGGGCGTTCGGCGTCGGTTCGGGGATGCCGCTTCGCCTCGCCGCCCGCAAGGTGCCGGACGCCGTGATCCTGCCCGTCGACGCGGCGGCCTACACCGAGGCCTCGGAGGAGGTGATGGAGGCGCTGCGCGGGCTGGGCGTCGTCGTCGAGGTGCTCGGCTGGGACGAGGCGTTCCTCGGCGTCCGCACCGACGACCCGGAGGCCTTCGCCGGGCGCGTGCGTCGGACGGTCCTCGAGGCCACCGACCTGCACTGCTCGGTCGGCATCGGCGACAACAAGGTGCGCGCCAAGATCGCGACGGGCTTCGGCAAGCCGCGCGGCGTCTTCCGGCTCACGGCGGACAACTGGTTCGAGGTCATGGGCGGCCGGCCCACCATCGACCTGTGGGGCATCGGGACGAAGATCTCCAAGCGGCTGGCCGGCCACGGCATCGAGACGGTGCGCCAGCTGTCCGAGGCGGACGAGGCCGTGCTCGTCGGCGAGTTCGGGCCGCGCATGGGCGTGTGGTACTCCCAGCTGGGCCGCGGCATCGGCTCGGCCGTCGTCGACGACACGCCCTGGGTGGCACGTGGCCACAGTCGCGAGACGACCTACCAGAGCAACCTCACGACCCCCGACGAGGTGCGAGCGGCCGTCCGTGAGCTCGCCTCGCAGGTGTTCGACGACACGGTCAAGGAGGGCCGGCCCGTCTTCCGGGTCACCCTCAAGGTGCGCTACGCGCCGTTCTTCACCCAGAGCAAGGCGCGCAAGCTCCCGGCACCGACCCAGGACTGCGACGTCGTGGTCGACGCGGCCGTGGCACTCGCCGAGACGCTCGATCCTGCCCGCGAGGTGCGGCTGCTCGGCGTCCGGGCCGAGATGGTGATGCCCGAGGAGGGCGATCCGGTGGAGCGCACGCCGGTGCGTGGGCGGCTCTGAGCGCACGGCCCTGCTCCTGCCATACCTGTGGCCGCACTCCCAAGTTCGTGACCTACCGTCGGGCGCATGCCATCTGCACATGACAGCGCGGTGAACGTACGCCGACGGTTCGCCGGCGGACGGGCGGCCGGCGCGGTGCCGACCGTCCTCGTCCTGCTCGCCGTCGTCGCCGTCCTCTACCTCGTCCGCGACGCGGCCTACCGCGCCACGACGGCGGGGGCCGTGGCCCTGCCGTCGGTCTTCGGCGGCTTCTTCGAGGTCGTCGGTGAGCTGGGCATCGTCGTGCTGGCCCTGGTGTTCGCGTGTGCCGCCTGGCGGGCACGCTCGCGCGGCCTCGAGCACGTGACCGTGGCCCTCGTGGGCGCCACCGCGACCGTCGCGGCCTACGTGCTGAGCGAGGTCGTCAAGGGCGTGGTCCGGGAGGCGCGGCCGTGCCGGGCGATGGCCGTGCACACGGTGGCCGCGTGTCCGGCGGCGAACGACTGGTCCTGGCCGAGCAACCACGCCGTCATCGCCGCGGGGCTCGCCACCGCGGTCGTGGCCCTCTCCCCGCTGTGGTGGCGCCTCGTCGTCCCCCTCGCGCTGGCGGTCGGCGTGTCCCGGGTGCTCGTCGGCGCGCACTACTGGCACGACGTCGTCGCGGGGATGAGCCTCGGTGTGCTCGTCGTCTGGTTCGGCACGTGGGCCCTGGCCCCGGCGGCGCACCGGCTCCTCGAGCGCTCGGTGGACGTGGGGCCGGCTCGCTGGCGCAGCCTCCTCGGCGAGGACGGTCGCCAGGGCAGTCCTCCCCGGTCGTCGACGCAGGTCACAACGCCGCCGCCACCGACCGACCGGCAGTCCGGCCGCTGAACAGGCACCCGCCGAGGAACGTGCCCTCGAGCGAGTTGTAGCCGTGCATGCCGCCGCCCCCGAAGCCGCTGACCTCACCGGCTGCGTAGACCCCCGGCAGCGGATCACCACCGGCGCGCAGCACCCGCCCGCCCAGGTCGGTCTCGAGGCCGCCCAGTGTCTTGCGGGTCAGGATGTGCAGCCGCACCGCGATGAGCGGGCCGGCCTTCGGGTCGAGCAGCCGGTGGGGGCTCGCGACACGGATCAGCTTGTCGCCCAGGTAGTTCCGGGCACCGCGCATCGCGGTCACCTGCGCGTCCTTGCTGAAGTCGTTGTCGAGCTCGTTGTCCCGCGCGACGATGGTTCGCCGCATCGACTCGGCGTCGAGCAGGCCCTCACCGGTGAGCTCGTTCATCCCGCGGACCAGCTCGTCGAGGGTGTCGGCGACGACGAAGTCCTCCCCGTGGCGCTTGAACGCCTCGACGGGAGCGGGGGCACCGCCACGGGCCCGGCCCAGCACCTGCCGCACGTCCTTGCCGGTGAGGTCGGGGTTCTGCTCCGAGCCGGAGAGGGCGAACTCCTTCTCGATGATGCGCTGGGTCAGGACGAACCACGAGTAGTCGTGTCCGGTCCCGACGATGTGGCGCAGCGTGCCGAGGGTGTCGAAGCCGGGGAAGTACGGCGCGGGCAGGCGTCGTCCCCGGGCGTCGAGCCACAGGGAGGAGGGGCCGGGGAGGATGCGGATGCCATGGTTGTCCCACACGGGGTCCCAGTTGCGCAGCCCTTCGGTGTAGTGCCACATCCGGTCGGGGTTGATGACCCGACCTCCGGCCGCCCGCGTGATGCCGAGCATGCGGCCGTCGACGTGGGCAGGGACGCCCGCCACCATCCGGGCCGGTGGGGCGCCGAGCCGCTCGGGCCATGCGCGGCGCACGAGGTCGTGGTCGCCGCCGATGCCCCCGCTCGTGACGAGGACGGCCTGCGCGCCGATCTCGAAGTCACCGACCTCCTCCCGGCTGCTCGCCCGACCGCGAGCCACGCCGTCGTGCGCGAGGAGGTGACCGCGTACGCCGGTGACTGCTCCCGCGGTCAGGACGAGCTCGTCGACGCGGTGCCGGAACGCGAGGGTGACCAGGCCACGAGCGACCGCGGCGCGGACGCGTCGCTCGAACGGCTCGACGATCCCCGGCCCGGTGCCCCACGTGATGTGGAAGCGCGGCACGGAGTTGCCGTGGCCGTCGGCACGCCCGTCGCCCCGCTCCGCCCACCCGACGACCGGGAAGAGGCGGTGGCCCTGCTGGCGGAGCCACCACCGCTTCTCGCCGGCGGCGAAGTGCAGGTAGGCCTCGGCCCACCTGCGCGGCCAGAAGTCCTCCTCGCGGTCGAACTGGGCGCTGCCCATCCAGTCCTGGGTCGCGAGCTCGAGGCTGTCCTTGATGCCCAGCCGCCGCTGCTCGGGACTGTCGACGAGGAAGAGGCCGCCGAAGCTCCAGAACGCCTGGCCGCCCAGGGACTGCTCGCCCTCCTGGTCGACCAGGACGACCCGCTTGCCACGGTCGGCGAGCTCAGCGGTGGCGACGAGGCCGGCGAGGCCGGCTCCCACGACGACGACGTCGGCTTCCATGGGAGCGAGCATGCCATCGACCGGCGTCGCCGGGCGTCAGGCGACGGCGACGACGCCGCCCTACCCCCAGCCCGT
>NZ_BAAANB010000045.1:0-1918 GCF_039529575.1 Terrabacter terrae
AGGTCGGCGGCCGCTTCCAGTGGCTCGACCTGCTGGCCGGCCTCGCAGCCGACGGGCGCCCCGTCGGCGTGCACTTCATCATCGCCAGCGACCAGCGCACGGGGCTGCCGACCAACCTCGCGGCCGCTGTGCAGGGCCGGATCATCCTGCGGATGAGCAACGCCGACGACTACTCCGTCTTCGGGGTGCCCGGCGACGTGCTGACGATGGCCTCGCCGGCCGGACGTGGACTCATGTCCGGCTCCGAGGTGCAGGTCGCGGTGCTCGGCGGCTCGTCCGACGTCACGGTGCAGGCCGCCGCCATCGAGGCGTTCGCCGACGCGACCCGCAAGGCCGGCGTCAGCCAGGCCCCGCCCATCGAGAGCCTCGCGGAGGTCATCCCGCTCGGCGAGCTGCCCCCGGAGCTCCGAGGCCGGCCGGTGCTCGGCGTCGCGTCCTCCACGCTGGAGCCGCACGGCTTCGACCCCAAGGGCACCTTCGTCATCACCGGGCCCTCGGGCTCGGGTCGCACCACGGCGGTCGCAGCCGCTGCGGCCGGGCTCTTCCGCTTCAGCTCGAGCACCGCGCTCTACCTCATGACCCCCCGGCGCTCGTCCGAGCTGCTCGACCTCGGCATCTGGGCCGAGACCGCCGTCGGCGGCGAGGCGAGCACCAAGCTGGCGACGCGGCTCACCGCCGACATCGAGGAGGGACGCACCAGCCGCCCCGTGGCGATCTTCGTCGAGCGCGTCGACGACCTCGCCCCGTCGGGCGCCGAGAACGCGCTCACCGCACTGGCGAAGGCATGCGTCGACAACGACCAGCTCGTCGTCGCCGAGGGTGAGGCCGCCTTCTTCAGCAGCAACTTCGGACTGCAGGCGCTGCTCAAGACCTCGCGCTCCGGGCTCGCCCTGCACCCCGACGGCAACGAGGGCCTGTCGGTGTTCAAGGCGAACCTGCCCTCCCTCAACCGCGCCGAGCTGCCCCCAGGACGCGGTTTCCTCGTCGAGAAGGGCCGCTTCGAGCTGCTCCAGGTCGCCCTCCCATGACCCTGCACACGATGCTGAAAGCCTTGGGGCACAAGGCATCTCGACCGGCGGGACGGCATGCGCCATCGGTGGCGCGCGACGTGGGAAGTCATGGGGAGTGCTCCCCATCGACACTCCTGCGGGGGTCACATACCTTTCTTGCTGTCGACGAAAGCCGCGGACCGGACGAACCGCCGCGGGGCCGTCGAGGAGTGACATGAGCGGGCCTGCAACGGGTGGTCCGGAGAAGAGAACGTCCCGAATCCGTCGGGGGAACACAGGCAAAGGAGAAGGACATGGCTTGGCTCGGAATGAACGACGATGAGGTCAACGCCCAGGGCAACGTCCTGCAGCAGCAGGCGGAGGCCATCCAGAAGCTCATCCAGAAGGTCGACTCCGAGGTCGAGTCGCTGAAGCAGAACTGGCAGGGCGACGACTCCAGGCAGTTCGAGCAGGAGTGGACGGGCACGCACCGCCCCGAGCTGCAGAAGGCGCAGAAGCTGCTGACCGAGATGAAGTCGACGATCGACCGCGAGGTCTCGCAGCAGCGCAGCACCTCCTCGCAGTACTGACCGACCGCATCCCGACCACCAATCCGCAGACTTCTGAAGGGGAACTGACATGGCTGTCTACAAGAAGGGCATGAACGCGGACGCGGTGTCCGCATCCGGTGACAAGCTCGTCGGCTACAAGGGCGAGCTCGACGGCATCGTCGAGGCCGTCAACAGCGCCGTCTCGCAGATCAAGGGCAACTGGGGCGGCACCGACTCCGACCAGTTCCAGAGCGACTGGCACGGCCAGCGCCAGGTCGTGACGGCTGCCGGCGAGAAGCTCGACGCCATGGGCAAGAAGTGCAAGACCAACGCCGAGTCGCAGAAGCAGACCTCGTCGCGCTGAGAGTCGCGCTGAGA
>NZ_BAAANB010000046.1:0-635 GCF_039529575.1 Terrabacter terrae
ACGTCGTCCTGGACCTGCCACGCGTGCGGGCCCTCGGCGACATCGTCTCCATTGGCTTCGGACTCGTCGCCCTGGTCCGGATCTGGCAGGTCTTCCCGCTCGACGTCGTCGGCACCGGCTGGGAGGTCGTGGCACGCGTCCTGCTCGTGCTCGGCTTCGTCGGCGGCGGCGTCGGGATCCTCGAGGCCCTCAACCGGTTCGCCCGCGGCCGCTTCCCAAGGATGTGATCTGCGTGACCACCACCACCTACGCCCCGGCCGAGCGGCGCCACCCCGCCGGCCGGCACCTCGCCGCCCTCATCATCGGGTGCCTGCTCATCCTCCCCGGCCTCGGGCTGCTCCTCGGCGGAGCGGGCCTGGCCATCGGGTATGCCGTCGCGCGCGACTCCGCGGGCTACCTGTCCATGACCCTGCCCGTGGTCTCCAGCTCGACGCCCGCCGTCACGTTCGGCAACGCCGTCGTCGAGACGGGGCCCAACGCGCCCTCCTGGGTGCTCGACCGCCTCGACGTCGAGGCCCGCGTCACCGCCCAGCCGCTCGAGACGGGTGGCAAGGCGCTCTTCCTCGGCATCGCCCCGACGACCCAGGTGAACGCATACCTCCGCGGGATCGCCCACGACCAGGTCATCGCCGTCA
>NZ_BAAANB010000047.1:0-1555 GCF_039529575.1 Terrabacter terrae
GCGTGCTTAACACATGCAAGTCGAACGGTGATGATCAAGCTTGCTTGGTCTGATCAGTGGCGAACGGGTGAGTAACACGTGAGTAACCTGCCCCTGACTCTGGGATAACCCCGGGAAACCGGAGCTAATACCGGATACGACACCAATCTGCATGGATATGGTGTGGAAAGTTTTTCGGTCTGGGATGGACTCGCGGCCTATCAGCTTGTTGGTGAGGTAATGGCTCACCAAGGCGACGACGGGTAGCCGGCCTGAGAGGGCGACCGGCCACACTGGGACTGAGACACGGCCCAGACTCCTACGGGAGGCAGCAGTGGGGAATATTGCACAATGGGCGGAAGCCTGATGCAGCGACGCCGCGTGAGGGATGACGGCCTTCGGGTTGTAAACCTCTTTCAGCAGGGAAGAAGCGCAAGTGACGGTACCTGCAGAAGAAGCACCGGCTAACTACGTGCCAGCAGCCGCGGTAATACGTAGGGTGCGAGCGTTGTCCGGAATTATTGGGCGTAAAGAGCTTGTAGGTGGTTTGTCGCGTCTGCTGTGAAAATCCGAGGCTCAACCTCGGACTTGCAGTGGGTACGGGCAGACTAGAGTGTGGTAGGGGAGACTGGAATTCCTGGTGTAGCGGTGGAATGCGCAGATATCAGGAGGAACACCGATGGCGAAGGCAGGTCTCTGGGCCATTACTGACACTGAGAAGCGAAAGCATGGGGAGCGAACAGGATTAGATACCCTGGTAGTCCATGCCGTAAACGTTGGGAACTAGGTGTGGGTCTCATTCCACGAGATCCGTGCCGCAGCTAACGCATTAAGTTCCCCGCCTGGGGAGTACGGCCGCAAGGCTAAAACTCAAAGGAATTGACGGGGGCCCGCACAAGCGGCGGAGCATGCGGATTAATTCGATGCAACGCGAAGAACCTTACCAAGGCTTGACATACACCGGAATCACTCAGAGATGGGTGCGTCTTCGGACTGGTGTACAGGTGGTGCATGGTTGTCGTCAGCTCGTGTCGTGAGATGTTGGGTTAAGTCCCGCAACGAGCGCAACCCTCGTTCTATGTTGCCAGCACGTGATGGTGGGGACTCATAGGAGACTGCCGGGGTCAACTCGGAGGAAGGTGGGGATGACGTCAAATCATCATGCCCCTTATGTCTTGGGCTTCACGCATGCTACAATGGCCGGTACAAAGGGCTGCGAAACCGCGAGGTGGAGCGAATCCCAAAAAACCGGTCTCAGTTCGGATTGGGGTCTGCAACTCGACCCCATGAAGTCGGAGTCGCTAGTAATCGCAGATCAGCAACGCTGCGGTGAATACGTTCCCGGGCCTTGTACACACCGCCCGTCAAGTCACGAAAGTCGGTAACACCCGAAGCCGGTGGCCCAACCCTTGTGGGGGGAGCCGTCGAAGGTGGGACTGGCGATTGGGACTAAGTCGTAACAAGGTAGCCGTACCGGAAGGTGCGGCTGGATCACCTCCTTTCTAAGGAGCATCTCCACTGCCGGCTGTGCTGGTGGTGGCAGAGCCCGGTCTGTCCCCGAGTGTGGGGCAGCGGG
>NZ_BAAANB010000048.1:0-501 GCF_039529575.1 Terrabacter terrae
CCTTCCTCGGACGCGGGTGGTCCAACGGCATCGCCAACGAGGCGGCGCTCAAGCTGCGCGAGTCGGCGCAGTTCTGGTCGGAGTCCTATCCGGCGATGGAGTACCGCCACGGCCCGATCAGCATCGCCGCGCCGGGGCGCGCCGTCTGGGCGTTCGGCGAGGTGCCGGAGGGACTGCGCGAGCAGGTCGCGGCGACCGGTGCGCACTTCGAGCACCGCGACATCGACCCGCTCGCAGACCTCGTGCGGCTGCACCGGCTGTGTCTCGCCAAGGCCGACGCCGCGGGCCTCGACCCCGACGCGCCGCGCAACCTCACCCGCAGCATCGTCCTCACCTGACCTGCCGCACTCCTCCTCCCCGCTTTCACCGTCGAAAGGCCACAAACCGGGCCCGGTTTGTGGCCTTTCGACGGTTCAGCGGCCCGGTTTGTGGCCCTTCGACGGTTGAGTTGTGGGGGGTCAGCGGAGGGCGAGGAGCTGCATCAGCCTTGCGGCCTCGTCG
>NZ_BAAANB010000049.1:0-2224 GCF_039529575.1 Terrabacter terrae
AAGGCGGTCGACATCGCCCATCGCGGTGATGCGGTACGGCGGGGAGTAGACCCGGCCCTGCAGGATGAGGGTGTTGCCGACGCAGCGCACCGCGCTCGTGGAGATGACGCGTTGGTCCTGGATCATCATGGCCTCGGCTCCCGAGGCCCACAGCGCGTTGACGACCGCCTGGACGTCCTGCTGGTGCACGACGATGTCGTCGGCGGTGAAGCCCTGAGGCAGGGAGTCGGCGGAGCGCTTCGCGTCATCGAGCGTGACCTCGAGCGCCGGCCCGCGCACCTTGGTGGTGGCCGCGGTGGGGGCCAGCTCGTCGGCGGCCCTCGTCAGGCTTGAGAGGTGCTGGTCGGTGGGCGCGTTCGCCTTCGACAGCTCCTCGACCTCCTTCTGCAGCGCGTCGAGCCGGCTGGCCTTGCCGGCGACCCGGGAGTCGGCATCCATGATCAACTGCGGGAGGTCACGGTCGGCACGCAGGTCTCGGCCCTGGGCCGCGCTGAAGCTCATCGCAAACATGGCTCCGGCGGCGGCCGTGACGACGGGCACGAGCAGGCGCCACGTGACGCGACGCCGTGGCCGGGGTGAGGGAGGCGCCTCGAGTTGCTGGGGCGGCTCGACGTCGTTCATCACGGGTGTCCTCGCTCGCACGGACGGTCCGCGCCGCCCCCATTGTGCCTCGTCGGGCCGAACGGCCGGTCGAGAGGTGAGCCGCTCACGCAGGCGCGGCTCCCGGCTGGGCACCCGTGGAGATGCCACCTCGCAGGGCGAGCACCGCGGCTGCACGGTTGCTCACGCCGAGCTCGTGCACGAGGTGGGCGATGTCTGCCGCAACGGTGCGGAGGGAGACGCCGAGCTCTCGCGCGATGGCGGCGTCCTTCGTCCCGACCATGAGGCGGCGGGCGACCAGACACTGACGAGGCGTGAAGGGCGGGGTCGCCCCCGGCGGGAGCACGGGGCGGGACCGCGCCCAGGTCTCGTGCCAGAGTGAGGCCACCCGCGTCACGACGTCCGAGCGCGTGGCCAGCCAGGCTGTCTGGAAGCCGCGCTCGTCGTTGGGTCCGGCGACGACCGCCGCGGCCTCGTCGACGAGGATGCACTGGAACTGCGCCGGCCCGACGCGCGCCATGGGGTACTCGGAGGAGATCAGGGGGTGGTGCAGGAGCGTGCGCTCCGTGGTCACCATGCGCATGTCCAGACCCCGTTCCCGGGACCTCGCGTCGGCCGATCGCATGTGGTTGCGCGGGTCGAAGGTGATGACCGGCTGCAGCGACCAGACCGAGCGACGCGTCGCGGGCTCCACCGCTGCGGCGAGGTTGCGCTCGATGTCCTCGATGCCCGAGCCGAGCAGGCGGAACCCGGGGCTGGGCTCGCGCGCCAGCCACGCCAGAGTCAGGTCGTTGACCCGCCTGGTCAGTTCCACCGCGGCGGCCGCCAGGCCGACCCCCTCCGCGGGATGGTCGTCGTCGCGCAGCCCTGTCGTCACGTCGCCCCCTGTGTGTGCCCGTCGGGTGACAGCATGCCGGGTCTGCGGCGCACGTCAACTGCCGCGGTTGCACGTTCATGCAACCGTGCACCTCGGAAGGCGACACCGGCGGGTGCGGGGTGACATGGTCGGGGCGGTCGCCGTGCGGGGTAGCCGATGAGGCACCGGGCGCTGACAGGGGGCGCATCCGGTGCCTGTCGCCGGCAGCACGGGCCACCCGTCGCGATGCCCCTCGAGCAGTTGCTCGAGGGGCATCGCCGACTCTGCGCGTCGACGCACCTGCGGCCCGTGCTCGCCACGGGGACGGCGCGGTCCGCATTGGTTACCCTTGCCTCAACTCAGAGCAAGGAGAACCGCAGTGCCCGAGTCCAAAGGCCGCGACCACAAGGCGAGCGCCTACACGCCCCCGCGCACCAGCAAGGCCGCAGAGCCCAACCCCACCTGGTGGGCGCCCGTCTTCATCACGCTGCTCGTGCTCGGGCTGCTGTGGATCGTCGTCTACTACGTGAGCGAGTACAAGTACCCCATCGGCTCGATCGGGGTCTGGAACCTCGGGATCGGCTTCGTGCTGCTCATGGGCGGCTTCATCATGACGATGCGCTGGCGCTGAGCAGCGCCCCGCCGCACCGCTCTGGCCCACAAGGCTCCCGACGCCGGCCGTCCACACGCTGTGGACGGCCGGCGTTCTGCTTTCCCGTCCACAGCTGTGGACAACCTCGGTGCACAAGTGCGCACGGTCCCATCCCC
>NZ_BAAANB010000050.1:0-1496 GCF_039529575.1 Terrabacter terrae
GCCGAGGCGGTCGCGCCAGTTCTCCCAGTTGTGGCCGTCTCGCGCCTCGACGTAGCGCACCTTCGTGCCGGTGTGGCGGAAGACGGGCACCATCGACCGGTTCGGGGTGATGAGCGGCTCGTAGACCCCGCACGACATGAAGATCCGGTCGACGACGGCCGTGGGCCTGGCCCGGAACTTGTTCACGAACTTCACGACCGGGTCGAAGGCGGGGCCGCCGCCGTGCTCGAAACCGATGTCGGTGAAGACGAGCGAGGCCGACTGCAGCAGCAGCGAGCCGAAGAGGCCGGGATAGCGCACCGCCACCGTCAGGGCGGCGATGCCGCCGAACGAGCTGCCCATCAGGCAGCGCGCCTCCGGGGTGTCGATGAGCGGCAGCCGCTCGTTCAGCAGGGGCAGCAGCTCCCGTGCGACGAAGCGGGCGTGCGGCGCGTGGTTGGGGTACTCCTTGAGCCGGTCGCGGGGCGAGACGAAGACCGCGACGAGCGGGTCGACGTCGAGGCGGTGGATGAGGTTGTCGAGGACCGTCTTCATCGCCGCGAACGCGAGGTAGTCGCCGCCGTCGTGCACGACCAGCAGCGGGTAGCGCTGCGCCCGGTTGAAGCGGGCCGGCAGGTAGATGGTGACCGGCTGGTCGCGGCGCAGCGCGCGGCTGCGGACCGTCTCCTCGACGAGGCTGCCCTCGCGCGCCTCCGGGTCGTGGACCGCCCAGTCGGGCACGCGGTAGCCGACCGCCGCACACACCGAGGAGGAGCCCATCGGGCTGTGCGCCAGGCGCGGGTTCAGCGGGTCGTTGAACCGCTCGTAGCCCTCGCCCTTGCGGATCTCGATCTGGTACTCCACCCGGGAGCCCTCGGGCAGCACGGTCGTGACCGCCCACAGGTCGGACTCACCGATCCGCTTGAGCGGCAACGGGTCCGGCAGGCCGACCACGCGGTGGCGCACCCACACCTCGTCCACGTCGCCGCGGTAGAGGAACGTCGCCCGCTCCCCCTCGATGATGGGACTGCCGAAGCGCTCGAGGAACCGGTCGATGGCCGGCCCGTCGAGGGGCTGCTGGGCGCGCAGCCGGTTGACGGCGAGCCGCTCCACCGGGCTCATGCTGCCTCCACCACGGACACCTGGCCGGTGCGGTCGACGACACGGGCCCCGGCCGGCACCTCCGTCACGCCCTCGGGGAAGCGCACGACGGCGCCGTCGTCGAGCAGGAGCAGCCGGTGCTCGGTGAACCGCCGCGCGAGCAGCGACATCCGCTCGCGGTCGTCGAGCCGCAGGCGCCGCTTGGCGTGCGGCAGCGCGATGACGCCGGGCAGCCGGCCGAGGCCCCGGTCGTGCAGCTCGGCCGCGGTGACGCCGTGCGGAGCGAAGTCGTGGAAGAGGACCACCTGGTCGGTCAGGGCCATCGCCCCGGCCGACCAGGCGACGACCGTCTGCTCCGGCCGGAGCCGCACGTCGAACAGGTGCAGCGTCTCGAGGAGGACGCGCACGTTTCCGCC
>NZ_BAAANB010000051.1:0-692 GCF_039529575.1 Terrabacter terrae
GGGATGTCCTCGCAACCGCTGTTGAGGGTGCGGGTCACGAAGCCCGAGGACGGCTGGTCGTCGGGGCTCGTCGTGTCCTTGAAGGACGACTTGTCGGCGAGGTCGTGCGCCGAGTTGCCCGCGGCGGCGGCGTGGACGACGCCCTGCTTGGTCGACCACTCGACGGCACGGCGCACGGCCTCCTTGGCGGCCTGCTGGTCGGGCTGGTCGTCGCACCAGAACTCGAACGGGTCGACGTAGTAGCTGTTGTTGGTGACGTCCATGTGCTTCAGGCCCGCCCAGACGAACCCGCACACGGCGTACTCCGGGTAGATGAAGCCGGCGTCGTTGACGACCTTGACCGCGGCCATCCGCACGTTGGGCGCGACGCCGACGATGCCGACGCCGTTGCGGGCGGCGGCGATCGTGCCGGCCACGTGGGTGCCGTGGTCGCTGGTCGTCGGGTACCAGCCGCTGGCCGAGAGGTCGGGGCGGCCGGCGTCGGTGCAGTTGACCGAGTCGGCGACGTCGATGTTGGCGGCGAGGTCCGGGTGGTCGGGGTCGATGCCGGAGTCGAGGACGCCGACGAGGACGTTGCGGGAGCCGTCGGTGATCTTGTGGGCCTGGTCGGCCTTGATCATCTGCAGGTCCCACTGCTCGGCCTCACGCGGGTCGGTGGCCGCGGCAGGCGTGGTGTCGGACTCGAGGTCGCC
>NZ_BAAANB010000052.1:0-2083 GCF_039529575.1 Terrabacter terrae
AGCGCGCCACCCCGTTCCCCGACGGGTCGAGCGGCATCCAGGAAATCGTCGTGACCGTCGCGTGACGTCCGTGCGCGGGTGAGGAAGCGCGAGAAAACCTGCCCCACAAGCAATCCGGGGCGACGGCGGCTCCGAATCCCTGATGACAGTGCACCACTTCGCCAGCAACAGCCACCCCACAAGGAGTGACCGACATGAAGAGCATGAAGACGCGCACCGGCCTCGTCGCCCTCGCCATCGCCCTGCCCCTCAGCCTCGCCGCCTGCGGCAGCAACAGCGACGCCGCCACCCCGGCCGCCGGCGGCAGCAGCACCCCGGCCGAGACCATGGGCAGCACCCCGTCCGACACCATGTCGAGCACGCCCTCCGACACGATGAGCTCGTCGGCCTCCATGGACGCCGCCTCGGCCGTCTTCGGTAAGGGCTGCGCGGCCGTGCCGAAGGACGGCAAGGGCTCCTTCAACGGCATGGCGACCGACCCGGTCGCGACGGCCGCGAGCAACAACCCGCTTCTCTCGACGCTGGTCACCGCAGTCAAGCAGGCCGGCCTCGTCGACACGCTGAACTCGGCCCCCGAGATCACCGTGTTCGCGCCCGTCAACGACGCCTTCGCCAAGATCCCGGCCGCCGACCTCAAGAAGGTCCTCGCCGACAAGCCGACACTGACCAAGATCCTCACCAACCACGTCGTGGCCGGCAAGATCGCGCCGGACAGGCTCGCGGGCGACCACAAGACGCTCGCCGGCACGACGATCACGGTCAAGGGCTCCGGTGAGGACTTCACCGTCGGCAAGGAGAACGCCAAGGTCATCTGCGGCAACGTCCCGACCGCCAACGCCACCGTCTACATCATCGACAGCGTCCTGATGCCCTGAGGTCCGCGGACTCTTCCCGGCACGCAGAACCGACGTAGACGCAGACCACGGCGACGGGCGACACAATGGACCCCATGTCAAGGATCTCGGTGGTGCCCTCCGGCGACGACTCGCCGGAGGGCGCCGGCCGCCCACCCCAGCCGGAGCAGCTGCTCCGCAGGGCGGCGACCGGGGACGAGACGGCATTCGCAGAGCTCTACGACGCCGTCGCCCCCCGCCTCTTCGGCCTCGTGCGGCGCGTCGTGCGCGACCCCGCCCAGTCCGAGGAGGTCACCCAGGAGGTCTTCCTCGAGATCTGGCGGCACAGCGCCCGCTTCGACCCGGGCAAGGGCGCGGCCATGTCGTGGATGCTGACGATCGCCCACCGCAAGGCCGTCGACCGGGTGCGCGCAGCCGAGGCCGCCCGGGCCCGCGACGAGGGTTACGGCGCCAGCAACCAGGACGTCACGCACGACTCCACCGCGGAGTCCGCCGTCGAGCGCCTCGACGCCGAGCGGGTGCACCGGGCGCTCGAGACCCTCACCCCGGTCCAGCGGCAGGCCCTCGAGCTGGCCTACCTCTCCGGCTACACGCACACAGAGGTGGCGACCATGCTCGACCTGCCACTGGGCACGGCGAAGACACGCATCCGTGATGGACTCATCAGACTTCGAGACACGTTGGGGGTGGCCCTGTGAGCGACGACATCCACGCGCTCTCCGGCGCGTACGCCGTGGACGCCCTCGACGACGTCGAGCGGGCGCACTTCGAACGCCACCTCGCCGGCTGCTCCGCCTGCCGGGCCGAGGTCGACAGCCTCGCTGCCGCGGCCACGGAGCTGTCGGTGCTGACCGAGGTCCCGCCGCCGCCGTCGCTGCGGGCCAAGGTGCTCGCCGACATCGCGACGGTGCGCCCCCTGCCGCCCGTCGCGCCGCCGCAGGACGACGCGACCGAGGATGCCGTGACGTCGACGCCGTCAGCACCGGCGGCACCGCCGGCGCCGTCGGTCGGGCGGCTGGGCGCGGGCACCGGAGGACGCCCCGGGCACGGCTCCCTCGACGAGGGCACGCGGCCGACGGAGGAGACCGGACCGAGCGACGAGCTCGACGCGCGACGCCGCTCGCGCGCCGGACGCGGCTTCTCCCGCGGCTGGCGCCTGCTCGTCGCGGCGGCCACGGTCGCGGTGCTCGCCGTCGCCGGCTTCACCGTCTGGCGCCAGGTCGAGAAGG
>NZ_BAAANB010000053.1:0-3003 GCF_039529575.1 Terrabacter terrae
ACCTTGTAGCCGCCACCGCCGAACTTGCCGCCCGCGTGCAGCTGGGTGAGCACGAGCTCGACGGCGCTGATCCCCTCGACCGGGTGGATGTCGGTGGGGATGCCACGCCCGTTGTCCTTGACCCGCACCCCGCCGTCGGCGAGTAGCGTCACGTCGATCGTGTCGGCGTAGCCGGCCAGCGCCTCGTCCACCGCGTTGTCGACGATCTCGTAGACGAGGTGGTGCAGGCCACGCGGGCCGGTCGAGCCGATGTACATGCCGGGGCGCTTGCGGACCGCCTCGAGCCCCTCGAGCACGGTGATCTGGCTGGCGTCGTAGTCGACGCCGTTGGGACGGGCGTCGGCCGGAGCCGCGAGGGCGGGCGAGACGGTGTCGTTGGCCGGGGCCTCGCCGGCCGGGATCTCGACCGACGAGCCGTCGGCCGTGTTGGCGTGGGTGGTGCCGTCGGCGCCCGGCACCTCGGCGCCGGGGGAGAGGTCGGTTGCTGTGGCGGAGTCGGGTCCGGTCGAACTGGCGGTGGTGGTGCTGGGGGTGGTCGGCTCGTCAGCGTCGGACACGTCTCTCCTCGGTGGTCAGACCTCATGCGGGCGGCTCGACGTGACGTCGAGCCGCAACCCACCCAGTCTAGCGGTCCGGTGAGGAGAAACGCCCCCTCAGACGCGTGGTACGGCCATTTTGACGGCCGAGAACCCGTGGATCCGAGGGGAGGATCACGACCCGGGTCCTGAACGCGCCTCAGGCGCCTTCACTCGTCGCGTCTCCGCCGCTCCCTCCCAGCGCGTCGCCGTCGCGTCCTCCGCTCGTCGTCCGGAGCTCCCGCCGACGTCGTCGGCACCCCATTCTGCTCGTTCCGGTCCGCTCACACCGACGTTGTCCACAGCGGTGTCCACAGGGTGTGTCCACCGCCAACGCGTCCCCGTCCACCCACCGCAGGCACCGAGCCGACGGACCGACCAGGGGACAGTGTCATGGGCGACGCGCAGCGGACAGCCGACTTCACGGCATACGTACTGCCGCGGCAACAGGCCCTGGCACGGCTCGCCTACCTGCTGACGGGCGACCGGGACTCCGCCGAGGACCTGCCGCAGAACGCCCTGGCGAAGGTCTACCGGCACTGGGGGGCCGCGCTGGTCCGACATCCCCGAGGGCGACGAGCCCTACTTCCTGTCGACGAACTGAGCCGACCGGACTGTGGTCAGTGGGCTCAGTCCTGCGGATCGGCGAGGGTGCGCTCGAAGAGGGAGTGGATCGCCTCCGGCAGGTGCGGCTCCTGGACGGTGATGTCGCAGCCGGCCTCGTCGCACACCACCGAGTAGACGTAGGCGTCGGGATGCGTGCGCTCGGTCGAGGCGGCGATGCGCTGGAGCGTGGGCGCCGACAGCAGGTGCTGCCAGTCCTTCGCATCACGCTCGGGGAGCGCGCCGATGGCCACCCGCCGCTCGCGCACGAGGCCGGCGAAGCCGCCGGACCGTCGCAGGAGCACCTGGGCGTCGGCACCGGGCACCTCCGCGTCGCCACCGCCGCCACCGCCGCTGCCCTGCGTTGCACCGTCAGCGCCCGCAGGAGTCGGCACCCCGGCCCCCGCGGTGAGCACCCCCACCCGCTCCCAGGCGGCCCGGACCGCCGACTGCTCCGCCGAGCCGTTCCCGTGCAGCCGTCCCGCGGCGTCGACCGTGAGGCCGGCGAAGGTCGCGAAGTCGCAGTCGGCCTTGATCCCGTCACCGGAGAGGACGGCATACCAGATCGCGCCCGCGCCCTCCCAGGAGTTGCCGCCGATCGCCTCGGCGGCGAGCACGAACGCGCGGTTGGGGATGCCGGAGTTGGTGTGGACGCCGCCGTTGTCGTCGGAGGTGTCGACGTAGTGCGCCATGTCGGCCGGCTGGGGGTCCTTGCCCAGCCTCGGGTCGTCGTAGGCGGTGCCGGGGTTGCGCATGTCGCGCAGCGCCCGCCCCTTGACCGACGGGTTGAGCAGCTCGGCACCCACGAGCCAGTCGGCCTCCGCCGCGCTCTGGCCCAGGGCCTTCTGCTTGACCAGGACGCCGAAGACGTCGGAGATCGACTCGTTGAGCGCGCCCGACTGCCCCTGGTAGAGCAGCCCGGCCGTGTGCTCGGTGACGCCGTGCGCCAGCTCGTGGCCGATGACGTCGACACTCCTGGTGAACCGCTCGAAGATGACGCCGTCACCGTCGCCGAAGACCATCTGGGAGCCGTCCCAGAAGGCGTTGTCGTAGTCGTGGCCGTAGTGCACGGTCGCCGGCAGCGGCATCCCCTTCCCGTCGAGCGAGTCTCGGGAGTAGGCCGTCCACCACAGCTGCCACGTGGCGCCCAGCCCGTCGTAGGCCTCGTCGGCGGCGGGATCGCCGGTCGCTGCCTGCCCCTCACCGCGCACCTCCGTGCCCGGGGTGGTCTGGCTGCCCTTGGCGTCGTAGACGGTGCGCTGCGGGCCCGAGCCGAGCGCCGCGGCCGCACCGGCAGGCGCGACGTCTTCGCGCCGCGGCGCCCTGCGGCTGGTGGGCTGCGCGGTCGGGGTGCGGCGCGCAGCACGCACCTGCTCGTCGTGGCGCAGCGCCTCCCGGGCCCGTGCGGCAAGAGCCGGCTCGTCACCGGCCGCCAGCGCCTCGAGGATGTAGGGCGGCACGATCGTGCAGTGCGCCGCCGGCTTGCAGGACGATGCGGGCGTCGAGGTCATACCGCCAGTGTGCGTCGGAACACCGACAGTCGCCCCTCGAGCGGACGTACGGTGCGAACGTGATCAGGATCCGCATCGGGGGCCACGAGTACGGCTCGTGGGACGAGGTGCCCCAGGAGCTGAAGGACCAGCTGATCGCAGCCGGCGTCGACCCCGGCCCCGACGGTCGGGGCGACACCCTCGACCTCTGGCGCGCGGCCACGCCGGTCGTCCGGCACACCGGGGTGACCGGACCGGGAGGCAGGCCGCTGCCCCCCGACATCGGCAACGCCCTGGCCTCGCGCGTCGACGCCCTCGGCCCCTTCCGCCGGTCC
>NZ_BAAANB010000054.1:0-897 GCF_039529575.1 Terrabacter terrae
GAGTCGACGGGCACGTAGCCGGCCGCGTGCACCGAGCTCGCCAGCAGCAGCCGGCCGACACCGGACAGGCGCGCCGCCTCGCACACCGCCAGGGTGCCGTCGATGTTGACCGACAGGATGTCGGGCCACGGGCGCTCGTCGGCGTAGGCGCAGCTCACCCCCGGCGAGGCGCCGGGGCAGCCCTCAGAGGCCGTCGACGACGGTGGCGGCCATCTCCATGCACGCCTCGTGGGTCCTGCGGTCGATCTTCAGCGGATCGAGGTGCAGGCCCGGGGCGAGCATCGGGTCGTAGGGGATGTCGACGACCGAGCGCACCCACTGCTCGAAGTGCTCGCGCGTGTGCACGCCGGCGCCGACGTCGTTGCCCTTGGCCGAGGTGTGCGAGATGACGCAGACGGCGTTGCGCACGAGGTCGCCGCGGCCCATCGCGACGAGCGCGTCGAGGTTCTTGGCGGCGACGACCGACGTGTCGTCCTTGAGCGAGGTCGCGAAGACGAGCATGTCGGCGCGTGCGGCGGCCGCGAGCCAGTTGGGCGAGAGGCGGTTGTTGCCGGTGTCGACGACGATCATCCGGTAGAAGCGGGAGAGCTGGGTGTGGAGGTCCTCGAACTCCTGCTCGCCGATGATGCGCATCGCCTCGTCGTCGTCGGCCGAGGCCAGCACGTCGAAGGAGAGGCCCCGCTGCTCGCGCACCCAGTGCTCGAGCTCGGAGGTGCCGGCGTTGGGGTCGTTCGCGATGGTCGGCAGGGCGCCGAGCAGGTCGACGACAGTGCGGTGGTGGCTCTGCGAGGGGGCGCGCATGCCGAGGGTGCCCTCGGTCTCGTTGTTGTCCCAGGCGAGCACCGAGCCGGACCGGTAGCGGCCGAGGTAGCTGGCCAGCATCAGCGTGACGAGCGT
>NZ_BAAANB010000055.1:0-1056 GCF_039529575.1 Terrabacter terrae
GTGCTGTGGAGCCCCTTCCGAAGCACGACACGTTCGTGGTCCCGGGGCGCCCCTTCCATCTGATGTTCCGATCTGCTTGTCCGAGGAGTGAGAGCACGTGGTCGACGAGTCTCTCGGCCCGGTGGGCGCCCCCGCCACACCTCCCGCTGCCCGGGCCGTCTTCGGTGACCGACTGGAGCTCGCCGAGCAGTTCGTCGCGATCCTGAGCCACACCGGTATCAGCCACGGTCTCATCGGGCCCCGAGAGGCGCCGCGACTGTGGGACCGCCACGTGCTCAACTGCGCGATCGTCCATGAGGCCATACCGCGAGCCGGTGAGGGGCAGCGCGTCATCGACGTGGGATCGGGCGCAGGCCTGCCCGGACTGGCTCTGGCCATCGCCCGGCCCGATCTGGAACTGCACCTCGTCGAACCCTTGGCGCGTCGCACCGGGTGGCTGAGTGGCGCCGTGGCGCAGCTCGGTCTCGCCAACGTCGTGGTCCACACGTCCCGCGCCGAGGGGCTCTGGGACCGCGTACGGGCCCCGTGGGTGACCGCTCGCGCAGTCTCGAGGATCGTCCAGCTCGCCGAGTGGACATTGCCGCTCCTGGAGGCGCACGGCAGCCTGCTCGCTCTCAAGGGAAGCCGGGCGACGCTGGAGCTAGCAGACAGCCGTACCGCCCTTGAGCGGCTCGGCGTCGTCGACGCGGAGGTGGAGGAGTTCGGGGCGCGTCTGCTGCCGGAGGCGACGATCGTGCTGCGGCTCACCATCGGCGAGGAGGTCGACCGCCGGCGCTTCCGGAGCCGCCAGCCCTCCAGCGCCGGGTCGGCCCGTCGGCGGGCCGACCGGCCACGCGGTTCCCGACGCACCGGCACGGGAGCGAGCGACCGACGGCCTCGTCAGCCATGATCGTGTCCAGACCATTTCGCAGGCCGGTACCCGTCGATCCTTTCGTCGGACGAGCCGCAATCCCGGAGGTGCACTCCCTGTGACCATGTCGACCAACCTGGGCTGGCCCAGTGGCCCGGAGCCGTCCCCGGAGCATCGTCGGCTGGGGTGGCTGGGACGGGGTGGGA
>NZ_BAAANB010000056.1:0-1957 GCF_039529575.1 Terrabacter terrae
GCGCGGGCGATTACAGAGATGTCGAGCGGCCAGGCGGAACCGGGTGCCCGAGGTTCACATTGATGGTCGGCCCCTGCGCCCCAGACAAGCGCGTCGTCGGGTCGAAGTCGGTGTGTTCCCACTTCCACTGGACGATCCGGGGGCCGACCCAGAGCAGATAGATGCCCAGCGTGAGGAACGTGAGCGCCAGCCATTTGATCCACGTGCCGAAGAGGCCGACCGCCGAGCCGGTGAAGATCAGCCGCTGCCCGTCGATGTAGGAATGCTTGGCCCTCCACCGCTCGTTCAGCACAAGCGCGTACGGGTAGCAGATCCCGAAGGTCAAGACCGTGATCAGCACCCCGAGAAGGGCAGTTCCCAGATAAGTGCCGGCACCGCCATCGAAGCGGAAGCGCCGAGAGTTGTAAGTCATCGTTCCCTGTCCTTTACCGTGACTCGAAGGCCCTAGTCCACGTCTACCTACGCCTGTCGAGCTCCGGTGAAGTATGGCGCGCATGCAGGCACTCAGGAGGGCGATCAGGGCAATTCGCTCGCCAGCTCAAAGCGCCCCGCCGTGCGCACCGCTCGGATCACCGCTCCGGGCGTTCGTCCTGCTTGCCGCCAATGCGTGCATCTGCCGCCGCTCTGGGCGACACTTGCCGCTGGTCTTCCGGGGTGGAAGAGCCGAAGGTGCCGTCGAGGCGCCCCGCCAGAAGGGACTGCCACGTGACCGACGACAAGAGGTCCGATTCCGCGCAGCTTGATGACGACCTCGAGGACGTCAACGTCGAGGCGAGCCTCGGCGCCGAGCAGGCCGATCGAGACATCGCCAAGGCCGTCACCGGCCGCAACGCCATGGCCCGCAAATACGTCCGGCGCATCCGCCGGCGAAGCCATGAGGCGACGCCCGCCGACGTGATCGCGATGCTCGAGCGCCATTACGTCACGGCGATCAGTGTGGCCGGTGCGGCCGTGACCATTGGCACCGTCGCGCTCGAGATCGGCATCTCGCTCATTCCCGGCGGTGGCGCAGCTGCAGCCGGCGGCAAGGCTGTCGCCAAGAGAGCGGGGAAAACGGTGGCCAAGGAGGCCGCCAAGCAGGCTCTGAAGACCGCAGGGAAGCAAGTGGCCATCGGTGCAGCACAGACCGGCGCACACCGGGTTACCGCACTCATCCCCGCTGGGGATGCGCAGCTCCAGTTCGAGATCACCGCACTCTTCGCACTGGCACTCGCCGACATTCACGGGATGGAGCTCGACAAGGAGCAGGCGCACGCCCTGGTGTACGGACTGTCCAACGGTCGGGTCAGCCAGCAGCAGATTGCGACCATGGCGACGGATTTGGCCACGACGTCGGACGAGGTAGCCAAGGGGACACCGGCCAGCGCCGGCAAGCGCAAGGACCTGTCCCACTGGGCTAACACGCTTGCCGACTCGCTGCCCGGCGGTCAAGCGCAGACTCTCGTTCGAGGCGTAGAGAGCGGCGTACTGGAAGGCGTTCGAGCTGGGCTGAGCAACAAGCAGCAGGCGGCCGTCGACTACGGCGCCGGCGCGCTGGTCAGCGGAGCCACAAAGTTCGTGTTCGGTCGCGAAGTCGTTGAGGCGGCCCGTTCGGCCTTCGCTGAGGCACCAGCGCAGTTTCCCGCACATCTCGATGTGCCGTCCCAGGCCGAGATGGCCGACGATGAGCCGAACCGCGCACTCGAAGCACTCGAAGACGCCGCGAAGGCCTTCGGCGCCGGGGTGGCCGACCGCGCCGCCGCCGTCGGGGCAGGTGTCACGAATGCTGCCGGCGCCGTGAGCCGTCCCTTCCGGAGTGTCGACCTCGACGGAGACGGAGTGCCCGACGAACCGCAGGCGCTGTCGGCCGTCAAGGGCGTTGCATCGGCCGCCGGCGCACTGACTCGATCCTTGCGCAAGGGCGATCGCGACGGTGACGAGCTCCGCGATGAGCCGAAGGGATTCCAAGGTGCGAAGG
>NZ_BAAANB010000057.1:0-2618 GCF_039529575.1 Terrabacter terrae
GTTGGGGGAGTCCCACACCTCGAGCTTGTACTCGAGGTTCAGCGGCACGTCACCGAAGGCGCGACCCTCGAGGCGGACGTAGGCCCACTTGCGGTCGTCGAGCCACGCGACGTAGTCGGACGGGCCGATGTGGACGTTCTTGCTGTCGACCAAGCCGGCGAGCGAGCCGGTGAGGTTGGACGTGACGGCCTGGGTCTTGGAGACCTTCTTGGACTCGAGGCGCTCGCGCTCGAGCATGTTCTTGAAGTCCATGTTGCCGCCGACGTTGAGCTGGTAGGTGCGGTCCAGCGCGACGCCGCGGTCCTCGAACAGCTTGGCCATGACGCGGTGCGTGATCGTGGCACCGACCTGGCTCTTGATGTCGTCGCCGATGATCGGCACGCCGGCCGCCTCGAACTTCGCGGCCCACTCGGGGTCGGAGGCGATGAAGACCGGCAGGGCGTTGACGAAGGCGACGCCCGCGTCGATGGCGCACTGCGCGTAGAACTTGTCGGCCTGCTCCGAGCCCACCGGGAGGTAGGAGACGAGGACGTCGACCTTCTTGTCCTTGAGGATCTGCACGACGTCGACCGGCTCGGCGCCCGACTCGTCGATCGTCAGCTTGTAGTACTTGCCGAGGCCGTCGAGCGTGTGGCCCCGCTGCACCTCGACGCCCGTGGTGGGGACGTCGGCGATCTTGATGGTGTTGTTCTCGGAGGCGTTGATCGCCTCGGAGAGGTCCTTGCCGACCTTCTTGTCGTCGACGTCGAACGCGGCGACGAACTCGACGTCACCGACGTGGTACTCGCCGAACGTGACGTGCATGAGGCCGGGGACACCGGTCGTCGGGTCGGCGTCCTTGTAGTACTCGACGCCCTGCACGAGCGAGCTCGCGCAGTTGCCGACGCCGACGATGGCGACGCGTACGGATCCCATGGATCACTCCTTGTTGTTGGGGTTCGTGCTCTCGGTGGTCGTGCTCTGGGGGTGCTGGGGGACTGCGCCGGGCAGGTCGCCGGGCAGGTCGTCGTATGCCGCCGGGCCGGGGTCGAGGGCCGCGCGCCGTTCGGCCACGATGAGCTCCTCGAGCCAGCGCACCTCGCGCTCGGCGCGCTCCTCGCCGTGCTGCTGCAGCGCGAGGGTGTAGGTGTCCATGCGCTCGCGACGGACCTGCGAGGCGTCGCGGATGTTGGCGAGGCGCTCCTCGAGGCGGGATCGCCGGCCCTCGAGGATGCGCAGGCGGACCTGGGCCTCGGTGCGGGAGAAGAAGGCGAAGCGCACGTCGAAGTCGTCGTCGTCCCAGGCGTCGGGCCCGCTGGCGGCGACGAGGTCCTGGAAGTGCTCCTTGCCCTCGGCGGTCAGCTCGTAGGTGATGCGGGGCCGCTTGCTGCCGGTACTGCCCGGGGTGCGGGTGCCCGCCTCGGCGGTGTGCGTGGTCTCGTGGATCCAGCCGGAGCCGACGAGGTGGCGCAGCGCCGGATAGAGCGAGCCGTAGGAGAGGGCCCGGAAGATGCCGAGCGCCGTGGTGAGGCGCTTGCGCAGCTCGTAGCCGTGGAGCGGTCCGTCGTGCAGCAGGCCGAGCACCGCGAACTCGAGCAGCGCGGCGCGCCGGCTCTGGGGGCGTTCGGACCTGGGCACGCTCCGATGCTACACGTAGATATATCGCTGCGATACATCGAGCCGAGAGAGCGATCGGCCCGGGGGACGGGCAGGCCTCAGTGCGCCAGGGTGTAGAGGGCGAGGAAGCCGGTGCCGTGGTCCGGCCGCTTCCGCCCGGCGGTGACCGTCACGGTGTGAGCGGAGCCGCGGGGAACCGGGCTGGTGCCCCACGACCCGTAGCCGTGGCCTTCAGTGCCCTCGGACAGTCCGGTGAGCCGGGTCCCGGACTCAGAGGTCCCGGAGTCACCCGCGAGGTGGTCCCCGGCGGAGCCCCAGGTGACGAGTGCCTGACCCGCCGGAACGACGGTCGTCAGGTCGTGCCAGGAGGCCAACGGCGCAGTCGTCAGCCCCGCCAGCTCGTAGCGGTAGCCCTGGTGCTCCACGACCTGGGGAAGCGAGGCGACTGTCTTCCCCGACGCGTCGCGGACCGGCTGCTGGCTTCCCTGCTCGTAGACCGCTCCCGCGAGCTGTGCGCCCTCGACCGCTGCCGGCTTGCTCGTCTTCGCCTCGAGGAGCTGGACACGGACGCGAGCTGTCCGGCCCACGGTGAGCTCCTTCCACCCCTGGCCGGGCTCACCGGGGATGCCGCCACCGGCCGGCAGGTCGTGCACGCGGGCCTCTCCTCCGGAGCAGGAGCTGCCGATGAAGCCCTTCCCGCCGTCCAGGCTCACGGTCACGAGGTATGCCGCGGCCGCCTCGTCGCTGAGGCCCGGCAGGTAGCACTCGGCACCCACCGAGACGTGCGTGGTCGTGGGCGTCCAGACGAGCGAGAACTGCCCCTGGCCGGGGTCTCCGATGAAGCCGGCGGCCAGGGCGTCGTCGGCCACCTTGGCGCGGTAGCGCAGGCCGTCCTTGACCACGTCGCCCGGCGCGTCCGGGACGATCCGGTACGGCATGCCGTCCGCCCCGACCATCGGCGCCGCGCTGGCGGTGGCGGTGGACGAGCCCGCGGGCACCGCCGGCGCCGGCCGGCCGATCCC
>NZ_BAAANB010000058.1:0-518 GCF_039529575.1 Terrabacter terrae
TGGCCGGCGCCGACACCGCCACGGTACGCCGTGAAGCGGTCGCCCGCGAGGTGGAGGACCTCAGGAGCGTCCTCGACGAAGTGGACGAAAACCCCTCTGCCGCAAGCCTTTTCGGCATTTCGTCGGGTGGGGCGCTCGTGGTCGAGGCCGTGGCGGCCGGTGTGTCAGTCGCTCGCGCGGCCAGTCTCGAGGTGCCCTACCGGTCGCCGGGCTGGCCGCCTGCTCCGACGGACTACATCGGCACCCTCGAGCGCTTCGAGGCGACGGGCGACCGGGAGGGCATCCTGCGGTACTTCAACACCGAGGTCGTCGGGATGCCCGAGCAGGCCGTGGACGGTATGCGCGGCACGGCGATGTGGGACCCGATGCTCGCCCTGACCTACACGGTCAAGTACGACGGGCTGTGTCTGGGTGGGGACGACCACGGGCTCCCGACCGAAACCCTGGCGCGCGTCAAGGTGCCCTTCCTCGCCGTCTGCAGCAGCGGGACCGTCCAGCCGTGGCTGCACGACTCGGCG
>NZ_BAAANB010000059.1:0-2591 GCF_039529575.1 Terrabacter terrae
GCGCTCGAGCTCGTTCCGCTGGCGGCCAAGGCCGACGGCCACGTCTTCGACGTCGCCGAGCCGACGCCCGAGGAGGTCGACGCCTTCTGGGCCGACGTCGAGACCGCCCGCAAGCGGCTGCGCAGCCGGCAGGGCTTCTGGCAGAAGGTCCGGGGAGACCTGTCCCTGCGCACCTTCCGTGACCACCTCCCGACCGGCGCGGGACTCGGCCCCGCCCGCACCCGCACCTCCCGCCGGCAAGGCAAGCCCGAGCAGCCGGGACGGCGTGCCAGGCCGGGCTCCAAAACCACCACTGCAGCCACGAAGGGTGACGCGTGAAGCTGAAGTTCGTCCTCCGGTCGGCAGACCGAGAGACCGACCTCGTCGCGACGACCGACTCGGCCACCACGGTCGGTGACCTCGCCGCCTACCTCGCCTCCGCCGACCCCCACCGGTCGAGCGTGCTCGGCACCGGCCAGGCGATGACCCTGGCCCTCGTCGACCAGGAGATGCGCGGGCTCGACCCGCGCGCGACCGTCGCCGAGAGCGGCCTGCAGTCCGGCATGCGGGTCTCGGTCATGCGGGCCGGCGAGGGCTTCGTCGACCGCGGCCGCCCGGCCGCCGTCGCCTACATCCGCTCCGGCCCCGATGCGGGGCGCGAGGTCCCGCTCGCCCGCGGGACGGCATACGTGGGCCGCGGCCGCGGGTGCGAGGTGCAGCTCTCCGACCAGTCCGTCTCGCGCCAGCACGCCAAGCTCGTGATCCAGGAGGTCGTCGAGGTCGTCGACCTCGGCTCGGCCAACGGCATCACGGCCGGCGGCCAGCAGGTGACGCGCGCACACCTCAAGAGCGGCGACGTCGTGCGCCTCGGCGACACCGAGCTCGAGGTGCACCTGCAGGGCGACGGGGTCGTCACCCGGCCCGGGAGCGGCGTGCTGTCGGGCGACGCGGGCACCGTCGCCTTCTCCCGCTCGCCGCGGGTCGCGCCGGTCTTCGAGGGCCAGGAGTTCCAGGTCCCCGACCTGCCCGAACGCCAGAAGAGCAACCCGATGCCGATCGTGGCGATGGTCGTGCCGCTGCTGATGGGCGCCGTCCTCTTCGCCGTCACGAAGAGCCCGTACTCCATCGTCTTCATGCTGATGATGCCGGTGATGATGGCTGGCACCTACTACGAGGCCCGCCGACAGCAGAAGAAGGACTTCGCCCAGGCGATGGCGGAGTTCCGCGAGGACCTCGACCTGCTCTCGCAGCGCATCCGCGGCTCGCTCGAGGTCGAGGGCGACACCCGCCGCGCCGAGCACCCGAGCGGCCCTGAGTGCCTGGCGGCCGTGCGCGACCGCAGCGCGCTGCTCTGGACCCGCCGCCGCGACACCGCGGGCTTCGGCCAGCTGCGTCTCGGCGTCGGCACCCGGCCGTCGCGGTCGGCGATCAAGATGCCGGCCGTCGGCCGCTCCAAGGCAGAGGCCTGGTATGCCGTGTGCGAGGAGCTGAACGGCCTCGAGGTGGTCCACGACGTCCCGGTCGTCGCCACCCCGCTCACCGACGGCGCCGTGGGCGTCGCCGGGCCGCGCGCCAACGCGCTGAGCGCCGCCCGGTCGCTCGTCGTGCAGGCCGCGGCGCTGCACTCGCCCGCGGAGCTGGCGATCTGCTCCTTCGCCTCGGGCAGCTCCGCCCGCGACTGGGACTTCCTCAAGTGGCTGCCGCACACGTCGTCGCCGCACAGCCCCGTGGCGGTCGACCACCTCGCCGCCGGCGCCCCCGGCTGCTCCGCGCTCGCCGACGCCCTCGAGGACCTCGTCGAGGCCAAGGCCTCGGCGTCGACCCCCGAGACGGCCGGTGCTGCACGGCCCGCCGTCCTCGTCCTCGTCGAGAGCGACGCCCCCATCGACCGCAGCCGCCTCGTGGCCGTCGCCGAGCGCGGTCACGGCCACGGCGTCGTCGTGGTGTGGGTCGCCGAGACCCAGCAGCTGCTCCCCGCCGCCTGCCACACCTTCCTCGTCGTCGAGGGCGACGAGTCGTCGCGGGCCGGCTACGTCCAGGCCGGCGAGGAGGTCCAGCCCGTGGCGGTCGACCGGATCGCCTACGACGAGGCCCTGGCCTGCGCCCGTCAGCTCGCCCCCGTCGTCGACGCCGGCGTGCCCGTCGACGACGCGAGCGACCTCCCGCGCGCGGTGTCGCTGCTCACCCTCACCGGCACCGACCTCGCCAGCTCCGAGCAGGCGGTCATCGAGAAGTGGGGCGAGTCGCGCTCGATCCTCACGGGCCCCTACGCGCCGGCGGTCCTGCCGCGCCGGCCCGGAAACCTGCGCGCCGTCGTGGGCCAGTCGAGCCAGGGCACGTACTCGGTCGACATCCGCTCCGACGGCCCGCACGCCCTCGTCGGCGGCACCACCGGTGCCGGCAAGTCGGAGCTGCTCCAGGCCTGGATCCTCGGCATGGCCGCGGCACACTCGCCGCAGCGGGTCACCTTCCTGCTCGTCGACTACAAGGGCGGCTCGGCGTTCCGCGACTGCGTCAAGCTGCCGCACACGGTGGGCCTGGTCACCGACCTCTCGCCGCACCTCGTGCGCCGCGCGCTCGCCTCCCTCGCCGCGGAGCTGCACCACCGCGAG
>NZ_BAAANB010000060.1:0-4170 GCF_039529575.1 Terrabacter terrae
TCGACAACGAGGAGAACTACCTCATCAAGAAGCTGTTCACGGCAGCGGGTGCCATACAGATCGAGAACCAAGCACGTATTTGACACTCCTCCACGGTCCCCAGTCTGGGGTCCTCGTTCGGGCGCGGCGGCGCGACCCAGTACGTCCAGGATCTGTCGAACTCCGACTGCATCGTCATCCAGGGCTCCAACATGGCCGAGTGCCATCCGGTGGCCTACCAGTGGGTGACGGAGGCACGCCTCAAGGGCGCCAGGGTGATCCACGTCGACCCGCGCTTCACGCGTACGTCGGCGACCTCGGACCGGCACATCCCGATCCGGGCGGGCAGCGACGTCGTGCTGCTCGGTGCCCTCATCAAGTACATCCTCGACAACGAGCTGTACTTCAAGGAGTACGTGGTCGCGTACACCAACGCAGCCACGCTCGTCAGCGAGAAGTACCAGGACACCGAGGACCTCGACGGCCTCTTCTCCGGCTACGACGACGCCAAGGGCAACTACTCGCAGGAGACGTGGGCCTACGCCGCGGCCGAGGGTGGGGACGACTCGATGACCATCGGCGGCCCTGCGGCGGGGCACGAGCACGGCGAGTCGGCCTCCGCGCGGTCCGCTGGTGACGAGCACGGGTCCGGCGGTCCCGCGCTCGAGCACAGCAAGGTGGCCCGTGACGAGACGCTGCAGGACCCGCGCACGGTCTTCCAGATCGTCAAGCGGCACTACTCGCGCTACACGCCCGAGATGGTCGCCGAGACCTGCGGCATCAGCGTCGACGACTTCCACTACCTCGCGAAGTCGGTGACCGAGAACAGCGGCCGCGACCGCACGACGGCGTTCGTCTACGCCGTGGGCTGGACGCAGCACACGCTCGGCGCCCAGTTCATCCGCACGGCGGCGATCGTCCAGCTGCTCCTGGGCAACATGGGCCGTCCCGGCGGCGGCATCATGGCGCTGCGCGGGCACGCGAGCATCCAGGGCTCGACCGACATCCCGACGCTCTACAACATCCTCCCCGGCTACCTCGCGATGCCGGTCGTCGGCCTGCACGACACGTGGGACGACTACCTCGCCGCGATCGCCAACAAGGAGCAGAAGGGCTTCTGGGCCAACGCCGACACGTATGCCGTCAGCCTCCTCAAGGCGTACTGGGGCAAGGCCGCGACGGCCGAGAACGACTGGTGCTTCGACTACATCCCGAAGCTGACCGGAGCGCACGGCACCTACCAGACGACGATGGCGATGCTCGACGACCAGGTCGAGGGCTACTTCCTGCTCGGCCAGAACCCGGCCGTCGGGTCCGCCCACGGCCGCATGCAGCGCCAGGCCATGTCGCACCTCAAGTGGCTCGTCGTGCGTGACTTCAACATGATCGAGTCGGCCACCTTCTGGAAGGACGGCCCCGAGATCGCCTCGGGCGAGCTCAAGACCGAGGACATCGAGACCGAGGTCTTCTTCCTTCCCGCTGCCGCGCACACCGAGAAGAGCGGGTCGTTCACCCAGACGCAGCGGATGCTCCAGTGGCACCACAAGGCGGTCGAGCCGCCGGGCGACTGCCAGAGCGAGCTGCAGTTCTTCTACGAGCTCGGCTGCCGCGTGCGCGAGCTGCTCGCCGACTCGACGGACGACCGGGACCGCCCGCTTCTCGACCTCAACTGGGACTACCCCACGGACGAGCACGGCGAGATCGACGCCGAGGGAGTGCTCGCCGAGATCAACGGCCGTCACCTGACCGGTGACAGGGCGGGTCAGTCCCTGTCGGCCTACACGGAGATGAAGGCCGACGGGTCCACCGACGGCGGGTGCTGGATCTACACCGGCGTCTACGCCGGCGGCGTCAACCACGCGGCCAACCGCAAGCCCGGCCGCGAGCAGGACCTCACCGCCCTTGACTGGGGCTGGGCGTGGCCGGCGAACCGGCGCATCCTCTACAACCGCGCCTCGGCCGACCCCGAGGGCAAGCCGTGGAGCGAGCGCAAGGCCTACATCTGGTGGGACGCCGACGAGAAGAAGTGGACCGGTCACGACGTGCCGGACTTCGTCCCGGACAAGGAGCCGAGCTACCGGCCCGAGCCGGGCACGGGCGGCCCCGAGGGGCTGGCCGGCGACGACCCGTTCGTCATGATGGCCGACGGCAAGGGCTGGCTCTTCGCGCCGAGGGGCATGCTCGACGGGCCGCTTCCGACGCACTACGAGCCGCAGGAGTCCCCCGTCGCCAACCCGCTCTACACCCAGCAGTCCAACCCGGCCCGCAAGGTCTTCCCGCGCAAGGACAACCTGTGGGCGCCCTCCGCGGGCGCCCCGGGCTCCGACGTCTACCCGTACGTCTTCACCACCTACCGCCTCACCGAGCACCACACGGCCGGCGGGATGAGCCGGTGGCTGCCGTACCTGTCCGAGCTGCAGCCCGAGTTCTTCTGCGAGGTCTCCCCGGAGCTCGCGCAGGAGCGGGGCCTCGAGAACGGCGGGTGGGCCACGATCGTCTCGGGCCGCTCCGCCATCGAGGCGCGCGTCATGGTGACCGAGCGGATGACGCCCCTCACCATCCGGGGGCGCACCATCCACCAGGTCGGCCTGCCCTACCACTGGGGCGTCGGCAGCGACGCGGTCGTGAGCGGCGACGCCGCCAACGACCTGCTCGGTGTCGCCCTCGACCCCAACGTCCAGATCCAGGAGAGCAAGGCCGGCTCGTGCGACATCGTCCCCGGACGACGCCCGAGGGGGGAGGCGCTGCTGCGGCTCGTCTCCGAGTACCAGTCGCGCGCCGGCGCCACCGTCATGACGAGCAACGAGCTGCGCACCGGACACCCCGAGTCGGTCCCGGACACGAGAGGAGGACAGAGCTGATGGGCTTCTGGCGCAACCAGCTCTCCGGACCCACGAACCCGGCGGCAGACGCCGCGTGGGACCGGCACGAGCCACGCAAGGGCTTCTTCACCGACACCTCCATCTGCATCGGCTGCAAGGCCTGCGAGGTGGCCTGCAAGGAGTGGAACGGAGTCCCCGAGGACGGCCTCGACCTGCTCAACCAGTCCTACGACAACACCGGCGCGCTCGGCGCGAGCACGTGGCGCCACGTCGCCTTCGTCGAGCAGTCGAGCGAGCGCATCGAGCAGGCCCGTGAGTCCGGCCGCAAGCTGGTCTCCCTCGGTATGCCGACGGTCCGCTCGGGCGACGAGCCGGCCCTGGCGGCCGTCGGCGGTGGCGGCACGGCCACCGCGACCCTCCCGGCGCCCGGTGACGTGCGCCAAGGCGCCGCCGCGGGACCCGGACCCACCGACACCGCTGTGCCCGACGTGCGGTGGCTGATGGCCTCCGACGTCTGCAAGCACTGCACCCACGCGGCCTGCCTCGACGTCTGCCCGACAGGGTCGCTGTTCCGCACCGAGTTCGGCACGGTCGTCGTCCAGGACGACGTCTGCAACGGCTGCGGCTACTGCGTCGCGGCCTGCCCCTTCGGGGTCATCGAGCGCCGACGCGGCGACGAGGGTCACGAGAAGGGCCACCAGTCGCACGGCATCACCATCAAGGGCGCGGGCACCGAGACCGGCGCCGGCGGCGACACCGGGCGCCACGCCAGCCCGCCGTCGTACGCGTCGAGCAACGGCGAGGTCAAGAACGTCGGCATCGCCCAGAAGTGCACCCTCTGCTACGACCGGCTCGGCGCCGGCCAGACCCCGGCTTGCGCGCAGGCCTGTCCGACCACGTCGATCAAGTTCGGCGACCTCGACGAGCTGCACGACATCGCGCGCAAGCGGGTGGCCGAGCTGCACGAGCTCGGATACCCGGAGGCGCGGCTCTACGGTGTCGACGACCGCGACGGGGTCGGCGGCACCGGCTCGACGTTCCTGCTCCTCGACGAGCCGGAGGTCTACGGCCTGCCGCCGGACCCGAAGGTGACGACCGCCGACCTGCCCGACATGTTCAAGAAGGCCGGCTTCGCCGGCCTGACGATGCTCGCCGTGGCCGCTGCCTCGTTCGTCGGGAGGCGGAAGTGACGACCAACCCGTTCGACGCCGACCGACCGCCCGAGCTCCCGCGGCGACGCCGCAACGGCGAGCCCGGCAACGGGGGCGAGAAGGGCGGCAGGCGCCGCGACGAGTCGATGATGGTGCCCGACGTCACCTTCGACAGCTACTACGGGCGCCACATCGTCAAGCCGGCCCCGTGGGAGAAG
>NZ_BAAANB010000061.1:0-2853 GCF_039529575.1 Terrabacter terrae
GTCGAGCTCGACGATGCGGGTGACGCAGCGGGCGAGGAACTCGCGGTCGTGCGAGACGAGGACGACGCCGCCGCGCTGGCCGCGCACGAACGCCTCGAGCCGTTCCAGGCCGGCGAGGTCGAGGTCGTTGGTCGGCTCGTCGAGGAGCACGAGGTCGAAGCGGCTCAGCAACAGCGCCGCGAGCGCGGCCCGGGCCGCCTGCCCACCGGAGAGCGAGGTCATCAAGGCGTCCGGGCCGACGTCGAGGCCGAGCTCGGCGAGCATCGGGGGGAGGCGCTCGTCGAGGTCGGGGGCGCCGCTCGCGAGCCAGTGGTCGAGGGCGACGGCATACGCCTCGTCGGCCGTGGGGTCGCCGCCGCCGAGGGCCGTGGCGGCCTCCTCCATCGCCAGCGTCGCGGCGGTCGCGCCGGTGCGGCGGCCGACGTGACCGGCGACGGTCTCCCCCGGCAGGCGCTCGTGCTCCTGCGGCAGCCACCCGACGAAGGCGTCGGACGGCGCGGTCGTGACCGTGCCGCCGAGCGGCTCGTCGACGCCCGCCAGCAGCCGCAGGAGCGTCGACTTGCCCGCCCCGTTGGCGCCCACGACGCCGACGACGTCACCGGGTGCGACCGTGAGGTCGAGGTGCTCGAAGAGGGTCCGGTGGGCGTGGCCCCCGGCGAGGTCCTTGGCCACCAGGGTCGCGCTCACGCCCCACAGCCTAGGCGCCCGGCTGCGGTGCTCCCGTCACACCGGGTGCACGACGACGACGTCGCCCTCGACGAGCTGGTCGACACCCTCGGGCACCTCGACGAGGCAGTTCGCGGCCGCGAGCGCGGTGAGGTGCCGGGCGTCGGGGGCTGTCACGGTGCCGTCGTCGCGGAGCACGCTCGTCACGAACTGCACGCGTCCGGCGCGTGTGTGGCGCGTCTTGCCGACGTATGCCGCCCGCCCGCCCGGTGCTGTCGGCACCCCGTGCCGTCGGTCGAGGCCGGGACGCACGAGCACGTGGAAGGCGACGAAGGCACCCACGGGCGTCCCCGGCAGGCAGACGACGGGTGTGGCGCCGTAGCAGCCGAGCCCCTGCGGACCTCCCGGCTGCATCGCGAGGTGGACGAAGTCGAACGTCGGCAGCGGCGAGCAGACCTGCCGCACGACCTCGTAGGCGCCGGCGCTGACACCGCCCGTGGTGACGACGAGATCGACGTCGGGGTCGGCATCGAGCTCGTCGAGCAGGGCACGCAGCTCGTCGGGCTCGTCGGAGCACACCTCGACGCGGAGCACCCGGCAGCCGGCGGCCTCGGCGAGCGCGGCGACCATGTGCGAGTTGGACTCGTGGATGCCGCCGGCGCCGGGGTCCGCGTCGGGTGGGGCGAGCTCTGCACCGGTCGCGATGACGGCAACTCGCGTGGGGACGTGCACCGAGGCGCTCGTGCAGCCGGCGGAGCGGGCCAGGGCGAGCAGCGCCGGCGTGACGGCGGCTCCGGCGGTGGCGATGACCGCGCCGGCCGTCACGTCCTCGCCGCGCGGGCGGACGTGCCGGCCCGGGAGCGGGTCCTGCTCCAAGGTGACGCTCTCGGGAGCCGGACCGGTGGGGCTGGCGTCGGTGAGCTCGACCGGGACCACCGCCACCGTGCCCTCCGGCACGCGAGCCCCGGTCATGACCCGGGCGGCCTGACCGGCGACGAGGGCGAAGGTGGGGGCGGAGCCGGCCGGCACGTCGCCGACCACCGGATAGGTCCGCTGGTCCGCCGAGCCCGGGCACACGGCATACCCGTCCATGGCGGAGCTGTCGAAGCGCGGCAGGTCGTCGGCGGCCACGAGGTCGGCCGCGAGGCGGCGGCCCGCGGCGTGGCGGTCGAGCGGGACCTGCTCGCACGACCCCTCCCCGAGGAGCCGCTCGACGGCGGCTCGGTGCTCTGCGACGGAGCGATGACCCATGCGCGCCAGTCTGTCGCATCCCCTCGGCGAGGGGCGCCCGGTGTCGCGCGCGCAGATGCCACGCCCGTTCGTTCGCCGGCGTACCGTCGAAGGCAATGGCCTTCTTCGAGGGAGGTGCTCATGCGGCTCCGGCACCTGTTCGACGCGAGCTGGACCTACGCGCTCTACGAGGAGGTCGAGCCCGCTGCGGGGCGTGACGGCCGCGTCTACGGGCAGGGAACGGGCACTCTGACAGGTCGGCTGTCGGGGACGGCGACGTGGTCGAACTTCCCCCGCATCCGGCCGGGCTACGCCTCACCGGATGCGCGCGGCGTCATCGAGGCCGACGGGCATCATCGTCCTCTTCACCCTCACGGGGCTCTCGTCACTGACCGACGGGCGCGGCCTGCACGTCCTGACGTTCCAGACGGAGGCGCCCTCGCTCCTGTGGCTCAACGACGTGCTCGCCGTCGGCGAGGGAGCCATCGACATCGAGCGCCGTCTGCTGCAGATGCGCTACTACGAGTGCGACGTGGAGCTTCCCCTGCCGGCCCTTCCCGCCGACTGAGCGCGGATCAGCACTCGATGACGTTGACGGCTAACCCGCCCCGCGCGGTCTCCTTGTACTTCACCTTCATGTCGCGGCCGGTCTCCCGCATCGTCTTGATCACCTTGTCGAGGGACACGACGTGCGAGCCGTCGCCGCGCAGCGCGGTGCGGGCGGCGGTGACGGCCTTGACGGAGGCGATGGCGTTGCGCTCGATGCACGGGATCTGCACGAGCCCGCCGACCGGGTCGCAGGTCAGGCCGAGGTTGTGCTCCATACCGATCTCGGCGGCGTTCTCGACCTGCTCGGGCGTGCCGCCCATGACGGCCGCCATGGCGCCGGCCGCCATCGAGCACGCTGATCCGACCTCGCCCTGGCAGCCCACCTCGGCGCCGGAGATCGAGGCGGTC
>NZ_BAAANB010000062.1:0-611 GCF_039529575.1 Terrabacter terrae
CTAGCGAGGTTCGAGCCGCCCGTACCCCAAACCGACTCAGGTGGTTAGGTAGAGAATACCAAGGCGATCGAGTGAATCGTGGTTAAGGAATTCGGCAAAATACCCCCGTAACTTCGGGAGAAGGGGGGCCCTGATCGTGACCCCACTTGCTGGGTGAGCGTGATCGGCCGCAGAGACCAGGGAGAAGCGACTGTTTACTAAAAACACAGGTCCGTGCCAAGTCGCAAGACGATGTATACGGACTGACGCCTGCCCGGTGCTGGAACGTTAAGGGGACCGGTTAGCACGCAAGTGCGAAGCTGAGAACTTAAGCGCCAGTAAACGGCGGTGGTAACTATAACCATCCTAAGGTAGCGAAATTCCTTGTCGGGTAAGTTCCGACCTGCACGAATGGCGTAACGACTTCTCCACTGTCTCAACCACGAACTCGGCGAAATTGCACTACGAGTAAAGATGCTCGTTACGCGCAGCAGGACGGAAAGACCCCGGGACCTTTACTACAGCTTGGTATTGGTGTTCGGTACGGCTTGTGTAGGATAGGTGGGAGACTGTGAAGCCGTCACGTCAGTGATGGTGGAGTCAACGTTGAAATACCACTCTGGTCGTTCTGG
>NZ_BAAANB010000063.1:0-4979 GCF_039529575.1 Terrabacter terrae
GATCGCCGGCGGGAGGTTGCCGTTTTCGAGGCTGAGGAGCTGCGAGGACGACACCCGGTAGAGGCCGCCCTGGCCGATCACCATGAGCTGAAGGCCTTGGAAGGCGAGGAAGGCGGCCAGTGTCACGATGAACGAGGGGATGCCGACTTTGGAGACGAGCAGGCCGATGCCCAGTCCGATGAGGACGCCAGCGAGGATGGCCACCAGGCTGGCAAGCCACCAGTTGAGCCCCGCATGTGCCATGGCCACGACAAGGAGGGCGCTCGTCAGGCCGGAGGTGACGCCGGCGGCCAGGTCGATCTCCCCGAGCAGCAGGGTGAACACCAGCCCCATCGCGAGGACGATCAGCGGGGCTGCCTGCTCGAGGAGGTTGGCGAAGTTGAGCCTGGTGAAGAAGACGGGACTCAGCGCGCTGAACAGGATCGTGAGCAGGATCAGGCCCGCCACGGCGGGCAGCGAACCCATGTTGCCGCTGCGCAGGACGCCCAGGTAGCCCTTGAACTCTTCCATGACGGACTGCGAGTGGCCGCGTCGAACCCGGGCTTCGAGGGACGTGGTCGTCGACTCGCTGACAGTCACTGTCTCGTTCTTCGTCGTGCTCATCAGAGACCTCCTCGCGCGGCAGTGATCGCGCCCTTGCCGGTGATGTGACCCACCACTTCCTCGATGTTGGTGACCTTGGCGTCCAGAACTGCAGTGATCTGGCCGAGGTACATAACGTGCACGACGTCGGCGACGCTGAGCACTTCCTGCATGTTGTGGCTGACGAGGACGACCGCGACGCCCGTGGAGGCGAGGTCGCGGACGAGCTGTAGAACCTGCCGGGTCTGAGCGACCCCAAGAGCCGCCGTGGGCTCGTCCAAGATGACGACGGCGTTCTTCCACAGCACCGAGCGGGCGATGGCGACGGTCTGGCGTTGGCCGCCGGACAGGCTGGCCACCAACTGCTTGACCGAGGTCACGGTGCGCACACCGAGTGAGTCGAGGGTGGCCGCCGCACGGGTCTGCATCGTCAGGTCGTCGAGCAGAACGCCGTCGACCATCTCGCGGCCGAGGAACATGTTCTGGGTGATGTCGAGGTTGTCGCACAGGGCCAGGTCCTGGTAGACGACCTCGATGCCCAGTTCGCTGGCGTGCGCCGGGGTGTGCAGGTCCACCGTGCGTCCTTGGAAGCGGACCTCACCCCCGTCGTAGGGCTGGCTACCGGCCATGCCCTTGATGAGAGTGGACTTGCCCGCGCCGTTGTCCCCGACGAGGGCCGTGACCTCGCCCGCGCGGGCCGTGAAGTTGACGCCCCTGAGGACCTCTACCGCACCAAAGGACTTTGTCACTCCCACGAGTTCGATGGTCGGGGCCGCCGAGTCTGGCGTGCTCATGCCGTCTCCTTTGTCTAATGGGGCCTGGCCTTCCCCGAGAGCGCGCGCGTTCTGGGGGAAATGCCGCGTGTCGGGTTACTTGACCCCGTACTTGGCGCAGGCGGCCTTGAGCTCGGGCGTCGTGCACAGCCGTGCCGCGGTGGTCTGGCCGGCCGCAACCAGGTCCTTCACCGTGGCCGTCGTGACGACCTGGGGGTCGACCTTCACATACGGGGTGCCGTCAGGCAGCTTGTCGCTGGCGGTGGGCTTTTTGCCGTTGAGAAGGTCGATCCCGACCTGGACGCCGGCCTTGGGCTCGGCATCCCCGGCGGTGTTGATGTCCACGCTCTGCTTGCCGAGCAGCACGTTCTGCAGTCCGGCATCTGTGGAGTCCTGCCCCGAGACAGGAAGCACCTTGTTGTTTTTGTCGAGGATGGTGATGACACCGGCAGCGTTGGTGTCGTTGGCGACCCACACGGCGTCAACGTTGCCGTGCAGGCTTGAGTAAGCCTGCTCGAACTCTGTCGTGGCCGTGGGTCCGTCCCACGTCCCGCGGGTCTCCGCTGCAGGCTTGATGCCGGCCTTCGCCATTGAATCCACCGCGCCGTCGTGGAACATCTTGGCGTTGCCGTCCGTCGGGTCGCCGCCCACGTAGACGACCTTCGCCGTCGAGGGGTCCTTGCCCGCGGCCTTCAGTCCGTCGACGATCGCCTGGCCCTCGATCTGGCCGATCTTGAAGTTGTTGTACGACACGTAGATGTCGGCGCCAGCGAGGGGTCGGTCCAGGGCGACCACGGGGATGCCCTGCGCCTTCGCCTTGTTCATGACGCCAACTCCGGCCCCCTCGAGGTCAACGATCATCATGACGCCGCACCCGTGCGCGAGCTGCTGGTCGCCGATGGTGGCGAACTTGTTCGTGTCGCCGTTGGCGTTCTGGATGTCGACCTTGTAGCCAGCGGCGGTGAAGCCCTTGGTGAAGTCGGGGCGGAAGGTCATCTCCCACTGCGGCGAGGACGCGCTGTCCGGAAGGATGATGCACGCGGTGCCCTTGGCCCCGCTATCGCCCGAGCCACCGCCGGCGGTGGTGCCGCTGGCATCGCTACACGCGGCCAGGAGCGTGACAGCAGTGACCGCAGCCACCGCGCATGCAACAGATGTCGCCTTCATTGGCGTTCCTCCAAAAGGATTTCTGTTCCGCTGGGAACGGGGAAGCAGGTGACCGGGAGCCCCCGCCGCCGTTGTGAGCGCCTGTGGACGCCCGTTGTTGGGTGTGCCAGACTGTTCCACATCACGAACGGTGTTCGCAATAGTGAATCCAAAATCTCTGCCGACCGATCGTCCTGCACTCGCGGAGGACGCGTCCGAGGAGGTCCGGAGTGGCAGAGGCACCTCCGCCGAGGCTCAGCGTCGAACGTTGCTTGCGCAAATCACGTCCGTGACAGAGAGTCGACGCCTGCCCGACCGGCGCATGAGACGAGGGGAACCTGATGGTGGAACACGGCGTGACTGGTGTTGCTGAGACTCGCGTGCGAGCAGTAGAACGCGCGCTGAGCGTCGTGGAGGCGCTGACGGACGGGCAGCCCCGAACTCTCAGCGATCTCGCGGCCGAGCTCGAGGTGCCGAAGAGCACCCTTCACGGCATCTTGCGCACGCTGGAGGCTCGAGGATGGCTTCAGTCCGGGGGGCCGACCTATCGACTCGGTGTGAGGTCTCTGCTGCCCGGGGCTCGCTATCTGGAGGCCGACGCCGTCGTGTCGATCTCGACGTCGATCCTCGACGATCTGGTCGCTGAGTTCGACGAGACCATCCACCTGGCTCGTCTCGAGCACAACGAGATCGTCTATCTCGCTAAGCGCGATTCTGTTCAGCCGCTGCGACTGTTCTCTTCTGTTGGTCGACGCCTGCCGGCCCATGCGACCGCCCTTGGAAAGGTGCTCTTGGCCCAGCGGACAGACGAAGAGGTCGACGCGCTCCTCGATTTCCCGCTGCGACGGTTGACCCCGAACACCATCGTCGAGCGGGAGCCGCTGCACCGGGCACTCGGCGAGATCCGTCAGCGCGGCTATGCCATGGAGACCGGCGAGAGCACCGTCGGCCTCACATGCACGGCGGTCCTCATCAACACAGGACCGACGGCTCAGTACGCGTTGAGCTGCTCAGCCCCCGATGTTCGCATCACTCCTGAACGACACGCAGCCATCCTCGAAGGACTGTTCCAGGCCCGACACACCATCGAGACCCGGTTGGCGTCCAGCCCGGCGACCCTGGCGGCTAACCCGTCGGTCTCGTAACTGGTGTTCGCAAGTACTCATTCACCTTCTGATCCCTACGAACTGACGGGTGCCTCATGCAAGAACGAACGATCGCAATCACCGGCGCCGCATCCGGCATCGGCCGGGCCACAGCGTTGCTCTGTGCCGAGCGCGGGGCCCGGCTTGCGCTGATGGACCTTGATCAGTCGCGCCTCCAGGGCGTGGCAGAGGAGGTGCAAAGTGCTGGGGGGAAAGCGGCGACCTACGTTGTCGATGTTCGCGAGGAGGACGCCGTCGCTCACGCTTTCGCCAGTGCGCGTGAGGACCTGGGCACGCCGCAGGGACTCTTCGCCTCTGCCGGCGTGGAACTCGGCGGTTTCGCCCATGAGCTGTCGGCGGACCGTTGGCGCAAGGTTCTCGACATCAATCTGAACGGTGCGTTCTTCGCCAGTAAGTACATGCTTCAGGGGCTGCTGGACGCCGCCCTGCCGGGGTCCATTGTCCTGTGCTCCTCACCCGCCTCGTTCGTGTCCTTCGCGGCTGGCGCCAACAGCGCGTACGCCGCGTCGAAGGGCGCCGTATCCGCGCTCACGCGGACCTTGGCCATCGACTACGCGCGACGCGGTGTGCGGGTCAATGCCGTGGTGCCCGGACCCACGGAGACCCCGCTGATGTGGATGGCGGTGCCGGAGGCCGAGCGTCCGCAACTGAAGCAGGTCATCGAAAGCGAGGTGCCGCTCGGCCGCATGTCCGATCCCAGCGAGCCCGCTCGTGCCGTGCTGTGGCTGCTGGGCGACGACTCCTCCTACGTGACCGGGTCTCACCTCGTGTGCGACGGCGGAGTCCTCGCCAAGGCTTCCATCAGCGTCTAAAAAACAGCATCGGGAAAGGGTTGCCGTGATCGGACAGAAGCAATGGGTCATCGCCGATGGATGGATCCCACCTGCCAGCTCTGGGCCAGAACCAGAGATGACCAGCCACGAGAGCGCCTGCATGGTGAACATGAACGACGCGGAAGCGGACGTGGAGATGGTTGTCTACTTCACGGACCGTGAGCCGGTAGGCCCTTATCGGATGCGCATCCCCGCACAGCGCGTGCTGCACGTTCGCTTCAACGACTTCGCTGAGCCGGAGCCCATCCCGCTGGGCACCGACTACTCGGTGCTCATCACGGCGTCGGTCCCCATAGTCGTCCAGCACACGAGGCTGGACTCGAGGCAGGCTGCAAACGCGCTGGCTTCAACCATCGCCTACCCCGCTTCAACCGGCCACTAGGGGTCTGCCAACCGGTTCGACAGCGAATGGACGCGTCCGCTAATAGTCGGTATTCGCGCAAGCCACGAGAGACCTTGTCCTTACGGGCTCGGCGTCG
>NZ_BAAANB010000064.1:0-3194 GCF_039529575.1 Terrabacter terrae
AGAATTGTCGGTTTTGCACCGGCGATTGTGTCGATCTTGCGGTTTCCTTGCCGCTTTGCGCGCCGGCCTCTTGCGCGGGCCGGGGCAGAGTTCCCGTCATGAACACGATGATCTTGGGCGGAGTGGACTCACTCGTCGCGGCGTGGCCGCTCGCGCTCGTCGCGGTCGTCATGGCGTCGCTGCTCGGCGGCGCGTTCGCCCGGGCCGGCCAGGAGGCTGGCACCAAGGCCACCCCCCGCAGCGAGTCGGGCGCGACCCTGACGTGCCGCTCCTCGGGGCACCGCTACCTCAAGGGCGCGACGGGCTGGCGCTGCTCGCACTGCGGCGACTCGATCGGGCACGCGGCCCCCTCGTCGCAGCCGGCTCACGAGGTCGCCCCCGTCTGACGCCTGCCTCGGAGTCGATACGCCAGACCGCGCACCACATCACGCAGCGCCTCGACCGCCGCTGTGTCCGAGGGCTGCCCTAGCATCCGAGAGCATGACGGCACTGACGCCCTACCTGCACCTGCCCGGCACCGCACGGGAGGCCCTGAGCTTCTACGGTGAGGTCTTCGGCGCCGAGGTGCACCTGCACACGCTCGCCGAGTTCGGCCGCACCGACGGACCCGCCGACGCCATCGCCCACGGCTACCTGTCCGGGGGACCGGTGACCCTCTTCGCCTCCGACGCGACCGACCGCGAGCCGACGCTCCGGTGTGAGGGCCTCATGCTCTCGCTGCTCGGCACGGCCTCCCCGAGCACCCTGCGCGCCTGGTTCGCAGCCCTGTCCGAGGGCGGTCGGGTCGTGGACGACCTGCAGAAGCGGCCGTGGGGAGACTTCGACGGGCAGGTCGTCGACCGCCACGGCCTGCACTGGCTCATCGGCTTCCAGGGCGACGCCGCAGACACGGCTGACGCAGCCGACTGAGATCGCTCCCGCCGTCCACAAGCGTGCGTATGCGTGTGGTCGGCTCCGCGAGCCGGCATACGCCTCAGGCCGCGAGCCGCCAGGCGATGACGCCGAAGAGCACGCCGAGCGCGTTGGTCGCCCAGTGCATGCCGACGCTCGCGAAGACGCTGCCGCTGCGTCGTCGCAGCTCGCCGGCGACCACCCCGCCGAGCGCCGTGAACGCCACCGTGCCACCGACGACAGCCGCCTTGGCGAACGGGCCGAGGCCGGCGACGGCCGAGCCGATCGCCGCGTTGCCACTGGCCGACGCCATCGCCGGTAGGACGTGCCACAGCCCGAAGAGCACGGAGGAGCCCGCGAGCACCTGCCACATCCGGGCGTGCCGCGACAGAAACCCCCAGAGAACCGAGCGGAAGGCGACCTCCTCGAGGAGGATCGTGCCGACCGGGATCATGACGAAGGCCGTGAGCAGCGCCCCGGCCGGCGGCAGGTGGTAGCGGGCGTCGAGGAACGCGGTCCGCGTCGTGGGCAGGAGGATGCCGAGCAGGTAGACGAGCGCGACGACGGCGATGACACCGAGCCCCCACCGTATGCCGCGTGCGTGCGTGTGCCGGGCGAGCCCCAGCTGGTGCCAGCTCAGTCCCTGCCACCTCGCGAAGCCGAGCAGGGCGACGGCGCCCACCGGGCCCAGCCACATCGTGTTCCAGCCCAGCAGGTGGTCGGCGACGTTGACGCCGGCGAGAGCGAAGACGACAGCGACGGTCGAGGCCAGGCGCGTCCGACGGCCGCGGGCGATCAGGGCCAGGCGACGGTGGTGCGTCGGGTCGTGACCCGTCACAGCGGCGCCGTCGGTCGGGGACTCGACGGCGGCTGCGGCAGCACTCAGGACGGGGATACTCATCCCCTCCAGTGTCCCACGGCTACCTGTGCGCGATCGTGCGTGGAAGCCCGGCGCGACCCACCTGGACACACCTGTCACAGCCGACCCAACGGCATCCGCACGCCGGCACCGACCGTCAGCGGCGACGCTCGACGAGCCCGCGGACGTACTCCGCCTGCCCGAGGTGCTTGGCCCCGTCCTCGAGCACCGACACCAGGCGCATGCCGACGGTGACCGGCGGGTCCCAGTTCGTGTCGATGACGCGGGCGTACTCGTCGGCGTCGAGCCGCTCGACGAGTGCGGCGGTGCGGTCGTGCACGTCCGCGTGGTACTCGCCGAAGAGGCCCGGGTCGGCGACGGTGAACCGACCGACGTCGCCGGAGCTCATGCTCCAGCCGTGGACGTCCGGCGGGTAGGGCAGACCGAAGCGGTCGACCCACCCGTCCGCCAGCCACGCCGACTCCTCGCTCGCGAGGTGCGCCACCTGGTCGTCCTGCTGGCGCGCGAGGTGCCACGCCAGCCAGGCGATGTGGTTGGCATCGGCGTCGGGACGCCACAGCAGCTCGTCGACGGAGAGCCCGTCGACGACCTGTGGCACGCCGTCGCGGATGCGCCCGAAGGCATCGAGCATGAGGTCGCGGGCAGTCTCCGTCGTCGTCACGTCGTCCACCTACCCAGCATGCACCCGCCCTCCCTCTCGCCGGGGCGGTCGGCGCACAGCCGGGGCACCCCATCGCCTGGGGTCAGGCCGGTCGGTCGGGGAGCGAGACGAGGACGAAGGCCTCGACCGGCTGCCCCTTGCCCTTCAGGTCGAGCGGCCCGAGCGCCTCCGTCGTGGCGTCCGGCAGGCTCTCCAGGGTGCTCGCCGTCACGGCGACGCGACCCACCGGCGCCTGGCCCTCGATGCGGGAGGCGACGTTGACGGCGTCGCCGATGACGGTGTGCGTGCGGCCTCCCTCGCCGCCGAGCACGCTGACCACGACCTCGCCGGTGTTGATCCCGACCCGGAACCGCGGCCAGCCCGGGTGCTCGTCGGCGATCCGCGCGGTCACGGCCTGCAGGTCCAGACCGGCCCGGACGGCCCGGCGCGCGTGGTCCGGCTGGTCACCGAGCCGGTTGAAGGTCGCCATGATCGCGTCGCCGATGAGCCGGTCGACCGTGCCCCCGTGCCGTTTCACAACGGCCGGGATCGCGACGGTGAAGTATGCGTTGAGCATCTCCGTCACCTCCGCCGCGTCGTGCGCCTCCGAGAAGGTGGTGAAGCCCTTGAGGTCGGCGAAGAGGATCGACATCTGCCGGCGGCCGGCCAGCGTGTCGGACGTGTAGAGCCCGGCCCACCGCTCCTCGTGCCAGGACTGCTGCGCGCCCCACGCCACGAGCGCGAACGCTGCCAGCAGCAGGACGTGCCACTCCCACCACGAGA
>NZ_BAAANB010000065.1:0-4323 GCF_039529575.1 Terrabacter terrae
GTGATGGCATACGACGTCGACTTCACGAACGTCTCGACGGTCGGTCTCGAGTCCTCGCCCGTGGCGGAGGCGCTGGCGGGCCTGCGCGCCAACGAGGCGCGCTACTTCAAGAACAAGTTCGACCACACCTTCAGCACCCAGCCGGCACACGAGGCGGAGGCCATCGTCGACCACGTCTCCCGGATCCTCAAGGAGGAGCGCGACATCGTCATCGGCTCGCCCGCCCTCGAGGCGACGCAGTTCGAGGTCGATGGTGTCCGCTGGTCCTACGTCTTCTACGAGTCGGGCCTGTCGGTCAACGTCCTCTGGACGCTCGCCGACGGCGGCAAGCGTGCCGTCGGGTTCAAGCTCTCGGACGGCATGGAGGTCCCCGCCGAGCTGGCCGACTTCAAGTTCGCGCGGCAGAAGTCCAAGCTCGCCGGGACGATCCGCGGCTCCTACTTCGTCATCAAGGGCGAGTACTGACCGCTCGGCACCCCGTGGAGCTGAACCCTGCCGCTACGTGACCGCCGCTACTTGACCGAGCCGGCGGTGAGGCCGCCGACCAGGTGCTTCTCGATGATCGCGAAGAGGATGACGACGGGGACCACCGCGATGACGGAGGCCGCGAAGAGCTGGTCCCAGTGCTGCTCGTAGCCGGTGATGTAGGCGCGCATGCCGACCGTCAGCGGCTTCTTGTCGTCGTCGATCATCAGCGTCAGCGCCACGACGTACTCGTTCCAGGCGGCGATGAAGGTGAAGATCGTCGCCGTGACGAGTCCCGGCAGCGTCAGCGGCAGCATGACCCGGCGCAGCACCTGCCACCGGCTCGCGCCGTCGAGCGAGGCCGCCTCCTCCACCTCGAGCGGGATCGAGGAGAAGAAGCCGTGCAGGATCCAGATCGCGAAGGCCAGGTTGAACGCGGCGTTCGTGATGATCAGCGCCGCGTAGGTGTTGATCAGGTTGAGCTCGAAGAACTGCCGGTAGAGACCGACGACGAGCGAGGTCGGCGCGAACATCTGCGTCACCAGCACGAGGAAGAGGAACGCACCACGGCCCGGGAACCGGTGCCGCGCCGTCATGAAGGCGGCCGGGATCGCGACGAGGACGACGATCACCGTCGAGCCGCTCGCCACGATGAGCGAGGTCTTGAGCCAGTTGAGGAACCGGTCGTCCCCGAGGATCTGCGCGTACGTGTCGAGCTGCCACACCTTCGGGAGGATCGACGTCGGGGTGCTCTTGACGTCGGTGCTCGTGCGCAGCGAGTCGAGCACCATGATCAGGTAGGGCGAGAGGAAGACGAACGCCACCAGGGCGCCGCCGATGCCCATCAGGGTGCGCTTGCGTCGCCTCGGGTCGCGGCCTCGCGCGACCACGCCCTCCTGCTCCGGCGGGGTGCCCGGTGCGACCGGCGCGGCAGCCGTCGTGGTGCTCATCGGGTCGTCTCCTCACGCACGTTGATGATCCTCAGGTAGATCGCGACCACGACCAGGATGAGCAGGACGTTGAAGATGCCGGCCGCTGCCGACATGCCGACGTCGTGCTCCTGGCTCTTGAAGGCCAGCTTGTACATGAACGTGATCGTCGTGTCGTGCGCGTAGCCCGGGTTGCGGTCGTTGAGGGTGTAGACGATCGGGAAGCTGTTGAAGACGTAGATGATGTTGAGCACCGTGGCGACCATCAGGGCCGGACGCATGAGGGGCAGCGTGATGTTCCAGTAGCGCTGCCACGGGCTCGCCCCGTCGACGGTCGCGGCCTCCATGACGTCGTCGGGGATGGCCCCGAGGCCCGCGATGAAGACGAAGATCGTGAACGGCAGCGACACGAAGATGCCGACGAGCACCATCGAGAACATCGTCCAGCTGTCGTTGCCGAGGAAGTCGATCGGCGTGCTGATCAGATGGAGCTTGAGCAGCACGTAGTTGATGACGCCGTAGTTGTAGTCGTAGAGCAGCACAAACAGCTGGCTCGTGATGACGAGCGACGCCGCCCACGGCACGATGACCGCCCAGCGCACGAAGCGCCGCCCCGGGAAGCTCTTCACGAGGAACTGCGCGAGCGCCAGGCCGATCACGATCGTGAAGGCGACCACCGCCACGACCCACACGACGGTGTTGCGCAGGACCTGTCCGAGGTCTTGGTGCTCGAGCACCTTCTGGTAGTTCGCCCACCCGGCGTCGCCCGTGCGCAGGCCGGTGATCGAGTACTGCCCGCGGGAGGCGTCGAAGAGCTTGACCGCCGGGTAGAGCACGACTCCGAGGATGAGTGCGAGCGCCGGCGCCAGCCAGAGGAGGGCGACCAGCGGGTGGACGTGGCCGATCCGCCCGGCCCGCTTGCGCCGGAAGGGACCGGACGGCATACGCGAACGCGTGGCCCCCGCCCCCGCCGAGTCGGCGGGCGCGGGGGTCACGGCAGTGCTGTCACTCATCGCGGGAGGCTCCGGGTCAGCCGGCGTTCTCGGCGGTCTTCTGCAGGTCGTCGAGGACGGCCTTCGGGTCGCCGGTCATGGCCTTGCCGAGGTTCTGCTGGACGGCGAGCTTGACCTTGTCCCACGTGGGGTCGTCGGTCGGGGTGAGGCGCGCGTTGGGCAGCGTGTCGAGGTAGACCTTGAGCTTCGGGTCGCTCGAGAACTGCTGGACGCCCGACTTCGTGACCGGGAGGAAGCCCTCGGCCTTGATGAAGGTGTTGACCTGGTCAGGCTGGTAGTAGAGGTCGTAGAACGCCTTGACCGCCGCCTGGTTGCCCGGCTTCTTGAAGGCCATCAGGTAGTCGGTGACGCCGAAGGTCTTGCTCTCGGTGTTGTCGTTGCTCGGGAACGGCGCGACGCCGTAGTCGACCTTCTTGTCCTGGTCGAGCGCGCCGGCGAGCGGGCTGAACCCGATGACCATGCCGGCCTTGCCCGACTTGAACAGGTCGAAGGCGTCGGCGCGGTTGGTGCGGGCCGGGTTGTTCTGCGTGACCTTCTCGTCGGACAGCTTCTTGAGGAACGTCAGCGTCTGGACGTTCTTGTCCGAGTTGATCGTCCACTTGCCGTCGGCCTTCCAGTCGCCGCCGTTGTTGAACAGCCACATGGAGAACTCGCCCTGTGACTCCTCCGGGCCGAGCGGGAGGGCGTAGCCGACGTTGCCGGTCGCGGCGATCTTCTTGGCGTCCGCCTCGAGCTCGTCCCACGTCTTCGGCGGGTTGGTGATGCCGGCCTGCTTGAAGAGCGCCTTGTTGTAGAAGAGCGCGCGGGCCGAGGACAGGTCGGGGAAGCCGTACATCTTGCCCTGGTAGGTGCCGTACTTGACGAACGTGTCGAGGATGTCGCTCTTGGCCGCCGCCGGCAGCACCTCGTCGGAGTTGTAGAGCAGGCCGTCCTTCGCGTAGCTGGCGTACGCGTTGAGGTTGAGGATGTCGGGCGCCTGGTTGTTCTGGATCATCGTCGAGGACTGCTGGTCGATGTTGTCCCAGCTGACGATCTGGACGTCGAGGGTGTTGCCCGTCTTCTCCTTGTACGTCTTGGCGAAGGCGTCCCAGAACGCCTTCGTGTGCTCCTTGGAGTACTCGGCCGCGACGAGCTTGATCGTCGTCGGGCCCTGGCTGCCGCCGCCCCCGGTGGAGCCGCCGCCCGCAGCCGACCCGGCGCCGGTGCCTCCGCCGCACGCGCCGAGGGCGAGGCCTGCGATGGCCATCCCCGCGACGACCACAGACTTCTTCGTGGACCTCATTGTCTCTCCCTTGGTTCGGTGTCAGCCGGTGGCGTAGGTGCGGCGTCGCTACCGACGCATGTCTCGGCCGCAATGACGACAACCTAGAGCGGCGCCCTCGGTCATTCAAGAACAATCATGACCGGATCTCCATCGATTCGATCACAAACACGCATCGTTTGGTGGATCGGCATCCGTCAGACCTCGTGCACCTGCACGCCGGCAGCGCGGATCGCGTCCACCTCGCCCCGGTCTGCGCCCACGGTAGTGACCAGATGGTCGATCCGCTCGACGGGACAGATCGAGGCGAAGGTGCGCACGCCGAGCTTCTCTCCGGTGGCGACGCAGATGACCTGCTTGGAGCGCTCGATCATCGTGCGGATGATGGCCGCCTCCTCCTCGTGCCGGCACGTGGCGCCCTCCCGGGCCGAGAGGGCGTTGACGCCGACGATGGCGACGTCGATCCACAGCTGCTGGAGCACCAGGGCGGCCAGCGGGCCCGTCACCTCGTAGGACTCGGGCCGCGCGACCCCACCGAGCGAGACGCACTGGACGTGGGGACGCAGCACCGCCTCGGAGGCGATGTTGAGCGCGTTGGTCACGATGGTGACCTCGCCGTCGAGGGGGAGGTCCTCGCGCGCGGTGATGGCCCGCG
>NZ_BAAANB010000066.1:0-4701 GCF_039529575.1 Terrabacter terrae
GCAGCGGCAGGCCGCTCGCCTTCTCGGCATCGGCGATGAGCCGCGCGACGAGGTCCGGATAGGACACCACGACGCCCTTGCGGAGCGACGTTCCCGTCACCCTCGTCGCGGCCGCGGCCAGGAGGTAGCCCACATCGACGTAGAGCGCACAGTAGGACCGCATGGGGGCAGGCTCTCACGGCAGGCGGCACGTCACCCGGCGGCGCAGCGACCCAGGAGCCGCGAACCCGGCCGGAACAGGGTTCGCGAGCCTTGGCCTAAACGACTGACGAGCCGCCCCGGCCGGCGTGACGATGGGGCTTCGGGGAGCAACGGTCAAGGAGCGCCGATGACGGAGCACATCGCACAGCACATCCCACAGCCCAGCAGGATCAACTTCTTCCCCGGCCGCCTGCTCTCCGTCGGCGACCTCGAGCACGAGCAGCAGCAGGCGCGCGAGCGGCAGTGGATGCACAACCGGCTGCTCCACGGCCACGGCGTCGTCGCCGGCCTCGACGTCACCGTCGCCGGCGACCGCGTGCAGGTCTCACCGGGGTTCGCGCTCGACTCCTTCGGGCGCGAGATCGTCCTGGCCAGCATGACGTGCCTCGACGCGAGCGAGGTCGACCACGAGAGCCACGGTCGGGTCCAGGTCGTCATCACCTGGGCCGAGGAGCCGGCCGGTACCGTCCTCGGGCCCGCCGGGTCCGTCCCCGACAGCTACGTCAACCAGCCCCTGCTCATGCTCGCCGACCACGTGCTGGGGGAGCTTCCCGATCACGGCGTCCTCCTCGCTCGGCTGCACCGCCGCGACGGCCAGCTGGTGGCCGACCCCTCAGTACGCCGGCACGTCCACCGGTAGGCGCGTGCCGTCAGTGCGTGGCGCGGCACGCCTCCCAGACCTCCGGGCGCAGGCGGCCGCGGTCGCTCACCGACAGCCCATCGGCCGGCGGAGCCAGGGCGGGGAAGGCGAAGCTGCTCCGCTTCCGTGGAGCGAGCTTCCGAGTGATGGGCGACACCGTGCTCGGTCGCGCGGTCAGTCCAGCGGGTCGCGGGTGGCGGCCCACAAACCGGCGATGCTGACGGCGGCCACCAGCCCCCACAGCACCAGCGAGCCGGCCCAGCGCTGAGCCGCCTCGGACGGGAAGACGTCGACCCACCGCTGCAGCGGGTGCGCAGTCGTCAGAGCGAGCACCATCCCGAGGAGCCCGCCGGCCACCATCTCGCCCGGCTCGGCCAGGCGACGACGCAGCGCCGCAGCGGTCGCGACGGCCGCGAGGGTCAGACCCGTCAGCTGCACCGTGATCCCGGCCTTGGCACCGCTCCCGCCGCGCAGCGCCACGCCCACCAGCGCCAGCGCGCCGAGCGCCACGAGCACTGCCGCGACCAGGAGCCGCGCCAGACTGCGCGTCCGCAGTGACGTCGGGACCGCGGCCACCGCCTCGCCGGCCGCCTCGTCGAGAACGTATGCCGCTGCGCCCGCCAGGACAGGGAGCCCAAGGGTCACAGCAGCGCCCGCCACAACCGTCCCCGGCCAGAGGACACCGACGCAGAGCAGGCCGACACCACCTGCCGTCAGCACCACGACGGGCCGCCACGGGAGCCCCGTGGCGGGACCGAGCGATCGCGGCAGGTTCATCTCGTCACCACGACGCTGTGGCCGTCCGGGAAGGTGCGGACCGGCTGGCTGAGACCGCCACTCACCGCAAGGCCGTAGGCGAGCATCGACAGGGCGAGAGTGACAGCGCCGGCACGGATGACCCGGCGTCGCGTCCGGCCCTCCGACCGCCACAGCAGGGCGGCCACCGCAGCCAGGGCGCACAGCGTGACCAGCCAGGCGAGGTACCACCGTGGCGATCCCGTGAGGCTCATGACGGAGGCGTTCTCGGGCGCGGTCGAGGTGAAGTAGCCGAACGGCGCGAAGAGCCGGAACCACCGCGTCCACGCTGCCGGCGCGGTGTCGCTGCTGCTGAAGGCTCCCAGGACTCCCATCGTCCACACCACCACAGCGAGCACGAGCACCGCGGAGGAGGCCCGGAAGCCCCACCACCGTCCGGCAGCGACACCGAGCAGGGCGCCCCCCACCGCGGCGACGACCGAGTTGCCGACCAGCACGGCGGCGATGTCGGCGTGCGAGAACGTGCCGTACATCCACCCCGGAGCGGCCAACGCCGCCGGCCTGACGCCGTAGTAGAGCACCAGCCACAGCACCGCGACCAGTGCCGGCACCACGGCGGTGACGCAGAGCGCGGCCGTCCGGCTCGTGGTCGAGGTCGGGGAGGCCTCGACCAGCTCCTCGGCCCGGGAGAACGACCGCGTGAGGTAGCACGCGGACAACATCGCGGCCACACCGACCGTGCTCGCGACGTCCGGCAGGGCGAAGGCCTCGTCCGTCGCCGGTCCGGCCGAGCGGACCAGGGCCGAGGTCGTGCCGACCACTCCCAGGACGGTGCCGGCAAGGAGCACCGGGTGCCGCGCGAGGCGCAGCGACTCGAAGAGGACGAGCACGCCGAACTGGCCGCGGCGGGGCCTCCCGGCCGGCAACGCGCCGGTCCCAGCGACGGCACGCACCGGGGTGCTGGTCATCACGCCACCTCTGCCGAGGGCTCGTGCTCCACGGACGACGAAGGCACCAGCCCCGCCGCGCCCCGGAGCAGCAGGTATGCGTCCTCGAGACTCGGCTCGCCGAGATCGGCACGTGCCGGCACGTGCTCACCCACGTTGCGGTAGCGGCCGGTCGCCGTGCGCCACGACGCCTGGGCCGCGGCATCAGGCTCGTCGGCCATCCACACCTTGCCGGCTGCGAGCGAGACGAGCTCGGGCACCGTCCCGTCGAAGTGGACGTGCCCCGCGTCGAGGACGACGACCCGGTTGCACAGGGCGGCGACGTCCTCGGTCTGGTGCGTCGAGATGAGCATCGTGGAGGTGGCCGCGATCTCGGCGAGCACGCCGCGCAGCGAGGCCCGCTGCTCCGGGTCGAGCCCAGTCGTCGGCTCGTCGAGGACGAGCAGCTCGGGCGTGCCGAGCAGGGCCTGGGCCAGGGCGACCCGTCGGCGCTGGCCACCGGAGAGGCGGCTGATCCGCTTCGTCGCGACGTCACCGAGACCGACGAGGTCGAGGACGCGCCGCACCTCCGTGGTGCGACGGTCACGGTCGGCCCACTCCTTGAGGACGGCCATGTAGTTGACGAACGCCATCGTCGAGAAGCCGCGTGGGAAGCCGAGCTCCTGCGGCTGGTAGCCGAGCCGTCGCCGGATCTCGGTGCGGGTGTCCGGCTCGCCCGGGTCCCGCCCGAGCAGGCGCACCCGGCCCTCGTCGGGCCGCAGCACGGTGGCCATGACCCGCAGCATGGTGGTCTTGCCCGCGCCGTTGGGTCCGAGCAGCCCGGTGATGCCGGGCTGCAGGTCGAGGTCGACCGCGTCGAGGGCGGCCACCGACCGGTAGCGCTTGGTGACGCCGCGCAGCGACACCGTGGGGGAGATGGGTGCGGTCATGACGGGATCCTTCCGATGGTGCCGAGGTGCCGTGCCCGCAGGACGAGAACCGGCGGGCCGATGGCGAGCATGAGGACGTAGAGCACGAGGTAGCGCGGCGCGAAGACCACCCAGATCGTGTCGAGGCGGGAGGCCGCGGCAGTGCCGACGAGCCACAGGGCGGTGATCACGGTGGCCGGCCACCAGGGCCCGAACCACGGCGACAGCGCGAGCACCGCGGCGGTGAGGCCGAGGGCCGGCAGCAGCCAGAGCCACGCCGCGGCCTCGGGGAAGACGAGCTGGCCGAGCAGCACGACGGGCAGGGCGGCGAGCAGGACGGCGGCCGTGCGCAGCAGGACGAGCCGCACAAGCGGGTAGGGCGCAGCGCTCTCCTGCTCGAGCGCCGCCGCCCCGACCTCGGGGCCGAAGGCCGTCGCCACGGCGAGCACCGGCACGACCGGCGCGACGGTGAGGAACATCGTGACGCCGCCGGTCCGGGCCGCGATCGCACCCCCAGCGGCAAAGGCCACCGCCAGCGCCAGCGCGCAGAACCACGACCCGCGCAGCGCCGGAGCCGCCGACACGAGCATCGCGTCGGCCGGCGGGAGGCCCAGCCGCACGAGGACCCGCTCGAGGATCGTTGGCCGCGGCAGCTCGACCTCGTCGCGCACCGAACGCCAGACCGTGTCGAGGTCCGGCAGCGAGCCGCCCCGCGACGTCTCACCGTCAGGGGAGCCCGGCGTGACGGCATACGTCATCGGTGCGGGGGCGTGACCGACCGCGTCGGCGACCGCCGCTTGGCACTGCGAGCACGCGACGACGTGCTGCTCGACCGAGAGGGACACCAGGCCGTCCGCCTCCCCGAGCACCCACGCCCGCAGGTCGGCGGATCGCACGTGACGAGTGCTCATGATCGGTGTCCTTCCACGAGGCTGGCTCTCAGGTGCGCCTTCGCGCGGTGCACCCGCGTCTTGACGGTGCCCTGCGGGATGTGGAGCAGGCTCGCGGCCTCGCGGGTGGTGAGCCCGTCGAGCACGGTGGCCTGGATGACGGCCCGCATCTCGGGGGAGAGGGACGCCATGGCGCGGCCGAGGTCGCCGTACTCCACCCCCTGCAGCAGCTCGTCCTCGACCGCGACCGAGGCGGCGCCCCGGGCGGTCGGGTCGGGCATCAGCACGACGGGGCGGCGGCTGCGCAGCCGGCTGACGAGCCGCCGGATCGCGATGCCCCACATCCAGGCGCCGACCTC
>NZ_BAAANB010000067.1:0-1977 GCF_039529575.1 Terrabacter terrae
CTACTTCGACGAGGCGGAGACCCACTACGGCGCGCCGTGGCCGGTGGCCTACCGGTTCGACGAGGAGCGGCGGCTGGAGACGCTGCGAGCCTTCGGGCTCAAGGCGATTCCGGCGCTCGCCTACCCCCACAAGCCCGGGATGGCGCAGTGGCTCAACGAGTGGTGCGCCGACTTCGCGGCCCGGGTCCCGGACGCGGTGCACTGCGCCACCTTCTATCCGGAGGCGGGCGTCGGGGACTACGTCGGGGCGTCGCTCGACGCGGGCGCTCGCCTGTTCAAGATGCACGTGCAGGTCGGCGACTTCACGCCGGACGACGAGCGGCTCGAGCCGGCCTGGGCGCGGCTCGAGGGGGCGGGTGTGCCGGTGGTCGTCCACGCCGGTTCGGCCCCGCTGCAAGGGCGTCACACGGGACCGGAGGCGGTGCGGGAGGTGCTGCGCCGCCACCCTGACCTGGTGCTCGTCATCGCACACCTCGGCATGCCGGAGTATCACGAGTTCGCCGACCTGGCAGACGAGTTCGCCGGTGTGCACCTCGACACGACGATGAACGGCACCGACTTCACGAACCGGTTCGCGCCCTTCCCCGACGGCTACGTCGAGCGCCTTGCCGTCCTGCGTGACCGGGTGGTGCTGGGCTCGGACTTCCCGAGCATCCCCTACCCGTACGCGCACCAGCTCGAGGCCCTCTCGCGCCTCGGGCTCGGGGACGACTGGATGCGAGCCGTGCTCTGGCACAACGGCGCTCGTCTCCTCGAGCTCTCGGCGGGTCAGCGCAGATAGGTCGCGAGAAACTCCGCAGTGCGCCGGATCGAGGTGTCCCACTGCGGTGAGGCCAGGGTGTGCCGCCCGCCGGGATAGACGTCGAGCTGGACCGACTTGCCCTCCGCCTTCAGCGCCGCCACGGTCTCGCGGGACCAGGCGAGCGGGCAGTCCTCGTCCGCCGTGCCGTGGTGGATGAGCAGCGGCTCGGTGACCCGGCCGAAGTAGGTCCGCGGGCTCGTAGTGGCCCACCTCGCCGGCTGCGCCTCCGGGGTGCCGAGCCGGGAGATGACGGCCTTCGCCGCGGCGGCCCGGGAGGTGTCCCGGCGCACCCACTTGTCGAAGTTGTCGACCGTGTCCGAGCTCACGGGCGCATACGCCACGGCCGCCTTGAAGAGCCCCGGACGCGCGACCAGGGCGCTCAGGACGACCCCGCCACCCATCGACCGCCCGATGAGGGCGATGCGGCCCCGGTCGACGAAGGGCGCCTTGTCGAGCGCCAGCCCCGCGTTGATCGCATCGACGGTGTAGCCGGTGCGGAGGTTCGCGTCGTTGCTCGGGTCACGGCTGGACTGGGCGTGGTTGCGGTAGTCGATGTGCAGCGTCACATAGCCGTGGCGGGCCAGGTGGTCGCGCTCGCGCAGCATGGTCTCGCCGTTCGTGTAGGCGGCCGGGTCGACGTAGCCGTGGGCCAGCACGACGGCGGGGAACGGGCCCTTGCCGCGCGGGATGTTGATGCGCCCGGAGATGCTCAGGCCGTTGCTCTCGTACGTGACGAAGTACTGCCGATAGGCGTTCGTGCTGCCGCCTTCGCGCCCGAGCCTGAGGTCGCCGGCGTCGTAGCGCAGCGCGATCAGCGCCGGGATCGACGCCGGGTCCGGCGTGGGCGTGGGCGTGGACGCCGGGGTGCCCGTCGGAGCGGTGGGTGAGGCCGAGGTCGCGGATGAAGCCGGAGAGCGCACGGGCCCGTTCGAGGTTGCGTATGCCGTCCGCGACGTCGCGCTGCCTCCCTCCGTCGCGTTCGGGGCAGCGGTGCACGCGCCTAGCAGCAGCGGCGCGCCCAGGGCAGCGGCGACGAGAGCGGTCGGCGACGGCATACCCCAGTCTCCCCCGACCGGCCAGGTCAGGTCACGTGAGGCAGGTCAGGTCAGGGTGGCGGCGGCCTCGAACACGGTCCAGGCCTGCAGCTGGGGCGACAGCTCGAGCGGTGGCCCGGG
>NZ_BAAANB010000068.1:0-1690 GCF_039529575.1 Terrabacter terrae
TCCTCCGGGGACCTCTCCCGCCACTGCGCCTCGAGCCGGTCGCACACCTGCTCGAGCAGCTCGTCGGCGCGAGCCAGGGTGTCGGCAGGACTGCGCAGGCCCACGGCCTCAGTCATTCTCGTGCCGGCAGGGTCGGCCGGCCGTGGTTGGCCGCCGCGGGGCTTCGCGAAGCCCGCGCTCGCCTGCATCGACACCTGCGAGGTCATGCAGCCGACCGTCGTGGGGCGGCTCTATCCGTCGGCGACACATGCCCACCTTGGGCCACAGCCGACCCACCGGCAAGTGACGTGTCCAAGGTTGGCCCATATGTGCGAGGACAACTCGTGCAATCCGAGCGGGTGCGCCGCACCGAACCCCACCCCATGACGCGCCTCCGACCTGCCCTCAGCGGGATCCTCGCCGCGGTCGCCGGCATCGCCGCCGGCCACCTCGTCGCCGGCTTCCTCGACCCGGCGGCGTCACCGGTGCTCGCCGTGGGCTCGACCGTCATCGACCTGACGCCGACTCCGGTGAAGGAGTGGGCGATCGCGACGTTCGGGACCAACGACAAGGCCGTGCTCCAGGGCTCGGTCCTCGTCGTCACGCTCGCGCTCGCTGCCGTCGCCGGGCTCGCCAGCCGCCGCCGGATCGCCATCGGCGTCGGCTTCCTCGTCCTGCTCACCGCCCTCGCGGGGGCTACCGCGCTGCTGCGCCCGGCCGCCCACCCCGTGGACGCCGTCCCTGCCGTGGCGGCCATGGCCGCCGGGGTCGCCACGCTGGTCCTGCTCGCCCGCCTCACGCGTACGCCCGCGGGCGACGCTCCCCGGCCGACGGCGACGGCGACGGGTGCGACCTCCGGCCGGCGAGGCTTCCTCGCCGGTGCTCTCGGCGTCACCGCCCTCTCGATCCTCGCCGCCGCGGGAGGGCAGCTGCGCAGCGGCGCCCAGGCGGTCAAGAAGGTCGTGCTCCCTCGGGCCGGCGACCCGGCCGCCCCGCTGCCGAAGGGGTTGGAGGCCACGGTCCCCGGCGTCTCGCCGCTGCAGACACCGACCGCCTCGTTCTACCGCGTCGACACCAACCTCACGGTGCCGAAGGTCGACGTCGACACGTGGACGCTCGAGGTCGACGGCATGGTCGAACGGTCGTACAGCCTGACCTTCGCCGAGCTGGCCGCCATGCCGCTCATCGAGCGTGACATCACGATGACGTGCGTCTCCAACGAGGTCGGCGGCGGCTACCTCGGCTCCGCCCGCTGGCTCGGGGTGCGCCTGACCGACCTGCTCGACCGGGCCGGCGTCCAGGGCAGCGCCGACCAGGTGCTGAGCACGTCGGTCGACGGCTTCACCATCAGCACGCCGCTCGCCGTCGTCCGTGACGGGCGTGACGCCATGGTCGCCATCGGCATGAACGGCGCCCAGCTCACCGACGTCCACGGCTTCCCCGCCCGGCTCGTCACGCCCGGCCTCTACGGCTTCGTCGGCGCCACGAAGTGGCTGACCACGCTCACCCTGACCACGTACGCCGCCGAGCAGGCCTACTGGACCAGGCGGAAGTGGGCGACGGACGCCCCGATCAAGACGAGCGCGCGGATCGACACGCCGGCGCCGCTGTCGACCATCAAGGCCGGGCGCACGGGGATCGGCGGTGTCGCCTGGGCGCAGCACCGGGGGGTCGGCACGGTCGAGGTGAAGGTCGACGGCGGGCCCTGGCA
>NZ_BAAANB010000069.1:0-3513 GCF_039529575.1 Terrabacter terrae
CGAGTGGCAGGCCTCGCGGCGGGTGTAGCGCGTCAGCCGGTGTAGCCCTCGACGGTGCGCTCGGAGCGGACCTGCGCCTCCTCGGGGTCGGCGCCGAACTCGCGCTTGGCGCGACGCTGGCGCAGCAGGTCCCAGCACTGGTCGAGCTCGACCTCGACGCTCTGCAGTCGGTACTGCTCCTCGTCGACGCTGATGTCACCCGACTGCAGCGCCGAGCGGAGCGAGTGCTCCTCGTCGATGAGCGACTTGATGCGGTGCTGGATCGAGACGTCGTCAGCCATGTGGCCACCTTCGCACGGGTCGGTGCCGGCGTCGAGGGAGCGGCTGCCGGCCGGACCTCGTCAGTCGGACCCGTCCTCGCCGGAGGCCCGGCGGCGGTCCGCCTCGACGTCGGCCTCGCCGACCGGCACGCCGTCGTCCTCGCTGGACGCACCCGACCCGGTGGCGCCGCCGAAGCCCGCGTCCTCGAGGACGTCGCCCACGAGGCTGCCGTCGGAGCCCTCGTCGTCGCCCTCCTCGCCGGACGCGCGGCGGCGGTCCTCCTCGGCGTCGGCTGCGCCGACGGGCACGCCCTCGTCGGTGCGGTGCTCCTCCGTCCCGTCACCGTGCGCGCCGACGGCGGCGGCCGCGAGGCCCGCGGCGGGGTTGGCGGGGTTTCCCGGCTGGTTGGTCATCGCTGCTCCTTCGCCGAAAGGTCTGTGCCTTCGGAAATACCCACGAACCGGCGCCCGCACTCACGGCTGCGTCCCTCCCGTGGTTCAGCGCCTCCCCGAGGAGTAGGAAGGAGCTGTGGCCAGGCCCGGGCTCGGAGTGCTCTACGCGGTGGCGATGATCGCCGTCGTCGTGGCGGTCGACGTCCTCTTCTTCCGCCACCACCCCTGGGAGCGCCTGATGGTCAACGTCGGCATCGTCCTGGTGTTCGGCGCGTTCTTCCTGCGGTTCCTCCGGACGGGCTGATCCCCGGCTCAGGGCATGTGCGCGGAGCGCGCGCCCACGCCCAGGGTGCTCTCGCGCGCCTCGAGGGTCCACGCCACCTCGACGTCCTCGGCGGGCGCGTCGTCGCCACCGATGCGCCGCGACAGCAGCTCGAGCGCCGCGCGGGCCAGGCCCGTCAGGTCGGGGGAGATCGTGGTGACCGTGGGGTTGGAGTAGCGGGTCTCGGCGATGTCGTCGAAGCCCACGATCGCGACCTCCTCGGGCACCCGCACGCCGGCCTCGACGCACGCGCGCAGGGCCCCGATGGCCATCAGGTCGTTGAAGCAGAAGACCGCGTTGGGGCGCTCCGGGAGGGCGAGGAGCTGCTGCATGGCGGCGTGGCCGTCGGCCCGCTCGAAGTGCGGCACGCCGATCACGAGGTCCGGGTCGTAGGGCAGCCCGGCCGCCTTGAGGGCCTGGCGGTAGCCGCGCAGGCGCATCGAGGCGGTGCCGCGCACGGTCTCGCGGCCGATCGCCGCGATGCGGCGGCGTCCTTGGGCGACGAGGTGATCGGTGGCAGCCCGTGAGGCCGCCACGGAGTCGACGGCGATGTGGTCGAGTCCGGTGGGCACGGGGCGTTCCCCGAGCAGGACCATGGGCAGGTTGTCGGCACGCTGCGCGATCTCGTCGGCCGGGAGGGCGAGCGGCGAGAAGATGACGCCGTCGATGACGTGCGAGCGCATGCCCTCGAGGACGACGCGCTCGGCGTCGGGGTCACCGCCCGTCACGTCGAGCAGCACGATGAAGCCGAGGGCGGCGGCCTCCTCGGTGATGCGTGCGGCGAGCTCGGCGAAGTAGGGGGAGTCCATGGCCGGGACGGCGAGGGCCAGGAAACCGGCCCGGCCGTGCTTGAGGCTGCGGGCCGAGAGGTTGGGCCGGTAGTGCAGCTCGGCCATGGCGGCCTCGACGCGCTCGCGGGTGCTCGCCTTGACGTGCGGGTGGTGGTTGAGGACGTTGGACGCCGTCTTGACCGACACCCCGGCTCGCTCCGCAACGTCCCTCAGCCGCGCCGCCAACCGTGCCTCCGTCCGAGCCTCCGTGCGCGCCCGGCACCTGCGTGCCACGCCTTGTGGGGAACAGGCTAGCCCCCGGCCACGGGGTCCACCCCTCGCCCCGTCCACCTATGGACAGGCTTCGGTAACCGTTGTAATTTTCACGGCAACGCAAAAACGGGTAACCGTTGTACAGATGGTGCGACCCGATCGCCGACGGTCAAGGAGGACCGAATGGGACGCGCGACGGTGCGGCTGGACCCCGCCTTCACGGTGGGCCCGGTGCGACCACGGATCTTCGGGTCCTTCGTCGAGCACATGGGCCGGTGCGTCTACACCGGCATCTACGAGCCGGGGCACCCCGCGGCCGACGAGCTGGGCTTCCGCACCGACGTGGCCGACCTCGTCCGTGAGCTCGGCGTGACCGTCGTGCGCTACCCCGGCGGGAACTTCGTCTCCAACTACCGCTGGGAGGACGGCGTCGGCCCCAAGGCCGACCGGCCCACCCAGCTCGACCTCGCCTGGCGCTCGGTCGAGACGAACCAGGTCGGCACCGACGACTTCGTCGACTGGGCGCGCGGCGTCGGCGTCGAGCCGATGATGGCGGTCAACCTCGGCACCCGCGGCGTCCAGGAGGCCATCGACCTCCTGCTCTACTGCAACGCCGAGACCGGGACCACGCGGCCCGACCAGCGCGCCAAGAACGGCCACACCGAGCCGCACGACATCCGCGTCTGGTGCCTCGGCAACGAGATGGACGGCCCGTGGCAGATGGGCCACAAGACCGCCGAGGAGTACGCCCGCGTCGCCGAGGAGACCGCGCGCGCCATGCGCCGGGTCGATGACACCCTCGAGCTCGTCGCCTGCGGGTCGTCCAACCGCGGCATGCCGACCTTCGGCACGTGGGAGCGGGTCGTCCTCGAGCGGTGCTTCGACCTCGTCGACCACATCTCCGCCCACGCCTACTACGAGCCCGTGGCCGGCGACGTCGACTCCTTCCTCGCCAGCGGCGAGGACATGCACCGCTTCATCGAGTCGGTCGTCGCGACCGCCGACCACGTCGCCGCCGTCAAGGGCTCCGAGAAGCGGATCACCGTCTCCTTCGACGAGTGGAACGTCTGGTTCCAGGAGCGCTTCCACGGCGAGAACTCGCTGGCGATCCGCGAGGCGCCCGAACTCATCGAGGACGTCTACGACGTCACCGACGCCGTCGTCGTCGGGAGCCTGCTCATCACGCTGCTCCAGCACAGCGACCGGGTCGCGATGGCCTGCCAGGCGCAGCTCGTCAACGTCATCGCGCCCATCGTCACCCGCCCCGGCGGCGCCGCGTGGAAGCAGACGATCTTCCATCCCTTCGCGCTCACCGCGAGGTATGCGCGGGGCACCGTCCTGCGCCCCGCCGTCGTCAGCGACACGACCCCGACCAAGGCGTACGGGCCCGTCGACGCGGTCGTCGTCACCGCGACCCACGACCCCGAGACCGGCGACCTCGCCGTCTTCGTCGTCAACCGCAGCCGCACGGAGAGCTCCGCGCTGACGCTCGACG
>NZ_BAAANB010000070.1:0-1442 GCF_039529575.1 Terrabacter terrae
CGTCCCGATCAACCCGGCCGAGGGCACGCTCGCCCCCGAGCAGGGGATCGTCCTGCCCAAGGCGAGCACCGCGACCGGCAACCGCGTCTTCACCGCGCCGCTCGTCGACCTGCGAGGCGGCACCATCGCGATGATCGACCCCGCCAAGGGGGAGCTCCGCGCGCAGCGGGTCGAGGACCCCTCCGGCATCGGCGGCCTCGACGGACTGCAGACCCAGGCCAAGCCGCTCGTCAGGGTGGGCGGCAACGCCGCCGTCGCGGTCGGCGTCGACGGGTCCGTGTATGCCGTGTCCGGCGAGTCCGGGACGGTCACCGTGCTGCGCCCCGAGGGCAACGCATACGGCCGGCCCGTGACCACCAAGCTCGGGTTCAGCTCGAAGTCGGCGCAGGTCACGGCGGTCGGCACCCACTGGGTGGTGTGGGACTCCGGGACGGGCCGGCTGTACTCCGACGCTCTCGAGAAGCCCCAGCAGCTCTCGGTCGGCAACGCCGAGCCGGGCAACCCCGCGTTCGCCGCGCTGCAGCAGCCCGGGCCCGACGCGTCGACGGTGCTGATCCAGGACGAGGCCCGGCTGACCCAGGTGCCCCTCACCCAGGACAGCCCGACGGTGGGCGGCGTGAAGCTGACGCAGGCCGCACCGGGCCAGCAGCTCTTCCTCTCGGCCCCGGTGCGTCTCGCGAGCTGCATCCACGCGGCGTGGGCCGGTGCGTCGCACGTCTACTACGGCCGCAACTGCGGCAGTCCCGCCGACGCCGACACGGTGGACCTCGGGGCCATGAAGAAGGGTGTGCGCACCGACGGCGTGAAGCTGCGCGTCAACCGCGGCCTCATCGTGCTCAACGACCTCGACTCGGGCGACGTCTGGGACATCGACCGCAACAAGGTCAAGATCGACAACTGGAACTCGGTCATACCCCCGCCGCAGACCGACAACAAGAACAGGAAGAAGGACGAGAACCTCGTCGACGACCAGGTGAGCCGCACCCCGCCGAAGGCCCAGCCGGACAACCTGCAGGTGCGCCCCGGGCGGACGTCCACGCTCCACGTCCTCGACAACGACTCCGACTCGCAGGGCTCGATCCTGGCGATCTCGCCCGGCGACGTCACCCAGCCCGACGTCGCGGGCATCGGGGCGACCGCGTCGGCCGACGGGCAGACCGTCCAGGTCAGCGTCCCCCAGGAGGCCAGCGGCAGCTTCTCCTTCGACTACACCGTGAACAACGGCACCACCGCCAAGAACGGGCGCGCCAAGGCCAAGGTCACGGTTCGCATCGTCGGGCCCGAGGTCAACACCCCGCCGAAGCTGCGGGCCGGGCAGGCCAAGCTCGCCAAGGCCAGGTATCCCGTCGTCGCCGACGGCTCCGTGCGTGTCGGCGTCGTCGCCGACTGGCGTGACGCCGAGAACGACCCCATCCAGGTGTCGGCCCTCGACCCCGCGACGA
>NZ_BAAANB010000071.1:0-743 GCF_039529575.1 Terrabacter terrae
TAGTCCGACCGCACCCCCGACCATCGCGGCTGGCGCTGCACGAGCAGCTCGTCGAGGAAGCGTCGCCGCTCGGAGGGGTCGCCCTTGACGAGGGCGAGGTCCTCGGGCGCGAAGAGCACGGTGCGCACCGTTCCGAGCACGTCGCGCGGCCGGGACACCGGGGACCGGCCGAGCCGAGCCCGGTTGGCCCGGCCCGGCGTGATCTCGAGCTCCACCATCGTCTCGCGGTCGTCGCGCACGACGGCCCCGCGGACGATCGCCTGGGCGGCGCCGAACCGCACCAGGGGCTGGTCCGTGGCGACCCGGTGCGACCCGAGCGTCGCGAGGTAGCCGACCGCCTCGACGAGGTTCGTCTTGCCCTGCCCGTTCAGCCCGACCAGCGTGGTGACGCCCGGCGTCAACGCGAGCTCGGCGCTCGGGTAGCTCCGGAAGTCCTTGAGCGTCAGGTGGCGGACGTGCACGTCAGGGTCGCTGGTTCTCGGGGTGGTGGGAATGCGAGGGCGCCCGGTCCGAGACCGCCGGTGCGGGCGCCGTCCGCGTCAGGGGAGGTCAGGACGAGCTGTCGTCGGTGCCCGACGTGGGGCCACCACCGGGCGCGCCGCCGCCGGTGGAGCCGGTGCCGGAGGACGGTCCGGCGGTCGCGGCGTCGACGGAGGTCTGCGTGGGCCGGTCGGGCGTGCTCGCCTTCTCCTTGCCGGCAGCCGGTGCAGGGTGCGTGGAGCCCTCGGCACCCGTCTGGCGAC
>NZ_BAAANB010000072.1:0-1564 GCF_039529575.1 Terrabacter terrae
GCGATCACCGGATCCACCCTCACGGCAACCCTGCCACCCATCTCCTGGCACTGCATCCGCCTCACCGAAGGGACCGTTCAATGACGAACTCCACCTCACCCCTCCAGGCCTCACCACTGTCCCGCCGGACGGTCCTGTCCGGAGCGCTCGGCCTCGCCGGCATCGGCGCCCTGGCCGCGTGCGGCTCGGGCTCGAGCGGCGTGCCCGGCCAGGCCCCGGCCGTCTCCGCGGGCGGCGGCGCCACCGGCTACACCGGCCCGAAGGTCGCGCTGCAGTTCTGGAACGGCTTCACCGGCGGTGACGGGCCCTTCATGAAGCGCCTCGTCGACCAGTTCAACTCCGAGCACCCGAACATCTCGGTCAGCATGAACACGATGCAGTGGGCCGACTACTACGCCAAGCTGCCCGCCGCCGTCACCGCCGGCAAGGGTCCCGACATCGGCATCATGCACGTCGACTCCGTCGCCACGAACGCCGCCCGCAACGTCATCCAGCCCCTCGACGACGTCGCCACCGCCCTCAAGCTGAGCGAGGCCGACTTCGCCCCCGTGCCCTGGAAGGCCGGTATCTACAACGGCAAGCGCTACTCCATCCCGCTCGACGTGCACCCGCTCGGCTTCTTCTACAACAAGGACGTCATGGAGAAGGGCGGCCTCGACCCCGAGAAGCCGCCGATGACCAACGACGAGTACATGGCGGCCCTCGAGAAGATGAAGAGCAAGGGCATCCAGGGCCACTGGGCCACGCCCTTCCCGTTCACCGGCAGCATGTCGGTCCAGTCCCTCATCTGGCAGTTCGGCGGCAACCTCTTCTCCGACGACGCCAAGCAGGTGCTGTGGGCCGACGAGCCCGGCGTCAAGGCGCTGACCTGGTTCCAGGACCTCGTCACCAAGGGCTACTCGGCCGGCAAGATCGCCCAGGACGCCGACATCGTGGCCCTGCAGAACGGCAAGACCGCCTTCAACTGGAACGGCATCTGGACGATCAACACCCTCAAGGAGAAGGGCGACCTCAAGTGGGGCGTCGCCCCGCTGCCCAACATCGGCGGGACGAAGGCCGCATGGGCCGGCTCGCACCAGTTCATCCTGCCCACCTCGCGCACGCCCGACCAGAACAAGCAGACCGCTGCGCGCGTCTTCCTCAACTGGATCAGCACCAAGAGCATCGAGTGGGCCAAGGGTGGTCAGGTGCCGGCCCGCAACTCGGTGCGCGAGTCGCCGGAGTTCAAGGCCCTGAAGGACCAGTCGACGCTCGCCACGCAGATCGACTACCTGCACTTCCCGCCGCCGGTCGCCGGCATCGGCGATGCCATCCCGGAGTTCGAGAAGGCCCTCAACGCAGCCATCCTCGGCGGTCAGGACCCGAAGACCGTCCTGTCCGACGCGGCCGGCCGCGCCACCAAGATCCTCGAGGCCAACGCGAAGAAGTACGGCGGCTGACGTCATGGCTGTGACCGTCACACAGCCGCGGAGACCCTCCTCGGGAGCGACGCCCGCGCCGGGCGGTCGCCGCTCCCGAGGGCGGACTGCGAGCGTCCACGGCTCGCGCTGGACGCCCTACCTCT
>NZ_BAAANB010000073.1:0-527 GCF_039529575.1 Terrabacter terrae
GCTGGGGTGTGGCATGTGTGAGCTCCCGTGGAGTGAGGGATGGTGCTGTCGCCCTGGTCAGGGCGACAGGGCTCATCCTCGGGGGCTACCGGTCAGTTCGGTCCGTCCGGAATGTTCAAGATTTGGCAAGGAATCACGCCGGCGTACGCGTCAGCGGAGCGAGCGCGATGAGGAGCAGGAGCGCTCCCAGGGGGAGCAGACCCCACGGCAGCAGCAGGGCTCCTGCAGCGAGGGCGGCCAGCGCGAGCGAGCCCACGGGCAGGCGGCCCTCGAGGGTGAGGGTGACGAGGACGAGGCCGAGCGCCACCGCGGCGAGGACGGGACCTCCCCACATGAGGGCGGTCGGCAGGCTGTCGCCCAGCGCGCCGGTGAGGTGGCCGAGCCAGACCGCTGCCGTGGCCCCGGCACCGAAGGCGGCCAGCAGTGCCGTGGGCACTGCCACCGGCAGGTGGCGAAGCTGCCTGCCGAGGGCCATTGCCAGCCAAGCGAATCCGCCGACCGCAACGACGAGGAGTATGCCGGCTGCG
>NZ_BAAANB010000074.1:0-559 GCF_039529575.1 Terrabacter terrae
GTGCGGGCGCCGAGGTCGAGCCCGATCGGCGAGCTCATCCGGGCCAGCTCGTCCTCGGCGAGGCCGGCCTCGCGGAGCCGGGCGAGCCGGTCCTCGTGCGTGCGGCGCGAGCCCATGGCGCCGATGTAGGCGACCTCGGGCAGTCGCAGCGCCACCTCGAGCAGCGGCACGTCGAACTTCGGGTCGTGGGTCAGCACGGCCAGCACCGTGCGGCTGTCGATGCGGCCGGCGTCGACCTCGCCCTGGAGGTAGTCGTGCGGCCACCTGACGACGACCTCGTCAGCGCCGGGGAAGCGGGTCTTCGTGGCGAAGACGGGCCGGGCGTCGCACACCGTCACGTGGTAGCCCAGGAAGCTGCCCACGCGCGCGACCGCGGCGGCGAAGTCGATGGCGCCGAAGACGAGCATCCGCGGCTTGGGGGCGTGGGCGGCGACGAAGACGCGCATCCCCTCGCCGCGACGCTCCCCGTCGGGGCCGTAGGTGAGGATGGCCGAGCGCCCTTGCGCGAGAAGCCCTCTCGCGTCGTCGCGTACGGCGTCGTCCGCGCGCCCGCTGCCGA
>NZ_BAAANB010000075.1:0-1337 GCF_039529575.1 Terrabacter terrae
GGCCAGTCGCTGATGCGCGACTGAGCCCGACCGCGCAGCCGAGCACACGGCATACGCCCTCGGTGGGCGCTCAGTCGCCGGCGATGCCGGTGCGCTCGACGCCCTCGACGATCCAGCGCTGCAGGAAGAGGAACATCAGCAGCAGCGGCACGATCGCCACGAGCGCGGCCATGAACAGCTGGCTCACCTGCACCGACTGCGCCGTCAGGAAGGTCGACAGCGCGATCTGCACCGTCCACGACTCCTGGTCGCGGCCGATGACCAGCGGCCACAGGAAGGCGTTCCACGAGCCGATGAAGGTGATGGTGCCGATCGCGGCGACGAAACCCATCGAGTTCGGGACGACGATCTTCCAGAACGTGCCCCAGTAGCCGAGGCCGTCGATGAAGGCCGCCTCCTCGATCTCCTTGGGGAAGCCGAGGAAGAACTGCCGGAAGAGGAACGTCGCGAGCGCCTGGAACAGGCCCGGGATGATGAGGCCGCGCAGCGTGGAGATCCAGCCGAGCGTCGAGACGAGGACGAAGCTCGGCACGAAGGTCACCGCCGCGGGGATGAGCAGCGTCGCGGTGATGAAGTAGAAGACGGCGTTGGACCAGCGGTACGGGATGCGGGCCAGGCCGTAGCCGGCGAGCCCCGAGATGACGAGCACGGCGACCGTCTGGGTCACCGAGATGAGCCCGGAGTTGACGAGGCTGCGCGCCATCGGGATCGCCGGGTTGCTGAAGAGGCCGGTGAGGTTGGCGGTCTCCCACTGCGGCGGCAGCCAGTGGAAGTCCGGCGAGCCGAGGTCCTGCTCGCGCATGAAGGCACTGCGCAGCAGCAGGTAGAAGGGGATGAGGAAGAGGACGGCCCCGACCGCGAGGGCGCTGTAGCGGGCCCACCCCGCTACGCGGGACTGCCGCTTGCTGCGGACGATCGCCATCACTCGCCCCTGTCGCCGAGCCGGAGGATGCGGCCCTGCACCACCGCGATGATCGCGATGATGAGGGTCAGGATGACGGCACCCGCCGAGCCGTGGCCGAAGTCCTGACCAGAGCCGAGCGCCGTGTAGTAGAGGTAGACGAGCGGCGGCCGCGCATACGGCGGGTAGGTGCCGAACGTCGAGAGGATGTTGTAGAACTCGTCGAACGCCTGGAAGGCGTTGATGAGCAGGAGCAGCAGCACCGCGGTGGACGTCGCCCGCAGCTGCGGCAGGGTGATGTGGCGGAAGACCTTCCACCCCTCGGCGCCGTCGATCGCTGCCGCCTCGTAGAGGGTCGGGCTGATCCGCTGGATGCCGGCGAGGAAGAGGATCATGTAGAACCCGATCTGCAGCCACAGGCGCGCGGTGACGATGA
>NZ_BAAANB010000076.1:0-1418 GCF_039529575.1 Terrabacter terrae
TACGAGGAACGTGACTGCTACCGCTCCCCGGACAACTACGGCTCGCAGGTCGCGGCCTCGATCGGCGCGAGCTACGTCGACGCGGCGTGCAGCGGCGGGGTCGTGCCCGACATCCTGAACCCGCGCCAGCTCGGCAACGCCTCCACCAAGAGCGCCACCTACTCGATCGACCCGGCTGCCTACCCCGACCAGAAGGCCGAGTGGATGCGGCGCGCGCAGACCGAGCGCCTCTGCGGCGTCCCGGCGCAGCCGGACTTCTCCTACACCTACACGTTCGTGACCGGTGCCGGCGTCGGCAGCCTCTACACCGGGACGGTCTCGTGCCAGCTGATGACCCGGGCGCAGATCGACTCCGTCACGCCCGACACCGACTACGTCTTCGTCACCATCGGCGGAAACGACATCGGCTTCTCCACGATCGTCGTCGACTGCCTGACCCTGCGCGACCCGACGAGCTGCAAGCAGGCCCTCGATGCCGCCTCGGCGAAGGCGCCGCAGATGGTCGAGAAGACGAAGGACGCGCTGCGGGCCGTCGAGCAGAAGTCCGGAGGGCATGCGCAGGTCTACCTGCTCAGCTACCCGATCCTGGTCAACACCGAGAGCTACGGCATCCCGGAGGTCGCGCCCGTCTACGACGCCGGCAAGGCGCTCAACGACCTGCAGCGCCTCGGCGACCAGCTCCAGGCCCAGGGGATCGCCGAGCTCAACGCCGAGCCGGGCGCCGACCACTACCACTTCGTCGACACGGTCAAGCAGGCCTGGGGCGGGCGCGTCCACGGCCTCGACCCGCACGTCGTCGCCGACAACTCAGACGCCTGGCTCGTGCCGGTCGGCACCCCGGGCCGCGACACCGCCGAGTACGTCCACCCCACCCAGCCGGGCTGGAACGCCACGGCCGGAGCCCTCCGGGTCGCCGTCACCGGCTGACTGCCGCCCGATCGGACGACTGCTCGATCACGGGACGACTGTCTTGGCATGCCCTGTGGATCGTCGGTTGCCGGAGCACTCGACGCCGCGGCGGGCTCTCGCCCGAGCGGCGACGTCCGGCGGCGATCAGGCCCAGATGGCGGCCGGGATGCCGTCGGAGAAGACCTCCGGCGGGTCGGGGAGCGAGCGAGCCAGCCCGGCGGCATGCCGCGCGGCCGACCACGCAACGGCGCAGGCATCGAGGACGTCGTCGGCGGCGTACCCCTGCCCTCGGAGCACCGACGGGCGGGCGATGCCGGCCTCGGCCAGGGCATCGAGACGGGCGCTCTGGCCCTGATCCGTCCTCTTGCCCGCGAGGATCGGCTCGCCGGTCATCGCGGCGAAGGACACCTCGGGGTGGACCTCGAGCACCGTCAGGGTGGGGCGCGTCCGGAGCCACGCGTCGACCTCGCGGATCCTGTCGCGCAGGGCGAACGCCTGGGCGCCGACAC
>NZ_BAAANB010000077.1:0-663 GCF_039529575.1 Terrabacter terrae
GAGGATCACCTGCGGGGCGGGCGAGGCGTCGAACGAGAAGAGGCCACGCATCGAGCCCGCCCACGCGTCGGCCGAACCGTCGCCGATGCGGCCGACCTTCCAGTTGTCCTCGATGAGGCGCAGGATCGAGGCCTGGTCGGTCTGGTGGTGGTCGACGAAGTTCGCCTTGGCGAAGGGCGAGATGACCACGAGCGGCTGGCGCGGGCCCGGACCGCAGCGGTCCTGGTAGCCCTCGGCGACCGGCACGCCGGATGCGGCTGCGTTCGTGCAGAACGCCGCGTCGTCCGTCGTGTTCGAGGCGTTCTTGACCTGGGCGGCGACGTGGTCGTACCAGCCGTCGGAGTCGTCGTAGGCCAGGACGATCGTCGTGTCCTTCCAGTGCTTCGACTGCTGGATGGCGTTGACCTCCTTGACGACGAAGTGCTGCTCGTCGAGCGGGTCGGAGTAGCCGGCGTGGCCGTCCTGGTAGTTCGGGGCCTTGAGGAAGCTGACCGCCGGCAGGTTGTCGGTGCCGACCACCTGGTCGAAGGCCGTCATGTCGTACTGGTGGTTGGCCTGGCCGTCGTGGCCGATCTCGGCCGTGCTGGCCGGCGGCAGGTGGTGCGGGTTCGCCGTCGACGCGTAGTACTGGAAGGGCTCGTGGTGCGGGTTGTAGTCGGTCGA
>NZ_BAAANB010000078.1:0-1423 GCF_039529575.1 Terrabacter terrae
GCTGACCACCGCGGCGCGGGCCCCCGCGGCCACGAGCGCCCGCGCTGCCCCCGGCACCGACGGCACGTCACCGCGGCCCAGGCCGGTCAGCGTCGTCGCAGCCTCCACCCGGTTGGGCTTCACGAGGTCGGGGCCGGCCGCCAAGGCCCGGGTCAGGTGGACGCCGCTGACGTCGAGGACCACCCGCAGGCGCAGCTCGTGCGCCAGACGGGTCACGCGCCTGACGAGGTCGGGGTCGGTGCCCGGCGGGAAGCTGCCCGAGACCGTGAGCAGGGACGCCTCGGCCGCGAGGCCGGTGATCGTCTCGCAGAGCCGGTCCCAGACGCGATGGGACTGGGCGACGCCGGGCTCGTTGAAGAGCGTTGCCCGGCCGCTGGCCTCGATGACGGCCACCGAGCGGCGGGTCGGGCACGGGGACGGGACGAGTCGGTGCCTGACCCGGCGGGCGCCGAGATCGGCCGCGAAGAGGTTGATGTCCGTCTCTCCCACCGGGGCGACCGCCACGGCCTGCGCCCCCATCGTCGTCAGCACGGAGGCGACGTTGAGCCCCTTGCCCCCGGCCCGCTCGCTGACCGAGCCGACGCGGTGCGACTCACCGAGCGCGACGGCGGGGACGGCATACGTGAGGTCGAGCGCCGGGTTCGGCGTGAAGGTGATGATCATCGGCCGACGAGGTCGAGCGCGATGGTGGCAGCGCCGAGGGAGCCGGCGCGGTCGCCGAGGGCGGCGGCCTCGACCGCGACGTCGGCGCGCCGGCCGAGGCGGGCGCGCAGGGCCGCCCGTAGCGGCTCGAAGAGCGTGTCGCCGGCCCGCGCCAGCCCGCCACCGACGAGGACGAGCTCCGTCCCGGCCGCGGCGACGATCGGGGCGACGACGGCCGCGAGGGCGTCGACGGCCTCCTGCCAGACGCGGCCCGCCTCGGGCTCACCGGCCTCGGCGCGGCGTGCCACCTCCTCGGCGTCGCCGGTGATGCCGGTGGCCTCGGACCACCGGCGACCGATGGCCCCGGCGCTGGCGACCGCCTCGAGGCAACCGCGCTCACCGCAGCCGCACAGCGGGCCGTCGGGCACGACGACGACGTGGCCGATCTCGCCGGTCCACGACGACCCGGTGACGAGCCGGCCGCGGCTCAGCATGGCGCTCGCCAGGCCGGTGCCGAGCGGGACGAAGAGCACGTTGTCGGCGTCGCGGGCCGCGCCGAGCCGGTGCTCGGCGAGCAGGCCGGCCCGCACGTCGTGGCCGACGGCGACGGGCACGTCGACGTGGGCGGCGACGCTGCCGCGCAGGTCCAGGTCGTTCCAGCCGAGGTTGGCCGACCACACGCCGATACCCGACACGTCGTCGACCAGCCCGGGCACCACGAGGCCCACGGCCATCACCCGGACCTCCTCGTCGGCGGAGTCATCGGGCGCGCCGGGCGCGC
>NZ_BAAANB010000079.1:0-1549 GCF_039529575.1 Terrabacter terrae
TTCATCGAGATCTTCCCGCCCGACCGCTTCCCGCGCTGGTTCTACCGCTATCCGACCGCGCCCGACTTGCTCATCACCCCCGAATCGCTTCCCCTGCAAGGGATTCGAGAGGCCCGAGCCTTCTGGTTCACCCTGACGGGACTCAGCCAGGAGCCGAGTCGGGCCGCCCATGTCGCCGCTTGTGAGGAGCGTGGGCGGGCGCCGTTGACGGTGCTCGACCTCGGCTACCTGCCGGCCTTCTGGCGCGACCACGACCGCAGTCCGGACGCTGCCCGCGGCGAGGCCCGCAACCAGGCTCGAGAGGCGCTGCGTCATGCCACCGTCGCGGTCGGCAACGTGGAGGAGTGCGAGCTCGTCACGGGCGAGGCCGACCCTCGTCGAGCCGCCCGTGCCCTGCTCGCCGCGGGTGTCGAGCTGGCCGTGGTCACGCAGGGGCCACGAGGCGTGCTGGCCATGACCCCTTCGGAGCAGGTCGCCGTCGACGCCTTCCCGGTGACGGTCGTCAACGCCCTCGGCGCCGGAGACGCGTTCGACGGGGCGCTCGTGCACGGGCTGCTCGCCGGTTGGGACCTCGAGCGGACCCTGCACTTCGCCACCGTGGCCGGGGCTCTCCTGGCCAGCCGGCTCGAGTGCTCGACGGCCATGCCGACCACCGCGGAGGTCCAGGCGCGGCTCTCGGACGTGGAGGTGGCCGAGGGGGCGCTCTGAGCCTGTGCTCGGAGCGGGATCCGCCCGCCAGAGCGGCGTTAACCGCGCCACGGAGCAGTTCCGGCAGGAGGGAGACGGTCTCCACCCATCCGTGGGCAGGGAGGCGCGTGAGCAGAATCAGGCCCGGAAACGAGAAAACCCGCTCCTGCTGGTCACGTCGCCGAACTCGACCAGCAGGAGCGGGTGCCCTTTGACCCGGTGACCGACAGGGGAGGAGATCACCGAGTCGCACAGGAGCAACTCACGAGAACGACTATGACCGCCGCACCTTAAAAGAGTCTGGGAAAGCCGTAGCAGTTGGCCGCGACTCTTCCGCGGCACCCGAACCGGGTATGGCAAGTGCCGAGCGGGGCCCACCCCGGGGCTGCCACGAGCCAGGGACGGAGGCGCAGGTGCAGACCTTCGTGCCGTACGCCGACTTCGCCCGCACGGCGGAGGTGCTCGACACCAAGCGCCTCGGCAAGCAGCGGGTCGAGGTCATCCAGATCGTGCGGGCGCTCACCGTGCCGGGGTACGCGTGGTCCTCGCACCCTGCGGTGTTGATGTGGAAGGGCTACGAGGAGGCGCTGGGCAGCTACGGCCTGGCCATGGTCGAGGAGTGGCAGCGCCGCGGCTTCGGCGACACGTGCGCCGCGACCATCGCGGCCGACCTGGCGAAGGTGGGGGTGGAGCAGCTGAGGAGCTACCGGGAGCTCGCGGAAGCGGGGGACCTGCCCCCGTGGCTCTTCGACGAGTCGGTCCAGCGCAGCCACCGCTCGGCGCTGGTGCGCAAGGACCCCGCGCACTACGCCGAGACGTTCCCGGAGGTGTCGCCCGACCTGCCCTACGTGTGGCCGGTCCG
>NZ_BAAANB010000080.1:0-933 GCF_039529575.1 Terrabacter terrae
GCGGCCCTTGGCCGTGAAGCGGACCAGGCGCGCGCGGGCGTCGCGCGGGTCGGGGACGCGTTCGACGTAGCCGGCCTTCTCGAGCTGGTCCACGAGGTAGCCGGCGGTCGGCTTGGTGACCTGCGAGGCCTCGGCGAGTCGGGTCAGCCGCGACCCCCCGTCGTCGATGCGTTGGGCGATCCGCGCCTGGGCGAGCGTGATCGGGTAGCCGGCCTCGTGCACCGCCTCGAGGATCCGCTGCTCGAGGTGGCGGCCCGGGATGAACAGGAGGACACCGAGGCTCGGCCGGGGTCCGGCGCCGCGGTCGGGATCGGGCTTCGTGGTGCGGCGGCTTCGATCGGTCACGGGTGGCCCTTGCGGTGGGAGCGGGGGAGTGGAAATCTAGTAAGAACTTCTTACCATCTGTGGGGAGGTCGAGGTGGACGAGACCCTGTGGCGGTCGCTCGAGCTGGAGCGCCTCAGCCTGGCGGCGCTGCTCGAGGAGCTCACGCCCGAGCAGTGGGAGACGCCGTCGCTGTGCGCGCTCTGGCGCGTCCGGGACGTCGCGGCCCACGTGGCGATGACGCCGACCGCCACAGCGACCGGAACGCTGCTGCGGCAGCTCGTCCGCGCGCGTGGTGACCTCTGGGCCGCGGCTGCGCAGGTCGCCGTCGAGCACGCGCGGCGGCCCACGGAGGGGATCGTCGAGGAGCTGAGGCGTGACGCAGCCGCCCGCACGATGCCGCGGGTCACGAACCCCGAGAACATCCTCATGGACGCTCTCGTCCACGGCCAGGACGTCGCCGTGCCGCTCGGGATCGACCGGCCGATGCCGACTGCGGCCGCCGAGGCGTCGTTCGCGAGGGTGTGGGAGGTGGGCTGGCCGTTCCACGCGCGGCGCCGGCTGACCGGCCTGCGCCTGGTCGCCACCGACGCCGATGTCGACGTGGGCGC
>NZ_BAAANB010000081.1:0-591 GCF_039529575.1 Terrabacter terrae
GTGTAAGTGCACAAGGGAGCTTGACTGTGAGACAGGCATGTCGAGCAGGGACGAAAGTCGGGACTAGTGATCCGGCGGTGGCTTGTGGAAGCGCCGTCGCTCAACGGATAAAAGGTACCCCGGGGATAACAGGCTGATCTTGCCCAAGAGTCCATATCGACGGCATGGTTTGGCACCTCGATGTCGGCTCGTCGCATCCTGGGGCTGGAGTAGGTCCCAAGGGTTGGGCTGTTCGCCCATTAAAGCGGTACGCGAGCTGGGTTTAGAACGTCGTGAGACAGTTCGGTCCCTATCCGCTGTGCGCGTAGGAAACTTGAGAAAGGCTGTCCCTAGTACGAGAGGACCGGGATGGACGAACCTCTGGTGTGTCAGTTGTCCTGCCAAGGGCACCGCTGATTAGCTACGTTCGGAAGTGATAACCGCTGAAAGCATCTAAGCGGGAAGCACGTTTCAAGATGAGGTTTCCAGGCCCGCGAGGGCGAGAGGCTCCCAGCTAGACGACTGGGTTGATAGGCCGGATGTGGAAGCACAGCAATGTGTGGAGCTGACCGGTACTAATAAGCCGATAACTTGACTTACAAAGATGCTACG
>NZ_BAAANB010000082.1:0-702 GCF_039529575.1 Terrabacter terrae
TGGAAGGTGACCGAGGGGCAGTGGAGCGCCGTGCTGATGAACGCCGACGGCAGCAGCGGCGTCGCGGTGTCCGCCACGACGGGCGTGCGCGCCGGCTTCCTCCTCCCGCTCGCCTTCCTCATGCTGGCCGTCGGCCTCGTGATCACCGCGCTCGCCATCGGCCTGATCATCCGCGGGGCACGCGGCAGCCGGCCGGCGAGCTACACGCAGGCCCCCGGGGTGCGCGCCGGCTACGTCGAGGCCGACGGGACCGGCGACAGCGGCCTGCAGCAGGCGCCGCCGCCTCCCGCCCCGCCTCGGGGTCAGCCGCACCCGCGGGCGATGAGCCCCGTGGCCCTCGAGGCGTGCATCGACGAGCCGCTCTCGCGCTGGCTGTGGCTGGTCAAGTGGTTCCTCGCGATCCCGCACTTCATCGTGCTCGGCGTGCTGTGGATCGCCTTCGTGCTGGTCAGCATCGTCGCGTTCTTCGCGATCCTCTTCACCGCCCGCTACCCGCGCAGCCTCTTCGACTTCAACCTCGGGGTGCTGCAGTGGACCTGGCGCGTCAGCTACTACTGCGCCAACGGTGGCCTCGGCACCGACCGCTACCCGCCGTTCAGCCTGGAGCCCGAGCCCGAGTACCCCGCCTACCTCGACATCGCCTACCCCCGGCACCTCTCACGCGGGCTCGTGCTCGTGAAGTGGTGGCTGCTCGCCATCCCG
>NZ_BAAANB010000083.1:0-754 GCF_039529575.1 Terrabacter terrae
ACTACCTCCTGTCGGTCCGGCTCGACGACGGCCCGATCGGGAAGGAGGCCGCGCGCGAGAAGCTGCTCGCGTGGTGGGCGCAGCGCGAGACCCCGGCCTGACGGCATACGCCCGCTCGGGTGGGCACCCGGTGGGCAGTCCTCCCCGTCGCCCGCCCGCCTCACCTGCCCGTACGCTCGGGCGCACCTCGTCCGCCCCGCACCGCCCGGAGACGTCGCGTCCGCTGATCTGACACGGCCTGTCGTGAATGATTGACTGACCGCGCCGTCCCCGAGCCTGCGGGAACGACCGAAAGGAACCAGTCATGACCACCCTCGCCTACCCGAGCGCGGACTTCCCGGGCCAGCCGGCGGTGACCCTCGACGTGCCCGAGGGATGGGAGCCCGCGCACGCGCCCGGCACGACCATGGCCGCCCGGCTGCCGCGCGAGGGGGCGTTCGCGCCCAACGTGGTGGTCACCATCGAGCAGTGTGGTCCCGCCTACCGGGTCGAGGAGTCGCTCGAGCAGGTCGCGTCCCTGGCCGCCCTGCGTGGGGGCGGCGTCTCCGAGCCGTATGCGGCGGAGCTCGGCGGAGCCCACTTCGTCGGCTGCGACGCGACCTGGCCCGACGCCGACGTCGACACCGTGCTCCAGGCCAACCTCTTCCACCACGTCACCTCCGGCACGACCGCGGGGCACGTGGTGCAGCTGACCGGCGCCGTTGGCGGCTCGGAGGCCGAGGCCGACTACGAGCTGATCCGCCAGGTGCTGACC
>NZ_BAAANB010000084.1:0-1450 GCF_039529575.1 Terrabacter terrae
TGGCCCGATGATCTGCACCCTCGTCGACCGTGCGAGACAGCGAGAGATCATCGCGACCCTCGGGCCGGACCCGCTGCGGCGAAGCCCGAACCTCGAGGTCGGCTTCCAGCGCGTTCACCGCAGCCGCCGGACTATCGCCGAGCTGCTGCTGGAGCAGTCCGTGGTCGCTGGGGTGGGGAACGTCTATCGCTGCGAGGTGCTCCACCGACTGGCCGTGGACCCGTTCACCCGAGGCGCCGACGTCTCGGAGCAGACGTGGAGAGACATCTGGGACGACCTGGTGCTGCTGATGCCGCTCGGCCGGGTCTTCGGCCAGATCATCACGGTGCCCGAGCAGGTCGAGCAGGCCCTCCGCCTGCGGCGCTCCGGACGAGCGCGGGAGATCACCAGGGCGCAGACGGGCGAACGGCTGGGCACCACCTTCGAACGGCGCTTCCTCGTCTACAAGCGCACCGGTGAGGCCTGCCCGCGGTGCTCGGGGATCGTCCGGCAGCGCGACCTCGGCGGGCGCCGGCTGTACTGGTGCTCCTCCTGCCAGGTCGGCAGCTGAGGCATGCGCTACCTGACGCACGCGTCGGCTCTCAGCCTCCCCTGGGGTGCGTGAGCGAGTGCTTGGTGGGGTGGCACCAAGGTCGCGGCGGACACACGCGCCGTCCTAGGCTTCTGCCGTGCCGCTCTCCGGGTCCCGCCCCGCTCCGACCCACGTCCTCGCCCATCTCTCGGACCCGCACCTGATCGCGGGCGCAGACCTGCTCGCGGGCCGGATCGACACCCGCGAGCAGCTGCAGAAGGCTCTCGACCGGGTGGAGTCGTCGGGCGAGAGGATCGACGCTCTCGTGGTCTCCGGTGACGTCACCGACCGGGGCGACGTCGCGGCCTACGAGCTGTTCCAGGACATGGTGGCGCCCGTTCTCGAGCGGCTGGGCTGCGCTCTCGTGGTGACGGGCGGCAACCACGACGAGCGGCGCCCGATGGCCCGGGTGCTGCACGGCACCGACACCGACGACCCGCAGGACCGCGTCACGGAAGTGAGCGGGCTGCGCATCATCGCCATGGACTCGGCAGTTCCGGGCTACCACCACGGAGGCTTCTCGGACGACCAGTTCGACTGGCTTGCAAGGCAACTCACACATCCAGCGCAGCACGGGACGATCCTCGTCCTCCATCACGCACCGATCGCCTACCGGTCTCCGGTGATGCAGCTGCTCGACTTCGACGGGGTCGAGCGCCTGCGCGAGGTCGTCGAGCACACCGACGTCCGAGCCGTCCTCAGTGGCCATCTCCACGTCACCAGCTTCGGCACCCTGGGGCGCGTGCCGGTCCTCGTGGCCGGTGGCGTCTCCTACGTCGACGACGTCGGCGCGCCGCGCGACCTGCTCATGGGCGTGGACGGCCCCCAGTCCTGGAACCTCATCGAGGTGCACGCCGACCAGGTGGTCGCCACCGTCGT
>NZ_BAAANB010000085.1:0-1922 GCF_039529575.1 Terrabacter terrae
CGCACGTCGTCGTGGGTGGCGATGATGTTCTCGGCCGGCATGGGCATCGGCCTGATGTTCTACGGCGTCACCGAGCCGCTGACCCACCTCGTGAAGCCGCCGCCCGGCACCGGCGCCCCCGGCAACCCCGCGGCGGTGCAGACCGCGATGGCGACCACGATGTTCCACTGGTCGCTGCACCCGTGGGCGATCTACGCCGTCGTCGGCCTCGCCGTCGCGTACGGCGTGTTCCGCAAGGGCCGCTCGCTGCTCATCAGCTCCGCCTTCGCCCCGCTCTTCGGCGAGAAGCACGCCAACGGACCGGCCGGCAAGGTCATCGACATCTTCGCGATCTTCGCGACGCTCTTCGGCTCGGCGACCTCGCTCGGCCTCGGTGCCCTGCAGATCGGCTCCGGCCTCGAGATCGTCGGCGGCATCGGCAAGGTCGGCAACGGCGTGCTCATCGGCATCATCGCCGTGCTCACCGTCTGCTTCATCCTGTCGGCCGTCTCCGGCATCGAGAAGGGCATCCAGTGGTTGTCGAACATCAACATGGTGCTCGCCCTCGCGCTGGCCTTCTTCGTCTTCGTCGTCGGCCCGACGGTCTTCATCCTCAACCTGGTCCCGACCACGATCGGCTCCTACTTCAAGGACCTCGCGATGATGTCGGCGCGCACCGACGCGGCGGGCGGGAACGGCATGAAGGAGTGGCTGGCGGGCTGGACGATCTTCTACTGGGCCTGGTGGGTGAGCTGGACCCCGTTCGTCGGCATGTTCATCGCCCGGATCTCGCGCGGTCGCACCATCCGGCAGTTCGTCTCCGGCGTGCTGCTCGTGCCGTCGGTCGTCTCGCTCATCTGGTTCGCGATCTTCGGCGGCGCCGGCATCTCGCAGCAGCAGGGCGGCAAGGACATCGCCGCCCAGTCCACGCCCGAGGGCTCGCTCTTCGCGATGCTCGGCAACCTCCCGTGGCCGACGCTGACGGCGATCATCGTCATGGTCCTCGTCGCGATCTTCTTCGTCTCGGGGGCCGACGCGGCCTCGATCGTCATGGGCACCCTGTCCGAGAAGGGCACCCTGGAGCCGTCGAGGAAGACGGTGATCTTCTGGGGCGCGGCCACCGGTGCCGTCGCGGCGGTGATGCTGCTGATCGGCGGTGAGGACGCCCTGTCGGGCCTGCAGAACGTCACGATCGTGGCGGCCCTGCCCTTCCTCGTCATCATGGTCGGGCTCGCGGTCGCGCTCGTGAAGGACCTCTCGCGCGACCCACAGGTCGTGCGCAGGCAGTATGCCGTCGCGGCCGTCGAGCACGCCGTCGTCGCGGGCGTCAGCGAGCACGGTGACGACTTCTCGCTCACGGTCCAGGAGACCGCGCCGGGCGAGGGCGTCGGCGAGCTGGTCCCGACCGAGCCCGTCGAGGCGAAGGACGTCGTCGAGACCTCGCACGACCACCCGAGCGTGGCCGACGTGGTCGACGACCGGACCTCGAAGGTCGGCGGGTCGATGCGGCTCTGACCGCTTGGCGTGCAGCTGGGCGCCGCGTCCTCCCCCAAGGGATGCCGCGGCGTTCGTGCTGTGGGCGGGAGGAGGTGCCCGCGGCATGCGCTGTGTGCCGTGAACGGGCTGCGGGCGGAGTGACCGGTTTCGAGTGTTTGGGGCGTTTCCGCAAGGTTGCCGCAATTTACCTCTTCATGACCATTTGCGGGACAGCTCCTGTGCAAGTATCCGTCGAACGGTCTCGAGCGAGACCACGGACTGCACCGCGCCACCGCGGTACTCGAGCAGGGGGAATGCACCATGCGGGATGTCAACGCTGAAGCCATCGCCGGCGACTCGTGCCGGGAGATCGACGCGGCAGACGCGACGGAGCACGTCAGCGGCCTGGATGTTCCCCAGGACCTGATCACGCCCCGTGAGGTCGCAGCACTGTTCTGCGTGAACCC
>NZ_BAAANB010000086.1:0-4159 GCF_039529575.1 Terrabacter terrae
ACGCCCTCGTCGCCGCCTACCCCGAGGCCGTCATCCTCGGCGAGGAGACCTTCGCCGGTGACCACGAGCTCATGCAGCGGTATGCCGCCGCCGACCACGCCTTCACCGTCGACCCCGTCGACGGCACCAAGAACTTCGTCCACGGCTCCAAGGACCACGCGGTCATGGTCGCTGAGACGCTCGGCGGACAGGCCGTCCGCGCGTGGATCTGGCAGCCGCAGCACCGTCTCGGCTACGTCGCCGAGCGTGGCTCGGGGACGTGGCGGCACGACGCCGAGGGCACGCACCGCCTCACGATCCCCGAGCGCGGGGATGCGCCACTGCGCGGTCGCACCTCCCGTCGCAAGTGGGTCGGCAAGGCGCTGGACGGCCTGCCGGCGATGGAGCTGACGTGGGTGTCGTGCGGCATCGACTACCCCAAGATCGTCGAGGGCGAGGCCGACTACGTCCTCTACGGCTCCGGCGCGCCCTGGGACCACGTGCCCGGCTCGCTCCTGCTCACCGAGGCCGGCGGGATGCTGGGGACGACCACGGGCGAGGTCTACAGCCCGCGGGACACGAAGCCGCCGGGCCTCGTCGCGGCGGGCAGCCCCACGGCATACGACGACGTATGCCGTGTGCTCGCCTCGGGCGCCGAGCCGTCCTGAGCGACAGGGCCCACTCGAGTCGACGACACGTCGAGTGAGCTACTTCCACACGTCGAGTGGGCGCTGATGCCGGAGGGTCAGTCCTTGTCCTCGCTCGCCTCGTCGGAGGCCGTCAGTGACGGCTCGGAGGTGACGGCCCCGGTCGTGACGGCCTCCTCGGCCTCCCGGGCCGCCTTCTCCGCGACGCCCGAGGGCTCGTCGGTCTTCTGCTCCTCGACGTAGTCCTCCGGGTCCTTGTCGCGCGGGGTGATGCCCTCGGCCCAGCGGACGGCCTCGTAGCGCAGGAACTGGACCGCGATCTCGTGGCGCAGCTGCAGGCTCGCGCGCTGGCGGAAGTCGGCGAGATCCTGGCGCTCCTCCTCGCCCATGTGGTCGCTGTTGTGCACGTTGGCGTCGACGACGGCGGTCCACCACTCGTCGGACCCGATCTCGGCGTCCGCGACGCGGCGCACGGCGTCGCGGATGTCGTTGTGGTCCTTGACGGCGTCCTCGACCTCCTCGTCGACGGACTCGGCGTCCGCGCCACCCGTGCCAACGCGCAGCAGCTCGGGGTAGAAGTAGCGCTCCTCCGCCTCGGCGTGCACCTCCAGGAGGATCTCGAGCCGCTTCCACACGGCGGCCAGGCCCTCGCGGTCGTCGCGGGGCCACTCCTCGAGCATGGCGAACATGCGCCGCTGCTCGTCGTGCTGGCGAAGGATGACGTCGGTGATGTCCACAGGTGGTCCTTGCTGTCGTCCGGCGGGAAGTTGGATTCACGGTGCCCCATACCCGCGCAGCATCACGGGGGTGGGGCAGCCCTCGGTTGCGACCTGGCCGTGGCCCCACCCGAGCCGTGACGCACTCGCAGCCCGGCCGCTGTGCGTTGGGTCATCCGGTGACCCAGCCGCGCCAGTCGTGCCACTGGGTCGCCCGGCGACCCCACGCACGAGCCCCCGGAACCGGGGCGGCCGGCCCGGACGCTGTGCGTTGGGTCATCCAGTGACGCACGCGGCCAGTTCGTGCGATTGGGTCACCTGGCGACCCAACGCACAGTCCCCGGGACGCCCCGAGCGCGCCCAGCCCGTCCGCCTGGGTCACCTGACGACCCAATGCACAGGCCCCGAGCGGTCAGCTCGTGCGGTTGAGTCCCGCTGCCCTGTCGGCCCGGGATGATTGAGTTGGAGCATGAGCACTCCTGAGGGCACTGCCTCGACGATCGGCTGGGACTGCGTCGCGCTCGACTGCGCCGACCCGGCCGGCGTCGCCACCTTCTACGCCGAGCTGCTCGGGGGATCCGTGAAGGCCGACCCCGACGGCGACTGGTTCGACGTCGTCTGGGACGGGCCGCGCATCGCCACCCAGCTCGCGCCCGACCACACCTCGCCCGACTGGCCGCGGGGCCAGCAGCAGGCCCACCTCGACTTCACGGTCGCCGACATCGCGACCGCGCACGAGCGCGTCCTGCAGCTGGGTGGCTCCGCCCTGGACCCGGTCGACCCGCCACGGCCCAAGCCGGAGCGCGGCTTCCGGGTCTACGCCGACCCGGCGGGGCATCCGTTCTGCCTGTGCCGCCCCACCAAGGACGCCTGGGACTGAGTCCCCGGAGCATCACGCCGCTCGGGGCAGCACGATGCCGAAGTGGTCGGCGAGTGCCGCGCGCACCCCGTGCTCGTCAGGCAGCTCGGTCTCCTCGCGGATGCCGTTCGTCGTCGTGATGAGGCGGCTGCCGCTCAGCGTGACCCGCCCGGCAGGCGTGAGCAGCGACGCAACCCGAGACCGGGTGAAGTGGCTCTCGGGCGAGCTCTGCTGCCACTCGTTGCGCTCGGCGAAGTCGTCGAGAGGGTGGGGCGTCGTCGTGAAGACGAAGCAGTCGCGCCACTGCTCGCCCTTCCGGCGCTCGCGGTAGGCCCACGTTCCGCCCCGCTTCACCAGCCCCACCGCCTTGCCCCTCTCGCCTCGCTCGAAGCCGTCGAGCAGCGGCAGTGGGCTGATGAAGCCCTCGCCGAACCCCACGTCGGCGAGCACCGGTCCGTCGAGACTGCCACCCGAGACGATCAGGGCGACGTGGTCGAACTCGTCGGTGAGCCCGCCGGCCGCGGTGGCCACGCGTGCGGAGACCAGCGCCACGGCATACCCGAGGTGGCGCAGCAGCAGCGCGAAGAGGCCGTTCAGCTCGTAGCAGTAGCCACCGCGCCGCGCACCGACCACCTTCGCGAACAGGGCATCCCGGTCGAGGCGGATCGGGCGGCCGAGCGAGATGTCGAGGTTCTCGAACGGCACGGCGAGCAGGTGCGCCTCGTGCAGCGACGCGAGGGCCTCGAGGCTCGGCGCCTGAGCGACGCCCACCCCGATGCGCGTGAGGTACGCGGCGGCTTCGGAGGCGTCGAGCGCCTCAGTAGCCGGCACGGCGCAGTGCCTCGTCGGTCAGGTCGCGGCCGAGCTCGATCATCTCGGCGGCCCGGTGGAAGTCGAGGGTGCGCACCGCGTTGGACGGAACGGTGACCAGCACGTCGGGCGGGTTGCTCGCCATCCGGTAGCGCGAGATCAGCGCCGACATGGTGTCGAAGGACATGTTGAGCAGGTCCACCAGGCCGAGGTCGGCGCCGCGGGTGAGCAGCGCCTCGGTGGGCGTCTGCGGCAGCGCGTCCAGCGCCGACGGAGGCAGCGTCGCCTCCGCGTCGAGGTCGCGGCCGTGCGTGCCGAAACGGCTGGTGAGCGCCCTGACCCGCTCCGACTCGAGCACCTCGGTCGCACTGCGCCGCAGGCGCGAGGTCCACTCCTCGTGCGGCCGCTGCTCCGACGACTCCTTGACCGGCGTCCTCGGGCCGAGGCTCGCCCGCATCCCCGACAGCGACACCGCGATGGTCACGTCGGCGGACGCGGCGGCCGTCGGCTCGATCGGGATGGGGTTGATGAGCCCGCCGTCGACGAGCACCCGCCCGTTGATGACGGCGGGGGTGATGACGCCGGGGATCGCGATCGAGGCACGGATGGCGTGGTCGACGGGCCCGTGCTGCAGCCACACCTCACGGCGGGCGTTGATGTCGGTGGCGACCGCCGTGTAGGGGATCGGCAGGTTCTCGATCGTGGCACCGTCGAGGATCTCGCCCACCTTCGCGATGATCCGCTCGGCGCGGATGGCGCCGCCCTGCGCGGGCAGACCGAGGTCGAGCAGCCGCCAGACCTCGCGCTGGGTCAGCCGCCGGGCCCACTCGGTGTAGGCGTCGAGCTTGCCCGCCGCGGCGACGCCCCCGACGAGGGCGCCCATCGAGGTGCCGGCGATCGCCACCACCTCGAACCCGCGCTCGGCGAGGACCTCGAGGGCGCCGATGTGGGCGTAGCCGCGGGCACCGCCCGAGCCGAGGACGACCGCTGCCCGCATCCCGCCTGCCACGCCTTCGACCATAGCGGGGCGACGCTTTCAGGACGTCAGGTACCAGATCTCCATGGCGTCGAGCCGGGCGCGGTCCGAGACCATCTCGATGCCGGTGACCCGGTCGTCCTCCACCGTGAAGCGGAAGGCGACCTTCGGC
>NZ_BAAANB010000087.1:0-587 GCF_039529575.1 Terrabacter terrae
GCGCCTTCGACAAGCACCGGGACCGCATCGACCAGGCGCAGGACTTCCTCGGCCGGCGTGGAGGTGCGGCCGTCTTCCTCGGCCGCTGGACCGCCTTCCTCCGGGCCGTGATCCCGGCCCTCGCCGGCATGTCGAAGATGCACTACCCGACCTTCCTGCGGTGGAACGCCGCCGGTGGGATCGCCTGGGGTGCGGTCGTCGTGACGGCCGGCTACCTGGCCGGCCAGTCCTACGCCAAGGTCGAGGCCTGGCTCGGGAAGGGCGCCGCGGTCGTGGTCGGCGTCATCGCGGTCGTCGCCCTCGTCGTGTGGCAGGTGCGCCGCCACCGCTCCGAGTCCGGCGACGGCTCACCGGCCCGCGAGTCGGCGGAGAGCTCCCAGGCCCGCTGACCGACGCGGTCCGGAGGCGCGACCGGGGCAGTTCCTGACCGCACCGTCCGCTTTCGTCCCGGTGTCGGCCCGGCGTGGGATGCTCCTCGCCGTGACCCCCGAACTGCCGCCTCCCAGCGGCCCGCCCCAGGCTGCCCCCGTGGCCGAGCCGGTCCCGACCGCCGTGACCCAGGCACAGGTCCCGACACCGGTGGCGCC
>NZ_BAAANB010000088.1:0-1548 GCF_039529575.1 Terrabacter terrae
TCGTCGACGGTGCCCGAGGGGTTCAGGGTCACCACGTGGTCGTCGGCGTCGTGGAGCCCGTGCAGCCGGTTCATCCAGTAGCTCACGGTCACGTCGGGGGCCGCGGTGTCGCACCGGCGCATGCGGTAGTTCCACGATGCCCTGGCCTGGCGGGCTGCCGGCAGCAGCGACGAGTCGCGGTGCAGCCAGGTCTCGTTGCGCGAGTAGCGGATCGCCGACAGGTCGCGCTTCTCGTCGGGGGTCGCGTCGGCGAGCAGGTCGAGGGCCTGGTCGGCGTGCGTCGCGACCACCACGCGGTCGAAGGTCGTCGTGTGCCCGTCACCGACGCGCACGTCGACGCCGTCGTCGTGCCGGGCCACCGCAGTCACCGGGCTCTCGTTGCGGACGTCGGGCAGGCGCGCGACGAGCCGGTCGACGTAGGTCGCCGACCCGCCGGTGACGGTGCGCCACGTGGGCGATCCCGTCACGGTGAGCATGCCGTGGTGGTCGAGGAAGCGGAAGAGGTGGCGCGCCGGGTAGGACGAGGCGTCGAGGTCGCCGCACGACCAGACGCAGGCGACGAGCGGGATCGCGAAGTGGCGCACGAAGTAGTCCGAGAAGCGCTGCTGCGCCAGGAACTCGCCCCACGTCGGTTCCTGCGAGCCGTCGGCCAGCAGGGCCCGGGCCGCCTTGTGGAAGCGCGGCACGTCGCTGAGCATCCGAACGAACCGGGGGTCCGCGAGGCGGCGGCGCTGGGCGAACATGCCCTTGGGGCCGCGCCCACCGGCATACGACAGCCCGCAGCCCGAGCACGTGATGCTCATGCTCATCTCCGTGGGCTGCGTGGGCACGTCGAGCTCGCGGAAGAGCCGGAGCAGGTGGGGATAGGTGCGCTCGTTGTGCACGATGAAGCCGCTGTCGACGCGCAGGCTCCCGTCTTGCCCGGCGACCGAGTGCGTGTGCGCGTGCCCCCCGAAGCGGCTGTCGCCCTCGTAGAGGGTGACGTGGTGCGTCCGGCTGAGCACGTGCGCGGCGGTCAGGCCGGACACCCCGGCGCCGATGACGGCTGCCGTGGGACGGCTCGTGCTGGGGTTCGCGTGCGGTCGGGTCACCGAGGGCCTCCTGGCTGATGTGGTCCCGTGGGGTTCGGGGCGCAGGCCCTACCGGATTGGTGACACGTGGTGTGCGGACGGACACGTTGCCCACCGCTCGGGCTGACCGTAGAGTGCGTGTCTAAGGTCTGTCAAAGGTTGGGGAGCGCGCATGGAGATCGAACGCACCGTCACGGTGGACCAGCCGGTCGACCGGGTCTTCGCCTACCTCAGCGACTTCACCACCACCACCGAGTGGGATCCCGGGACCGTGCGCACCGAGCGAGTCTCGGGGGAGGGCGGGCCCGGCACGCGCTACCGCAATCTCAGCAAGTTCCTCGGCCGTGAGACCGAGCTGGACTACCTTGTCGTCGAGCACGTGCCGGGACAGCGGTTCGCGCTCCGCGGTGAGAACGACACGGTCGTCGCCCACGACACCATGACGTTCGTGCGCGGGGCGGGGTCGGGTACGACCGCA
>NZ_BAAANB010000089.1:0-5015 GCF_039529575.1 Terrabacter terrae
AAGGACGAGCAGGGCCAGCAGGGCGGCGAGAGCCTCGTCACCGTGATCGTCGCGTTGGTGGCCAACGCGCTCATCGCGCTCGCGAAGTCGATCGTCGCGGTGATCACCGGTTCGGCGTCGATGGTCGCCGAGGCGGCGCATTCGTGGGCCGACTCGGGCAACGAGATCTTCCTGCTCGTCGCGGAGCGCCGCGCGGGGAAGCCGCGGGACGCGTCGCACCCGTTCGGCTACGGGCGCGAGGCGTACGTGTGGTCGATGTTCGCAGCGTTCGGCCTCTTCGGGGCGGGCGCCGTCGTGTCGGTGTGGCACGGGATCACGGCGCTCGGGCACGAGGAGCCGGAGACGTCGTACTTCTGGGCGTATGCCGTGCTCGGCATCGCCTTCGTGCTGGAGGGGGCGTCGTTCTTCCAGGCGTCGCGGCAGGCCCGGGCCGAGGCGCGCCGGCGCGGGCTGCACCCGCTGCGCTTCGTCGCCAACACCTCGAACCCGACGCTGCGTGCGGTCTTCGCCGAGGACGCCGCCGCGCTCATCGGCCTGCTCATCGCGGGGGCGGGCATCTTCCTGCACCAGATCACCGGGAACGCGATGTACGACGCGATCGGCTCGATCCTCGTCGGGCTGCTGCTCGGGGTCGTGGCGATCTTCCTCATCGGGCGCAACCGCGACTACCTCGTCGGGCAGGCCGTGCGCCCGGAGCTGTGGCGGCAGGCCTACGACGACCTGAGCTCGAGCGGCGAGGTGGAGCGGGTGACGTTCCTGCACCTCGAGTTCGTCGGGCCCGGGCGCGTCTTCCTCGTGGCCGCGGTCGACCTGACCGGCGACGACACCGAGACGACGGTCGCCAACCGGCTCGCTGCCCTCGGGCACCGCATCGAGGAGCGCGAGCTCGTCGAGCTGGCGATGATCACGCTGTCGAGGACGGACGCACCGACCCTGGAGCGCGACGCCGTGACGGCCCCGTCAGAGAGCGTCGCCAGCTCCAACAGCTGAGGGGACGCGCTTCTCCGCGACTCCACGGCCGGCGCGGTCGTGGCCCGGGGCTCGCGAGCCGTCACAGGCCGACGGAGCCCTGCATGATGCCGCCGTCGACGAACACCGTGGTCGCGGTCGCGTAGGCGGAACGCTCCGAGGCGAGGAAGACCACCGTCTCGGCGATCTCCTCGGGCTTGGCGACGCGCCGGAGCGGGATCGCCGCGTCGAGGGTGGCGAGCTTGGTCGGGTCGCCGGTGGTCGTGGCGTTGATGGGGGTGTCGACGGCTCCCGGCCCGACGCCGACGACGCGGATGCCGTGCTGCCCGAGCTCGACGCCGGCGGTGCGGGTGAGCATCCGCATGCCGCCCTTGCTGACGCAGTAGGGGGTGTTGCCCGGCATCGGCCAGTCCTCGTGCACCGAGGTCACGTTGACGATGACCCCGCCGCCGCCCTGGGCGATGAACTGCTTGGCCGCGAGCTGGCTGCCGAAGAACGCGCTCTTGAGGTTGATCCCGAGGACCCGGTCGTAGGCGGCCTCGTCGGTCTCGAGGAGTGACGTGCGCGTCTCGATGCCGGCGTTGTTGACCCACACGTCGACGCGGCCGTATGCCGTCACGGCCGCCTCGACGAGCCGGCGCAGGTCCTCGACCTGGCTGACGTCGGCGTCGACGCTGATCGCCTCGGACCCCTCCTCGGTGACCTCCTCGTCGACCTCCTCGGCGGCCCGGGGCCGCACCACGTAGTCGACGACGACCTTGGCGCCCTCCCGGCCGGCGACCTCGCAGATGGCGGCGCCGATCCCGCTGTTGCCTCCGGTGACGACGATGACCTTGTCCTGCAGCAGCATGCTCGGCTCTCCTTCGATGGTGGCTCGGTGCAGTTGGTGGTTGGTCGGAGCTCGTGCCTGAAGGTGCGGTCGTGGGAGATGTCAGGTGCGTGTGGGGGGAGTCCAGCGGTCTCTGGTGCGAGGCGCGGAAGCCCTGGGCTGTGTCTCCAGGGCAGTGCCCGGTGGGGACGCGATGCAGCGGGGAGCGCGGCTGTGGCGGTCACTGCGGCTGCCCACCCGCACCATGGTGGGCACCCTAACCGCGACATCCGTATGGAACCTGAGCCTCAGGGCCAGGCCTGTGGTGGTCCAAGACATGCCGCCGACCCCGCCGGCGCTGGCGGGGTGTGGGGCGGGGTCGTCAGGTGTGCCAGGTGACACCGGTGGCGGTGACGGTGGCGGTGAGGTCGCGGTCGTGGACCTCGGTGTGGTGTCGCTGGCACAGGAGGGCGCCGTTGGAGACGCAGGTGCGGCCGCCGTGTCGCCAGTGGGTCACGTGGTGGGCGTCGCACCAGGTGGCGGGCACGGTGCAGCCCGGGAAGCTGCAGCCCTGGTCACGGGCGATGAGGGCGAGGCGCTGGCTGCGGGTGAAGAGGCGGCGGCTGCGGCCGACGTCGAGCGGCTCACTGTCGCTGCCGAGCACGATGGGGATGACCTCGGCGTCGCAGGCCATGCGTCGCACCACGCCCGGTGACAGGACATCGCCGGTCAGCGTCGTGCCGCTGCCTCGGACGTCGTCGACCAGGGTGTCGTAGTCGATGAGGACGACGACCTTGGTCTTGTCGGTGCTGGGGATGCCGTCGGCGGAGGCGACGCCGCGTTGCACGATGGTGAGCAGGGCGTCCATCCGTCGCCGGGCCGGCGTGCGGTCATCTGGTGTGACGGTGCGGCCCTGGTCGTCCTTCTCGGGCGCCGGCGCGGAGAGTGGGTCGATGGCGGCCTTGAGGACGGCGGCGCCTTCGGGGTCGAGCACACCGCGCAGGCCCACCATGCCGGTGGCGTTGGGCTGGGTGAACCACAGGCCGCGTGCCTCGCGCCGGCCGCGGTCGAGCCGGTCCTCATCGCGCGGTGGCCGGATCTGCTCGGTGTGGTGCCGCGCGAGCCGGGCCAGCTCCTCGGGCCGGAGCTGGCGGGCCTGGTCGGTCAGGTCGCCGAGGGCCGTCTCCAGGTCGTCGGCATCCGCGACTGGGCGAGTGCGGGCGTCGAACTCGACGATCTGCGCGGCGCTGCCGACGGTGACCTGCTGGGTGGCGACGAGCAGCCGTAGCCGGGCCCAGCGCGCCTCGGCCAGGGCGGTGCCGACGGTGACGAAGGCCTTGGCCTGCCCGGCGGTCAGCGACGGGTCGTGGCTGCGCAGCCAGTCGGTGCGCGAGAGCCCGTCGGGCGCCTCGATGCCCCGGGACACGAGCTCCGAGACGATGGTGACCAGGGTGACCTCGAGGGTGCGCCGCTGCTGCGCCACCTGCTCGGCCGCGGCGGTGAGGTCGGCCCCGCCGTGGGTCGAGAGACCGATACCGGCCATGGCCTTGACGGTGATCGCGTCCACCGCGTCCTGGCATCCTCCAGCCGCCGCTTCACGCTGCTCCCGCGCCTCGTGGCGGGCGCAGACCGACTCGATCCAGGCCGGGTCGTTGATCATCTCCTCGTAGCCGGCCTCGTCGAGCCACTGCACGTTGTCGAGGGCCAGCGGCTCGAGTGAGACAACGGACTGGTGGGATCCCTCAGGGCCGGAGGAGCCCGGCGCGGACCCGGCCCTGGGCTGGGAGGGGGCAGACGGCATACGCCCCGCGAAACCGTCCCAGAACCCGTGCTCGGCGACGCCGCCCGCGGCGCGCTGGCGCGCCTCGAGGTCGGTCAGCCGGCTCCTGAGGAGCTCGAGCATCGACGGTTCCGGGGACATGAGTCGAACATACATTCGACCACCGACACTGCTTGATCGCCTCAGTCCAACGAGCGGATGGAGCCGCGCACCTGCAGTGGCATGTCGACGAGGTGCTCGCCGGGCGCCGCATCGGCATCCAGCAGCAGCTCCAGCGCCTGCCGCCCCATCTCCTGGTAGGGCAGCCGCGCCGTCGTGAGCCCCGGCCGCAGGTAGGACGCGAGCTCGTCGTCGTCGAACGAGGCAATCGACAGGTCGTCGGGCACCCGCAGCCCACGCTCGGTCAGCGCCTGGTGCGCACCGAACGCGACGCGGTCGTTGAGGCAGAGCAGCCCGGTCACCGCCGCGCCGGAATCCAGCACGCGCGCAGTGGCGTCGTAGCCGTTCCACGGCTCCCACTTCTCGATGTCCTCGATCGCGACCGGCGTGACGCCCGCCTCCCGGAGCGCGCGCTCGATCCCGTCGAAGCGGCGGCTGATCGTCACCGAGACCCGCGGGTCGCTCCGCGCGATCGGCGCGTTGCCGATGATCCCCAGCCCCGCGCCGTGGCCGGAGTCGAGCAGCTGCCGCGTGACGGCATACCCGGCCTCCTCCTCGTCGGGCAGCACCGCGACGGGCACGTCGGGGTTGACGCAGTTGACGGTGACGGCGCGCAGGCCGTCGGGCAGCGGCGGTAGGTCGAGCAGGCGCGCGGCGAGCGCGCCGAAGATGAGCCCGTCGACCTGCCGATCGGCCATGGCCTCCATCGCCGTGCGCAGCTGCTTGGGGTGCTGGAACGTCTCGGCGATGAGCACGCCGCGGTCGCGCTCGTCGGCCGCGTCGAGCAGCCCGCGGATCATCGCGGACGCGAAGCGCGTGACGGTGACGTCGTCGGAGATGAAGCCGATGGTGCCCGTCGTCCCGAGCCGCAGCGAGCGCGCCTGCGCGTTGGGTCGGTAGCCGAGCTCGCTCGCCGCCTCGTGGATGCGCGCGACCGCGTCGGCCGACAGCCGTGACCCGGGGCGGTCGTTGAGAACGAGGCTGACCGCCGTCTTCGACAGCCCCGCCCGTGCGGCGACGTCGGCCAGGGTCGGTCGCTTGCCCACGTGCCCCCTGCTTCCGTCGTCGTCGATGGCGTATGCCGTGTACTCGCCTCCCAGCGAGCCCGCCGGAAGCGTACCGCAGAGGAGCCGACACCAACGGCGTCTCCGCAGGTGAAAAGGATTTAGCAAACCCTTGCGCGGCCGGCTGGGTGCGCGCTACCTTCGGCGCTGAAAGGTTTTAGCAGTGGCGCTGACCTGACCACCCCGGAGGAACCGATGAAGCTCACCTCGACCACCACGCGCGTCGCCGTCGGCC
>NZ_BAAANB010000090.1:0-4035 GCF_039529575.1 Terrabacter terrae
TCACAAGCGCGTGTCGAGCCTTCGGCAGGCTGTCTGACCGCGGTCGTTGCCAACTGCAGCCCGCAGCTCAGCAGCCCGCGGTTCAGCAGCCCGCAGCGGAGAAGTCCGGACGGGGGGGAGCCTCGTCGGGTGAGGGCCCTCAGGCGGCGAAGAGCGCCGGCCCCTCGACGTCGCCGACGGCGCCGGCGCCTGCCGGCTCGGCGGTGGACGTGATGCTGGAGCCGGCCCGCGACGTGAGGTCGAGGACGCGGCCACCCGGGCCCGCCTCGCCGGCCAGCTCACGCAGGTCGCGGTGTGCTGCGCCGACGAGACTGGTGATGCTGGAGCCGAGGGCGACGCAGACCGCCTCGAGCACCTCGGAGGACGGCTCCTTCAGGCCGCGTTCGACCTCCGAGAGGTAGGCGATGGAGATGCCGGCGCGGGCGGCGACCTCGGCGAGGGTGCGGCCCTGGCGGGTGCGGAGGCGGCGCAGCAGGCGGCCGTAGACCTCCCGCAGCAGCGGGGCGGGCCCGGCCGGTTGCGGGCTGGTGGCGATCTCGGTCATGGCCGTCTCCGATCGGTCGCGGTGCGTCCGTCCAGCGTCGCACGGCGCCGTGCGGTCGGCGGGGCATGAAGCCTCCGAGGACGTACGCCGTGGGCGAACTCCCTCGCCGGTGGCGCCGGTCGGGTGGTTGTCGGTCGGCGGTCGGGAAGTTGAGGAGAAAAATGTTGACGGCGTCCACTTGAGGGACGCACGCTGTCGGTGGGGACGGCTACCGTGGTCTCACGCGCAGCTCACACTCGCGACCCACCGACACGCGACTCACGAGGATCGGGGACCCTCTCATGACCATCACCACCGAGGCACGCACCGGGCGCGACCGGTTCACGGGGCCGGCCATCGAGGCCGAGCACCTCGTCAAACGCTTCGAGGACATGACGGCGGTCGACGACGTCAGCCTCACCGTGCCGCAGGGCACGGTCCTGGGCCTGCTCGGCCCCAACGGCGCCGGCAAGACCACCACCGTCCGGATGATGACGACCCTGACCACGCCGACGAGCGGCACCGCGCGCGTCGCCGGGCACGACGTGCTGACCGACCCCGAGGCCGTGCGGCTCAGCATGGGGCTGACCGGTCAGGCGGCCACCGTCGACGAGATGCTGACGGGCCGCGAGAACCTCCGGCTCATCGGCTCCCTCTACGGCCTCGGTCGTGCCGACGTGCGCCGCCTCTCGGACGAGCTCCTCGAGCGGTTCTCGCTCACCGAGTCGGGCAACAAGGTGGTCAAGGAGTACAGCGGGGGCATGCGGCGCCGGCTCGACCTGGCCGTCAGCCTCATCGCCGCACCGCCGGTGCTCTTCCTCGACGAGCCGACCACCGGACTCGACCCGCGCAGCCGCGTCGAGCTCTGGGAGGTCCTTCGCGGGCTCGTCACGGACGGCACGACGCTGCTGCTCACGACGCAGTACCTCGAGGAGGCCGACCAGCTCGCCGACCGCATCGTCGTCATCGACCACGGGCGGATCATCGCCGAGGGCACGGCCCTCGAGCTGAAGGACCAGTCCGGCCAAGCCGCGATCGTGCTGACCGTCTCCCACGCCGAGCAGCTGGAGCAGGCCCGCGCACTGCTCGCCTCGCACGTCTCCGAGGTGCACGTCGACACGGCGGCCCGGCAGCTGACGGCGCCCGCCAACGGCTTGTCCGACATGACCCGCGTCGCCGCCGTCTTCGACCGCAGCGAGATCGTCCTCGACGACCTCGGCCTCAAGCGCCCGAGCCTCGACGACGTCTTCCTCAGCCTCACCGGGCACCGTGCCGAGTCGGGCGACGACCACGACGGCGCGAGAGTCGAGCAGGACCAGCAGAAGGGGGAGTCGCGATGACCCAGGCATCCGCGACCACGCAGACCACCACCGCGACCGCTCGCGCGGCCGCGCCCCGGTTCCGTCCGCCGGGGCTGCTGCGCCAGGTCCAGATGATGGTGTGGCGCAACCTCAAGCACACCCGGCGCCAGCCCGAGATGCTGACCGACGTCACGATCCAGCCGATCATGTTCGTGCTGCTGTTCGCCTTCGTGTTCGGCGGCTCGATCCGCACCGACAGCGGCTCCTACCGCGAGTGGCTGCTGCCCGGGATCATGGCCCAGACGATGGCGTTCGCCTCGTTCATCGTCGCCAGCGGCCTCAACATGGACCTCGACAAGGGCGTCATCGACCGGTTCCGCTCCCTGCCGATCTCCCGCGGGTCGGTCCTCATCGGCCGCAGCGTCTACGCGATCATCCACTCGAGCATCGGCGTCTTCGTCATGTCGATGACCGGCCTCGCCATCGGCTGGCGCATCCGGGGCGGCTTCGGCAACGCCGTCCTCGCCTTCGCGCTGCTGCTGCTCTTCGGCTTCGCGATGATCTGGTTCGGCATCCTCGTCGGGTCGGCGCTGCGCTCGGTCGAGGCGGTCAACGGCCTGATGTTCACGACGATCTTCCCGGTCACCTTCCTGGCCAACACGTTCGCGCCCACCGAGGCGATGGCGCCGTGGCTGCGGACCGTCGCCGAGTGGAACCCGATCAGCGCGCTCGTCCAGGCGATGCGGGAGCTCTGGGGCAACGTGCCACCGGCGCCACCGAGCGCGGCGTGGCCGCTGCAGCATGCGGTCCTCGTCTCGGTCGGCTGGTCACTGCTCATCACCGCCGTCGTCGCGCCCCTCGCGATCAGGGCGTACGTCCGCCGCACGGCCGACTGACGCGCGACTGCTGACGGCGGGGGCACCCGCCGAGCCCCACGCATACAACCGACACGCACAGACGGAACGGCGCGAACCCCGGTCGGGGCCGCGCCGTTCGCGTCGGTGGGAGCTCGTCCTCGTGAGCCGCCCGCCTACTTGACCGAGCCGCTCATCAGGCCGCCGATGAAGTAGCGCCCGAGCACGATGTAGACGAGCAGGGTCGGCAGCGACGCCAGGAGCACGCCGGCCATGATGGACGGGTAGTCGGGGTTCTGGCCGCCCGCCAGCTCGTTCAGCGCATACGTCACCGGGCCGTTGTTGCGGTTGGTGAGGAACAGCGCGAAGAGGAAGTCGTTCCAGGCCGAGGTGAACTGCCAGATCATCGTCACGACAAAGGCAGGCATCGAGATCGGCAGGACGACCGAGCGGAAGGTCCGCAGCAGGCCTGCGCCGTCGACCTTCGCGGCCTCGAGGATCTCCGTCGGCAGGGCCGTCGCGTAGTAGTTGCGGAAGATCAGCGTGCAGATCGGGATGCCGAAGATGAGGTGGACGGCGATGAGCTTGACGATGCCGTCGAACCACGAGAAGCCGGGCGTGCCCTGCACGTCGAGGAGCATGCCCTGCAGCGGGATCATGACGGCCTGGTACGGGATGAACATCCCGAAGAGGAACAGCGTGAAGACCGTCGTCGCTCCGGGGAAGCGCCACTTGCTGAAGATGAACCCGTTGACCGAGCCGAGCATCGCCGACAGGACGGCCACCGAGGTCGCGAGGATCAGCGACCGCAACAGCGGCGGTGAGAGCGAGTCCCACGCCGACTTCCAGCCGTCGAAGGACAGCGAGGTCGGCAGCGACCACGCCTGGCTGGCGGTCACGTCGGCGCTGCGCTTGAGGCTCGTCACGATCAGCACGTAGAGCGGGAGCAGGATGAGGACCAGGAAGAGGACGAGCAGGCCGTAGCGCACGGTGCGCCCGACTGCGGTGCCCTCGGTCCCGGGGGCCTTGCCCGTGCTGACCCGCGAGGGGATCGGCTCGCCGCCCATGGCCGCGCCGGCCGGCACGACCTCGTTCGTCGTGGCGGTCATCCGCGGGTCTCCTTCTCGGTCTTGTTCGTGTACATCAGGTACGGCACGACGACGATGGCGACGAGGACCAGCAGGATCGTGGCGTTGGCCGCGGCCGCCGTCGGGTTGTTCTGCTGGAACATCTGCGTCCACATCATCGTGGCCGGCACGGAGGCCTTGTAGGAGTTCTGCCCGGCGATCGCGTAGATGAGGTCGAACATCTTCATCGACATGTGGCCGACGATGATCAGGGCCGAGAGCGCGATCGG
>NZ_BAAANB010000091.1:0-4333 GCF_039529575.1 Terrabacter terrae
CAGCTCGTCGATGGTCTGCGGCGGCGTGATGCCGGCCTTGTCGAGCATCGACTTGCGGTAGACGAGCAGCTGCATGTCGATGACCTGCGGGATGGCATACGTCTTGCCCTGGTAGGTCATCCGCTCGAGCATGCTCGGGTTGAAGTCGGACTTGGTGTCACCGAGCAGGTCGGTGAGGTCGACGACCTGGCCGCCCTTGATCATGTCGATGGTCGGGCCGTTGCCGTACTCGAACACGTCGGGACCGGCGTCGGTCAGCAGCGAGGCGGCCGTCGACTGGTCGTAGTCGCCCGGCTTCCAGCTCACCTTGACGGTGGCGTCCTTGTACGCCGCGGCGTACTTCTCGACGGCCTGCTGGGTGCCGGCCTCGCCGTACTGGTGGTACCACTGGTTGAGCGTGGGCCCGCTGCCGCCACCGCTCGCGCCGCCGGTGGCTGCCGGCTCGCGCCCCGTGTTGCTGCCGCAGGCTGCCAGGGCACCGGTCACCGCGGCCGCGCCGCCGAGCGCGAAGAGGGAGCGCCGGCTGAGGTTGGCCCGGAGGGCCTGACCGATCTGCTTGTCAGACATGAGGTTTCCCCTGCGTCCTTCCTGCCCGGGCGTGCGGGCACGTTCGTAGCGGGCGATCGGCCGCCTGCTCGACCTCGCCCACCGGCCGATCGTATGCCCGCCCCGTACCCGTATGCCGGGTGGGCCACTCCCGCCGGCACCAGGGGCGTCGACGGCCGGGTCAGCCCGATCTCAGATGGCGGTGGTGGAGTCGAGCGGGTTGTCGTCGGCCTCCTCGGCGGAGGTCTGGAGGAGCTGCTCGACGAGCAGCATGGTCTGCTCGTCCTCCAGGGTCATCCGTCGCCCGAAGGGGCCGCGGGCGCGGGCGACCGACTCTCCGACCCGCAGGATGGTGGCCCTGACGTCGTCGCGGGTCTCGGGGCTCATGCGTTCGAGCAGGCGCGTCACCGACAGCAGGCCGGAGACGACAGGCCGCCCGTCGAGCTCGAACTCGTCGAAGAGCCACCGGCGGTCGGCCGCTGCCGTGCTGAGCAGCTCCCGGCCGGGGCCGGTGCTGCGCAGAGCCGCATCGGTCACCGCGTCCCAGAAGGCAGCGCGCTCGTCGGCGTCGAAGCGGACGCGGCCGGCGATGGCGTTCAGGACCCACACCGGCGCGAGCCGGAGCGTGGCCCACTCCGGGTCGGTCCACTCTTCTCGCCACTGCGTCACGGACACGGCGCCACCTCCTGCGCATCCGGCTCGTCCAGCCTACGACCCCGCCCGTACCCGGAGAGCGAGCGGACTCACGCAGCCCAACGGCATACGGCGGGCTCGGGCATCCCGCGGCATGCTCGGGCGTTGTCATCAAGGATCGACCCCGCAGCAGTCCCGCCCACGCCGTGGCACACCCGGCCGGCATCCCTCAGAGAGGCACCCGCGCATGGACCAGCTCCCCGACCTCACCGGCCGGCACGTCGTCGTCACCGGCAGCAACAGCGGCACCGGCAAGGAGGCGGCCCGACGCCTGTCGGCCGCCGGCGCCGACATCGTCATGGCGGTGCGCTCCACCGACAAGGGAGACGCCGCCCGTGCGGAGATCCTCGTGGACACCCCCGACGCCTCGGTGACGGTCCGCCGCCTCGACCTCGCCGACCTCGCGTCGGTGCGGTCCTTCGCCGGCGAGATGCTGGCGGAGGGGCGGCCGATCGACGTGCTCGTCAACAACGCCGGCGTCATGGCGCCGCCGAGGCGGTTCGAGACCGTGGACGGGTTCGAGCTGCAGCTCGGCACCAACTTCCTCGGGCCCTTCGCGCTGACGAACCTCCTGCTGCCGCTCGTGCTCGCCGGCGATCGGCCTCGGGTCGCGACGATGACGAGTGGCGCCGCGGCATTCGGCACGATCGACTTCGCCGACCTCCAGTGGCGGACGCGTCGGTGGAGCCCGTGGCGCTCGTACTCCCAGTCCAAGCTCGCCGACAGCCTCTTCGCCCTGCAGCTGGCGCGGGTGGCGACCGAGCGCGACTGGCCGCTGGTCAGCACGCTCGCCCACCCCGGCTACACGCGGACCAACCTGCAGATGGCCGGCGCGAGCCTCGGCCGCGAGGATGCCAAGCCGCCGCTCTACACCCGCATCTCGGTGCTCCCCGTCCAGGAGGTGGAGCAGGGCACCGAGCCGCTGCTGCGCGCGATCGCCGACCCGACCGCCACCCAGGGCGCCTTCTACGGCCCCGGCGGCCGGTTCGGGATGGGTGGTCCGGTGACCCTCGTGACTCAGCCCCGCTCGGCCCGCAAGCCCGAGCTCGCCGCGTCCCTGTGGGCCGTGGCCGAGAAGCTCACCGGCACCCGCCTGCCCGACTGACTCCTCGGCCGCGCTGTTCGTACGGTTCCTACAGCTGGATTCCTCGGGTCAGCGCGCCGTCGACGACGAGGTTCGTGCCGCTGATGCGGCTGGCCACCGGGCTGGCGAGGAAGACGACCGGTGCCGCGATCTCCTCCGGGGTGCCCATGTGCCCGGTCGGGTTGAGGTTCACGGCTGTCTCGAAGAGCCCCGGATCACCGGTCTCGATGCTCTCCCAGACGCCGCCCTCGAAGTAGGTGTTCCCCGGTGAGACGGTGTTGGCGCGGATTCCCTTGTCGGCCAGCTGCATGGCGAGGCCGTGGATGTAGCCGACGATGGCGGTCTTGGCGGTGCCGTACGGACCCGAGGCGAAGTCCGACTCGCGTCCGGACACGCTGGAGATCGCAATGATCGACGCTGCGTCGCTGCGTTCGAGGTGCGGCATGGCGGCGCGGACCAGCCGGACGGTGTGCATGACGTCGACGTTGAGGCTGAGCTGCCAGTTCTCCTCGGTGTCCGGGATGGCGAGCGCGCTGACGTTGGCGACGACGCAGTCGATTCCACCGAACGCCTCGGCGGACTGGTCGACCCAGGCAGCAAGTGCCTCGCCGTCACCTACGTCGACAGCCGAGCCGACGGCCTTTCCGCGGCCCTCGAGGGCCTCCTGCGTTCTCGTGGTCGCGTCGGCGTTCCGGGCGCAGTAGGCGACGGTGGCGCCCTCGTCGAGGAAGGCCCCGACGATCGCGAGCCCGATGCCGCGGGTCCCTCCGGTGACGAGGACGCGCTTGTCCGTCAGCTGCAGATCCATGGTGCTGGTCCTTTGGTGGGGGGCTTGGATGTGGAGGTGGTGTGCGGGGGTGGCAGGGTCACACCGTGCCTAGTGAACGGGCTCGTGCCCGGAGGTCCGCGTGGATCCCGTCGAAGGCATCGGCGGGAGGGAGCAGCGCCTTGGCCGCCTTGACGACGACGCTGTAGTTGGCGTCGACGACGTTGGCGACGGGGACCTCGGCGATCTGCGAGCAGAGCTGATAGGCGTCCATGGTGTTCAGGCTGTGTAGCTGGGCCACCCAGTGGACGAGCTCGGCGTTGGCGATCCGCCATGAGTCCTCCATGGGCCGGCTCGACCCGATCGTCATCCAGTGCGTGTCGTCCTCGATGCGCGGCCACCCGGGTGCACCGCCCTTGATGAGGTCCACGATCAGGGTCGTCGTCATCGCGCCTTCGACGGCCGTGCCGCAGGCCTCGCCCTCGCCCTGCCTGTAGTGGCCGTCCCCGATCGAGAAGAGGGCTCCTTCGACGTTGACGCCGAGGAAGACGGTCGAGCCGGCGCGCATCTGCGGGGTGTCCATGTTGCCCCCGAACCGGTCGGGGACCAGGGACGAGCGCACCTCGTTCCCGGCTGGCGCGACGCCGACGGTCCCGAGCATCGGCTCGAGGGGGAGCTCGATGCGGTGGTCACTGTGCCGCGCGGCGAAGGCCACGGTGCGACGGTCCCGGTCGAGCTCGTAGATCCAGGTCGTGTCCGGGAGGGCATCCTGCAGGGTGACGACCCGGTCGGTGCTCGTCATGCCGCCGAAGAACGGGATCGCCGCCGAGGCGCCCCAGTCGCGGGCCGGCTCGAGGGCAACGAGATGAAGCACCAGCGTGTCGCCGGGCTCGGCCCCCTCGACGTAGAAGGGGCCGGTCTGCGGGTTGACGAAGCGAAGGTCCACCTTGGCGCTCGAGAGGTCGTCGACGCTGCGCAGGGCGCCGCCGAAGGCGTCGTCGGACCAGAGCCGCAGGGCGCTGCCAGGCTTGACGCGCATGGCGGGGGCGACACCTCCGAAGGTGTACGCGTACTGCTCACGCGAGGGCGTGTACTCGATGACGTCCACGTTCGGAACTACCTTCCGCTCTGACGAATCCGCAGGTGATGGGGCCCCAGGTCGGCGACGCGGTTGACACCGAGCAGCGCGAGCGTGGATGACACCTCGCGCAGCAGGATGTCGGCGGCTCGTTGCACGCCCCGCT
>NZ_BAAANB010000092.1:0-1579 GCF_039529575.1 Terrabacter terrae
ACGAGAGCGGTCTTGATGCGGGTGCCCCCGACGTCGACGCCTACCACTGCTTCCCGCATCACGGAGCGCAGTCTATGAGCACTAGTGCTCGAATCAGCATTCGTTCGCGCACGTTCGGACAGAGCGGGGGTGGGCACCCGGTCAGGATGCCAGTCCGCAACCCCGCCTGTGTCCTGATCGTCCGCTTTGGCTCGCCCCTTTCGCGGCACGGGCGTGGCGGCATACGCTCCCTCTGTCGCGACCTCGCCGGCACGGAGGGCACTCCGGCCGGGCGGGCTGAAACGTCGACTCCACGACACGACAAGGAGACGACGTATGCCGTCACAGCCGACCCAGCCCACCCAGCAGACCGATCCGGCACCGCCCACCGGCCCCACCGCAGACACCGTCCCGCAGCGCCTGCTCGCCTTCCTCGACCGCCTCGGCGCCGAGCTCGACCGGCGCGGCGACGCCGTCGCGCTGCTCGGCCTCGGGTCGGTGGGCCGCGACCTGCACCGCCTCGACGAGCACTCCGACGCGGACTTCTTCGTCGTCGTCGACGACGGGGCCGCCCGCGACCGCTACCTGGCGGACCTCGACTGGCTCGAGGCGGCGCAGCCTGTCGTCTGGTCGTTCGAGAACAGCGGTGCCGGCCGCAAGGCGCTGCTCGACGGCGGGCTCTTCGCCGAGTACGCCGTCTTCTCCCTGGCCGAGCTCGAGACCGCCGGCTACCCACCGGGGCGCCTGCACTGGAGCCGCGCCGACGCGCCCGTCGGTCTCGAGATCCCGAAAGCGCCTCTCCCGCAGCCCCACTCGCTCGAGCACCAGGTCGGCGAGGCCATCACCAACCTCTACGTCGGCCTGCATCGCGACCTGCGCGGCGAGCGCCTGACCGCGACCCGCTTCATCCAGGGGTATGCCGTGGACCGCTGGGTCACGGTGCTCGGCCACCTGGGGCTCGGTCGTGGACCGCAGCAGGACCTCTTCGTCGTCGACCGCGGAGTCGAGCGGCGGTTCGACCCCGAGCTTCTCCCGCTCGCCGACCTCATCCCCGGCTACGAGGGCAACGCGCATGCCGCGGCCACCCTCCTGAGGCTGCTCGAGGCGCACGTCGAGCTCCACCCCTCGATCGCGACCGCAGTGCGCGACCTCGTCGAGCGGGCCCGCGCGGACGCTCAGGCGCGGTCCGGCCCCAGCTCGAGCACGTAGACGAGGAGGCGGAGGTCCCGCACGGGCGACCAGTCCCGCTCGGGGGCGCGCCGGAAGCCGAACCGCTCGTAGATGGCGTGGGCGGCGTGCATCGACGCCTGCGTGGACAGGACGACGCGGCGGCGTCCGAGCGCCCGGGCGCGCTCGATGCACTCGCGCACCAGGGCGGTCCCGATGCCCCGGCCACGGCCGGCAGCAGCGACCGCGAGGGTGCGGAACTCCGCCTCGCCCGCGCCGGCCACGTCGGCGAAGGGGCCGGGACCCTCCACGAACGCGACCCCGCCCAGCACCGTGCCGTCCCGGTCCACGGCGACGAGCACCTCTGTGTGCTCGGCCCGGTGCGCGACGTCGCGCAGCACCTCGAGGTAGGGGTCCTCGGCGCCGAAGTCGA
>NZ_BAAANB010000093.1:0-2696 GCF_039529575.1 Terrabacter terrae
CGCAACGAATTGGCGCTCCACCTCCCCGACCCCGTAGATTCTTCGTCAAGCAAGCGTACGCACGGAAGTTTCTTCGGACAGGAGCCCCCCATGAGCCTGTTTCCACTCGTCTCCCTCATGACCGACCGGCCCGACCTCGCCGTGGCCCTGAGCCGGCGCGGCTGCATCACCACGCCCACCGCTGACGCCGACGTCCTCCTCGTCGAGGCCGCGCAGGCCGGCGACGACCGGGTCCGTGACGCACTGGCCGCCGGTCGCGGCGTCGTCGTGCTCGGTGCCCCCTCGACCGCGCTGTCCGGTGTGGACGCACGGGAGGACCAGGCGCGCCAGAACGGCACCGAGGCGGGCCTGCGCCCTGCCGTACGCGTCCAGCGCGACACCGAGATCGTCGAGGACCTGCTCGCCCGGGTCGACCTGAGCGCGCTGCGCGCGACCGGCTCCCTGACCGTCGAGGCCCCGGCGCGACCGGTGGTCTCCTCCGGTGGTGCGCCCGTCGTCGCGACCACCGCCGGGGTGACCGATGAGGGTGGCCGCGCGGTCGTGCTCGCCATCGAGTCGTCGTCGCCCGCGGGTGACCAGTCGTTCGCCGAGCTCGTCCACAACGCCGTCTCGTTCGTCGCGCCCCGCCCGGTGCGCCACGCGGCCGCCTCGGACCACCCGCTGGTGACCTCCGGCGCCTGGCTCGGCCTCAAGGCCGCCGTCACCGACCTGCGGGCGCTGCAGGCCAAGGACGGGTCCGTTCCCGAGCAGGGCGACCACGCGGCCGCCGCAGCCCACGTCGGCCGCGTCGTCGCCGGCATCGAGGCGCTCTCGGCGTCCCTCCCGCACGACGCCGACTACCTCGAGGCGCTCGTCAAGGACTTCGGTCGCTGGGCCGACGGCGGCTTCGGCGTTCCCGACTTCTACGACTCGCTCGTCGCCTTCGAGCCGGCACAGCACCGCGCCGACGGCCTGGTGCACCTCGTCGTCTTCCCGATGTACACGCAGAACGGCAACCCGGCCCGCCAGGTCGAGGCCGTCCTGCTCGAGGTGATCTGGCCCGACTTCGTGGCCGAGCTCGAGGCCGGCGACTACTCCAACAAGCTGTTCCTGCCGATCCGCTTCCTCGACTTCACCGCCGGCTACGACACGAACTCGGCCGTGCTCTTCCCCGAGACGGTCGCCATGCGCGAGATCCCCACCTTCACGTGGGGCGGCATCTTCGCCGACCGCGAGGCTGCCCGCTTCCGTCGGGTCGTCTCCGAGGCGACCTCCGTCACGCGGCTCTCGCTGCCCCCGGACGCGGCGCGCCTGATCGCCGACCAGCAGCTCGCCGAGCGCGCCTTCGTCATGTGGGACCTGATCCACGACCGCACCCACATGCACGGTGACCTGCCGTTCGACCCGTTCATGATCAAGCAGCGCATGCCGTACTTCCTCTACTCGCTCGAGGAGCTGCGGTGCGACCTGACGGCGTTCCGTGAGGCGGTCAAGCTCGAGGGCGAGGGCCACCCGTACGCCCGGTTCGTGCAGTACGCCGTCCTCTTCGACCGCATCTTCCGCTTCGCCATCACCGGTGACCGCACGCGCAACTACGACGGTCTGGGGGGCCAGCTGCTCTTCGCCTGGCTGCACCAGAAGGGCGTGCTGCACTGGACCGACAACCGGCTCACCATCGAGTGGGACCGCGTCGCCGAGCCGGTGCTCGAGCTCGGCCGGGCCGTCGAGGACCTCTACTGGCGCTCGATCGACCGGCCCAAGGTCTCCCACTGGCTGGCGGCCTACGACCTCGTCGCCTCGGTGCTGACGCCGCACCCGATGTCGGCCTGGGCGCGCCACCGCGGCGGTGACCTCGCCGCCCTGCCGCTCGACGGTCCGCCGAAGGGCCTGACCGACGCGGTGCTGAACGACGAGTTCCCGCTCTCGATGTTCTACGAAGCCCTGTCGAAGAAGATGAAGGACGTCATCGAGTCGACGGCCGGCATCACCGGGACGAGCGCGTGAGCCGGACCGGCGCCGGCGGCACCGACAGGCGTGCGTCGCGCGTGGTCGTCGTCACCGGGGCCACCGGGGCCACCGGCCGCGCCACGTGCGCGGCCCTGCTCGCCCGCGGAGAGCACGTCGTCGCCGTCGGCCGCGACGAGGCCACGCTCGCCGCGCTGCGCGACGAGCTCGCCGGCGCGGGCGACGGCGCGGGCGACGGCGTGCTCGACACGCGTGTCTGCGACCTGCTCGACGCCGATGCCGTACGCGCTCTGGCCCGGGACGTCGTGTCCGCTCACGGCGGCGTCGACGCCCTCTTCCACCTGGTGGGGGGCTGGCGCGGCGGCAAGGTGTTCACCGAGTCCACCGACGACGACTGGCGCTGGCTGTCGGGCAACCTCGTCGACACGCTGCGCCACGCGACCCTCGCCCTGCACGACGACCTGCTCGCCTCGGGGCGTGGCCGCGTGGCCGTCATCGGCGCGGCCGGTGTGGCTGCCCCGACAGCCGGCAACGCGGCCTACGCCAGCGCGAAGGCTGCGGCGCAGACGTGGGTCGGGGCGCTCGCCGACTCGTTCGGCTCGGCGGAGGCCACCCCCGGATCGGCCGCCACGGTCGGTGTGGTGAAGTGGATCGGGTCCGGTCGCACGGCCACGAGCCCCGCCCGGATCGCCGACTGGCTGGTCGGGCTGCTCGACGCCGACGCCTCGGCGCTCAACGGGGCCAGCGTTCCG
>NZ_BAAANB010000094.1:0-819 GCF_039529575.1 Terrabacter terrae
CCGCACCGCGGCGACGAGCCCGTCGTCGGGCACACCGGAGGAGCCGTGGAGGACCAGCGGCACGGGCACCGAGTCGCGCAGTGCCGCAATGAGGTCCGTGTCGAGCTCCGCGGTCCGATCGGTCATCGCGTGGCTGCTCCCGACGGCGACCGCAAGCGCGTCGACGCCGGTGTCGGCGACGAACCGGGCCGCGTCCATGGGGTCGGTGCGCACCCCGGGAGCGTGCACGCCGTCCTTGCCGCCGACCTCACCGAGCTCGGCCTCGACGCTCACCCCGGCGGACCGGCACAGCTCGACGACCCGACGCGTCACCGCGCGGTTCTCGTCGTCGGGCAGGGTCGAGCCGTCGAACATCACGGACGTCATCCCGAGCCGGACGGCCTCCTCCACCAGCCCGACGTCCTCGGCGTGGTCCAGGTGCACGACGACCGGCTGGGAACAGGTGTCCGCGATGGCCAGCGTCGCGGCAGCGATCGGCGCGAGCGAGCCGTGGTAGCGCACGCAGTTCTCCGAGACCTGCATGACGACGGGCAGGCCGACGCGCTCGGCCGCAGCGGCATACGCCTCCGCGTGCTCGAGCTGGATGACGTTGAAGGCCGCTACGGCCCGTCCGGCAGCTGACGCCTCCGCCAGGACGGTCGTCAGGGGGGAGCGGCTCACAGGTGGATCTCCTCGATCTCGACGGTGGGGAGCAGTCGGTCGACGTCGGCCGGCTCGACGGCTCCGGCCACAGGCTGCAGGACGGCGGCGGCCGACCACGCCACTCCGCGGCGCAGGGCCGCTGCCCACGCGGCCAGCCCCTGCGGCAGGTCGCCGCCC
>NZ_BAAANB010000095.1:0-659 GCF_039529575.1 Terrabacter terrae
GCGCCATGAAGTCCTGACTCTGTGTCGTCGTTGACGGCTGCCGCCCGGGGATGGTGGGCGACCGCACGAGCGTACGTCGCATGACGCCCGCCGTGCACATGCGCGGTGAAGTGGGCCGGGACCGCCGCCAACTCGGGGTGCCGACAACAAATGCGGGCTGTCGAACGCACTCGCAGCCTTATGGCTCTGGACATTTCGCCCATAATTCTTTTATGCGACTAATCCCATTGTGCCACAAGGCAATTCGCCCAAAAGTGGTTTGCGAAAAGTCGTGGCTGAGCGGGATTGCAGGGGTATGTCGGTGCCACTCGGGGTTCGAGGCGCCCGGGGGAATCAGGCGCCGCCACGACACAAGGGGAGACAACATGAAAGAGATGACCGTTCGCGTCCCGCGCCGGGCCGTGACACTGATCGCTGCGAGCGGCCTGGCCGTCAGCGGTGCCGCAGCACTGGCGACCGGCTGGAGCGCCTCCGCCTCACCGGAGGACCCGCACAAGGTATGGGTGTGCAAGTACGTGCAGAAGCCGAACTCGGACGAGGTGATCAAGGGCGGAAAGAACCCGATCTTCGTCGACTGGGCCTCCCTCACCGGGAAGGACACGGAACCGCACGTCGGTGACGCGTTCTCGGACGGCCAGGAGAAGTCGGTCGTCGTGCAG
>NZ_BAAANB010000096.1:0-4171 GCF_039529575.1 Terrabacter terrae
TAGAGCGACACCGCGAGCACGCCGGCGGCGAGGAGCGGACCCGTGCCCCGCTCCGGTCCCGGGCCGACGTCGAACGGCGGGAGCCGGAGGAGCGAGGCGATGGCCCACACCCCCATGATGACCACGAGCGCGAGCCGGAGCCGGCGGGCCCGGCGCATCTCGGCTGCGGACTCGTCCGCCGCCACCTCGCGGATCGACACCACGGCGAAGAGCGACCCGATCCCGATGCCGACGGGCGTGGCGACGTTGAAGCCCGCTGACGGGCTGTCGAGGAGGACGTGCGGCGTCGCCAGGGCGTGCAGGCCGAGGAAGCCGGCCGCGGAGAGGAAGGCGAGCGAGACGTACATGACCCGCACGTCGCCGCGCCGGACGGCCGCAGCCCCGGTGCCGTATGCCGTCACAGCGCTGAGCAGGGCGGCCCCGAACACGATCCAGAAGTGGGTCGTCTCGTGCTGCCACTGGCGGTCGAGCCCGTACGACAGGCGGAGCGTCACGAGCCCGACGAGGGGCAGGGCCAGGACCGCGGCGCCCGCGGCAAGGTGCCGTCGGTCGCCGGCGCGAGCGCCGTCACCGACCGGCCGCGTCACACGCTGCACCGGCTCCGCCGGCAGCTGGTCAGCCACGGCGCTCGGCGTTCCCCGGGCTCCGCGCGCGCTGGGCGGCGTCCACGAGGGCGAGGTACTGGTGCACCTCCGACACCACCACGGACCCCTCCCCGACGGCGGACGCCACGCGTTTGACCGATCCCGCACGCACGTCCCCCACGGCGAACAGCCCCGGCAGGGAGGACTCGTGGGCGCACGGCGGCCGCTCCAGCGGCCACGCGCCGAGCTCCCGCAGGTCCGCGCCGGTGACCAGGAACCCCCACCGGTCACGGACGACGGCCTCGGGCAGCCACGCGGTGTGCGGCTCGGCCCCGATCATGACGAAGAGGGCGTCGGCCGGCAGCGAGCGCCTCTCGCCCGTGTCCCGGTCGGCGATGACGACCTCCGACAACCACCCCTCACCGCCCCCGCCGACCACCTCGGAGTTCGGGACCACCGTGATTGACGTCGACGCCTCGATCTCGTCGATGAGGTAGCGCGACATCGTCGAGGACAGGTCCGGCGTGCGGATCACGACGGCCACGTCGGCGGCATACCGCTGCAGGTGCAGGGCGGCCTGACCGGCGGAGTTGCCGCCACCGACGATGACGGTGTGCGCACCGGCCAGGCCGTGCGCCTCCGAGACGTTGGCGCCGTAGTAGACGCCCGACCCGGTCAGCGCCTCGAGGGACGGCACGCCCAGGCGACGATAGGCGACGCCGGTGGCGAGCAGCACGGCGCGTGCCCGCACCTGGCCGACGTCGGAGACGGTCGCCACGAAGACCGGCGAGCGGGCGCCGTCAGCGGCGGCGTCGCCGGCGGTGTCGCCGGCCGTGTCGTGCACCGTGTCGCCGGCCGGCTCGACCGCGGTCACCCGTCGGGTCAGGACGAACCGGGCGCCGAAGACCCAGGCCTGCTGGAACCCGCGCTGCGCGAGCTCCGCGCCGGAGAGGCCGCGTGAGAAGCCGAGGTAGTTGCGGATGAGCGAGCTCGTGCCGGCCTGCCCTCCGAGCGCCTGCTCCTCGACGCACAGCACCGACAGCCCCTCGGACGAGGCGTAGACGGCAGCGGCCAGCCCGGCCGGTCCGGCGCCGACGACGAGGAGGTCGACCTCGCTCACCCGGTCACCGTCCGGACCGGCGAGGTCGGTGCCGATGCCCCAGGCGCGGCAGATGTCGGCGTCCGTCGGGTCGAGCAGCACCGGCCCGCCGAGCGCCGCGAACCAGATGACGAGAGGACCCTCGGCCTCCGTCGCCCGGGGAGCCCCGATCGACTCGAGGACGGCGACCCCCTCGGGCGTGCCCCGGTCGAGGTACGCGTGCGGGATCCCGTTGCGGGTCAGCAGGCTCCGCACCGCGTGCCCGCGCGGGTCACGAGCGGCGCCGACGACGACGACCTCCCGGCGGCGGCTGGACACCGTGCGCGACCAGACCTGGACGAACTCCGAGACGGTGCGGCAGAAGAGCTCGTCCGGTGAGGTCCACGGCTCGAGGACGTAGTAGTCGATGTCGCCGACCGACATGCCGTGCAGGATCGCCTCCGCCGTGCGCCGGTCGGCCCACGAGCCCCACGGCACGAGGAAGGCGCGGGCGGCCTCCGGATGCAGCGTGCGAACCGCCCGGAGCAGGTCGGCGCCGCTGACCTCCGGCAGCCACGGGTCGGCCAGCACCAGCGCCACCGGGTCTCTACGCTCGGCCGCGAGGGCCAGCTGCTCCAGGGCGACCACGCTGTCGGACTCACCGCGCACGCGGAAGTCGGCACTGAACCGCCGCGCGAGCTCAGCCTCCGTGCGCGCGAGGGCGTCGAGGTCCGGATCGACGACGAGGAGCAGGGGAAGCGCCACGGTGACCTCCCACACGATCGGTGCGGCACGGAGTGCGACCACCCCTCTCCCGACGGTAGGCCCGATCGTGGGTGCCCGGGCCCTGATCCGACGAACCGACCGCGACTCGGCGAAGATGGGGCCATGGCTCTTCGTGGTTCGTCCCCCTTCGACGTCGACCGGATCCGCTCGCACTTCCCAGCCCTGCTGGAGGGGGCGGCGCACTTCGACGGGCCCGGCGGGTCCCAGGTGCCCGACACCGTGGCGACCGCGGTCGTCGAGACGCTCACCGCGGCCATCGCCAACCGCGGCGTCGTCACCCCGGCGGAGCGTCGCGCCGACCGCGTCGTCGTCGAGGCGCGGGCGGCGATGGGCGACCTGCTGAACGCCGACCCCGCCGGCGTCGTCTTCGGCCGCTCGGCCACCGAGCTGACCTTCCACATGGCCCGCACGCTCTCGAAGGACTGGGGCCCGGGGACGAGGTCGTCGTCAGCCGCCTCGACCACGACGCCAACATCCGGCCGTGGGTGCTGGCCGCCCAGGCGGCCGGAGCCTCGGTCCGCTGGGCCGACTTCGACCCGGCCACCGGCGAGCTGCCGCCCGGCGCCGTGGAGGCGGTCGTCCGCGAGCGCACCCGCCTCGTCGCCGTGACCGCCGCCTCCAACCTCATCGGCACCCGCCCCGACATCCCGGCGATCGCCGACGTGGCCCACGCGGCCGGCGCGCTGCTCTGGGTCGACGGCGTCCACGCGACGGCGCACGTGCTGACCGACGTGCCCGCGAGCGGCGCGGACTTCTGGGTCTGCTCGCCCTACAAGTTCCTCGGCCCGCACCACGGCGTGCTCGCGGCGGCCCCGTCCCTGCTCGAGACGCTGCACCCGGACAAGCTGCTGCCCTCGTCCGACGCGGTGCCAGAGCGGTTCGAGCTGGGCACCCTGCCCTACGAGCTGCTCGCCGGCACGACGGCCGCCGTCGACTTCCTCGCGGACCTGGCCCTCACCGACCCGTCCCTGCCCCGCCGCGAGCGCCTCGTCACCTCCTTCGCCGCCCTCGAGGAGCACGAGGACTCGCTCCTCGCCACGCTGGAGGCGCGCCTGCGGGCCATCCCCGGGCTGACGGCATACTCCAACGCGAAGCGGCGCACGCCGACGCTGCTCGTCACGGTCGAGGGGCGCGACCCGCAGGAGCTGCGCGCGGCCCTGGCCGAGCGCGGCGTCAACGCGCCGGCCGGCCACTTCTACGCGTGGGAGTGCAGCCACCACCTCGGCCTCGGCGCGACCGGCGGCCTGCGGATGGGACTCGCGCCGTACACGGACGCCGAGGACGTCGACCGGCTCGCGACCGGCCTCGAGGAGATCTGCGGGATCGACCGGTGAGCCGCCCGGTGCCCCTCCCGGCAGGTCCCGGCCAGGAGTCCGTGTGGGACTACCCCCGTCCGCCGCTGGTCAACCCCAGCGACGAGCTCGTCGAGGTCCACCTCGGCGGCGAGCTCGTCGGCCGCAGCCGCTCCGCCCTGCGCGTGCTCGAGACGAGCCACCCGCCCACCTACTACCTGCCCACGGACGCCTTCGTCGAGGGTGCACTCGTGCCCGTCGAGGGCAGCACCGTCTGCGAGTGGAAGGGACGGGCCGCGTACTTCGATGTCGTCGGCGGCGGGAAGCGCGCCGCCCGCGCCGCGTGGACCTACCCCGAGCCGGTGCCGACGTATGCCGTCCTGGCCGGTCACGTCGCCGTGATGCCGGGTCTCGTGGACGCGTGCTTCGTC
>NZ_BAAANB010000097.1:0-950 GCF_039529575.1 Terrabacter terrae
CACCGACGACGACGACGACGACGACGCGGAGCTGACCGTCGACCGCAGTGCGCTGCTCGCCGCCCGCGACGCCGCCCGGAACCAGGCGATCTCCGGACCGAGCGTGCTCGCGGTCCTGTGCTCCGCGGGGCATCCGACGCCCCCGCACAGCGACCGGTGCCGCGTGTGCGGTGCCGGCATCCCGCCGCAGGGACCGTTCAGCATGCCGCGGCCGCCGCTGGGCGTCCTGCGCCTGTCCACCGGCGACGTCGTGACCCTCGACCGCAGCGTGCTCCTCGGTCGCGCCCCGAAGCTCGGTGACGGCCTGGCCGCCCACGACCGACCCCACGTGGTCAAGGTCCCGAGCCCCGAGCGGGACATCTCGCGCAACCACGTCGAGGTCATCCTGGAGGGCTGGCACGTGCTCATCCGCGACCTCGGCACCACCAACGGCACGACGGTCACCCTCCCGGGTGGCAGCCCCGTGCGCCTGCGCGCCAACGACCAGCAGGTCCTCGAGCCCGGCTCGCTGGTGTCCATGGCCGACGAGGTCTCCTTCACCTTCGAAGCCGCGCTCTGATGGCATCGCGCAAGGGAACCCCGCCGAAGATCCCGGGGCTGGTCTTCGTGCAGCCCCTCGGCTCCGGCGGCTACGCCGACGTCTTCCTCTACGAGCAGCAGAGCCCGCGCATGCCGGTCGCGGTCAAGGTGCTCAAGGCCGAGGGCCTCACCGACGCGCTGCGCGAGCAGTTCGTCGAGGAGGCCGACACGATGGCGGCGCTCGGCGACCACCCCTACATCGTCCAGGTCTTCCGGTCCGGCACCTCCGACGACGGCCGCCCCTACCTCGTCATGAAGTACTACCCGCCGCCCAACCTCGCGATGCGGGCGCGGGCGGAGCGCTTCTCCGTCGAGGACGTGCTGCGCACCGGCATCCAGCTGGCGAGTGCCGTCGAGACGGCGCACCGCGC
>NZ_BAAANB010000098.1:0-2288 GCF_039529575.1 Terrabacter terrae
GCCGCCGAGATGCTGGCCCCCATGGTGGCCGAGCTCGCCGGCCGATGACGCGTCCGGTTCGCGGCGCGGCAGACCGGCCGGTCTCCTAGGCTGACGTCGTGCTCACGAACCGGTCGGCACCGCACGCGCGGGTCACGCCAGTGCTGACCGTGGCCGACGTCCGCGCGGCCGTCGCCTGGTACACGGAGGTCCTCGGCTTCGTCGAGCACGTCCGCATCGGCGAGGGGCACCGCTCGCAGCTGGGCCTGCCGGACGGGCCGGCGGCCGAGCTGGTCGTCGCCGAGGTCCGCCCCGGCCGGCGCACGCCGGAGCGGGAACGCTCGCACCAGGTGATGCTCAAGGTCGCCGACGTCGCCCGCGTGGTGGAGACGGCCATGGCCCGAGGAGCAGTCCTGGTCGACCCGCCGCACGACTGGGAGTACGGCGAGCGGCAGGCCACCATCGACGACCCGTTCGGGCACCAGTGGGTGCTGGGCCAGACGCTGGCCGACGTCGAACCCGAGGAGTGGGGCGGCCAGACCGTGATCCCACGCACGGTCGCGCGCGGCTACGGTCGGGGCATGAGCATCGAAGACGTCGGGCCGCGTCCCCAGTCGTTCGACCTCGAGAGCGAGACGCTCGAGAACCGCACCTACCGCACCGTCGCCTGGAGCGGCAGGTACCTGCAGGTCACGCTCATGTCGATCCCGGTGGGCGGCGACATCGGGCTGGAGCAGCACCCCGAGACGGACCAGTTCATCCGGCTCGACGGCGGTCGTGGTCGCGCCCAGATGGGTCCGTCCAAGGACGAGCTGACCTTCGACCAGGAGGTCACCGACGGCTGGTGCGTCCTCGTCCCCGCCGGGAGCTGGCACAACATCACGAACGTCGGCGACGAGCCGATGCAGCTCTACACCGTCTACGCGCCGCAGCACCACCAGCCCGGCAAGGTGCACGAGACCAAGGACGTCGCCGAGGCCGACACGGACGACGAGCCGGCGGACTGGTCGGTCCAGCCCGAGTCCGCCCCCGACCAGCACGGGTGAGCGGGAGCTCCCGCCGTCAAGCAGGAAGTGCCCCACCCGCTTCAGGAGGTCGCATGGACGTCGCCGCAGTGCTCCGACCGGTGGTCGATGCCGCCCTGGGCACGCAGGTCCCGGTGCGCATCGACTGCTGGGACGGCAGCTCGCTGGGCCCGGCGGACGCTCCCGTGGTCGTCCGCTTCACCTCGCGCCGCGCCCTGCGCCGCCTGGTCTGGGCGCCGAACGAGCTGGGCTTCGCCCGCGCCTACGTGTCCGGGGACGTCCGCATCGAGGGCGACCTGCTCGACGCGCTGAGCCGCTTCGACGCGCTGGCCGACCCGGAGCGCGGACCCGGCGTCCACGTCGGCCGCGACACCGTCTCCGCAGTGGCCAAGGCCGCGCTGCGGCTCGGCGCGCTGGGCCCACCGCCCCGTCCGCCCGCCGAGGAGATCCGGCTCTCCGGGCGCCGGCACGCGCAACGCCGGGACGCCAAGGCGGTCTCGCACCACTACGACGTCGGCAACGACTTCTACGCGCTGGTCCTCGGCCCGTCGATGGTCTACTCCTGCGCCTACTTCGAGGAGGCGCCCTCGACGGCATACGGCCTCGAGGACGCGCAGCGCGCGAAGCTCGACCTCGTCGCCCGCAAGCTGGGGCTGCGCCCGGGGATGCGTGTCCTCGACGTCGGGTGCGGGTGGGGCTCGTTCGTCCTCCACGCGGCCCACGCATACGGCGTCACCGCCGTGGGGGTCACGCTGTCGCAGGAGCAGGCCGCCTTCGCCCGCGACGCCGTCGCGGCGCACGGGCTCGGCGACCGCGTCGAGATCCGCGTCCAGGACTACCGCGACGTCCCCGACGGGCCGTACGACGCCATCGCGAGCATCGGGATGGCCGAGCACGTCGGCCTCACGCAGCTGAGCACGTATGCCGCCCACCTCCATTCGCTCCTCGCGCCGGGTGGGCGACTGCTCAACCACGCGATCTCGCGGCGCCCCGGGCCTCCCGGCGACCCGAAGGGCGACAGGACCTCGTTCATCGACCGCTACGTCTTCCCCGACGGCGAGCTGCACCCGCTCGCGACGACGGTCGACGTGCTCGAGTCGGCAGGCTTCGAGGTCCGTGACGTCGAGTCGCTGCGCGAGCACTACGTCGACACGCTGCGCGCCTGGGTGGGCAACCTCGAGGAGAGCTGGGACGAGGCCGTCCGGCTCTCGAGCGCGGGCCGGGCCCGGGTGTGGCGGCTCTACATGGCCGGCTCGGCGCTCGGCTTCCAGTCCAACCGCCTCG
>NZ_BAAANB010000099.1:0-5066 GCF_039529575.1 Terrabacter terrae
CGATGACGCTCGGCGCCTCGGCGGCGACGAGTCGCGGCGACACGGCCGGCTGCCCAGTGGCGAGGAGGCCGGCGAGGGCCACGACGACGAGCAGGCCGACAGCCTCCACGCCGACGCGCGGCGTACGCGCGCCAGCCTCCGGCCCCTGCCCCGGCCCCTGCCCCTGCCCCTGCCGGGCATGCAGGACCCGGGTCGTCCTCAGGGCGACGAGGCCCACCAGGCCGGCGAGCGCGACCTTGGCGAGCAGGACCCGGCCGTAGGTCGTCAGCAGCACTGCGTCGACCGAGACGACGACGTCGCTCGCGAGGTAGAGCCCGGTCACGGCGATGACGACGACCTAGACTGTGGCCGTCGCACGGAAGCCCCGGAGCACCGCGCGGACCTCCTGTCGCGACAGCCCCAACCGCGCCGCGCGCAGTCCGAGGAGCGCGAGTGCCGACACCGAGCCGACCCAGACGAGCGCGGCGAGCAGGTGCGCCGTGGAGGTGACCACCCACGTCGCGCCACCGCGCACGCCGAAGTGGCCGATGCCCGGCGTCTCTCCCTGGGGTGGGGCGGACGTCTCGATGATCCTCCCCCTGGAACCGCGCTTGCCTCTGGCTCCAGTGCGCCCGGAGGAGGTCGAGGTGCCCGCGCCTGCCAGGCGAGTTGCGCTGTGGCGCAGCCCTCCCGCTCGCCCCGGGGAGCAGGAACGGAGGTCCCGTTGGCTCCGCCGGCGGTCTGATCCGTTAGAGCGCGTGGCGGCAGCCGGGCTTCCGGTGTGGTCGCCGGCTCACCGGACGCCTCGGCGGACGCCTCAGCGAAAACCTCAGCGGGCTCAGCGGATGAAGGGACGGATCGCGACGCCGGCCGCCTCGAGCGCGGAACGCACTCGACGAGCCAGCACCTGCGCGCCGGGGGTGTCGCCGTGGATGCACACCGAAGCGGCCCCGACGCCGACGTCGTGCCCGTCGACGGAGGTGACCCGGCCCTCGCGGACGATGCGGACCACGCGGGCGGCCACCTCGTCGGCGTCGTGGATGACCGCGCCGGGCTCGGTGCGTGGGACGAGCCGCCCCTCCCGGGTGTAGGCCCGGTCGGCGAACGCCTCTGCCACGACGGGCAGCCCGGCCGCCTCCGCCGCCTCGAGCAGGATGCTCCCCGGCAGTCCCAGGACGGTGAGCTCGTCGTCGTACGCGAGGACGGCCTCGACGACGGCCGTGGCCTGCGCCTCGTGGTGCACGACCGCGTTGTAGAGGGCGCCGTGCGGCTTGATGTAGGCGACCCGCGTCCCGGCCGCTCGGGCGACACCCGCGAGCGCGCCGAGCTGGTAGACGACCTCGGCGGCGAGCACGTCGGCGGGCACGTCGATGAAGCGCCGACCGAAGCCCGCGAGGTCGTTGTAGCTGACCTGCGCACCGACCGACACACCGCGGCTCGCGGCATACCGGCACGTCGTCAGCAGCGTGAGCGGGTCGCCGGCGTGGAAACCGCAGGCGACGTTCGCGCTCGTGACGACGTCGAGGATCGCCTCGTCGTCACCGAGCGTCCACTGCCCGAAGGACTCGCCGACGTCGGCGTTGAGGTCGATCTCCACGGTTCGATTCTCCCGCACGACGCGGGCGACGGTCCCGGCGCTCAACGCAGGCGGGAGTAGAAGTCGGGCAGTCGCCTGCCGTACGCGTCGAGCAGCCGCCGCGCCACCGTGACCGAGTCGACGAGGGGGTGCAGGGCGAACGCCTCGACGGCCAGCGCCCGCGACCGCTCGGTTGCCGCTCGGATGACGACCTCGTCGACGACCTTGACCTGCTGGGCGAGACCGAGCTGGTGGCCCGCGAGCGCGGTGACCTTCAGCGGCACGGGACCCGAGGCGTCGACGCGGCACGGGACCTCGACGACCGCGTCCGCAGGCAGCCCGGGCACGGCAGTCCCGTTGCGGACGTTGAGGATCAGGCGCGCCGGCTCGTCACGGGCGATCGCGGCCATGAGCGCGAGGGCCACCCCCTCGTAGCCGCCGCCCTCGACGTCGGCCTCGGCCCGCTCCTGCGTCTCGCCGTCGTCGCCCTCGCGGGTCTCCTGCATGTACGTCGCGTTGCGCTCGCGACGCACCGCGTCCCACCGCTGCCAGGCGTCGTCGCGCGAGGCCGTCACCGCGGAGTAGAAGTCCGCCTGCTGGTCCACGAGGTACTCGCCGCGGGTCTGCGGGGCGCTCGTGATCTGCGCGATCGCATCGCGCGTGAAGTAGTAGTAGTAGAGGTACTCGTTGGGCAGCGACCCCAGCGTCTGCAGCCACTCGGTGCCGAAGAGGTGCCCCTCCTCGATCGACCCCAGCGCGGATCCGTCCGCGATGAGGTCGGGCAGCAGGTCGCGCCCGTCGAGCCGCAGGCCGGTCAGCCAGCCGAGGTGGTTGAGGCCCGAGTAGTCGATCTCGAGCTCGTCGAGGTCGTGCCCGAGCGCTCCTGCCGCGCGCTTGGCGAGCCCGAGCGGCGAGTCGCAGATGCCGACGACCCGCTCGCCGAGCACCGTCTGCATCGCCTGGGTGATCATGCCCGCGGGGTTGGTGAAGTTGATGACCCACGCCTCGGGCGCCAGACGGCGTATGCGTTCAGCGACGTCGAGCGCGACCGGCACCGTGCGCAGGCCGTAGCCGACACCCCCGGGCCCGGTGGTCTCCTGGCCGAGGAGGCCGAGGTCGAGGGCGATCCGCTCGTCGGCGGTGCGGCCCTCGAGACCACCGACCCGCATGGCCGAGAAGACGAAGTCGGCGCCGTCCAGGGCCGTGTCGAGGTCCGTCGTGGCGGTGACGGTCGGCGGCGGGACCGGGGCGCCGGACCGGGCGGCTCCGTGCGCAGCAGCCTGCGCCGCGAGGACGCGCTCCATGACCTCGAGCCGCGCGGTGTCGGTGTCGTGCAGCACCACCTCGGTGACGCGAGCCCTCGACTGGTCGGCCGGGTCGCGCAGCAGCGCACCGTGCACGAGGGGCACCCGGAACCCGCCGCCGCCGAGGATCACCAGCTTCATCGCCCCACCATCCTCGGACCGTACCAACTGGCGCGAAGAGCGCACCTAGGAGTGGGACGGGCGCGCACTCGAGGTGCCCGCGGGGGAGGCGGGACGGCATACGTCGGCATGGGCGTGACGTGGAGGCAGGTGGCACAGGGAACACGGCGAGTCGCCGGCGCGCATGCGCGATCATGGACGCGTGCCCCTCAACCAGTCCTTCGACCCGCTCGCCGCGCTGCGCGTCGCCGACGAGCCGTCGCTCGACGTGTTCGTCTGGGGCACCGTCTTCCTCGACATGATCTTCGCCGGGCTGCCGAGCGCCCCGAAGCCGGGCACCGAGGTGTGGGCCGAGGGGCTCGCGTCGTGCCCCGGCGGCATCGCGAACCTCGCCGTGGCGACCCGGCGCCTCGGCCTGCGCACCGGCCTGGCGGCGGCCTTCAGCGATGACGACTACGGCGACTTCTGCTGGCGCACCCTCGAGGAGCAGGAGGGTATCGACCTCGGCTCCAGCCGCCGCTTCGCCGACTGGCACAGCCCCGTCACCGTCTCGATGTCGGTCGACCACGACCGCAGCATGGTCTCCCACGGCCACCCCTCTCCCGTCCCGGCCAGCGAGCTGATCGGCACGCCACCGCGCTCCCGCGCCGTCATGGTCGACCTCGCCGAGGACGAGGCGTTCGGCGCGAGCGGCCCGACGTGGGTCGACCAGGCTCGCGGCAACGGCGCGCTGGTCTTCGCGGATGTGGCCTGGGACCCCGCGGAGCGGTGGTCGCCGCACGTCCTCGACCGGCTCGAGCGCTGCGACGTCTTCATGCCCAACGCCGTCGAGGCGATGGCCTACACCGGGACCGGCTCTCCCGTCGAGGCCGTCTACGCCCTGGCCGACCGGGTGCCGGTCGCCATCGTCACCAACGGCTCCGACGGGGCACTCGGCATCGACGCCCGCACCGGCGAGGAGGCGAGCGTGCCGTCGCTGTGCGTCCAGGCCGTCGACCCGACGGGCGCCGGCGACGTCTTCGGTGCGGCGCTGCTCGTGGGCACGCTCGCCGAGTGGCCGCTCGAGCAGCGAATGGCCTTCGCCAGCCTCTGCGCAGGGCTCGCGATCCAGCAGTACGGCGGGTCGCTGGCCGCTCCCGGCTGGGGCGACCTCGCCGACTGGTGGAACGGCCTCGTCGCCGACACGAGCGCCGACGCCTACCACCGGTCGCTGCGGCGCCGGTTCGGCTTCCTCGACGACATCGTGCCGCGCGTGCCCGTCATGGCCGCCCGTCGCGCGACCGCGACGATCGCCCGCCGCGCGGATGTGCACGACATCGACTGAGGCCCGCGCCGGCCGGAGCGGGCTACGTCACTGTTGCACGAGGCGAAACACTGACGCAGGTCGCGGAGGGCACTGCCCGCAGGGCGTCAGCGTGCCCGGCGCTACGTCACTGTTGCACGAGGCGAAACACCGACGCAGCACGCGGGGGGCACTGCCCGCAGGGCGTCAGCCTGCCGGCGCTACGTCACTGTTGCACGAGGCGAAACACTGACGCAGCACGTGGCGCGGAGACAGCCTCGGCCGCTGGTGGCCGGCGATCAGTCGAGGCAGAACTCGTTGCCCTCGACGTCCTGCATGACCAGGCACGACTCCTCGTAGTCGTCGGAGACGAGCAGCCGTACGCGGGTGGCGCCGAGCGGCTCCAGCCGGGCAGCCTCGGCCTCGAGGGCGTCGACGCGCTCCTTCCTGGTCAGGCCGGTGCCGACGCGCACGTCGAGGTGCACGCGGTTCTTGACGACCTTGCCCTCGGGGACCTTCTGGAAGTACAGCCGCGGACCGGCACCCGTGGGGTCCTGGCAGGCGAACGCCGAGCCCTGCCGCTCGGGCGGCAGCGACCGGTCGAAGTCGCCCCACGAGTCGAACCCGGGTGGCGGAGGCGGCACCTCGTAGCCGAGCACCTCGCACCAGAAGCGCGCCACCCGCTCGGGGTCCGCGCAGTCGAACGTCACCTGCACCTGCCTGACCTGCTTGACCTGCCCCGTCGCCGTCATGGCGCCCACCCTAGGCGCGCTCCGGCGACCAATGCCATGGTGAACCCATGGAG
>NZ_BAAANB010000100.1:0-4180 GCF_039529575.1 Terrabacter terrae
CCGGGTCGACGTCTACCACTGCTACCCGCGCACCGCGGGCCGAGAGTTCGGACGCGATCGCGGCACCGATGCCCGAGGCGCCACCGGTGACGAGCGCGGTCAGGCCTGCGAACTCGTCGGACGTGAAGGAGCTGCTCACTGGAACGCCTCCATCACTTGCCGCTGCCGGCCGAGACCGTCGATCTCGAGTTCGACGACGTCGCCCCCGGCCAGGTACGGGAAGCGACCGGACAGGGCCACACCTTGAGGTGTGCCGGTGAGGATCAGGTCGCCAGGCTCCAAGGCCATGAACTGGCTGAGATGCCAGAGCAGATACTCGACGTCGAACACCATGTCGGCGGTCGTCGAGTCTTGCCGCGGTTCACCGTTGACCCATGTGCGCAGCCGGAGCGCGCGGTGGTCGACCTCGTCGGGCGTGACGAGCCATGGGCCCGTGGGTGTGAAGCCGGGCGACGCCTTGCCTTTGCTCCACTGTCCACCGGATAGGGACATCTGGAAGTCGCGTTCGGACAGGTCGTTGGAGATCACGAAGCCTGCGACGTGCCGCATGCTGTCGGCTGGCGAGTCGAGGTAGGAGGCGCGCTGTCCGATGACCACTCCCAGCTCGACCTCCCAGTCGGTCTTGGTGCTGTTCCGCGGAATGGTCACGGAGTCGTCGGGCCCTACGACGGTGTTCGGTGGCTTGAGGAACAGGATCGGAAGCTCCGGCGGCTGTGACCCCGACTCGGCCGCGTGAGCCGCATAGTTCATCCCGATGCACGCGACGGTGCTCGGGCGCGCGATGGGTGCGCCGACGCGCAGGCCCTCGATGTCGAGCGGCGGCAGATCCCCCGCCGCTACGGTCGCCGCAACATGCTCCACCCCGTTGTCGGCCAGGAACGCGCCGTCGATGTCCGTCGTCACGGGCGAGAGATCCAGAACGCGACCCTCGACAATCACCGCGGGCCGCTCCGACCCTGGCTGTCCGTACCGTGCCAACTTCATCGACGTTCTCCTCTGTTCTCGGTTGCTTCGATCTCGGTGTTCAAGACTTGCGGTCTCCGGTTCGACAAGGTCGGCCTAGTGGCCGGTGCCGCGGTACAGCGCGGAAGCTGCTGCCGCGAAGTGCGCGAGGGCGTCGTGGTCGAGCTCCACGCCGAGGCCGGGGGCGTCGGACGGTGTCAGCCGGCCGTTCACCAGTTCGGGCACGTTCCGGAACAGCTGCCGGCGTAGCGGCGACTCCGAGAGCTCGGCCGGGAGGTACTCGACGAACTCGCAACCGGGCGTGGCCGCGGCGAAGTTGGCGGCGGCCGCGATGGACAGCCCTGTCTTCCAGACATGGGGCACCACGGTCAGGCCCCGCGCCTGCGCCAGCGTGCCCACGCGGACAGCCTCGGTGAGCCCCCCGACCCGCCCCATGTCGGGTTGCACGACGGACACTCGACCCCGGTCCATGAGATCGAGAAACTCGAACCGGGTCGCGAGGAACTCGCCGGCCGCGATCGGCATGGGGGCATGCGCGGCGACCTCGGCGTACCCGTCCAGGTCGTCGAATGAGAGCGGCGTCTCGAGAAAACGCAGGTTCAGGTCCGCCCAGTCCTCGACGACGTCAAGGCAGGTGCGGGCGTCCGGGAACATGTACTGGACGTCGCACATCAAGGTGAAATCTGGGCCGACGGCCTCGCGTACAGCAGCAAGAACCTCCCCTGCCCTTTCGTACGGCTCCTTCATGCCCTGGTGCGCATAGGGACCGTTGACGGTCACCTCTGCCTTGAGGGCGGTGAAGCCGAACTTCTTTGCGCGGAGGGCCCAGTCCACCATCGACTGGGTGTAGCGCTCGAACCCTCCGGGCTCAGGCTGCAACGAGGCGTAGGGGACGGTCTGGTGGGGCAAGTCGGTGCGCTCAACGTCTTGGAAGAGCTGCCACGCGGGCTTGCCCAGTATCTTGCCGCGGAGGTCATGCAGCGCCATGTCCACCGCTCCGTAGGCGTGGACGACTGCTCCACGGCGGCCGTTCATGGCCGTGCCGACATAGAGCCGGTCCCAGAGACCTTCCACGTCCCGCGGATCCGAGCCGATTAGGGTGTCCCGGATACCGAGGCCCATGGTGTGCGTGCCGGGTGCTTCGATGCAGGCCTTGGCGATCCAGGGGTTGACATCCGCTTCACCCACGCCGATGAGGCCCTCGTCGGTCTCGATCTCGACGACGATGTCGTCCTGCGACGAACTGGTGGAGGTGATGTCGTAATCGGGGTCCACGAGAACGTGGCATCGGACGTCGATGATCTTCATGTCTAGCTCCAGTCGAGGTCGGGTGGAGATGCGGCAGCACCGGGCGCGCCCACGCCAGCTGCGAGCTACGTGAAGTACGTGCCGCCGTTGAGATCGAGCACCGCGCCGGTGATGAAGCCGGCCCGGGTTGAGGCCAGGAACGAGACTGCGTGGGCAACTTCTGATGGTGCTCCGGGGCGGCCGACCGCGGTGCTCTTGGTCATGGCCTCCACCGCCGCCGGCGTGCTGAAGGTCTCGTGGAACGGCGTCTGGTCGATGAACCCTGGTGCCACGGCGTTCACGGTGATTCCGGCGGGAGCGAACTCCTTGGCGGCCGCTCGTGTCAGTCCCGCCAGCCCTGCCTTCGCGGTGGCGTAGGCGCCTGCGCCTGCGCTGCCTCCGTTGTCACCGGCCAGCGAGCCGATGTTGACGACTCGTCCGCCGGCGGGCATGTGTGGTGCCGTTGCCTGCAGGAAGAAGAAGGCGCTACTCAGATTGACGTCCAGCACGCGGTGCCAATGCTGGGCCGACATCTCCGCCAAGGGGACTCGTCCGACGAGGCCGCCGGCATTGTTGACAAGCACCCCGACCCCGCCGAGCTGCTGGACGACCTCCCGCACGGCGGCATTGACGGCGTCCGGATCCGTGGCGTCGACCTTGATGGCGTGCGCTCGGCGGCCCAGTGCCTGGATTGCCGCGAGCGTGTCATCAGGTGCGTGCGAGAGGTACGTGAACGCCACGTCCGCGCCGTCCTCGGCCAGCCGGATGGCGATGTCCCGTCCGATCCCGACCGCGCCGCCCGTGACGAGGGCGACGGTTCGGTTCTGGTCGGTCACTTCCGATGTCACGTCAGGCTCCAAAGGTCGGTTCGGGGATGCCGGTCACAGCGGTCTCCAGTGCGAGGACCGACCCGGAGAGCGGGGCTTCGTGCAGCGTCCGCTCGTCCAGCCCATCGCGGGCAGAGGTGATGAACAGCGTGCTCAACTCCGGGCCGCCGAATGCGCAGCTCGTCGGACGAGGCACGGGGAGCTCGATGATCTCGGCGAGTTTGCCGTCGGGTGCATACCGACGGATCGCCCCGCCGTCCCAGAGCGCAGCCCACACGTAACCGTCGGAGTCGACTGTCAACCCGTCGGGCACCCCGTCGCGCTCGTCCACCTCCGCGAAGGTCCGTTGGCTGCTCAGCTCCCCGCGCTCGAGGTCGTAGTCGAAGGCGTAGATCCGGCCGTGCCCGGAGTCGGTGAAGTACATCGTTCGGTCGTCCGGACTCCAGCCCATGCCGTTGGCGATGACCAGGTCCGAGAGCATCCGTGTGCAGTCGAGATCGGCGCCGAGGCGGTAGAGCGATCCGAGCGGCTCGATCTCGTCCTGATGCAGCGTCCCGGCCCAGAAGCGGCCGGCACGGTCGCAGGCACCGTCGTTGAACAGGTTGTCCGGCTGTGCCGGCTCAGGATCGCACACCGCAGTCAGCGCACCCGTGTGCAGGTCCAGGAGGGCGAAGCCGCTGCGTAGGGCGACCAAGGCCCCGCCGCAGGTCCGGAGCGCAAGCGCGCCGATCTCGCTCGGCATGCTCCACTCCCGGCGCTGCCCGGTTGACGGGGAGTACGACCGGGCCGCGCGGCCCACGATGTCCACCCAGTAGAGCGTCTGCTCCTGCACCGACCACACTGGGCCCTCGCCCAGCAGATCGCTGCACTCGACCACGCAGCTCAGCTCGTTCACCATCGGAACTCGTCCCCTCAGGAGATGAGGCTTCGGCTACCCGTGTACTTCTCCAAGGCCTCCGGGTTGAGGGTGATCCCGAGTCCGGGCCTGTCCGGAATCTGGAGATATCCCTTCTCGTCGAGCTCCCACGGGTCGCTTACCAGGTCGTCGATGTAGGCCGAGCCGGAGATGTACTCGACCAGATCGGTGTTCTGCAGCGCGGAGG
>NZ_BAAANB010000101.1:0-596 GCF_039529575.1 Terrabacter terrae
ACGGACACTGAGGCGGACACCGAGACCGTCACGGAGGGTGCCAACGACGCTGCAGTAGACGCGCCCACCGTTTCCGAGGACGCCACGGACGAGGGCGACGGCCAGGGCGCTCCCCCGGACGCCGTCGGGGCAGACGCGCCGCTCGAGGGCGGCTCGGCGGACAAGCCCGAGAGGGGCTCGCGCCTGCGGCAGCTGGAGCGCGAGGGCGAGGTCGCCGCCGACTTCCTCGAGACGCTCCTGGACATCGCCGACCTCGACGGCGACATCGACGTGGACGTCGACGGAGACCGAGCCGCGATCGCGATCGTCGACTCCGAGGAGGGGCGTGTGCCGCGTCGCCTGGTCGGCAGCGACGGCAAGGTGCTCGAGGCGCTGCAGGAGCTGACGCGGCTGGCGGTCCAGGTGCAGACCGGAGAGCGGAGCCGCCTCATGCTCGACATCGCAGGACACCGTGCCGAGCGTCGGTCCGCGCTCGTGGAGCTGGCGCACGCCGCGATCGCCGAGGTCAAGGAGTCGGGGGAGAAGCGTTCGCTCGAGCCGATGACGGCCTTCGAGCGCAAGGTCGTCCACGACGAGGTGTCCGCTGCTGGTCTCGT
>NZ_BAAANB010000102.1:0-3568 GCF_039529575.1 Terrabacter terrae
TCTCGTGGCCGTCCACCGACCCCAACGGCCCGGCCATCACGAAGTACGACGTCTACCGACGCACCGGGAACGGGCCGTGGACCCTCATCGACACCCGTTCCGGCGGTGAGTCGCGCGTCGCGAGCGACACCATCCCCTACCAGGGCCAGACCGTGCAGTACGTCGTCACGGCCACCAACGGCGGCCCCTCCACGTCCGACAAGACCAACTACAGCTCGTACGTTGCTGACGGCGTCCCCGAGACCCCGTCGCTGAGGTCCGTCTCGACGCCGAACAAGGACTACGCGGCCAACGCCTCGTTCACCCTCGGCGACTCGCGGTCGCGCGGCTACCAGAAGGTCAACTGGCAGACCTCGGCCGGCCGCTCCGGCTCGTGGGACTGCTCCGGCGGCTGCTCCGGAGGCACGGCCACGAACCTCGGCACGAGCCAGCAGTCGATGCAGGTGCAGGCCTGCAACGTCGCCGGCCGGTGTTCCCCGTGGTCCAACAGCGTCTCGTTCCACCCCTACGGACCCACCAACGGCGTGCCGGGCCTGCGCGAGAGCCACGACAACAACAGCATCACGTTCACGTGGGGCACCGCGGCGAGCGAGGGTCGCCCCATCACCGGCTACGAGATCGACGGCGACCGCAACCAGACCGTCGGTGCGGGCACGCACTCGACGACGTTCAACAACCTGGGGTACTCGACGTCGAAGCGGATCCGGGTCCGGGCGATCGCCCAGGACTCCGGGCCGGGGCCGTGGACCGGATACGTCACCGGCACGACCAACGCGGCACCCAAGCCGAAGGTGAACTGGCTGCGGCCCACCGGGCAGACCGGCTACGTGCCGGGATGCAGCACCGGCGACTGCCAGTACCTGCAGTACGACCTGCAGGACTACCAGGGCGACATCAGCTGCACCTTCGCCAGCAGCAAGGGCAACTGGCCGTACAACCACGACGACGGCACCAACGGTTCGATCCAGCCCCACAACGGCACCAACACCTCCGGCAAGTTCTTCGGCTACTCGGGAGGGTGGGTCAAGGTCACCTGCAGCGGCAGCAACGGCAGCGACTCGTTCACCCGAGACCCCTGGGGCGGCTGACCGCAACCGCCCTCCCCGACGCGGCCCGCAGGCCGCGCAGCGACCCCAGCCACCCGGCATACGAACGCCTTCCCGCATGAACCACGACAGGAGCACGACACCATGACGGCCACGCCCACCACCGGTCGCGTCACGAGCCAGATCACGCAGGAGCAGGTCACGTGGTTCGCCCACACCTTCGACCAGCTCGTCGCCAACATCGAGAAGGCCGTCCTCGGCAAGCAGCACGTGACGCGCCTGGCGCTGACCTGCCTGCTCTCCGAGGGGCACATGCTCCTCGAGGACTTCCCCGGCACCGGCAAGACGCAGCTGGCGCGCGCCCTGTCGGCGACGGTCCAGGGCACGCACAGCCGCATCCAGTTCACTCCCGACCTGCTGCCGAGCGACGTCACCGGCGTGACGATCTACGAGCCCACCAAGCAGGCCTTCGAGTTCCACCCCGGCCCGATCTTCGCGACCATCGTGCTCGCCGACGAGATCAACCGCGCCTCGCCCAAGACGCAGTCGGCGCTGCTCGAGGTCATGGAGGAGGGCCGCGTCACCATCGACGGCAAGCCGCATTCGGTGGGCCAGCCGTTCATGGTCATCGCGACCCAGAACCCGATCGAGCAGGCCGGCACCTACCGCCTGCCCGAGGCCCAGCTCGACCGCTTCCTGATGAAGTCGAGCGTCGGCTACCCCGACCACGAGGCGACCATCGCCGTGCTCGCCGACGCCAAGACGCGCGACCGGGCCAAGACGCTCAGCCCCCTCATCGCCAGCAACGTCATCGTCGAGATGAGCAAGCTCGCCGACGAGGTGCACGTCGACCCGGCGATCCTCGGCTACGTCAGCCGCATCGCCGAGGAGTCGCGCCGCCACCCGTCGCTGAAGCTCGGCCTGTCGGTGCGTGGCTGTCTGGCCTACGTCCGCTGCGCCAAGACGTGGGCCGCGAGCCAGGGCCGCACCTACGTCGTGCCCGACGACATCAAGATGCTCGCGGAGCCGGTCCTCAGCCACCGCCTGCTGCTGGCTGCGGAGGCCCAGTTCGCCGGCACGACGGTCGAGCACGTCATCGACCAGATCCTCGCCGACATCGCCCCGCCGGCCGAGCGCGCCTCGGCCTGACCGCTCGACCGCAGAAGCACGAGGGGACCGCATGACCGAGCAGGACCAGGAGGCCGCGCCGCGCCGTGGCATCCGCCAGACCACCCAGCCGCTCACCCGCTCGATCGGGCAGGTGGCCCGCCGGACGGAGGGCGTGTGGCGCCCGGTCGCGCGGGTCGTGGGCTGGGTATCGCCGTTGGGCTGGACGATCCTCGCGCTCGGTGTCGTCTGCTGGCTCGTCGGTGCCCGCTGGGGCTGGACCGAGCTGCTCATGGTGGCGGCAGCGGCGCTGGTCCTCTTCGCGATCTGCCTGCTGCTCGCCCTCGGCCGCACCAAGGTCCGCATCGTCGCCGAGGTCGACCCGCGGCGGGTCACGGTCGGCGAGCCGGCCACCGGGCGCATCCTCGTCACCAACGAGGCACGCACGCCGATGCTCCCGATCCTCGTCGAGCTGCCCGTCGGGCTGTCGGCGGCCCGCTTCGTGCTCCCCGCGTTGACCCCGGGCAAGGCGCACGAGGAGCTCTTCGTCGTCCCGACGTCGCGCCGCGGCGTCATCCAGGTCGGCCCGGCCACGACCGTGCAGGGCGACCCGCTCGGTCTGATGCGCCGCACCCTGACCTGGACCGAGCGCACCGAGCTGTTCGTGCACCCGCGCACGGTCGCCCTCGAGTCCCTCGGCGCGGGGCTGCTGCGCGACCTCGAGGGCAGCACCACCGAGGACGTCTCGATGAGCGACCTCGCCTTCCACGCCCTGCGCGAGTACCAGCCGGGTGACGACCGGCGCTACATCCACTGGCGCAGCTCGGCCAAGGCCGGCAAGCTCCTCGTGCGCCAGTTCCTCGACACCCGGCGCTCGCACGTCACGGTCATCGTCGATCCCGACCCGGAGCAGTACCGCTCCGGCCACGGCCGCACGGGTCGCACCGGTCACGACGACCGTCGGCTGGAGAGGGACGTGATGGCGGCCAACGCGCCGACCGCCACCCAGGCCGACGTCGAGACCGCGATCTCGGTCGGCAGCTCGATCATGGTCCGCGTCATGCTCGACGAGCAGGACTGCACGATCGTCTGCGGCAGCCAGAAGGTCACGAAGTCCGTGCCGCAGGTCGGCCTGGACGCCATGTCGCGGGTCGAGCCGGGACCCGCCGAGCTGCTCGCCGCCTCGCTTGCCGCGGCAGACCTCGCACCCGACACGAGCACCTGCTTCCTCGTCACCGGGCCGCACCGCCCGTTCGTCGAGCTGCAGCGTGCGGCCGCGCAGTTCCCCCCTGAGGTGACCCGGGTCGTCGTCGTCATCGACCCGCAGGCCGACCACGGCATCCGTCGGGGTGGCGGCCTGACCATCCTCACCCTCGCCCGCCTCGAGGACCTCCGCTCGCTTCTCGTCTCAGGGG
>NZ_BAAANB010000103.1:0-1158 GCF_039529575.1 Terrabacter terrae
GAGCAGGACAGCAAGGCGGTCCCGCCGAAGACCCAGCCCGACGTGGTGCGCGCGGTCGTCGGCAAGCCGGTGCAGCTGCAGCCGCTCGGCAACGACATCGCCGGGGCCGACCCCACCGACCCGCAGGCCCGGATGCGCCTGGCCCAGGCCGTCAAGGGCCCGGGGCAGCTGACGCTCGACACCAACCTCGACACCGGCGTGCTCACCGTGACGGGACAGACGCCCGGCACCTCCACCGTCACGTATGCCGCCCAGATCGGCTCGGGGGTCAGCGTCGGACGCATCCGCGTCGACATCCTGCCGAACCCCTCCGACGACCTGCCGCCCGTCGCCACGCCGGACGCGGCCGTGCTCCGCGGCCAGACGCCCGTCATCGCGGACGTGCTGTCCAACGACTACAGCCCGCGCAGCGACGTCCTCGTCGTCCAGCGCGTCGTCACCGGCGCCTCCTGGCTCCGGGCCTCCGTCGTGCAGGGCCGATGGGTGCGCGCCCAGGCGACCTCCCCCCTCGAGGGGGACGCGCCCCGGCGGGCCACCGTCAGCTACACGATCAGCGACGGGACCAGGACGGCGGTCGGGCAGCTGTCGGTCGTGCAGAAGCCGGAGAGCAGGGACGTCGTGCGCCCCACCGTCGTCGACGACGTGGCGACGGTGCGCATCGGCGACGCCGTGACCGTCCCGGTCCTCGACAACGACTCGATGAGCGACGGCATCCCGCTCAAGCTCGACCCCGCGAGCGTCCGGGTGGTCTCCGGTGGCGGACAGGCCTTCGCCTCCGGCACGGTGGTGCGCTACGTCCCCGAGCAGGCCACCCTCACGGGGCCGGCCTCCGCGATCCTCGAGTACGCCACCTACCCCGAGGGCCTGCGCGCGCGGGCCGTCACCGGCCGGGTCGACGTCACGATCAACCCGCTGCCCGACGCCGTGAAGCACCCCGACCAGCCGCCGACCGCCCGCAGCTTCTCTGCGAGCGTCACCGCCGGCGACACGCTGGCGGTCACGGTGCCGACGAGCGGCGTCGACCCCGACGGCGACCTCACCTTCGTCAGCGGCATCGTCGGAGAGGACGGCAAGGCCGTCGAGCTCGAGCTGGGCCGCGTCCTCGGTTTCGGAGCGGCGACGATCCGCTACGAGGCCTACCCGCGCAGCTCGGGCACG
>NZ_BAAANB010000104.1:0-2258 GCF_039529575.1 Terrabacter terrae
CCTCGAGCTCGCACGCGAAGGTGGTGCCGGTGCGGCCGAGGCCCGACTGGATCTCGTCGGCGACCAGAAGCACGCCCCGGCGCCGGGTCAGCTCGCGCACGTCGCGCAGCCACCCGTCCGGCGGGACGATGACGCCGCCCTCGCCCTGGATCGGCTCGAGCAGCACCGCGACCGTCTCGTCGGTGATCGCCGCCTCGAGTGCCTCGATGTCGCCGAACGGCACCATGTCGAAGCCGGGCGTGTAGGGCCCGTAGTGGTCGTGCGCGACCGGGTCGTCGCTGAAACTGATGATCGTCGTCGTGCGGCCGTGGAAGTTGCCGGCCATGACGACGATCCGGGCCCGGCCGTCCGGCACGCCCTTGACCTCGTAGCCCCAGCGCCGCGACACCTTGATCGCCGTCTCGACGGCCTCGGCGCCGGTGTTCATCGGCAGCACGAGGTCCTTGCCGGCCAGCGTCGCGAGGTCCCGGCAGAACGGCCCCAGCCGGTCGCTGTGGAAGGCGCGGCTCGTCAACGTCAGCCGGTCCAGCTGGCTGCGCGCCGCGGCGACGAGCGCCGGGTGAAGGTGCCCGAAGTTCAGTGCGGAGTACCCGGCGAGGGCGTCGAGGTAGCGGCGTCCCTCGACGTCGGTGACCCAAGCCCCCTCGGCCTGCGAGATGACCACGTCCAGTGGGCTGTAGTTGGCCGCCACCCACTCCTCGGCGAGGGAGACGTGCTCCGAGGTCGCCGTCGTGCCCGCGACCGTCCGGCCGCGATCGCCTGCCCGTGCCGCTGTGTCGCTCACCCTTCGATCGTGGCACCGGAGGCCATGCGGGGCAGCCGATTGGGAGGTGATCCCCCTCTCCCCCTCTCCGAATGAGGACGCGCCGTCGGCGCCGGTGGAAGACTCGACGTGGCGGGTCCCGCAGCCAGGACTACCTGCGAAGGGGTGTGTCGGTCACGTCGGTGACCCAGCCAGGAGAAGGCCATGACCGCCGACCCGAGCACTCACACCGGCACCCGAGCCGGCGCCGGTCCCACGAGAGCCGCCCGCAGCCGCGCCGTCCTCCTCGGTGCGGCCGGCCGCGACTTCCACGACTTCAACGTCGTCTTCCGAGACGACCCGAGCGTCGAGGTGGTGGCCTTCACGGCGACGCAGATCCCGGACATCGAGGACCGTCGCTACCCACCCGAGCTGGCGGGTCCGCTCTATCCGCAAGGCATCCCGATCGTCGCCGAGTCCGAGCTGACCCGGCTCATCGAACGCGAGCACGTCGACGTCGTCGTCTTCGCCTACTCGGACGTGCGCTACGAGGACGTCATGCACCTCGCGTCGCGGTGCATCGCCGCGGGCGCCGACTTCCGCCTCCACGGCGCCCGGCACACCATGCTGCGCAGCACCAAACCGGTCGTCGCCGTGACGGCCGTGCGCACCGGTGTCGGCAAGAGCCAGACCACCCGCTACCTCGCGCGGATGCTCACCGCCCTCGGACTGCGGGTCGTCGCGGTGCGCCACCCGATGCCCTACGGCGACCTCGCCGCGCAGGCCTGCCAGCGGTTCGCGACGCATGCCGACCTCGACCGCCACGAGTGCACCATCGAGGAGCGCGAGGAGTACGAGCCGCACCTCGACACCGGGGTGATCGTCTACGCCGGCGTGGACTACGAGCGGATCCTGCGCGAGGCCGAGCAGGAGGCCGACGTCATCCTCTGGGACGGTGGCAACAACGACCTGCCGTTCTTCGTCCCCGACCTGCACGTCGTGCTCGCCGACCCGCTGCGCCCGGGCGACGAGACGGCATACCACCCCGGCGAGGCGAACGTCCGGATGGCCGACGTCGTGCTCCTGGCCAAGTGCGACTCGGCGCGCAGCGCCGACATCGACGCCGTCGAGGCGTCGGTGCGGGTGCTCAACCCGGCCGCGACGGTGCTGCGCGCGAACAGCCCGGTGTCCGTGGACGACTGGACGCTCGTCTCCGGCAGCCGGGTCATCGTCGTCGAGGACGGGCCCACGCTCACCCACGGGTCGATGACCTACGGCGCCGGTGTCGTCGGCGCCCGGATGGCCGGTGCGGCCCAGATCGTCGACCCGACGCCGTATGCCGTGGGGTCGCTCGCCGCCACCTACGCGAAGTACCCGAACGCGCGCGGCGTCCTGCCCGCCATGGGCTACGGCGCCGCACAGGTGCGCGACCTCGAGGCCACGATCCGAGCGGCCGTCGAGGCCGGCGCCTGCGACGCCGTCGTCAGCGGCACGCCGATCGACCTGACGCGCGTGC
>NZ_BAAANB010000105.1:0-795 GCF_039529575.1 Terrabacter terrae
CGCGTCGGGTTGCGCAGGGCTCCACGTCAGCTCACGCATCGCGAGGCGGTAGCGGTCGGTCGCGAGGAGCGTGACCTTGTCGCCGTCGATCTCCATCCGCACACCGGTGAGGATCGGCAGGGTGTCGCCCTTGTCGGCCGCGACCGACACCTGCGCCACGGCCTGGGTGAAGACGTCTCCGGCGATGGTGCCGCTGGCTTCGGGCGCCGCCGGAAGCGTCGGGTAGTCGGACACCGGCATCTCGCGCAACGCGAACCGTGAGGAGCCACAGGCCACGTTGACCTTGGTCCCGTCCGTGCTGACGTCGATCGGCTTGTTGGGCAGGTTGCGGGAGATGTCGGCGAGCAGGCGCCCGAGGACGAGCACCTGACCGGCCTCGGCCACGTCGGCCGGGACGGTGATGCGCGCGGACATCTCGTAGTCGAACGCGGAGAGGGTCAGGGTGCCGTCCTCGTCGGCCTCCACGAGCACGCCCGCGAGCACCGGCACCGGCGGGCGCGCCGGCAGGCCACGCGCCACCCAGGTCACGGCCTCGGCCAGGACGTCTCGCTCAACCCGAAACTTCACGGTGCACTCACTTCGACGGGGAAGGACATTGGGGCTCAGACACTAGTGCCTGCCGGTGACTGGCACCACAGACACTCCCCGAATCACTGAACCACCCAAACCAGACGTCTCTCACGCCGCAGACCAGGGGCCGGCGCGGTCGTCCTGACCCTCGTTGTCGGGGCTTCCCTCCTTCTAGGGGGTCTCGTCATAGTCATAGGTGCTGTGGACGCTGTGGACAACCGGCAT
>NZ_BAAANB010000106.1:0-4843 GCF_039529575.1 Terrabacter terrae
TGAGGACGCCGATGGCGGCGGCAGCGGCGTAGCCGGCGTACCGCTGGATGAGCACCGGCATGACCGCCGAGCCGAGGTCGAGCGCCTCCTCCTCGACCTCCCCGGTGACGCGCCGCGGTGCGGAGGCAACCTGGGACGCCGCAGTTGCCGGGGCTGGCGGCGATGCTGCGGCCGCCGTTGTGGCGGTGTCGGCCGCGAGCGCGTCCGTCCCCGTCTCGACGTAGCCGGTCGACGGCGCAGAGGCGACCGCCGCCGCAGCGGCGGGAGCGGTGGCTGCCGTCTCCGCCGCGCCCTCGGGCGCACCCTCGGACTCGGGCGCCGCGGGTGGTCCTGCCAGCTGCTTCTCGATGCACGCCACGAACTGCTGGAGCAGCTTGTCGGAGACGTCCTGCATGACGCCCCGGCCGAACTGCGCCGGCTTGCCCGTGACCGCGAGGTCGGTGACGACGTCGGCCCTGGTGCCGCCCTCGGCGCCTGTGAGCTGGATCGTCACCGTGGCGCCGGCCGTGCCGTTGCCGCGCTTGTCCTTGCCCTTGGCCTCGATGACCGCGTGGTGGGCGACGTCGTCGCGCTGCGCGAACGAGCCGGACCCTGTGTAGAGCAGCGCGATCGGGCCGAGCTTGACCTTGACCGTGCCCGAGAAGCCGTCGTCGCTCACCTCCGTGACGGTCGCGCCGGGGAAGCAGCCGCCCACCTGTTCGAGGTCCATGAACAGGTTCCAGGCGTCGTCGACCGAGGTCGGCACGGTGAAGGAGTGGGTCAGCTCCATCCGGCGCTCACGCTCCTGCGGCGGCGAGGACCGCGCGGCGGGTCAGCACCGTGGCGAGGTGCTTGCGGTAGTCGGAGTCGCCGTTGAGGTCCGACGGCGGGTTGGTGCCTTCGGCCACCGAGGCGACCGCCGCGCGGACCGCCTCGTCGGTCGCGGGCTGCCCGACGAGGGCCTCCTCGACCGAACGCGCCCGCAGCGGCGTCGAACCCATGTTGGTCAGGCCGACCCGCGCCTCGGCGATGGAGCCGCCCTCGCTAAGCACCGTGGCCGCGACCCCGACGATCGACCACTGGTGGCTGACGCGCACGAACTTCTCGTAGTGTGCGCCCCAGCCCGTGTGCTTCGGGATGCGGATCTGCGTCAGCAGCTCGCCCTCGCCGACCGCGGTCGTGAAGAGGTCCTCGAAGAAGTCCTCGGCCGCGACGGTGCGCGTGGAGCCGTCGGCCCCCGCGATCACCAGCTCCGCCTCGAGCGCCATGACCGGCGCCCCGACGTCACCGGCCGGGTCGGCGTGCACGAGCGCGCCCCCGACTGTCCCGCGGTGCCTGATCTGCGGGTCGGCCACGGTGTGGATCGCCTTGGACAGCAGGGCTGCATGCGTCGAGACGGCCTCGGAGGCCAGCACGGCGGCATACGTCGTCATGGCGCCGATGACGAGGTGGTCGCCCTCCTCGCTGATGCCCTGGAGCTCGGAGATGCGCCCGAGGTCGATGACGACCTCCGGCGCGTTGAGGCGCATCCGGAGGATCGGCAGCAGCGACTGCCCGCCAGCGAGCACCTTTGCGTCGTCGCCGTGCTCGGCCAGCGCCGCGATCACCTCCTGCACCGATGTCGGTGCGACGTAGTCGAACTGGGCGGGGATCACGACTGGCTCCTTTCGCTCGCGGAGCCGGTACTCGCGCCGGCGGTGCCCGAGGTCCCGGCGTCCTGGTTGGCCGTGCCTCCGTCGAAGTGCGGCTGCGCGTCGCGCTCACCTTCGGGGTTGACCGCGCGCCCGGTCTGGATGGCCTTCCACACCCGCTCCGGGGTGCACGGCATGGTGACGTCGGCGACGCCCAGCGGGCGCAGCGCGTCCACGACCGCATTGACGACCGCCGGGGTGGAGGCGATCGTGCCCGCCTCGCCGACTCCCTTGGCGCCCAAGGAGTTGTAGGTCGACGGAGAGGTCGTGTGGTCGGTGACGAAGCTGATCGTGTCGGCGGCCGTGGGCAGGGTGTAGTCGACGAACGAGCCGGTCACGAGGGTGCCCTGCTCGTCGTACTCCGCGCCCTCCCAGAGTGCCTGCGCAATGCCTTGGACCAGACCGCCGTGGACCTGGCCCTCGACGATGAGCGGGTTGATGATCGTGCCGATGTCGTCGACGCAGACGTACTTGCGCATCGTCGTCGCCCCGGTCTCGGTGTCGACCTCGACGGCGCACAGGTGCGTGCCGTGCGGGAACGAGAAGTTGTCGGGGTCGAACGTCGCGTGGGCGTCGAGGTCCGGCTCGATCCCGTCGGGCAGGTTGTGCGCGGCGAAGCTGGCGAGTGCGAGCTCCGCCATCGAGATGCCCTTGTCGGTGCCGCGGACGCCGAAGCGGCCCTCCTTGAACTCGAGGTCGTCGACGCTGGCCTCGAGCAGGTGCGCCGCGATGGGCTTGGCCTTCTCGATGACCTTGTCGGCCGCCCGCACGACGGCCTCGCCCCCGACGACGAGCGAGCGCGAGCCGTAGGTGTCGAGGCCCTTGTGCGCTATCTGGGTGTCGCCGTGGAGCACCTCGACGTCCTCGAAGGGCACGCCGAGCTTGTCCGCGACGATCTGGCTCCAGGCCGTCTCGTGGCCCTGGCCGTGCGGCGAGGTGCCGGTGACCACCTCGACCTTTCCGGTCGCCAGCATGCGGATGCTCGCGTGCTCCCAGCCGCCGGCGCCGTAGCTGAGCGAGCCGAGGATGCGGGACGGCGCCAGGCCGCACATCTCCGTGAACGTGGAGACGCCGATGCCGAGCTGGACCGGGTCGTTGCTCTCGCGGCGCCGTTGCTGCTCGGCGCGCAGCTCGTCGTAGCCGAAGAGCTCCTTGGCCTTGGCCGTGGCGGCCTCGTAGTTGCCGGTGTCGTAGGTCATGCCCGCCACGGTCGTGAACGGGAACTCCTCGTGCGTGATCCAGTTCTTCTCGCGGATCTCGAGCGGGTCGACGCCCAGCTCGGCGGCGAGCTCGTCCATCATGCGCTCGATGCCGAACGTCGCCTCCGGGCGACCGGCCCCCCGGTATGCGTCGACCCACGTCTTGTTCGTCAGGATCGTCTGCACGTTGAACCGGTAGGCGGGGAACTTGTAGATGGAGTTGAACATCCACGCCCCGAGCACGGGCACGCCGCCACCCATGATGGCGACGTACGCACCGAGGTCGGCGAGCAGCTCGACCTTGAAGCCGGTGACGGTGCCGTCCTTCTCGGCCGAGAGGGTGAGCCGCTGCCACTGGTCGCGGCCGTGGTGGCCGGAGACGAGCGACTCGGACCGGGTCTCGGTGTACTTGACCGGCTTGCCCAGGCGGCGGGCCACGGCGAACGCCACGAACTCCTCCGGCGTCGTCTGCAGCTTGCCGCCGAAGCCGCCGCCCACGTCGGGGGCGATGACGCGGATCTTGGACTCCGACACCCCGGTCGTCGCGGCGAGGAGGAACCGCAGGATGTGCGGGATCTGGGTCGCGGTCCACATCGTCAGCTGCTCGTGGGTAGGGTCGACGACCACCGACCGCGGCTCCATGAAGGCCGGGATGAGGCGCTGCTGGCGGTACTCGCGCTCGACGACGATCCCGTCCTGGCGCGCCTTGGCGATCGCCTCGTCGACGTCGCCGCCGGTGCCGGCCTCCTTGGAGTCGAGCTGCCAGAAGGCGGACTTGTTCGTCTTCAGAGCCGGGTGCGCGAGCACCTCGTCCTTGAGGGCCTCCTTCATGTCGAGGACCGCGGGCAGCTCCTCGTAGTCGACGTCGACGAGCTCTGCGGCGTCGCGGGCCTCGGCGGCGGTCCTGGCCACGACGCAGGCCACGATCTCGCCGGCGCAGGCGACGCGGTCGACCGCCATGGGCAGGTGGTCGGGCGTGACCTGGTCGGCGGTGATCGGCCAGGCGTTGGCGTTGACGCCCTGGGAGTCGGCGAGGTCTGTGCCGGTGAGGACGGCGACGACGTTGCGGGCCGCCTTGGCCTCGTCGGTGTCGATGCTCTTGATGTTCGCGTGCGCGAAGGGGCTGCGCACCATCGCGAGGTGCAGCATGCCGGGCAGCGTGATGTTGTCGGTCCAGCGGGTGCGGCCGGTGATGAGGCGCTGGTCCTCCTTGCGGCGGCGGGCCTTGCCGACCTCTCCGGTGGGCGTGGACCCTGCGGGCCGGTCCTCGGTGATGGTCATGCCCGGGCCCCCTCTCCCATGGAGCCAGCACTGGAGCCGGCACTGGAGCCGGCACTGGAGCCGGACGACAGGTCGCCGCTCGGGCCCCCGTTGGAGCCGTTGCCGACCCGGCCACCGGCTCCCGGTGGGATGTCAGGTCCTGCGGCGCCGACGCCGGCCGGCACGGGCTCGGGCGCCTCGGGGCCGCCGGCCGGGACCGCGCTGTCCGCGGGTGCCTGCGCGTCCTCACGCATGGCGGAGGCCGCCTGGGCCACCGCCTTGATGATGTTGTGGTAGCCGGTGCAGCGGCACAGGTTGCCCTCGAGGCCCTCGCGGATCTCCTGCTCGCTCGGGTCGGGGTTCTCCTTGAGCAGGTCGCAGGCCTGCATGATCATGCCCGGGGTGCAGTAGCCGCACTGCAGGGCGTGGCACTCGTGGAAGGCCTGCTGCATCGGGTGCAGCTGCCCCTCGGTGGCCAGGCCCTCGATGGTGGTCACGTCGTGGCCGTCGGCCTGGACGGCGAGGACGTTGCACGACTTCACGCTCGTGCCGTCGAGGTGGACGGTGCAGGCACCGCAGTTGCTGGTGTCGCAGCCGATGACGGTGCCTGTCTTGCCGAGGGTCTCGCGAAGGTACTGGACCAGTAGGGTCCTGGGCTCGACCTCGTCGGAGTAGCTCACCCCGTCGACGGTCACGTTGATTCGGGTCATGCTT
>NZ_BAAANB010000107.1:0-1112 GCF_039529575.1 Terrabacter terrae
AGGGCCGCCCGCAGCCGCGGGTCCGTCTCCCCGAAGCGGTGGGCGGCGAGGTCGGCGGCGAGAGCACGGATGCGCTGCTCGAGGGCCTCGTCCACAGGACCACTCAACCGCATGTCGCCGGCCGAGCAAGGGCCAGCCCGTGAGACGGCACGGAATGGCGGGCCCCCCGGCGCGGGTTGCCCACCCATGGACACCAAGGCAACGATCGGCGTCACCGGCCTCGCGACGATGGGCCGCAACCTGGCCCGCAACATCGCCCGACACGGGCACACGGTGGCCGTCCACAACCGCACGACCGCGCGCATGACCAGGCTCGTCGAGCAGTTCGGCGACGAGGGCACCTTCCTCGGAGCGGAGACCGTCGAGGACTTCGTCCAGGCGATCGAGCGGCCCCGGGCCATCATCGTCATGGTCAAGGCCGGCGCGCCCACGGATGCGGTCATCGACGAGCTGGTGCCGCTGCTCGAGGAGGGCGACATCGTCGTCGACGCGGGCAACGCGCACTATGCGGACACGCTCCGCCGTGAGAAGGCGCTGGCCGGCAAAGGAATCCACTTCGTCGGGATGGGGGTCTCCGGCGGCGAGGAAGGTGCGCTCAACGGACCCTCGATCATGGTCGGTGGCTCCGGCCACGCCTACGAGCGGCTGGGCCCGGTCGTCGAGTCCATCGCCGCACAGGTCGACGGGACGCCGTGCGCGGCGCACCTCGGGCCCGACGCCGCCGGCCACTTCGTCAAGATGGTCCACAACGGCATCGAGTACGCCGACATGCAGCTCATCGCCGAGTCCTTCGACCTGCTGCGCAGCGTGCTCGGGCTGGAGCCGGCCGAGATCGCCGACGTGTTCCGCGAGTGGAACGGCGGCGACCTCGAGTCCTTCCTCATCGAGCTGACCGCCGACGTCCTGACCCACACCGACGCGTCGACCGGCAAGCCGTTCGTCGACGTCGTCGGCGACGCCGCGGAGCAGAAGGGCACCGGCCGGTGGACCGTCCAGAGCGCGCTCGACCTCGGCATCCCGGTGACCGGCATCGCGGAGGCCACCTTTGCCCGCAGCCTGTCGGGCCACACGGGCCAGCGCGCGGCCGTTCGGAAGACGTTCGCCGACCTCGG
>NZ_BAAANB010000108.1:0-2713 GCF_039529575.1 Terrabacter terrae
CCCGTCGCTGTCGCGAACCCCCCAGAGGCGCCGGGCACGCGGCCGGACCCCGTCGAGGCTGCCCATGACGCCTTCGCGGGAGCAGAGGTTGAGGGCGAGAGGGTACCGCCCGTCGCCGGTGTGGGTGTCGACGAGGCGACAACTGAGCTTCACAGTCCTGTGGACAAGCTGGTGGACAACAACGCGGAAAACGGCGCTCCTGAACGGGGAACGGCGCCGCACGGGGCTGGGGACAACCCTGTGGACGAGGCCCGTCGCCGGATGGAGGCCCGCGCCGATGAGGCCGACCGTGAGGCGCTTGCCGCAGCCATACCGCGGGCTGGGGAGGACACGCCGCTGGCGATGGAGCTGGCCGAGAACGCCCGACGGCGCATCCAGCTGACCGGCCGCGCCTTCCCCAAGCCGGCGACACCGCGTGTGCTGACCGTGGCCAACCAGAAGGGCGGCGTGGGCAAGACGACCACGACCGTCAACATCGCAGCCGCCCTGGCCCAGTCCGGCCTGCAGGTACTCGTCATCGACCTCGACCCGCAGGGCAACGCGAGCACTGCGCTCGGCATCGACCACCATGCCGAGGTGCCGTCCATCTACGACGTGCTCGTCGACGGGACCCCGCTTCTCGAGGTGGTCCAGCCCTGCGCCACGGTCGCGAACCTGCACTGTGCGCCGGCGACGATCGACCTGGCGGGCGCGGAGATCGAGCTCGTTTCGCTGGTTGCGCGGGAGTCGCGCCTGCAGAAGGCGATTGCGGCAGCCATCACGGCCGGGCACGCGTTCGACTACATCCTCATCGACTGCCCGCCCAGCCTCGGGCTGCTCACCGTCAACGCGATGGTCGCAGCGAGCGAGGTCTTCATCCCGATCCAGTGTGAGTACTACGCCCTTGAAGGCCTCTCGCAGCTGCTCAAGAACATCGAGCTGATCAAGCACCACCTCAACCCGGCTCTGCACGTCTCCACGATCCTGCTGACGATGTACGACGGCCGGACGCGGCTCTCGGCGCAGGTGGCCGATGAGGTTCGTGAGCATTTCCCTGTCGAGGTGCTGCGCACCTCCGTTCCCCGGTCGGTGCGCGTCTCCGAAGCCCCGAGCTTCGGGGAGACGGTCATGACCTACGACCCGTCGAGCAGTGGGGCCCTGGCCTACCTGGCCGCCGCAGGCGAGATCGCCGACCGTGGGGCGGCCGGGCAGTCGTGAGCGCGACGACCAGCTCGGCGCGGCCCGGGGTTCGTTTCACGTGAAACAGGCCGGAGATTGCGGGTGTCGTCGTTTCACGTGAAACAGGCCAAAACCGTAGAGGCGCCGCGTTTCACGTGAAACGGAAGCATCCGGACTGCCCCGCACCATCCACAGCGGCTGTCGGCCCCCCGGCGGGCAGCCCCTACACTGAGCGCGGCGCGATGGCCGCGTCGTCTGCGAAAGGTTTGGTCAATGGCGGAGAAGCGTCGCGCACTGGGTCGAGGCCTCGGAGCGCTCATCCCGAGCGCACCCCCCGGAGGAGCCGGACGACCGGTGGACGTCTTCTTCACGGAGCAGAAGTACGCCGAGGCAGTCCCTCCGGGGGAGACGGCTTCGGATGGGTCGAGCCGCTCGGAGACGACCATCACCTCGCCGGGCGACCACGGCGCGGCCGGCTCGACGGGCACGAGCGCTGAGAGTGGGTCCGCGGCGCCGGACCTGCAGGCCCACGCCGTCGCAGATGCGAGCAGCGAGGCGACAGTCGGCGTTGCCAACGGTCCGGAGCCGGCTACGCCTCCACCGGGGGACGCCTCCCGCGGCGAAGTGACGAGCAGCCTGGCGGTGGTCCCGGGCGCTGAGTTCGCCGAGCTCGACATCGAGTCCATCCGACCGAACCCCAGGCAGCCGCGCACGGTCTTCGACGAGGACCACATGGGTGAGCTGGTGCACTCCATCCGCGAGATCGGCGTGCTCCAGCCTGTGGTGGTGCGGCGCATCCCGGCCGACCAGCTCGCCGAGGCGGACGGCAAGACGTACGAGCTGATCATGGGTGAGCGCCGGTGGCGCGCCTCGCAGGCTGCCGGGCTCGACGTCGTCCCGGCGATCATCAAGGAGACGAGCGACGACGACCTCCTCCGCGACGCCCTGCTCGAGAACCTCCACCGCAGCCAGCTCAACCCGCTGGAGGAGGCGGCGGCGTACCAGCAGCTCCTCGACGACTTCGGCTGCTCGCACGAGGAGCTCGCCACCCGGATCGGCCGCTCCCGGCCGCAGATCTCCAACACCCTGCGCCTCCTTCGCCTCCCCCCGGTCGTCCAGCGCCGGGTCGCTGCGGGCGTGCTCAGTGCCGGCCACGCTCGCGCGTTGCTCGGCATGGCCGACGCTGCCGCCATGGAGCGCATGGCCCAGCGGATCGTCGCCGAGGGCCTGTCGGTGCGCAGCGTCGAGGAGCTGGTGGCGCTCGGTGAGGGCAACGACGCGCCCAAGCCGCGTCGCCCGCGTGCCGGAGGCCGACACCCGCAGCTCGACGACCTCACGGCGGGACTGTCGGACCACCTCGAGACCCGCGTCGCGATCGCGCTGGGCCAGCGCAAGGGGAAGATCACCGTGGAGTTTGCGTCCATGGAGGACCTGCGGCGCATCCTCGACCTCATGGGGATGGCGCCTGCCGTCCAGGACTGACGCCGGCAGCGCTGACGGGCCACGTCGAGGCTTCGAGAGGGAGACATGCCGGAGGGTCATACGATCCACGCGC
>NZ_BAAANB010000109.1:0-1383 GCF_039529575.1 Terrabacter terrae
GATGCCGCCCACGAGCACCTCGACGGCACCGCCCACGAGCACGACCACGATGCCCGCTCCGAGCACCACGACCACCACGCCCGGTGGCGGTGGTGGTGGAGGTAACGGAGGCGGCGGTGGCGTCGTCGGCGGCGGTGGCGTCGTCGGCGGCGGTGGCGTCGGCGGCGGCGGCGGCACTGGCGGCGGCGGTGAGCTGGTCGGCGACGCCGCAAGCACCGGTGTCGGCGGCATGGTCGAAGGCGCCGTCACGACCCCCGGCATGGGAGCACCCCACACGGGTGGCGAGGGCGAGCTGTCCTCGAGCAACCGGCTCCTCGGATCGGGCCTTGTGGCGAGCGGACTCGCGCTCGGGGCCGGCGAAGCCCTGCGCCGCCGCCGGGAGAACGCCACCCGCTGACGCCTGCAGTTGCCCGGCCACCGCACATCCCGGCGGCCGGGCAACCAGCGTTCAGGTCAGCCGCACGGAGGCCCGAAGGGGGACCCGAGGGCCCTTTCGGCGAGGTGCGAATCGGACAATCCGGAAAAGCGTGCCCAAATGCTTACAGGCACTTGAAGATCCTTTTAACTTTCTTCGCGATAAAGCCATATTTCTTTACCAAAAGCGGATAGAAAGGGCACGTTCGGGTTTCAGGCGCGGGGGGAAACGATGCGCCGCCACGATTGCTAGGGGACAGCTACATCATGAGCCAGAAGACCGTGCGACTTCCGCGTCGCGTCATTTCGTTCGTCGCTGCTGGGGGGCTCGCGACCGCCGGAGCCGCAGCGCTTGCCACGGGTTGGACCGCCTCGGCGACGCCCGGCGACACCCACCAGGTGTGGGTCTGCGCCTACGTCGGTTCTGGGGACAACAGGGTGCTCAAGCCGGGCAAGAACCCGCTCCAGGTCGACGAGGCCATCCTCGAGAACGGCAAGTTCCGCGGTTCGCAGGACGACGCCGTGATCGTGGACAGCGAGAACGCTGCGTGCCCCGGCGGCACGCCGGCGACGAGCACCACGACGGTCCCGGCCACGACGGAGCCGACCACCACGGAGACCACGACCACGGTCCCGGCCACGACGGAGCCGACCACCACGGTCCCGACCACGACGGAAGCCACCACCACCGTGCCCGGTGGCAACGGGGGTGGCGACGGTGAGGGCGATGACACGCCGACCACCACCGTTCCGCCGACCACCACCATTCCGACGACGACGGAGCCGACGACCACGGAGCCGACGACCCCCGAGCCGACGACCACCGAGCCGACGACCACCGAGCCGACCACGATCCCGCCGACCACCACGGTCCCGACCACGGTCCCGCCGACCACCACGGTCCCGACCACGGTCCCGCCGACCACCACGGTTCCGACCACGGTCCCGCCGACCACCACGGTTCCGACC
>NZ_BAAANB010000110.1:0-2310 GCF_039529575.1 Terrabacter terrae
CCGGGCGCCTGGGACGACGTCGTGCTGCGCCTGCGGGTCGAGGACCAGGACCATTCGGCCCGGCTGCTCCGGTCCGGGGAGGTGCTCGCCGCCGTGACCTCCGACCCGACCCCGGTGCAGGGCTGCTCGACGGAGCCGCTGGTGACGCTGAGGTACCTGCCCGCGGCGACGCCTGCACTCGTCCGGCGTCACCGGCTGGGGCGTGGCCTCGACTGGGCTGGCATGCCGCTGGTCCGCTTCAACGACAAGGACGACATCCAGCAGCGCATCCTCGCCCGGCACGGTGTCACGGTGGACCCGCCGACGCACCAGGTACCGGACGGCGGTGGCTTCGTCACGGCGGTGCGCGCCGGTCTGGGGTGGGGGGCGCTCCTGACCAGCCAGCTCGAGCCCCTCCTCGAGTCGGGGGACCTCGTCCGACTCGGGTCGCGCGACCACGTCGACGTGCCGCTCTACTGGCAGCGGTGGCGGCTGCCGTCCGCGCACCTCGACCGCCTGAGCGGGCTCGTGCGGCGGGAGGCCGCGAGAGCTGCTCGCCGCGGCCGGGCTCGCCCCGGCTCCGGCGCCGGGGCAGGCGGTTCGTCGTGAGACGTGCCGTTTCCGACCGTCGTTGACGCTGCGGTCCTCCTCGATCCTCGGCGAGGGGCTGACGGGCCGGGCTAGTTTGGCCTGAACAGGTCCCGCACGCGGCGCGGAGCTCCTCCTGCTCCTCGCTCTCCCGAGGAGGCAGGCCGAGGTGACTGACATGGGTGCCCCGCCGGGCGCACCGGCTCCGCTGGACCCGGCGAGCACGGTGCGCTCCCGGGCGTACCTCTCGGCCCTGGTCCTCGCCGCACTGCTCGGCATCCCGGTCTCGGCCGTCGCCTACGGCTTCCTCGCGCTGGTCTCCAAGCTGCAGGCATACCTGTTCACCGACCTGCCGAACGGCCTCTTCGACGGCACGCCGCCGGCCTGGTGGCCGGTGCCGTGGCTCATGCTCAGCGGCCTGCTCGTGGCCCTGACGATCAGTCGCCTCCCGGGCACGGCCGGCCACTCACCCTCCCTCGGCTTCCACGCCGCCGGGGGGCCGGCGACCGGCCGCGACCTGCCCGGCATCGTGCTCGCCGCGCTCGCCACCCTCGGGCTCGGAGCGGTCCTCGGGCCGGAGGCGCCGCTCATCGCGATCGGTGGCGGCCTCGCGGCCCTGACGGTGCGGCTCGCCCGGCGTGACGCGCCGCCCATGGCCGTCACGGTCATGGCGTCGGCCGGCAGCTTCGCCGCCATCAGCACGCTGCTCGGCTCGCCGCTTCTCGGCGCCTTCCTCATCATGGAGGCGGCCGGCATCGCGGGGGCGACCCTCAGCCTCGTCGCGCTGCCGGGGCTGCTCGCCTCGGGCATCGGCGCCCTCGTCTTCGTCGGGCTCGACGCCTGGACCGGCCTCGGGACGTTCTCCCTCGCCCTGACGTCCGTCCCGCCGGGCGTGCAACCGACCGTCGCCTCGCTGCTGTGGTCCGTCGCGGTCGGCGTCGTCGCCGCCCTGCTCGGCTGGGGCATCCGGTGGGTGGGGCTCACGGTCCGACCCCTCGTGCACCGCAGCCGCGCGCTCGTCACCGTCGCGCTCGGCCTGCTGATCGGCCTGTGCGCCACCGCCTACCAGGTCGTCACGGGACGCGGGTTCGGCGAGGTGCTGTTCTCGGGGCAGAGCGCGCTGCCCGGGCTCGTGGCCAACGCCGCGGGGTACTCCATCGGGGTGCTGGTGCTGCTCGGTGTCCTCAAGGCGCTCGCCTACGGCCTGTCGCTGGCCGCCTTCCGCGGCGGCCCGGTGTTCCCGGCGATGTTCCTCGGTGCGGTCCTGGGGACCGCCCTCAGCCCCCTGCCCGGCATGGAGCTCGCGCCCGCCATCGGCACCGGCATCGGCGCCATGTGCTGCGCCATGCTGCGGCTGCCGCTCACGTCGGTGCTGCTCGCGACGCTCCTCATGGGCAGCGACGGCCTGCCCGGCATACCGCAGGTGATCGTCGCCGTGGTCGTGTCGTTCGTCGTCACCCTCGTGCTCCCGGCGCCTGGTCCGAAGGAGGGCCCGACGCAGGGCTCGACACAGGGCTCGACACAGGGCTCGACCCAGGGCTCGACACACGATCCGGCGCAGGAGGTCGACCACTCGAGCGGCCGCCAGTCACCCGTAGAGGGGGAGTCGCCGCGGCCACCGCGCGCCGGATAGTGGTGGCCCTACAACCCGGGACGGGAGGCAGCCGGATGCACGCGCGACCCGAACGGCTCAACGCCGCCGTCGCCTGGCTCTTCATGGCCGGCTCGGCCTGCTTCGTCCTC
>NZ_BAAANB010000111.1:0-1041 GCF_039529575.1 Terrabacter terrae
TCACCGGTGCGCGCCACCGCGGCACGGTCGACAGGGATTAGGGGACCTGATCGTGATCCACAGCAAGGTGACCGTCGTGTTCTGCGGCGAGGAGCACTCCGTGTCACCAGACACCGGCCTGACCATCGGCCGCACCGGTGACGTCGAGGTCGACGACAACCCCTACCTGCACCGGACGTTCCTCGTCGTCTCGCACGAGGCCGGCTTCTGGTGGCTGAGCAACACCGGCTCGACGCTGACGGCGACCGTCGCCGACGAGCAAGGCCTCTTCCAGGCCTTCCTCAACCCCGGCGCCCGCATCCCGCTCGCCATGAGGAAGCTCCTCGTGTGGTTCACCGCCGGCCCGACCACCTACGACTTCGAGATCCACGTCGCGAGCCCCGCGTTCAAGACGGTGACGGCCGAGGCGCCGGGTGCCGGCAACGCGGACGGCTCCGAGGACGAGGTCGGCGCCGCCACGGTCGGGCGGGTCTCGCTGACGCCGGACCAGAAGCTGCTCATCGTGGCGCTCTGCGAGCCGTTCCTCCGGCGCCGTGAAGCGGGCACGAGCCAGATACCCTCCTCTGCCGCTGCAGCCCAGCGTCTCGGCTGGACCCTCACCCGCTTCAACCGCAAGCTCGACAACGTCTGCCAGAAGCTGGCCGACGCCGGCACCCGCGGCCTCCACGGCGGTGTGGGCAAGCTCGCGACCAATCGCAAGGCCCGGCTCGTGGAGCACGCGCTCTCGACCAAGCTCTTGACGGAGGACGACCTCGCCCTCCTCGACGGGCCCACCGACGCCTGCACCACCTCAGCCGGCACGTCAGCCGGCGTTTCAGCCAGCGCAGCAGAACGGGCCGCCGACCGGATGGTCACGGCCGAACAGGGGAACGCATGAGCACCGCCGCCACCAAGCGACGGATCGGGATCGCCTCAACCGTCGTCGTCGCGCTCGTCGCGAGCCTGCTCGTCTGGCTCGCGACCCGCAGTGAGGGCGAGGTCGTGCGCAAGGCCGACCTCAACGACGGTGGCATCTGGGTCACCAACGCCGAGCAGGCGCGC
>NZ_BAAANB010000112.1:0-2193 GCF_039529575.1 Terrabacter terrae
CGCCCACGCGAATTACCCCTAACTCGTGCACCGGAACTGCTTGAGCAGGGATCCTCATCTCGTGTTGTCTGCAGAGATTTCGTGGCGCCAGGAACCAGGAATCAATCGCGCCTATGTCTGGTTCAGCAACGGCGCCATAGCTGGCTACCGCGACCTCGACACCGGGCACGACTATCCGACGTCGCCGGACTACATCCAGCTGATGGACCACGTTCTGTCCGACTGGCTCCGCACGCACGGGATCAGTTGCGCTGGTGCCTCGAGCGAGCCAGCGCCGCCCGAACTGCCCTCCGGTCGCGGGCTACTCGCCTGGTTCGATCGGCGCCGTGCGCGCCGGCACCACACAGGCGCCGTCGCGGCCCACCGAGAATGGCGACTGGACCACCCGGCCTGGAAGGTACCGGTGGACCCGCCCCAGGCGGGCTGGCGTGACCTTGTGAGGAATGACCCCGGCCAACTTCTCTGGCAGCGCGCCGCCGAACTGCCCTCCGCGCGGTGGTTCGACCTCCCGCAAAGCGGGAAACCCGTGCCTGGACCCAAGGCGCCCATGGCGAGGAGACGGTCGCTGCTGAGCTCTGGCGGATCTCCCGCCCAGGAGCGTGGCGCTACGTCCACTCAGTACCTGTGGGAGCCAAAGGTTCGGACATCGATCACGTCCTCGTGGGTCCAGGAGGCGTCTTCACCCTGAACACGAAGGCGCATCCGGGCGCCAGAATCTGGGTCGGCGGAAACACCTTCATGGTGAACGGTCACAAGCAACCGTACCTGCGCAACTCGCGGCATGAGGCAGCCCGCGCCAGCCGACTGCTGACGGCCGCCACGGGCAGCAGCATCGAGGCGCGCAGCGTGATCGTGCTCGTTGACCCCGGCAACCTCACGATTCGCACGCCGCCTCCAGACGTCGCCATCACCACACGGCGCGGGCTGCAACGGTGGGTATCAGCACTGCTGCCCGTCCTGTCCGACCAAGAGGTCGAAACGATCTTCACCCACGTCCGGCGCTCCTCGACCTGGACCTAGGGGAGTCCGACATTGCGTCATAGCGCCGCGTGGCGGGCGTCTTCTACCCTGTAATTTCTGCCGATCGGTCGGAGAGTTGGGTGACAGCCGCATCGAGTCGTCATATGCCAACCGCGACTCCGACGCGGACGATCACGGAGTCGACGCCGCTTAACACCGCCAGCATTCTCCGGGCACCCGTTCGGGTGGATGGGGTTGTGAGCTGGCGCGCCAACGAGGTCGCCTGCAGGGCCACATCGCGCGACGGCCTCAGGCAAAACTCGCGGCGACATCCTTGACGTCCGGCCCCGAGAGGTAGTCACTCAGTCGAATGTCAGCTTCCACGGTCACAACCTCGCTCCCGGCTCCAAAAGTGACCGGCATGGTCCACAGGCGCGGGTCGACTAGCTGGTCGCGATGGGCCTGCCTCACCGCTACCTCCGCCTTAACCACCCGCTCAAAGGGCCCCCGCAACAGGCTGATCACTTCGCACCCGGCCCGCAAGTGCGCGCGGACCCGATTGGCATCCCCATGTCCAAACTTCAACAGATTCTCGTATTGGACGAGATAGAGGTACTGGGGCTGCCCGAACTTGGCGCGGTGCGTACGGGAGCCGGGCTGCGGCGGGCAGACGCGGCACTCAGGCCTCGCCATGGTGATCTTCTGAACAGTGCCACAAGCGTCATGCGTCGCCCACGTGCCGTGGCTGCGCGAGGGGTCACGGTATCCCCACGGCATGCCCCACACGTCGGTCGCAATGATGGTCCACCCGGGCCGCGCGTGCGCATCTTCAAGGTCTGCGAGGAAGAGCACTGACTCGACCATCAGCGCCTCTGTCTCCGTGACGGACTGGACTTCCACCTCGAAGGTCTCCGCGAGTTCCTGTCGCACCCCAGGCCGACGCATGAGCCTCTTCATGTCGGCGACCGTGTCGGCGTCCAACGCGGTCCTCGCGTCGAGGCACACCGGGCATCGCGTGCGCCAGCCGGGCCGGCAGGCACGAGCAGATCTGCAGGAGTTGCATTGCCAGATGTCGATGGGGGAACTACTCGGCTGGCTCTTCAGCCGGCTCATCTGGCCCTCGATGAGCAAGGCGCACTCCCGACAATGGACCATCCACGCGATATCCGGTCCGCGATTGCCGGTATTTGCCCGCGGTGCCACCGAGGCTCCGCAGTTGGCGCACGTCTTGCT
>NZ_BAAANB010000113.1:0-2651 GCF_039529575.1 Terrabacter terrae
TCGTAGTACGACCCGTTCTGGCCGCTCCCGCCGGACTGGGAGCCGGAGCTCGTGCGCGTCGACGTGCCGGACCCGCTCAGGGAGCCCTCGGGGCTGGTCGCGCTCATTCGTCACCTCCGTTGTCGGTCTCCGACGAGCTCGCCTCGTCGCCCGACGTCTCGTCCGACGGTACGCCATCGGCGGCCGGAACCGCAGCCGGCGCTCCCGTGCCGGACGGCTGCTCGACGGGGTGGCCCTCCTCGATCTCGGCCACCGCGATCGCGGACTCGGCGTTGCGCGCCACGGCGACGATCGAATCGCCCTTGTCGGGCGTCGCGAACTTCACACCCTGCGACGAGCGGCCGGTGTGGCGCACCTCGTCGACGCGCGAGCGCACGATCTTGCCCTTCTCCATGACGACCATGACCTCGTCGGTGTCGATCACGGTCAGCGCGCCGACCAGGTCGCCGCCCTTCTCGCTGAGCTTGGCCACCTTGATGCCGAGGCCGCCACGGCCCTGGAGGCGGTACTCCGAGACCGGGGTGCGCTTGGCCAGGCCGTTCTCGAAGACGACGAACACGTCGGGGCTCTCGCCCTCCTCGACCACCGACATGGCCAGCAGGTCGTCGCCGTCGCGGAACTTCATCCCGGTCACGCCCGAGGTGGAGCGACCCATGGGACGCAGCGCCTCGTCGGTCGCCGTGAAGCGCACCGACTGGCCCTTGCGGGAGACGAGGAGCAGGTCGTCGCGGTTGGAGGCGAGGCCGGCACCGACGAGCTCGTCGCCGTCGCGCAGGTTGATCGCGATGAGGCCACCCGAACGGTTGGAGTCGTAGTCGGCGAGGCGGGTCTTCTTGACCAGGCCGGCGCGGGTGGCGAGCACCAGGTAGTCCGCCGACTCGTAGTCGCGCATCGCCAGCACCTGGGCGATCTGCTCACCGGGCTGGAAGGCGAGCAGGTTGGCGACGTGCTGGCCCTTGCTGTCGCGCGATCCCTCCGGCAGCTCGTACGCCTTGGCCCGGTAGACCCGGCCGAGGTTGGTGAAGAAGAGCAGCCAGTGGTGCGTCGTCGTGGTGAAGAAGTGCTCGACGACGTCCTCTCCGCGAAGGGTGGCACCGCGTACGCCCTTGCCGCCGCGCTTCTGCGAGCGGTACTGGTCGACGCGCGTGCGCTTCGCATAGCCGCCACGGGTGATCGTGACGACGACGTCCTCCTCGGGGATGAGGTCCTCCATCGACATGTCGCCGTCGAAGGGCACGATCGTCGTGCGGCGCTCGTCGCCGTAGCGCTCCACGATGTCGGCGAGCTCCTCGCTGACGATTCGCCGCTGACGCTCGGGGGACTCGAGGATCGCGTGGTACTCGTCGATCAGGGCCTGCAGCTCGTCGTGCGCCTCGATGAGCTTCTCGCGCTCGAGGGCCGCCAGGCGGCGCAGCTGCATGTTGAGGATGGCGTTGGCCTGGATCTCGTCGATCTCGAGCAGCTCGATCAGACCCTCACGGGCGATGTCGACGGTGCGCGATCCCCGGATGAGGGCGATGACCTCGTCGAGCCGGTCGAGCGCCTTGAGCAGGCCGCGCAGGATGTGGATGTCGGCCTCGGCCTTGCGCAGCCGGAACTTCGTGCGCCGGACGATGACCTCGATCTGGTGGTCGACCCAGTGCCGGATGAAACCGTCGAGCGGCAGGGTGCGCGGCACGTCGTCGACCAGGGCGAGCATGTTGGCGCCGAACGTGGTCTGCAGCTGCGTGTGCTTGTAGAGGTTGTTGAGCACGACCTTCGCGACGGCGTCGCGCTTGAGCACGATGACGAGGCGCTGGCCGGTGCGACCCGACGTCTCGTCCCGGATGTCGGCGATGCCCGAGATCTTGCCGTCCTTGACGAGGTCGGCGATCTTGAGGGCCAGCATGTCCGGGTTGACCTGGTAGGGCAGCTCGGTGACGACGAGGCACTGTCGGTTCTGGATCTCCTCGACCTCGACGACCGCCCGCATGATGATCGAGCCGCGACCCGTGCGGTAGGCCTCCTCGATGCCCTTGTGACCCATGATCAGGGCGCCGGTCGGGAAGTCCGGGCCCTTGATGATGCCGAGCAGCGCCTCGAGGAGGTCCTCGCGCGAGATGTCGGGGTGGTCCAGGTAGTACTGCGCGCCGGCCGCGACCTCGCGCAGGTTGTGCGCCGGGATCTGCGTGGCCATGCCGACGGCGATGCCGGCGGAGCCGTTGACGAGCAGGTTCGGGAAGCGGCTCGGCAGCACGGCCGGCTGCATGGTCTTGCCGTCGTAGTTCGGGACGAAGTCGACGGTGTCCTGCTCGATGTCGCGGACCATCTCCATCGCGATGGAGGCCATCCGGCACTCGGTGTATCGCGGGGCAGCGGCGCCGTCGTTGCCGCGCGAGCCGAAGTTGCCCTGGCCGTCGACGAGCGGGTAGCGCAGCGACCAGTCCTGCACGAGGCGCACGAGGGCGTCGTAGATCGCCGAGTCGCCGTGCGGGTGGTAGTGGCCCATGACGTCGCCGACGACGCGGGCGCACTTGTTGTAGCCGCGGTCGGGGCGGTAGCCGCCGTCGTACATGGCGTAGACGATGCGTCGGTGCACGGGCTTGAGGCCGTCGCGCACGTCGGGCAGGGCGCGGCTGACGATGACCGACATCGCGTACTCGATGTAGCTG
>NZ_BAAANB010000114.1:0-6690 GCF_039529575.1 Terrabacter terrae
CGTTGCGGAGGTCAGCAGTCGGCTGGCGCGGGCTGCCTCGTGCCGTGAGTTGCGCAGATACGGCTGCTTGTGTCCGTTCACCATGAAGGTGTTCTCGCCGACCCAGATCCGGGCGCCCGGGTGCGCCTTGGTGTTGAGGGTGAAGACGCCTCCTGGACCCACGAGGACATGATCGATGTCCGAACCTTTGGCCCCCACGGGGACCGAGTGGACGTAGCGCCACGCTCCCGGGCGGGAGATGCGCCACAGTTCCGCAGCGACCGTCTCCTCTCCACGGGCGCCCAGGGTCCAGGCACGGGCTTCTCGCCTGGCGGCGAGGTCGAACCACCGCGCTGAGGGCAACTCGGCGGCGTGCTGCCAGACAAGTTGTCCGGGGTCGTTCCTGACGAGGTCACGCCAGCCCGCCTGGGGAGGATCCACCGGCGCCTTCCAGGCAGGATGGTCCAGTCGCCATTCTCGGTAGGCTGCAACGGCCCGCCTGTGCTGCCGTCGCGCACAGCGCCGGTCGAACCAGCCGAGTAGCCCGCGACCGGCGGGTAGTTCGGGCGGCGTCGGCTCGCCCCCGGCCCCAGCGCAACTGATGCCGTGCGTGCGGAGCCAGTCGGAGACAACGTGGTTGATCAGCTGGGTGTAGTCCGGCGAAGTCGGGTGATCGTCTCCGGTGTCGAGGTCACGGTAGCCAACTATGGTGCCGTCGCTGAACCAGACGTAGGCGCGGTTGATTCCTGGTTCTTGGCGCCACGAAATCTCTGCAGACAACACGACATGAGGATGCCTGCTCAAGCGACCCGAGTGTGCGGGTTTGGGGAATTGCGGCGATGGGACCCACTCATCGTTGGCAGGGCGGCGGGCCACAATGATGGTCATGAACTGGTGGAACGCTGTCCTCCCCGTTGTCACGCTTGTGCTCGGTTCCATCCTCGCGTTCTGGGCGGAATCCACTCGCGACAGCCGTGCCGCCAAGAGGGCTGACGCGGAGCGGGCGGCAGCGCAGCGAGCCCGATTGCTAGAAGAGCGTCGTACCTTCGAATTGGAGACGCTTCAGGCAAGCGGTGATGCGATCGCGAGGCTGGCTCGCGCGTCCGGACGAGCGCACCACTTCGACGTCATGTCAGCCAAGCAGGCCGGCACCGACCGGTATGTCAATTTCCAGCTCCCACCCGACATCAGCGACGAACTGTTCGAAGCGAATCGCGAACTGGCTCGGCTGGAAGCTCGAAACCTAGAGGAGTCGACCCGCACAGCCATAAGTAAATTACGATCCGACGTCGCAAGGCTCGGGGTCGCAGCCGACATAAGCGTCACTGAAGCAGAACGCCTGTTCCGCGGCCTCGGTTCGTCAGCGGATGAGGCTCAAAACCTCGTATCTGCACGCTTACGGGGAATCTACGAGGGATCGATCGTCCTCAAGGTTCCTGGGGACGCGTGACCTGGCCAGCACGCGGCTAATGGCCCAGCTGGGTTGGCGGCGGAGTGACGCTCCATGCTTTCAGCGACGCTCGCACTGGCCGAAAGGCTCATTTCCTCGGAAGTGGGCGCCATTGATGTCATGCTGCGGTCAATCGAGACGGGGATCCGCAGAGTGGCGACTGAAGCAATCAATCTGTCCTATGACGGACCGGGCCTAGAGGCCCACACAATCGACGTGCGCGAACTGGCCCCCGCGTTGATTGCGGTCGCTGATTTGTTCGTCACCGCGCACCTAGAGCTAGGGCGTGAGGGCGTCGTTCCGGCGGTCAGAGTGATCGCCACCTCGGAGGGCTCCTTCGTCGTTCATTTGCTCATCACCACGCCGGACGAGATCCTCCAGCACTTCGAGCCGCTCGCCGACTGGCTCAACACCAGTGGACCGATCGCTACCGCCACCGGGCTAAGCATTGTCGTGCCGGTGCTCGGCGGCGTGTCGTGGATGGTCAAGCGTGCGCGCCATGGGCGCGAGAAGCGGGTCGCCCGACTGGGGCCGGGCGAGATCGAGATCGAGTGGCCGGACGGCACGAAGCTCCGCACCGTCGCGGAGGCCGCCGGGTTGGCCGACAGCATGGACATGCGCCGTGCGGTTCAGCGTCTCGCGGAGCCGCTCAACCGCCAGGACGATATCAACCGACTCAAGCTCGAAGCTCCTACAACCGCGCAGCCTGTGGTCACTATTGAGCCACCCGACCTTCACTTGCTGGAGATCCCAGCGGCCGAGGACTCACTTCTGACAGACACCGAGCGCGAGGTTGTGCTTCGGCTCAAGAAAGTCGCCTTCGACCACGAACGTAAGTGGCACGTGACCGATGGCGCGTCCACATTCTGGGCAGCAATGACGGACATAGATTTTGCTCTGAAAGTCGCAGACTCCGAGGAGTCGTTCTCGGCTAACGATCAGTTGCGATGCATGCTCCGGGAACGTCAATTCGCAACCGCAGAGGGGGGCATCCGGGTGGAGCATTCCATCACTCATGTCCTGGAACATCGCCGTGCGCCGCACCAGGCACGCTTGCCCTTGCAAGACTGATTAGCCTGATCAGTCGCGTCGCCACCCTTGTCGATCAGCCTCGAGGTTTCGCGGCGAAAGGGCGCACCTTGTCTCGGAGGCATGAAGCCGCCGGATGCCTGATACAAAGGGGGCTCTGGCCCGGTCACACAAAGGGCCGTGACGTCAGGTCCCTTTCCGCGAGCTCGCTCTCGTGTTCGCATCCGAGGTCCAGGTAGAATTCTTCCAGCCACTGGCGCAGTTCTCCCCTCACTGCGTCCTTATCCGTGAACTCTTGAGATGCTTGGAAACAGTATGAGGACGCGCTAATCCCACCCGCACGCGAGGCATCGCGAAGATCCAGAACTTCGACTATCGGCAGAGGGTCCGTCATCACCCACGACACGGGCGGATCGACCCTCAAGATGCCATCGACACCCACATCCGCCAGCGTAGTCGGGAGCGCGAGTGCGACAAGCTCGACCTGCTCCAAAAGCAAAGCCGCCAACTCTGTTCGGTATAGAGTCGGGGCGTTTGGCGTCTGAATTCTCGGCGATACAAGGCTGACGGGTTGATTGCGGACCTCGAGATCCAGCGTGAATGTCACCCTCGGACCCTGAATCTGGCTCCGGAACTGGAGTCGGTGATCGAATTCGCCGTCAGAGAAGGCGAACTGGGACTCGAAGTACGTGGAGGTCTGCTCCTTCGTGGCTGCCTTGGGCGACGCGCCGTTCCGACTGGGACCTGCATGGAGGCCATGAACTAGCGCCGACTGCTCGACGGTCCGCAAGAGAGCCTGACGAATCACGGTTCCCAGCCTCATTGGACTCGCACCCTGCCGTCGCCAAAGGGCACCAACAGTGCGAATAATCGCGTCAGGATGCGTTGACCCTACGGTCCAGGCCCTTGGCGTGGGACTGAACGACGACAGGGCCATGACGGGAGTGCTCCCGACCGCCGAAGTTGGTGTTCGACGGACCAGGTTCAGGATGTCGTCGTGCGTAGCTGGCACGGATGCCCCGGGGGAACGCTTGTAAACAACGCCATTTAGCACGACGGGTCGTAGATCTGGCAGACGTTCGACCCGGATGACCAGAATCACTCCCCCCGTTGACGAACTTGATAATGGGATTTCATAGATCTCGGGGACGAACGCGGGTGTGAACATGGTCCTGCACTGGTCTGCGATCGCCAGCCGAGTCTTGTCTTGGGGGACCCCCGCGGCTGGTCCGACAGCGGGGTCATCCTCGTCAACCCCAACGATGACAAGCCCACCGTCGGTGTTCGCCATGGCCGCGATCGCCTTAACGACGTTGGTTCTGTTCAGGCTGCGCTTGAGTTCCAGGGTCACGCTCTCACGAACAGCCCCGTTCGATGATTGAGCAGCGAGGAACTCGCGTACGAGGTCCTCGGACATGCGCTCCTCTGGAGCAGTGAACAGAGACCACGATGCAACCACGTGCCAAGAATCTCACGAACCACCTCGCTCCTGGCGTCGCGCCCAGGCGAGCAGCCTCGTCGAGAGGCATAGGACACGGTGCGGTCGCCGCAGAACGGGACCGTATGGCTGGCTTCGCCCCCTTGCGGCGAAGAGGCGCGGCGATGTCGCGACGCGCTTAGGCCGCCCAATGTGTTAGTGCGTGTCGAAGGCCGTTGCTCACTCGTCCTTGGGGGCCACAGCCCACCGTTCGTCCCCGACTACTTGCGCGCGAGCACCCGCGGTCGAATGACTCTACGCGCGCCACCGTCGGGCGATAGCCCGAAATGCCGAGTAGGAACTCTCCCGCATCACCAAAGAAAGTCATCAGGTCCCTTGACTCACTTTCAATACTTCCGCGCCATGCATGGCGGCGGCGAGTGAAGAATGCCGCGGCGTCCTCGTCCGAGATGACGACGTGCACATCATCGAGCCAAGGCAGGTCGCCCTCTAGCGGGTGCACGAATCCTTGACCGTCGTAGCGCATGGACATCACCCTAACGACCGCGCGACTTCGGCATCCGAATTTCCAGGTGTCGGGCCGTTGCCCTTGCACGTCTGAGATTTCCCAATCACCGCGAGCAGTCGGATGCGTACACCGCCCGGACGGCCGGCAGTGCTGCACCGCGTCGTCGGACCAAGGCGCCTTGACTGCTCGGGGGAGCGAGGACGTCCATCGGAGGCGACGGAGTGGCAGGTCGGGGCTGAGGTTGATCTACGCAGGAGTCCTTGCTAGCTGCAAAGGATGTGCAGCCATTGTGGGCGGTCGTAGGGTTGGGCGGTTGTAGGACGAGACTGGTCCCTTAGGCCTCGGCGATTTGCCCCGATTCGTCGGCTCGTAACCGTAGGTTGTCAGGGTGTACGTGCAGTGTGTCGAAGTAGAGCGTCTCCTGGGCTTCCGGAGGCTTCGTGTTGAGATGGCGCCAGACCTCCAGCTCATAGCCGGTCCTAACAATGCGGGCAAGTCTTCACTGGTCACGGTGCTCGAGACCTTCTTCTCTGATCCCTCATCCGACGACATGCAACGGCTGAAGCCGCTGCACGACTACTACGTCTCGGGTGGCGCGCGGATGATGTCGAGCATCAAGGTTCGCTTCGACGGGCTGGACGACGCTGAAGCTGCCGAGTTCGCAGACGTGACAGCCCGAGACGGTTCGCTGACAGTCGAGCTCGCATGCACGCGGAAAGGTCAAATCAGCTACCGCGGGCGAGGAGACTCCGCTCGCTTGCACGAGGTGTACAACCGTGTACTGCAGTCCTTCAGCTTTGTGAAGATCCCGTCAGTCCGGGTGAGTGGGGCCGGGGTCGCCGATAGCGATCAGTCCCTGGAGCGCCTCCACGACACGCTGGAAGGCGTACTCGTCCGCTCTGGCAGCTCCCGCTCCACACAGCTTCAGAAGGACTTCGCAAAAGCAATCAGGCCGGTTGAAGACCTTGTGCGAGAGGTTCTGAGCGAGTCGGTCAACTCGGTTGCCACCGAACTGCCCTTCCAAGAGCCAGTTCTGGGCGTTGAGCTGCCAGCGCCTCAACACGCCTTGCGGGGAATGCTGCGGCAAGCGGTGATCACGAGCCATGACGACGTAGTGGTGTCAATTGCCGAGCGAGGCACCGGGTTCCAGTCCGCACTGGTGCTCGGCATCCTCCGATATGTCTCTGCGAAGAGCAGGCAGTCGGGCGCGAACGTCATCTTCGCTATCGAGGAGCCTGAGGCATTCCTTCACCCGCAGACACAGCGGGCCATGGCCAAGATCTTGAGAGACATCTCGAAGGAGGCACAACTCCTGGTGACGACGCACAGCCCGGTGCTCGTGGACTCGTTCTCAGTCAGCCGTATCGCCCGGCTTCCGCTTAGCCCAGAAGGGATGACGTACACCGCTCGCAAGCCCGACCTGGCGGTTGACGAGGAGGGCCGACTAACGCGCTACTGCGATGCAACCAACAGCGAGTTGGTGTTTGCGAGTTCGGTGATCCTGGTCGAGGGCCACGGCGACAAGTTGCTCATCGATTACCTGCTGGAGAGGATCACGGGAGGAGCTGGCGGGCATTATGCGCTGGGCATCGCAGTGATTGAGGCATCTGGGATCACTACCATCACTCATCTGCTGAGGCTCGCCCAGCTCTTCGGAGTTCGCGCCTATATCCTCACCGATAAGGATGGCATGCACAAGAACGGCGACGGAAAGCGGGCGCTCCTCGAAATCTTGAAAGCGAAGGACCCGAAGCCGACGCTGACTCTTCTTAACGACCTGCGTGAGTCTGCGGATCGTGCTGTGAGCACTCTGACGGCGGCTCTGGAGCACCAGAAGGAGCTCAACGACAAGCTTCGGGCTTGGGACGCCTTCATTCTGAGTTCTGATCTCGAGGGCTTACTCCTTGACACGGTCGGGCAGAAGCGGTTGGCAAGAATGCTCGGTCCTGACGAGACGGGGGAGGTCAGCAAGACGACGGCGGATGAGTTCGCGACGGGCAAAGAAGGCCGAGAGTCGATGGCCTCGTGGCTCGGGGCGAAGGGGTGGAACTCCGACCGGAAGAAGAGTGGGAAGGCGAAGCCCCACCTGCCGTCTGCTCTGCTGAGACAACACCTCAGTTCCGGATCGGGACAGCATCGCGCCATCAAGCCGCTGCAGGCGTGGCTCGACGAGATAGTGAAAACGCATAAGCGTGCGCCGCTCTGACTCAGCTCTCCTGGCAGCTCAAATCCGTCCTTTACGCGGGATCTCGGCACACCGATTGCTCGAACTGGGGCTCCATCGTG
>NZ_BAAANB010000115.1:0-1660 GCF_039529575.1 Terrabacter terrae
CCGTCTGCTCGGAACGGGCCTGCTCGCAGGCGGATTCTCGCTCGCCGCCGGTGAGGCTCTCCGACGCCGCCGCGAGAACGCCACGCGCTGACAGCTCACGCGCTGACAGCCCACGGCTGACAGCAGCTGGGCCCCTGGCCACCCGCACCTGCGGGTGGCCAGGGTGCCCGCTACCCGGAATCAGCAGGGAGGCAGGCTGATGAATCGACGCTGGATCGTCGCGCTGCTGGCGGTGGCGCTCGTCGCCGCCGGCCTCTGGTACCTGGTGCCACACCCGGGGGGCGACCCCGCCGTGGCAGCCCCCACGGTCTCGCCGTGGCCCGACCCGGCTCTGGGCGCCGCGCAGCCCACCGGCTCAGACGACCCGTCCGTCGCCCGGAAGCCCACGGGCACAGGCACATTCGCTGCTCCGCGGCCCAGGACCTCTGCCGCCCCGACGAGGCCCACCACGCCACCAGCGCGGACGTCGTGCCGGGTGGGCGAGCCGCAGCGCCTGCGCATCCCGGCGCTCGGAGTGGACGCAGCCTTCGAACGCATCGGCCTGGACCGGTCCGGGCGCCGCGACGGCAACGGCCAGGCCCCGCTCGGCACGCCGATCGACCGCACCATGGCCGGCTGGTACGCCGCGGGTCCACGCCCGGGCTCCGGCACCGGGACGGTCCTCATCGACGGCCACACCTACCGCAACGGCTCGGCCATCTTCAAGGAGGACTTCGCCCGGCGGATCGCCACCGGCCAGCTCATCCAGCTGCGCCAGGACAACGGCTCCGTCTGCTCGTACCGCGTCACGAACGTCTGGCGCGAGATCAGCTCGGCGAACGCGTACCCGAGGCTCATCGCCTCCCAGCACCTCTACGACTTCACCGGCCCCGAGCGGCTGCTCCTTGCGACGTGCGGTGGCACCTGGGACCCGGCCATCGGCAACTACGACGACATCAACGTCGTCCTCGCGGTCCCCGTCACCCGCCGGTGACGACCTCGTCGATGGGCTGGGTCCCGTCGTTGAAGGCGATGACCCGCCGAACGGCGGCGTCCGGGTGCTCCACGACGGAGCGGATCACGTGGGCGACGTTGTCGCGCGACACGTGGCCGGCCGCGACGCCCTCGCCGGTCTCGATGTGCCCCGTGGCTCCCTCGGTGGTCAGGCCGCTCGGCCGCAGGATCGTCCACGCGAGGTCGGTGCCCTGCAGGTGCTCGTCGGCCGCGGACTTCGCGTCGGCGTACGCGTAGAAGGAGCTGTCCTCGGGGGTGCCGTGGTCGGGCCCGGCGCCGAAGTACGACACCATGACGTATTGCCCGACGCCCGCCTTCGCGGCCGCGTCCATCGAGCGGATGGCGGCGTCGCGGTCGACGGCATACGTGCGCTGGGGGCTGCCGCCGCCGGCACCCGCGGACCACACGACGACGTCGCTGCCGCGCACCAGGTCGGCGATCTGCTCGGCCGAGGAGCTCTCGACGTCGAGTACCGCTGCGGTGGCTCCCGTCTGCTCGACGTCGGCGACGTGGTCGGGATTGCGCACGACGGAGGTGACCTCGTGGCCGTCGGCGACGAGGAGCGGGGCTGCGAGCAGGGCGACCTTGCCGTGACCGCCGATGATGGTGACGCGAGACATGACTCTCCTGAAGGCTCGGGAACAGCTGTCCCAGGTCCAACGTCGCC
>NZ_BAAANB010000116.1:0-659 GCF_039529575.1 Terrabacter terrae
CGTCGTAGTCCTCCAGCATCTGCGCGGTCCGCAGCGCCCACTTCAGGCCATGCCGCCATTCACCGTCACTCCCTCCGGCATCGACCATCAGCAGGGCCTCCGGACCGATCGCGGCGCGTGCATCCGCGACGATCTGCTCGTCCAAAGCGTGGCTCTCGCGGCCGAAGGGGCCCCAGCCGATTTTGAAGGCGGTGAAGCCGCGTGCTTGCGCCGCGTGCATGCGCTCAGCCATGGCCCCGGGCCGGTCCATCAGCAAAGAGGCGTAGGGCCGCACGGTCTCGCGCCAGCGACCGCCAAGGAGCCGCCCGACCGGCTGGCCGGTGGCCTGGCCCAGGATGTCCCACAGCGCGGTGTCGATTCCGCTGATCGCGTGGGTGACCGTGCCGCCCCGGCCCAGCCAGAACGTCGCCCGGTGCAGCCGCTCCGCCACCCGCTCGGGTTCCAGGGCCGATTCCCCGATGCATAGGGGCCGGAGCACCTCGAGTGCCGCCTGCACGAGTGACTCGCTGGTGAACACGCTGCCGAGACCGATCAGGCCCTCGTCGGTGTGCACGGCGACGAGGGTGTGGACGACGTCGTCGGGCTGGATCTCATCGGTCCACCCGCCTTCGGGCGTCGCGCCACGCAGCCCTGCGGCGCGGATCTCCGTGATCTTCACT
>NZ_BAAANB010000117.1:0-918 GCF_039529575.1 Terrabacter terrae
CACCGACACGTCGCTTCCCAGCAGCTAGATCCTCAACAGCCAGAAGGAAATCCATGCAGATCACCCGCAGCTCCGTCCAGACCGTCTTTGGCCCGAGCGACTGGTTCACCGGCGACGTCTACATCGACGCGGTCGCCGCGGCACCGGCGCCGTCGCGCGTCAGCGCCAACCTCGTCCACTTCATGCCCGGCGCCCGCACCCACTGGCACCGCCACCCGCTCAGCCAGACCGTCTTCGTCACCGAGGGCGTCGGCCTCTGCCAGCGCCGCGGCGGCCCTGTCGAGGTCATCCGCCCAGGCGACCGCGTCCTCTTCGAGGCCGACGAGGAGCACTGGCACGGCGCCGCACCCGACCGGCTGATGGTGCACCTCGCGATCAACGAGGGCGACGCCGACCACGACGTCGTGCACTGGCTGACGCCCGTCACCGACGAGGAGTATGCCGCCTCACCCTCCGTGACCGACTGACCGAGCCTGCTCGACGCCGATCCAGGCGTTTGCCCATCGACCCCTCGCCCGCGCGCGTAGCGTCAACATAGCCCCGGCGAGACCTTCTCGGGTCGCCCCTCCAGAGCCGGGGCTTGATCGCGAAGGGATGTGCAACGGCATGAGCTACGGAGTCGTCCACCAGTTCAAGGGTGGCACCAAGGACCAGTACGAGGCTTCCATCGCGGCAGTCCACCCCTCCGACGGGAGCCTGCCCGCCGGGCAGCTCTTCCACGCGGCGGGGCCGTCGGCCGATGGCTGGACCATCATCGCGGTCCACGAGTCGAAGGAGAGCTGGGAGGCGTTCCGCGACGGGATCCTCATGCCCCGCATGCAGGAAGGTATCCCCGGCGGCTTCAGCGAACCGCCGGAGGAGACCGTCTTCGACGTGGTCAACGAGGTGAAGGTCCCGGCCTCTGCCTGAGCCTGGACC
>NZ_BAAANB010000118.1:0-3345 GCF_039529575.1 Terrabacter terrae
AGTACGGCTGGGACCTCGACCTCGGTCAGGTCGCCACGATCTGGCGCGGCGGCTGCATCATCCGCGCCCGCTTCCTCGACCGCATCCGTGAGGCGTATGCCGCCGACGACGTCCTCGAGTCGCTGCTGACCGCGCCGTGGTTCGCGGAGGCGATCGGGCAGGGCGTGCAGGCGTGGCGCTGGGTCGTCGCCGTCGCGGCCGAGCGCGGCGTGCCGGCCCCCGCCTTCGGCTCGTCGCTCTCCTACTTCGACGCCCTGCGACGCGATCGGCTGCCGTCCGCGCTCATCCAGGCGCTGCGCGACAACTTCGGCGCCCACACCTATCTGCGGACCGACCGCGAGGGCTCCTTCCACACCAACTGGGCCGGAGACCGCGCGGAGAGCCCATCGGCCTGAGGCGGGCGCGGGCCCGCGGGGGGCCGCACCCGCCGCGACACTGCCGCGCGTGGTGCAACAGTGACGCAGCGCGGGCCGGCTTCCACGTCGCTCGAAGCCCGCGGCACCCCTCGGCACCGTTCGGCACCCTTCGACAGTGCCGGGACTCGGACGTAGCGTGAAGCAATGAGCCAACCCGACACCGGTCGTGCCACCACCCTCGGCGAGCTGCGCGCCTCCGGGCACGTCTACCGCACCGTCAAGGCCGAGATCGGCGAGAACCTCCTGGCGCGGCTGCGGGCGGGCGAGGACGCGTTCCCGGGGATGGTCGGTTTCGACGAGACGGTGCTGCCCGAGCTCGAGACGGCGCTGCTGGCCGGCCACGACCTCGTCCTGCTCGGCGAGCGCGGCCAGGGCAAGACCCGCCTGATGCGCACGCTCGCCGGGCTGCTCGACGAGTGGAGCCCCGTCGTCGAGGGGTGCGAGATCGGCGACGACCCGCACCACCCGTCGTGCACGCGCTGCCGGCGCCTCAGCGCCGAGCTGGGCGAGGACCTGCCGGTTTCCTGGCGCCATCGCAGCGAGCGCTACACCGAGAAGCTCGCGACGCCCGACACGAGCGTCGGTGACCTCGTCGGCGACGTCGACCCGGTCAAGGTCGCGCAGGGCCGCACGCTCGGCGACCCCGAGACCGTGCACTACGGCCTCGTCCCGCGCAGCAACCGCGGCATCTTCGGCCTCAACGAGCTGCCCGACCTCGCCGAGCGCATCCAGGTCGCCCTCTTCAACGTGCTCGAGGAGCGCGACATCCAGATCCGCGGCTACTCCCTCCGGCTGCCGCTCGACCTGCTGCTCGTCGCGACGGCCAACCCCGAGGACTACACCAACCGCGGCCGCATCATCACCCCGCTCAAGGACCGCTTCGGCGCCGAGATCCGCACCCACTACCCGACCGAGGTCAGCGACGAGGTCGCCCTCATCGCGCAGGAGTCCTCGCTCGTCGCCGAGGTGCCCGAGCACCTGCTCGAGGTCGTCGCGCGGTTCACCCGCGGCCTGCGCGAGTCCTCGGCCGTCGACCAGCGCTCCGGCGTGTCCGCGCGCTTCGCCATCGCGGGCGCCGAGGGGGTGGCCGGCTCCGCGCTTCGTCGTGCCGCCCGCACCGGGGAGGCGTATGCCGTCGCCCGCGTCTGCGACGTCCCGACCGTCGTGCCCACCCTGCTCGGCAAGGTCGAGTTCGAGATGGGCGAGGAGGGCCGCGAGCGGGACGTGCTGACGCACCTGCTCCGGCTCGCGGTGGCTGAGACGTACCGGTCGCGGCTCGCGGGGCTCGACCTCAGCGGCTTCACCAACCTCTTCGCCGAGGGCGCCGTCGTCGAGACCGGTGAGCTGGTGCCGGGCGCCGACCTGCTGGCCCAGGTGGGTCCGGTCTCGGGCCTGTCGAAGGTGCTCGACCGGCTGGGGCACGGCGACGACGCGACGCCGGGCGAGGTGGCGGCCGCCATCGAGTTCGTGCTCGAGGGCCTGCACCTGACGCGCCGCATCGACAAGGACTCCGTGGCCGGCCGCACCGTCTACGGGGCGTAGGAATCCGAATGACACCGAGAGTCCCCGGCGAGGGTGGCAACGTGCACGGGCGGTTCCGCTACACCCCGTGGCACGGCGGACCCGACCCGCTCGCACCGCCCTTCGACGTGCGTTCGGCGCTCGACGAGGTGGGTCAGGACGTCCTCGCCGGCGGCTCGCTCCGGGACTCGCTGCGCGAGCTGCTGAGGCGAGGGATGGACGGGCGCCGCGGTCTCGACGACCTCGCCGACCGCGTACGCCGGCTGCGCGAGGCAGCCCGTCGCCGCGGTGACCTGGGGGGCACGCTCGACCAGGTTCGGGCGATGCTCGACCAGGCGCTCGCCGAGGAGCGTGACACCCTCGCCGGCGAGCCCGGCGACGACGCCCGCCTGGCCGAGATGGACCTTGCGACGATCCCCGACGACGTCGCCGGGGCCGTGCGAGCGCTCGGTGACTACGAGTGGCACTCGCCCGAGGCGAAGGCGACCTATGAGCAGATCCAGCAGATGCTGCAGCGCGAGGTCGTCGGGGCTCAGTTCGAGGGGCTCAAGCAGGCCCTGTCGGGCAACGACGCCCAGTCACGCGAGGCGATGCAGGCGGTCAAGGACATGCTCGCCGACCTCAACCAGCTGCTGGCCGCGCACGCCCGGGGCGAGGACACCGAGGACCAGTTCCGCGACTTCATGGACAAGCACGGCGACCTGTTCCCGGAGCAGCCCGAGAACGTCGACGAGCTGATCGACGCCCTCGCCCGACGCCAGGCCGCGGCCGAGCGCCTGATGGCGTCGCTCAGTCCCGAGCAGCGCGAGCAGCTCAGCCGGCTGATGTCCGAGGCGCTCGGCGACCCGGACCTGGCCTCCGAGATGGCCCAGCTGGCCGATAACCTCCGGGCCCTGCGTCCCGGTCTCGACCGGCGCAGCCCGGTGCAGCCGGGCCAGGGCGAGCCGATGGGCTACGGCGACGCCGTCGGTGCGGTGGCCGAGCTGGCCGACCTCGAGCAGCTCGGCGAGCAGCTGGGCCAGAGCTACTTCGGGGCCACGCTCGACGACGTCGACGTGGAGCGGCTCGAGCAGTACCTCGGCGCCGACGCCGCCCGCGACATGGAGGCGCTGCGCCAGCTCGAGCGCGAGCTCGAGCGCCAGGGCTACGTCTCCCGGGGCGACGACGGCCTGCGCCTGACGCCCCGGGCGGTCCGCCGGCTCGGGGAGACGGCGCTCAAGCGGGTCTTCGAACGGGTGGAGGCCGCCGGTCGCGGCGACCACGACGACCGCGCCGCCGGCCAGGCCGACGAGCTCACCGGGCTCAGCCGGCAGTGGGAGTTCGGCGACGAGCTGCCGATCGACACGGTCCGCACCGTCTCCAATGCCCTCCAGCGCCGGGCCCGAGTGGGGCAAAGGGCCACCTCGAC
>NZ_BAAANB010000119.1:0-1420 GCF_039529575.1 Terrabacter terrae
CCCTCCGCGGCCTGCATCAGGTCGTCGTCGACGTGGCGCCGGCGCGCCTGCCCCAGTGCACTCGCCGCTGCCGGCAGGGCGCCCACCGCCTCGTCGCCGGCCACCGCGCGGACCTCCGCCACGAGTGCCTCAAGGTGGATCTCGAGCAGCCACGACGGCATGCCGCGAGCGGCGAGGACCCGCGAGAGCCACTCGACCTGCCGGATCGCGCGGGTCTCGCCGAGACCGGCGAGCGAGATGAGCCACGCCGAGTCGGTCGTCGCGAAGCGCGAGCCGCGCTCCCCGTAGCGGGCGCCGTAGTAGGGCATCGCGTCGATCGAGCCCTGCGCCGCCCGCACCGCAGCGCGCAGCAGCGTCGCGTCGGTCGTGATGTCGTAGCCGCCGGAGGCCGGGTTGACCACCGCGGCGTCGGCCGGCTGTCCCGAGGCTCGTCGGATCAGGCCGGTCGCCACGTGGGCCCGGCCCTCCCCGACGAGGGCTGCCACCACTCCGGGGTCCGTCCCGGCGACCGGCTCGCCGGCCAGAGCCGCCCGCAGCACTGCCTCATCCGTGGAACCCGTTGCGGCGACGAGCCGCTCGATCCCCACGACGGCGGCGACGACGGCCGGGTCCTCGAGCCGACCGGTGAGGCTGCGGTCGACGTGGGCGAGGAGCAGCTGGTGGGCCTCGTCGGGACGCGCGACGTCTGTCATGCCAAGCATTCTCGCGTGCCCGGCACGGCAGGCCCGCACCTGCCCTTCTCGTCGGCGGGACGGCATACGCGCGCAGGGACGTGCGGCGACCAAGGTCGCCGTGACCGCCCCCGTCCTGCAGGAGCCGTCCCGGCCCACCGCGATGACCGAGCCGGTCGAACGGCGACAGATGCGATCGTGCCGGCGTTCTTGCGCCGCAACGAGGTCGTCCGGGACGTGGACGTACGAGGGGCCCCGGGCCACCCCTCCACGAGCAAACCCGAGACCCCACGGTGACGGCCGCACCCCGCGGCGCAGCCATCGACGCTGACGTACCCACGAACCCGTCGTGGCTGACCGTTTTGGGAGTGATTGTCCGGTGAGCGTGTCCCAACGCCGTGCGCGGGGCGGGGGAATGGCGCCGCGGCGCATGGGCTCGTATGGATGGCGGCCAGCGCGACGCCGCACTGCCTCTCCGGCTGTGCGATCGGGGAGGTCCTCGGCCTCGTCATCGGCACGGCGGCGGGCCTGAGTGCCGGGCTGGTCAATCCCGTCTTCTGAATGCGTGTCGGTCTCACTGGTCGCTGCCGGCATCGGCCCGCGCTGAAGCGCCACCGCTGTCGCTGCTCGGTCCTACGCTTCCCCTGAACCGCCGAGAGGGAGGAGGACCGGCATGGCCGACCAGGCGTACGACGACCAGCAGGGGACCCACTTCGAGCGGGTGCGCCTGACGGGAGCCGCCTTCCACG
>NZ_BAAANB010000120.1:0-832 GCF_039529575.1 Terrabacter terrae
GCCTTCGGCATCTCGAGGAGGTCGCCGCCACCGGTGTCCGGGCGCCGGCCGTCGGCGCCGAGTCGGCCCTGCTCGCCGGGGGCCACGGCGAGGGGCCCCGGGTCGACGCGCAGTCGGGCCTCGTCCAGCAGGGCCGCCGAGATGCGGCGGGACACGGCAGCGGGCATGGGGCCCGGGTCCGGCACGTCGGCGAGGAGGGCGCGCACGTGCCGGTCGAGCTCCGGGTCCGGACCGGGGTCCAGATCAGCATCCAGCTCCGGCTCGGAGTCCACGGCAGCACCGTGCCGGGCATCCATCGCGGCAGGGTGCAGCTCGGGATCTGGCTGGGTGCGCTCGGGGCTGTGCGCGGGCTCGTCCACGGATGTGGTCCTTCGGGCAGGGCGTGCGGTGGTCGTCAGGCAGGCAGGGGTATGCCGGTCGCCAGGGTTTCGACGGACCCCCGGGGTCCCCGGGTTCCACCGGATTCAACCATTCTCGGCTGGGGACGCCGTCCGCGCCGGTGGGGCGCTCGCCGACGGGCAGCCGTGGCTCAGTGCGTCTCGACGGGTCGCACGCCCGGGGTCAGTCCCAGGTGTTGGGCGAGCGCCGCGCGACCACGTGCGCAGCGCGACTTGATCGTTCCCTCGGCCACACCGAGGATCACGGCTGCCTCGGCCACGGGCACCGCGTGCATGTCGACCAGCACGAGGGCTGCCCGCTGGCCCTCGGGCAGTGCGGCGAGCGCCTCCTGGATGTCCAGGCGCACCTCGGTGGAGGCGTGGTGGTCGTGGCGGTCGGCGAGCTCGTACTCGGGCAGCTCAGCCGTGGGCCGGCGGCGGCGCAGCCGGTCGAG
>NZ_BAAANB010000121.1:0-5469 GCF_039529575.1 Terrabacter terrae
TCGAGTACCAGCTGCCGCTGACGAGCAAGCGCGCGGACGTGGTGCTCGCGGGCAAGCACCCGAAGACCGGGCTCCCGTCGTACGTGGTAGTCGAGCTCAAGCAGTGGAGCTCGGCCGAGCGTTTCGAAGACAGCGAGACGCTCGTGTCGGTCGAGCAGTACGGCCGTCGCGCGGTGACGCATCCAGCGCTGCAGGTCGCCGACTACTGCGACTACCTCTCCTCGTTCACCGTCATGCTGGCCGAGCAGCCGCACTCGCTGGCTGGTGTCGCCTACCTGCACAACGCCACGGATCTCGGCGTCTCGGACCTCCTTCGTCTGCAGCGGACGAAGCAGGGAGCCTCTTCACCGGTCAGCGTCGCGGCGCGTTCGTCGAGTACCTGCGCACCCTCCTCGCACCCGGCGAGAGCGGCGCCGAGGCTGCGGATGCGCTGTTGCGGAGCAAGATCACGCCGAGCAAGCAGCTGTTGGCGGTTGCCGCCGAGGAGGTGCAGAACCGGGAGCAGTTCGTCTTGCTCGACGAGCAGCGGGATGCCTACGAGCACGTGATGCATGCAGTCGAGCACGCCCGTCGGTCGAACACCAAGACGGCTGTTGTCGTGAGCGGCGGACCTGGCAGCGGCAAGTCGGTCATCGCCCTCTCACTCATGGGAGAGCTGTCACGCCAAGGTCGCGCGGTCATGCACGCCACCGGCTCCAGGTCTTTCACGATGACGCTGAGAAAGGTCGCCGGCAAGCGGGCGCCGCGTGTGCAGAAGCTCTTCACCTACTTCAACTCGTTCATGACCGCCGAGCCGAACGACCTCGACTGCCTCATCCTGGACGAGGCGCACCGCATCCGTGAGACGTCCGTCAGTCGCTACACGCGCAAGGAGCTGCGCACGGCCGGGCGTCCGCAGATCCATGAGCTCCTGTCGGCAGCAAGGGTCCCGGTGTTTCTGCTCGACGAGCACCAGGTGGTGCGTCCGGGCGAGATGGGAACCGTCGAGGACATCGAGGCGCATGCAGAGGCCCTCGGCCTGAAGGTCGAGCACATCAACCTCAACGACCAGTTCCGCTGCGGCGGCTCTGAGGTCTACGTCGACTGGGTGCTGCGTCTGCTCGGCCTCAAGCCGGGTGGCCCGATCGAGTGGAAGGGTGATGACGGCTTCAGCGTGTCAGTCGCTGACACGCCGGAGGAGCTCGAGCACGTCCTCGCGACGCGGCAGAGCAACGGCTATTCGGCCCGCATGGCGGCCGGCTACTGCTGGTCGTGGAGCGACCCACGCCCAGACGGGTCATTGGTCAACGACGTGGAGATCGACGGCTGGTCTCGTCCTTGGAACCTTCGCGGCGACAGGGCCGTCGGCGGCGCGCCGCCAGCCGCGCTGTGGGCGAGCGACCCCGCGGGATTCGGCCAGGTGGGCTGCGTCTACACGGCTCAGGGATTCGAGTATGACCACGCAGGCGTCATCATCGGTCCGGACTTCGTCTGGCGCGATGGGGGCTGGCGCACGGTGCGCGAGGCCAATCGGGACCCCGACTTCCGCAACAGGACGAAGGTGAGCGACCAGGAGTTCGACCGTTTGGTACGCAACGTCTACAAGGTGCTCCTCACACGTGGGATGCAGAGCGTGACCATCTACTCGACGGACGCGCAAACTCACGAGTTCTTCCGGAAGCTGGTCGCTGCGTCGCCTCGATAAGGGTCGGTCGCAGTCGCGGGGGGAATGTTCGCGGTATATCGATCCCCCGTCCTGGCCGCGGTCCGCTTCTTCAGCGCTGGTGCTCGGCCGTCATTCAGTTCTTGTTATGTCCGAGCGACCGTGCATGGAGGACGTCCTTCCAGTAGGACTCGCGCTGCAGTACATGGGCGTCATCGGTGCGCATCGACCAGTACTCGAGGAGGGCGAACCGCATGTCGGTCCGGTAGGACTCATCGCCCTTTGCTTCAAGAAGAGTCTTGAGACCGACGTTGCCGCCGTGCAGCGTTGCCGCGTATGTCGCCCAGCGTTGCCAGATGCCGGTGTCGCCGTAGGCGGAGCCGACATACCGCTGCCCCGTTTCCGAGTCGTGGATGACGTAGACGCCTTTCATGCTCTCCAATGGCACCCGCCAGTCGGTACGAGCTTGGCTGACGACGGCCTGGAGGTCGGCGAGGCTGTGATTGATCCGGTCGTGCCCCGGGAATGGGTCGCCAGCAAACGGCTCCTCGAGGATCGACGAGACCGTAACTGTCGGCAGGACCGACTCCATTCGCTGACGAATGTTCCTGCCCGATCTCTGATGGCGGAGCCACAGACGGCGGATGAAGGGACCCATCAGGTCCTCCCGTATCCTCACCGTGTACGAGTGCGCTTGGGGCTCGGGCCTCCGTTCCAGAACCTCCCAGATCCCGCCGAAGAGCCAAAGCGTCGGGTCGTGTTTATCTTGGGCCACCGAGAAGATGAATTCCCGGTTGAAGTCGTTGTTCACGCTTCTCCACGAGTTCCACCCTTGCCACTCCTCCGGGCTGGTCGCTAGAACGTCGATCGGATGCTTGATCTGATTCCAGACGGCGAAGTGGACCTTGTACTGTGTTGGGTCGAAGCCGTCGGGAAGCAGACTGGTCAGTGGGATGGGCTCCATGACGGGACCTTAGCCGGCGACACGACTCGAACGTCGCGCCCGGCTGGCGGCGAACTGACGCATGAACCTCACCCTGACTACGGCTGTACCTACACCCCGAGGAGGAGCTGGTCGAATCATCGGGAGTGTCGGCGCCCAGTGATATCCACTCAGTGTGACGACCCAAGACTCCCGTCGATCTTCGAGCGGCTCTTCTATGGTGCGCCAGAGCGGGCGCGGCCGAGTCATCGCGACAATTGGCGCAGCGATGTTCATTCCTGGCGTCCTCGTAGGGCAGTTTCCAAAGGAGGACCGTCTCGCGGTAGCCGCCGGTTCCCTTGTTCTCCTAATCGTTGCCTGGGCTCCCAAGGATCGCTGGCCATTCGCCCGGTTCCTGAGCACGACGGTGACCGGCACATGTTTGGCGTTCGCCGGCATCGTCGGCCTGGAGGCGCCCGCCGCCGCTTCGTCGTGGCTCATCGGAGCCGGTTTTGCGGGCATCGGTCGGTACTGGGCCGACAGCCTTTTGAGATCTGCTTCGGAGCTCGAGACGGCCCGACTGCGACAACAGCTCGAGCAGATTAAAGTCGCGCTGCGACAGGAAGCGCAAGACCCTGAGCCTAGGAACTCCTCCGTATTTCCTCTGACCTTGGTCGCGATGGTGGCGGGGCTGGCGCTTGGCCTTTCCGTTCGCACACGCCGTCCCGAGTAGGTGGTGGGTCTTCTGGGACTGTCAGCTTTTGTGAGACGCGGCGGGAGTGCTTCCTCAGGACGTCGTGGGCAGATGTTCTTGGAGAGGCGTGCCCTTTCGGCGGTGCCACGGCGAGCCACCGGCGCCTGTCGGACCACGAGGCTAATTTCCGTCCATGGCGAAGGGAGATCGCATTGCACTCCGAGTGCCCGTATCGGGAACGCGCTGCCAAAGGTGCGGGCAGACAATGAAGGTGAATGACCAGGCGTACTTCGCTCGGACGCGCGATGGGCAACCGGGCTATCGGCACATGGACTGCCCCAAGAAGTCCCCGAAGGCCGCGAGCCGCAAGAGCAGCGGCACTACGTCCAGCGGGCGCCCAGCACAAGCTCGGATGACTACTGAGGCTTGCTGCTTGTGCCAACAAGCCCTGCGCGGACGCGTTGTCCGATGGGGTGAGGGAAAGGCTCACGACTCGTGCGCCAGGGTGGCGCGAGAGATAGCGCGTATCCGTGAGGGGCTCACTTTTGCTAGCCAACGGAGCAGTGGCTGGGCCCTGGCATGGTCGATTGCGGCGAAGTGATGCGATGAAGTTGCGAGTCCTAGGAGCGGTCACGGCACAAACGGGATTGCGGGTGAGCGGCAGGATCTAAGAACCTGCAGGTCAGCATCTGGTCAGAGGCGAGGGCGCTCAGGAGGTCGCGGCAAGAGCACGTGCGTGGTTATCCCTGGCCGAGGACGCGTTCGACGCCGCGGCGCACCTCGTCCTCCAGGGCTCTGTCCACCTCCACCCCGAACTGCCGTTCCAGGGCATCGCGCCGGGAGGCGAACGCCCCGATCGCGGCGTCGACGCTGAGTGGCACCGGCTCGATGCCCATCGGTCGTAAGAGGTGGTCATGCAACTGTGTCAGGTGCTCCGCGACCAGGTCAGTGCGATTGATCGCCCCCTTGGTGGCAATCCACCAGATCCAGTCCCAGAAGTGCGTATTGATCGACGCGAGCGACTCGGCGGTGGGTTCGCGGGCCGGGACGGGCTGTTGCGATTCACTCAGGAACAGGTACTCGATCTTCGTCAGACCGTGCAGAAGTACCTGGTAGACCGGGAAGTGGCCCATTGGTTCCCACTGTTGGCTCAACGGATCCAAAGGCAGCACCAGCGTGGGCAGGTCTCGAGCCAGAGCCTCGAAGTCCGAGGTCTCGACGGCGAAGTCCCAGTCAGAGAGTCCCGCATGTGTCCCTCGGGAACGCGAGCCAGCGAACTCGACGCTGATGACAGCGGGATGGTCGCGCAGCAGAGCGGGTGCGGTCGTGATCAAGTCGTTCACCAAGCCATAGTGGCAAACACGACTGGTCCGTGCGCCGGACAACCCGGCCCGGAGCACCGCTTGGGATTTGCCGCAACGCGGTAGCGCCGCCGCTCAACAGCGGTCGACTGGCGGCGGTATGACGTGACGCGTGGCGAGTGCTCGAGCCCGGGTACGGTCGGGAGCGGCACACACGGACGCTACGAAGCACCCCCCTTTCTACTGCCAATACTTTCGATTCTGCAATTCCGTTAGGTCTTCAAATATCCCTGTGACGGTGTGCTCAAGGGCAAGCTCATCGCCATCGAAGGGCACCAGAGATGCGCGCTTGCAGGCCTCGGCCAAATTCTCGGGCTCCAGGTGAAAGTGGGTGGAGACCTTGGCTGTAACAGCCGTCACGCGCCGAGCCAGTATGACATCCGGAGTATCCGTGTCCCGGCCCGCCCTCAACCCGAGTGTGACTAAAAGGTCGGCGGCCTCTCCGGTCGGGATACCTAGAAGTTTGCCCAGCTGTTCGGGCCCCTTCGCTAGTCGTCCGAGCGCCTCCACCTGCGTCAGCCCCGTTGACCGGCGCTCAAGACTGGGCGCGTGGCGGCGAATAAACTTCGCAATCCCCTTGTAAGCCCCCCAGAGAGTCGCAGTCGTGCCTGAAAAGAGGAGCCCACCTTCCATCCATGGTCGCACGTTTGCATAGACGTCTAAGACGTTCTGCCAAAGCGAGAACCCATTGCCCCCGCCGCCCTCCACTCCCGGAAAGGGGTCGACAAAAAGAGCCAGCCGCTGCGGATCCCCTTCGAATAGTCCAGCGTCCCGCGCTCGTGCGACGTCTGCAAAGCGAATATCGTCAGGGAACACATTGAATGTGGCTCGCCCCAACTCATCGATCATC
>NZ_BAAANB010000122.1:0-12482 GCF_039529575.1 Terrabacter terrae
ACCTGGCCGATCAGCCCCGCGGTCTCCTGCATGCGGCAGGAGTGGGGGGAGGCCTTCTCCTCGGTCAGGAGGCTCTTGTCGGACGGGCAGGCGATGTCGCCTGCCGCCACCATGACCGCCTGCGCAGGCGAACGAACGGGCTGCGCCCCCCTGTACAGCGGCGAAGCCGTCCCGGCGCCGGTCCAGGAGCTCGCGCCGAAGACATTCGAGCCGGCAACGAGCAGGAGCACGAGGACTGCAGCCATCAGCGCCATCACCAGCACGCGGTGGCGCGCTACGTTCTCGCGCCATCTGGCACGGAACGGCTGGGCGGTCGGCGCTCCGGGACGAGCAGCCTGCGGGTCTCGCGCGAGCAGGCGCCAGGCCAGGGGGAGCAGCATCAACAGGCCTATCACGAGGATGGCGAACAGTCCTGTCATCGACCTTCCTTTCCCGCCCGGGGAGTCGCTCGAGTCCTGCGCCAGAGGCGACACCTCGACACCCGTCGTGCCGATCAGGGAGCGAAGGACCGTCAGGTACGTCGCTCCGTTCGCCTCGCTCGGTTCGACGTGGGTGTTCTCACTGAACTCGTTCCAGGAGATCAGCGCCAGGGCGTCCGGCGAGGAGCCGACGGCCGCAGCGTATTCCGCGCGCAACGTCTGGCCGTCACGGCGAGGCACCGTACTCGTCCCGCCGACGTCACGGGCGTCGAAACCCGGCGCGAACGGAGCCAGCCACAGGCCCCCCCGTCCATGGACCGCGCTCGACATGTCACGGAGCTTGCGCGCGTAGCCCGGGTTCGTCAGCGGATCGACCGACGACCAGTAGTACGCGTCACCGTCGAAGCTCGGCGCGACCCGCTCATAACCCTGCACGCTCTTCTCGGTGGCGAGCACGAGCAGCCGTTGCCGTAGTGGTGCCGTGACGGACGCGATGTCCGCCGCGTCGAACGCCCACGTCCCCGACCAGATGAGCACGGGCTTGCCGAAGATGTCGAAGACGGGGTCCGGCGCGTACTCGTCCCTGAACAGGGCCATGTCGTGCGCGACGCGCCCGATGGGCAGCGGACGGCGTGAGAAGTCGAGTCCCTGGTAGATCACCGCCAGCTTGAAGTCCTGTCGGCGGGCCACCTCCATGAGCGTCGACAGCCGGCGGTCGTTCACCGGCGTGTCCTTCCACGAGACGATGAACCCGTCGATACCGGCGGCCTTGGCCTGCGTGATGTGGCGCGCCATGACGGTCGGATCGTCGCTGGAGTACCGCCCCGAGAGCGGGTAGTCCCGCTTGGCGCGATCCCAGGAGGAGACGTCGAACCACTGGTAGTAGTACGCCAGCACCGGGATGTTCTTGACGGCTGGCGCGGCTGCCGGCGCAGCGCCGGCAGCGCCGGCACCACCGGCAGCGGTGGGGGCGAGCGCGGCCAGCACGGCCGCCAGCACGCATACGAGCCACAGCCGTCTCATGACGTGGCCGTGACCGCGCGACGCCGGGACCGCACACGCACCCGCTTGAGGGCCATGAGGGACCCCAACACGAGAACGGCCATGCCGCCGACGACACCGAGGTCACGGTAGGTCACGACAGGCAGGTCGACGTACTGGTTGCGTGACAGCGCGACGGGGCGTGTGAACGCGATACCGGGTGCCTCGACACTGACCGTGTAGTTGCCACGCGCGAGCCCGGCCACGTCCGCCTCACCGAGCGCATCGAGCGGAAATCGCTTCGTCGACCTGTCGGGGTAGGTCAGGACCACCGTGGTGCCCACCGGGGAGCCGAACAGGAAGTCGCGTGTCCTGAAGTGGGCACCGAGGAGCAGCAACGAGATCGTCACGGTCTGTCTCTGGCTCGGCACGAACGGCTGCTGGTTGACCCGTACCACGTTGGAGCCGTCCACCTGCACCCGCTGGACCGTGTACTTGATCTCCTTCGCCACGAGCGTGCCGCTGCTGTTGACCGGTCTGATCCCGAGCAGCCGAACCGTCCCACCCCCGGTCGCGGTGACCGTCTGGCCGTTGTCGCCGCGGAACTCCACGGTCGCCACTCGAGAGCGGGGGACCGGGCGCTTGGCCGGGTCGGCGAACCCGTACCTGACGGTGAAACTGGCGCGGTATGCGGCCTTGATCGTCAGGTTCTTGCGGACCCTGAGGCCCGTGAGCGTGCGCTCGTAGTCCTGGGTGTGGTTGCCCGTGCGCCACCAACGCGCGAAGGAGTAGTCGCCACCCGCCCGCTGGGTGTGAGTGGTCTTGACCGTCAGCGTGTGGCCATGCGTACCGGCAGGGACGATGATGTGGGCGATGCCTTGCTTGTCCGTCGTGACCAGCCGGCCGTCGAAGACGAACGCAGCGCCTGGCACTGCTGGCACCGTCACGATGTTGACCGCGGCGCTCAGCGCGACGGGCTCGGGTCGGGTTGCGGCCGTGGCCGCCTCGGCCATGAGCCCGACTGCGACGACAGAGGTCAGGAGTACGCGAAGGACGCGGTCACGCCACACGGGTCGCACGTCCCCTCGGGCGCTGGGCACGGCGAACGCGCGTCCACACCATGAGGCCGACGGCGAACATGAGTGCCAGGCCGTAGCAGGCGTAGATGGCCGTACTGGGCTGAGGCGCTGCCGTGCCAGGGGGCGGAGCCGCCCGCGTTGCCCCGACGATGCGGGCCTGGGTGGGCGGGGAGGTGAAGTCGAACGCCGAGGCGAGGCCGGCCGACGCGGCGTCGCGTTGCGCGAGCGGCGCCAGGGACCAGTTCTGTTCGATGAACCGCAGGACCGCTGTGTAGTCCAGCACCGTGTGGTCGATGAACCCGCGTTTGGCATAGGGGCTGGCCAGCAGGGCCGGAACCCTGAAGCCGTACCCGCGAGCGTCGACGCGAGGCGGCGGGACGTGGTCGTACCACCCACCCCACCCGTCGTACGTCAGCAGGAACGCCGACGTCGTCCAGTAGCTGCTCCGCATGAGCGCAGAGGTCATCTTGCGGACGGCCTCCTGCCCGATGTCGACACGCGACGGCGGGTTCTCGCTGGAACCGGTCATGACCACGTACGACACGGCCGGCAGCGTCCCGTCCCGCAGGTCCCGGTAGTACTGGGACAGGTCGACGACCGTGCCCGAGAGCGCCGGATCGGTACGGAAGCGGGACATCGACAGCAGCGGGACCTTGACCAGCTGGCTCGTGCGGGACCGGCTGCCCGACGCCGGGTCGGCCAGCCGTGGGTTGTAGTTCTCGACGTAGAACTTGGCCGGGATGCCGCGTGCGGCCAGGCGGTCGAAGATCGTGGGAAGTGCGTCGTAGCCGGCGCTGTCGCGCAGGACGCCGTCCGGGCTGCTCGGCGCGGTGCCCGCCACCCAGTACAGGTAGCTCTCACGGTTGCCCGCCCGCGTCGAGGCGAAGAAACGGTCGAACAGGACGAACGACTCGGCAAGGTTCCAGTAGTAGGGGAGCTCACGTCCGTCGTAGTGGCCCATGGCGCCGGTGCCGTCCTGGCCCAGACGCCGGTAGGCGGCTACGAAACCGTCCATCTTGCCGCCGTCGTACTGGTACTTCTGCACGGCCGGGCCGTGGTCGAGGTCGACGGGCGCCGACGTGGGCGAGATGTGGAAGGGGGTGACACACCCCTTGGTCGTCTTCACCTGCAGGTTGACCTTCTGGCACACGCCCTTCGGGATGCCGTCGGCTCCGGGATACGTGCCGAAGTAGTTGTCGAACGAATGGTTGCCCTGCATCAGGACGACCAGGTGCTTGATCGGCGTCGTGGTGGGAACGGTGGGCGGCGTGGCCGAGGCGACGGTGGCGGGCATCACGACCAGGAGGGCCATCACGGCGGTCAGGAGTCGTCTCATGGCTGCACCTCGTAGATGGTGACGGCAGGACGGAGGGTGGCGGACCCGTCTTCTGCCGTCACCGTGACGGACTCCGTGTGGAGCGCGATGCCGCGGTACTTGTGGACGTAGCCGAGCAGCTTGGCGGAGAAGCTGGGCGACCTCTCGGCCGAGAAGCTGTCCCACACCACGTACTGGAGGTTGCCCTGCCTGAGCTCACGGTCGACGTTCTCGACCGGTACGTAGGCCGGGTTGCGATTGAGCGGGTTGGGACTCACCGACAGGCCGTACGCCTGCCGGTGACCGTAGAACTCGATGACGTTGGCCATGGATGGCCCCAGGGTCAGCAGCACGGAGCCTCGGGGTAGGTTGCGGCCGATCCAGGTGCCTGCTTCCCTGCCGGCCGGCAACCCGCCGGCGCCGGCCAGGAACTTGGCGGACGCTGTGGGCGAGACGACGGGCCACACCGCGACCGACTGGGCGGTGAGCATCAGGGCAAGCAGGCCGGCCGCCGCCAGGCGGCCACGCCCTCTGGTCCACGACGCAAGCCGCTGCGACCGGAACATCAGCATGACGCTGCGTCCGGCAAGCACCGCGGCAACGGGCGCCACGGGCAGCAGGTACTGGAACCCCTTGACGGGCATCAGCTCGAAAAAGGCAATGGGCACCACAGCCCAGGCGAGCAGCAGCCCCTCCTGCCACGCGACCCGGCGGCCGATGAAGCCGGCGGCCGCGACCGCGACGACGACCAGACCGATCGACACGGGCACCGTCTGTGCATAGAAGGCGAGGGTGTGGTTCGGCCGGCGGAACAGCTGCCAGACGACGTAGTTGTCCCCCGTGCGGGCCGCCCCGGACAGTCTCAGCGCGAGCCAGAAGGCGAGCGCCAGACCGCTGAAGACGACGGCCATCCCGAAGACCGTGGGGAGCCGGATGGACAGGGCGCGCGAGAGCATGAAGAAGAGGTAGACCCCGCCCCACAGCACCACGGCCGTCTCCTTGGTCAGGAAGGCCAGGCCCATGGCGGCCGCGCAAGCCAGCGCGTACCGGTCGAGCCGCTCGCCGCAGTAACGGGCCAGGAAGTACAGCCCTGTCGTCGCGAAGAACACCATGGCGCCGTCCAGCAGGATCTGCCGCGTCACGACGACGTGATACGGCATGACGGCGAGGACGAGCGCGGCGATCGCCCCGACCCGGCGGTCGTACAACGCGGCCCCCACCTTGTAGGTGGCGAAGATCGTGGCAACGCCGAAGGCGGCCGACAGGACCCGCCCCGCCATGTCGCTGTCGCTCCACTGGTAGTAGACGGACAACAGGCTCTGGAAGAGCAGCGGGTGGGCTCGGAAGATCGGGAAGTAGTCGGTGTAGGCAGGGTTGCCTGCGATGCTGGCCGCCTGCCCGGCGTAGACCGTCTCGTCACTGTTGAGGCCGAGCGACCCGATCTGCCAGAGGCGCAGGAACGCGCCGACCACGAGGGCGACGGCGAGTCCCAGCCGCGGCGCCAGGCGCAGGTCGTGGCGCGGGACGTCGCCGCCGGGGCTCCCGGGCGCGTCGCCCGACGGCGCGCTGCGCCTCAGGAGGTCGGCAACGATCATGACGCACCCTTCGGGTCGAATGGACGAACGCGCCAGGTGACTCGATGGTCAGGCTGGACCGGGATACCACCATCACCTGATCGGCTCATGCATCGGCACGAATCGAGGTCACCGCCAGTCGATACACAGAGAAGGATGGGAGCGATTGTGATGAATGTGGGCAAGCGGGTCAGTGGCAGTTGCCGCTGCCCGAGTCGGAGAACGGCGTCGCCGGATCGGCGACAAAACGGTAGTCGTAGCCTTGCGGGTGGAGCGTGAACCTCATCACGCCGAAGATGTTCGTCTTGCGCAGCTGCGAGTTGGCCACTGTGGTCGCGAAGCCGGTGAAGTTCTCACCCCCGGTCCCGACGACGAACTGGCGGATACCGTTGGCCGCGTCTGCATTTCCGGAGGGGTCCTGGGGGGCGAACCGCTCGTAGGAGTGCGCGTGACCTGACAGGTAGATGTCGACCCCGGCGTCGTACATGTCGGCGATGAGCGGGGCAATGGCCGCGCTGGCGAACGAGTTGGAGCTCCAGCGTGGGCGGTGGCCGTAGACGAGCGTGCACGTGTTGGGGTGCGCGGCCAGGTCGGCCTTGAGCCACTTCTCCTGTGGCGAGCCGACGGCGCAACCGTTTCCGCCGTTGATCCGCGTGCACTCGGCGTTGATGGACACGATGTGCCAGGCCCCGACGTCGTAGCTGTAGTAACCGTCGCACTTGGAGGTGCACGTCGGCTGGCGCGGCGTGGCGAGCTTGCCGAAGTAGGTGAAGTAGCCGCCGGCGCCTGTTGTGCCGTACTCGTGGTTGCCGACGGTGGGATCGGTCAATGACTTGAAGGCGCCCCACGACCCGCCATAGGACGTCTTGTAGTCGGACAACGAGCCGCTGTTGTACTGGCCGTCACCCAGCATCAGGACCGAAGCGGGACTGAGGCTCTGGACGAGCCTGGCGGTCGCGCCCATGTGGCACGCGGTGGCCGTGCCGGCGCCGCCGTTGTACGACGCCTCGGTGGGCGAGCACGCGACGTCGCCGGCGCCGACGACCACGGGGTCGGACGACGGCGCGCTGGTCGTGACCTCCAGGTACGGGGCGTTGGCCGTCTCGCGGCTGTCGAACAGGCGGACGGCGGTCGCACCGGTCGTCAACGCGAAGCTGTAGGTCCCGTTGGACTGCACGTACGGCGTGACGTCGATGCTGGTCCACGTGCCGGCCGTCAAGGCGCCGGAGCTCGCCACGAGGGTGCCGAGCGCGGGCCGGTTGTTGTAGGTGATGCCGGACTCCGTCCAGGACGACGGCTCGACTGCCAGCTTGATCGGTGTCGTTCCGGTCGAGCGGGTGAAGACGTGCAGCGTGACCTGGTCGGGCGGCGACGAGAAGTTCGTGACCTCGAACTTCAGGTAGATGATGTTCACGGGTGAGGCGTCGGCCTGGAGCGTGGTGCCCGAACCGAAGTTCGCATCCGGCGCGTCGGAGGCGACGTACGCGTCGGCCGAGGCGGCGACGCTGACGGTGGCGGCGCCGGCGGACATTGCCGGGCTCAAACCGAACCCGGCGACACAGAGGAGGGCGACGATCGCCAGTGAGCGAATGAGCTTGTGCATGGTTCGTCCTTAGTCGCGGGCCATGGCTAGTTGCCACGGAATGCGAAGTCCTACATCGAGATCCTGGAACGAGACGCCTACAGTCGTTGGCGCGATGACAGTTGCCGGCCGTCGTGCAAATCGGGTGTTTGCCACGAGAGATCCAATGAAATGAGCCCGGTCGACCAACCCCTGTCAATCAGCGGCCGTGCCGAAGAGCAGCTTGTCCACACGCTCCTCGGAGCTGGTTCGCGCCGCTTGGGCGGCGTCGAGATGTGCGCGCGCCGCCACCGCGTCACCCGCCAGGCACGTGAGTCCGGCACGGTGCAGATCCTGCGCGCCCGCTGCGAGCTCCTCCTTGAGTCCTGGCAACGGTGCAGGCGGCAGCGCGAGCACGGCCCCGGCGGCGCGCACCAGTCGTGAGCACAGCGGCTGGGCCTTGGAAGCGACGCCCGCCGCCACCGCCGGGCCCACGGCGGCGACGCTGTCGTTGAGCTCGATCTGTACGGGCTCGGCCCGCTTCATCCAGGCCTGGACCGCTGGGCTCGTCCCGGGCACGGACACTGCCTGTGATCGTGCGCTTGTGACGGGCGGAACCACGGGCACCGCCGTCGGCACGGGCTGCGCAGTCGCTCGCGAGCCGCTCTGGCACGCGGTCAAGCTGGTCGCGAGCAGCACGCAGACGAGCAGGGCGCGTTGCCGTCCCGTCGGATCGACGTGACGCTGCGTCTCATGACTGGCGACGCGCTGCCACAGGTGGTGCAGTCGGTGCACGCGTGTTCCCCCCCGGTGTTACCCCCACAGTGATTGTGCCTCCGTGGCGCGGGTCTGTGGCGGGAACGGCAGCAGAGCGGCCCGTTCCCGAGCCGTACCTTTCCGCGTACGTCTTGGGAACGGGCCGCTGTGGCCGGTGGGAGGCTAGGCCGGCAGGCCGTCCGACGGGCGCGCCGGCGAGCTGTCCCCCATCTGGCCGACACCAGCGCCGTGCGGCTCGGTCAGACGGCCTTCGGACAACGCATCGACGGCGGGTTCGAGGACCGTCGAGCCCGTGGTGAGGCGCCTCGTCCCGACGACCGTGCCGGCGATGACATCGGCCCAGCCGAAGTTGGGCGACTGGATCTGCATCACCGAACCGACGTGGGTCAGGAACTTGTCGAGGATGTCGACCTCGCGCTGCCTGAGCTTGTCGATGCCCCTCCGCTTGGAGCGGCGCCCTCGGCGGAGGGAGATGGCCTGCTCCATGGTCGAGAACGGTGGGAAGCCGTAGGCGTCCTCCGTGTTGGCCATCAGCGTTCGCCTCGCTTCGTCGTGCGACATGAGTGCGGTCATCGCCGGTCCCCGCCCGATGATGAAGATGCGGCTGACCTGCCCGCTGGTCCGATATGCCGCGGTGGGCACGAGGGTGCGGATCTGGTACTTCGGCGGCGGGACGATGATCTGCGTGATGGCGTTGATGGCGATGATCGGGATGTTGAGCCGCGCCAGGAAGAGCGCGAACGCGCGGCCGTCCTTGGAGTGGATGCGGCTCTGGAGGGCCAGCGCCGCCCGGCGTCCGAGCGGCAGCACGCGGTTGTCGACCGCTCGCAGCGTGTGTGAGCTGATGGTCAGCGGCTTCGGGAACGAGTACGCCACCCCGTTGCCGTTGATGATGGTCATGTCGTCCGACAGGAAACCTGCGACCGCCGGGTGCTCCCGCATCAACCGTAGGATGGTGCCGGTCTTGCCGGTGTCCGTCTCAGCCGACAGCATGATGGTCTCGTTGCCCAGCTGCAGGGTCGCCGAGTGCAGGAGCATGAACCCCTTGTTGACGAGAACGAAGCGCAGCAGCGCCTCGACGACGTTGGTGTAGGCGACGTGGTGCGACCGTGCCAGGAGCGGGCTGACCGTCACACTGATGCGGTTGTCCAGGTCGACGCGGAAGTTCGCGCCCATCGACCCCAGGTGCTCGCGGTAGACGAACAGGCCCGGCCCCATGGTGGCTCGCACGCGCGTCGACATCCGTCGGTAGCCGACGTATCCACGGCGGACGGTGATGTCGGCGTGCTTGCCCGGCAGGCGGTCCACCTCGAACTCGGCCAGCTCCGGCAGCTTCACCTCCGACAGGATGGTGCAGAGGCCATGGATGGAGTAGCGGTGCAGCTTCGTTCGGCGACGCGGCTTGAGGTTGATGGCCATGTGTGGACCGAGCGGGTCGTCGTTCATCTCGACGAGGACCTCGGCCTTGGTGGGACGCGTGGCCGTCTCGTCCGTGAAGTCCGCGACCACACGGCGGGTGTGCCAGATCCACCGCTCGCTGATGTAGAAGCGCGCAGCGAAGATGACGGTGATGGCGACCAGGTTGGCCCACAGGTGATTGAGCCCCAGCCACACGAGCGCCAACAGGATCGGCACCCTGAGGACCAGGTTGAAGGCGTTGTTGACGGCCCAGCTCTTGGCGAACGCCACCTTCCTGGAGGTGCCGGGCGGCCGGTCCCGGTACACCAGGCGGTCGGCCAGGAGGAAGTTCCAGACCGTGGACACCTGGGTCGCGACAATCGCGGCCAGCGTCAGCATCATGTTGTAGCGGGCTGCGTCAGAGGCGCCCCCCGCCTCGGGATCTGTGACGAAGCGCGAGCCGACGACGACAGCCAGCCAGAACGCCAGCTGGTTGACGGCTATCCCCGTCGCGCCGATGATCCCGAAGCCCAGCGCGCGCGCAGCGGTAGAGCCTTTTGACGTGGTCATGCATTTCCCCCCACTTGAATGCCTGCGGCCGAGGTGGCCGCCAGACGGTGTGCCTACGCGGGATCGCTGCGGACGCAACCTCCCGCCATGGGCAGCAGCCACCCGGGTACGCGTCTCGCTCGCACAACGACCGTCCACGACTCCAGCCCCGGCCCCGCCCAGGTCGACGCCCCCACGTCGAGCCTGGCGAAGGTCCGGTGACCGCCCACGAGCCGGGACACTGCGAGCACGGCGACCACCACGGCGACCACCCCGGCGACCGCCACGGACAGCGGCGCGACGACCGCTCCTGCGACGAAGTGCGTCAGGGGGAGGGCCATGGTCCTGGGCGACATGCTGTCTGCCACGCGGTTCAGAATGCGCCCGCCCCAGCGTGGTTAGGAGCAGAACGTGGCAACCTCGGACCCCGTTCGGCAGAAGAGCGGGGACGAATCCTCCCAAGGTTCACGCAACGGTCCCGGCTCGATCCCCTCGCGTTCACGTAGCAGCGCCGGCTCTCCGAAAGGCTCTCCGACGTATGCGAACTCACCCGGGGCAACCCCTCCCGGCGAACGAGAGGCTCCTTCCGTGAACACTCCCACCATCCTCAGGTCCGGCCTGGTCGGCACGCTCGCCGCGGCGGCCTTCGCCCTCGGTGGCTCCGCGGCAGACGGGCACGACGGCCTGCCCGTCGCCAACGTGCCGCACGCCAACCCGCGGTCCGGGATCCAGGACAACGTGCTGACGCCCTCGGCCAGCCAGACGTCCGTCGCCTGGGGCAACCTGCCGCTGACGAACCCCGACACGGCGAACGGCGTCACGCACTACGGCTACAACACCCTCGACGGCGCGCCGCTGACGCAGACGAAGAACGAGGCGCACAAGACCGAGCCCGACAAGAACGTCTACCTCGTCCTCGGCGGCAGGCACTACCTCTACCAGGGCCACGAGATCGGCCCCCGCGGCTACGTCACACGCGTCAACCTCGACGAGACCGACCCGCTCAAGCGCGTGACGCTGATCTCCGACACCGACACGGCGGGCGAGGCCTACCCGACGATCGACGGCATCACGTGGAACCCGTTCACCAGGCAGCTGCTGCTGACTGCCGAGTCGAGCGCCCCCAAGGGCGGCGTCTTCGCCGTCGGCCTCGACGCGAACGGTGACGCGGTCGACGGCGGGAAGGCCACGCGCCTGCCGGCCCTCGGCTCCGGCGGCTACGAGGGGATCCAGAACGACTCCGACGGCAACGTGTGGATCGTCGAGGACATCGGCGGAAAGAGCGCGAGCGGCGGCAAGGTCCCCAACAGCTACGTCTACCGCTTCGTGCCGACCGACCGGGCCGACCTCACCAAGGGCGGAAAGCTGCAGGCGCTGCAGATCGAGCGACGCGACGGCTCCCCGGCCACGGCATCGCAGCTCCAGGCGAACCCGGCCGACTCCTTTCTCGGCCTGCTCCACACGTACGGGACGTCCTTCACCACGAAGTGGGTGACCATCCACGCCGGCACGACGGAGGCCTTCGACGCGACGGCCGCCGCCAAGGACGCCGACGCGACCCCGCTCAAGCGCCCCGAGAACGGCGTCTTCCGACCCGGCACCGGGTTCAAGGAGTTCTACTTCACCGAGACGGGCGACACGAGCACGTCGAGCACCCTGCCCGGCGCGTACGGCGGCGTCTTCCGCATCTCGCAGGCGACCCCGAGCGCCGACGCCGGCCGCATCTCGATCGCCGCGGTCGGGGACAAGGAGCACACCGGCCTGGACAACATCGCCTTCGCCACGGCCGACGACCTGCTCGTCGTCGAGGACGCCGGTGACGGGCTGCACACCCAGCGGGGCGCGCTCGACTCCGGCTACGTCTACCGCCTCGGCACGGGCCGGGGCCAGGACGAGCGGTCGTATGCCGTCGAGGGCGGCCACGCTCCGCGCCCGGTCCGCTTCCTGGCGGAGGGCCGCGACGCGTCGGCGACCTTCGACGCGATGGCCGGCCCGGCGTACAACGACGGTGACAACGAGATCACCGGGATCCACGTCTCCGACGGAGACCCGACGGTGGCAGGCCTGCTCGGCGCCAAGCCGCCGAAGCCGGCGACCCACCCCGTGTGGCGCACGTTCTGGACGCAGCAGCACGGCGACAACACCACGTGGGAGATCCACTGGAACGGCAGCTGACGGCGTCGAGGCTGCCCGGCGCGCGGAGTTCGCGGGCCGGGCACCCTCGTATCCCCCGGGTCACGGTCGCCTGCGACGCTGCGACGGGGGTCAGCCGGCTCGGACGGCGTCCTGCGCCGCCAGGGCGACGAGGTCGGCGACCTCCTCGGCGTGCGTGTAGAGGTTGTTGTGCGAGCCGCCGAGCCGCGCCGTACGCACCTTCGGGGCGTTGCGGGCGGAGGTGGCGAGTCGGTCCAGCCAGTCGAACGGCGCATAGGCGTCGTGCGCCCCGGACGTGACCGTCAGCGGTGCGTGCAGGTGGGCGATCCGCTCCTCCGGCGCGTCCCGCAGGCCGGAGCCGAGGATGGCGACCATCCCGGCGCGGCCACGCCAGGCCTCGGCCGGGTCGATCTCGGTGGGCCGGTCGTTGCGGTAGGCGAGGGGGGTGGCCGACGCCAGTCCGGCGAGCCGCCGCTGCTCGGGGCAGAAGGTCGGGCCCGCCATGACGAGGGAGAGGCAGCGCCGCCGGGATCCGAGGGCCAGGGCGGCGGTCAGGGCCGCCTGCGCGCCGGTCGAGTGCCCGAGCACGACGACGGGCCTGTCGGCGGCCTGGCTCTCGACCCAGCGGGCAGCGGTCAGGCCGATGGCGTGGATGTCGGGCCGCGTGGGCCAGGG
>NZ_BAAANB010000123.1:0-1416 GCF_039529575.1 Terrabacter terrae
AGTGGCGTCCGGGACCGCACGCACGGCACTGTGCACACAGGTGTGGACAACCCTGTGGATGCACGGTGCAGTCTTGTGGGTTCACGTCGGCGTGTGTTCGTTCTTGTCCGTCCGTCCTCGACGCCCACGGAGGGCTGGTTCTCGGGCACGTCGGGCGCGGGTTGCGGCGCAGGGCGGCGTTGGGGGACACGACCGAGAGAGCAGCCGGCGACACGGCATACGCCATGATCCGGCACGGCACCGACGGCGCTCTCCGCAGCGCGAGCGCGCGGGGACGGGGCTGCGGGCGCCAGAACAGCGCGGACGGCCTCGCGGCGCCCTCAGCAGCGCCCGGGAGGCGTCCTCGCTCCCGCGGCTCGGTGGACCGTCCTCAGTGGGACTGCTGGCGGATCCGGTTGGTCAGCTCGGTGACCTGGTTGTAGATGGCGCGGCGCTCACCCATGAGCTCGCGGATCTTGCGGTCGGCGTGCATGACGGTCGTGTGGTCGCGGCCGCCGAAGTGCTGGCCGATCTTCGGCAGCGACAGGTCGGTCATCTCGCGGCAGAGGTACATCGCGATCTGGCGCGCCGTCACCAGCTGGCGCGAGCGGCTCGACCCGCAGAGGTCCTCGAGCGTCACCGCGTAGTAAGCGGCCGTCACGGCCATGATCGTCGCGGCCGTCACCTGGTTGGGCGTCTCGTTGGGGAGCACGTCCTTGAGCACGATCTCGGCGAGCGGCAGGTCGACGGCCTGGCGGTTGAGGTTGCTGAACGCCGTGACGCGGATCAGCGCCCCCTCGAGCTCGCGGATGTTGGTGCTGAAGTTCGTCGCGATGTACTCGAGGACGTCGTCCGGCACCTTCATCCGGTCCTGGATCGCCTTCTTGCGCAGGATCGCGATGCGGGTCTCGAGGTCGGGTGGCTGCACGTCGGTCAGCAGGCCGGACTCGAAGCGGGTGCGCATCCGGTCCTCGAAGCCCGACAGCTCGCGCGGGGGCAGGTCGCTGGTGATGACGATCTGCTTGTTCGCGTTGTGGAGCGTGTTGAACGTGTGGAAGAACTCCTCCTGGGTCTGCAGCTTGCCCTGGAGGAACTGGATGTCGTCGATGAGCAGGACGTCGACGCTGCGGTAGCGGTTCTGGAACGCGCTCGCCTTGTCGTCGCGGATGCTGTTGATGAAGTCGTTGGTGAACTCCTCTGAGTTCACGTAGCGCACCCGCACGTTGGGGAACATGGTCCGCGCGTAGTGGCCGATGGCGTGCAGCAGGTGGGTCTTGCCGAGACCTGACTCGCCGTAGACGAAGAGCGGGTTGTACGCCTTGGCCGGGGCCTCGGCGACCGCGACCGCCGCCGCGTGGGCGAAGCGGTTGCTCGCACCGATGACGAACGTGTCGAAGGTGTACTTCGGGTTGAGGCGGGTGTCCCCCGGGGAGCTCG
>NZ_BAAANB010000124.1:0-2460 GCF_039529575.1 Terrabacter terrae
CGACCCCGAGCAGCGCCCCGGTGACGAGCACCCACCCGGGGGGCCAGGCCGGGGACGGCAGCGCGAGCGTGACGACGGCGGGCAGCGCGGCGAAGGCGACGGCATACGGCAGCGGGGAGAGCGGGGTGCGCTTGAACCAGAGGTTGTACGCCCAGCCCGAGGCCACCCCGAGCACGAGGTGCACGAGCGCAGAGCGCCACCCGCACGCGAACGACAGGACGACGCAGGCCACGAGCGCGACGCCGCACGCCGCGCGGACGACCGTCTCGCAGACCTCGCCGGCCGCCAGTGGCTTGTCCGGGCGCCCGACGGCACGGTCGCGGCGCACGTCGACGAGGTCGTTGGACCACCCGATCGACAGCTGCCCGGTGAGCACGGCCGCCGTGACGAGCAGCCCATGCGCCGGGGTGTGACCGGCCGACCACGCGAGCAGCGCGGTGAGCACGGTGACCGCGAGGGTGGGGCCCGGATGGCAGGCGCGCACGAGCCCGCGCGCCGTCCGCCGCTCCGCCCGCTGCGCCACCACGAGCCCGAGCATAGGTCCGGATGGGTACGGAACCCTCGTGAGCCACCTCGCGGCCGTGCGCGGCGTCCTTCCCGGGCACGCCTACGCCCAGTCCGAGGTGACCGCTGCCTTCGCCGACGTGCTCGGCTCCACCGGCGCGGACCGGGCCCTGCTCGAACGGTTCCACGCCAACGCCGGGGTCAGTCGGCGGCACCTCGCCCTGCCGCTCGAGCGCTACTGGCAGCTCGCGGACTTCGGGGAGGCCAACGACGAGTTCATCCGGGTCGCCACCGAGCTCGGCTCGCAGGCGGTCACCAAGGCGCTCGCCGCTGCCGGGCTCACCCCGCGGGACGTCGACCTCGTCGTGTCGACGACCATCACGGGGCTCGCCGTGCCCTCGATCGAGGCGCGCGTCGCCGCCGAGATCGGGCTGCGCGACGACGTCAAGCGCGTGCCGCTCGTCGGTCTGGGCTGCGTGGCCGGCGCGGCCGGGGTGGCGCGCGTGCACGACTACCTGCTCGGCCACCCCGACGACGTCGCGGTCCTGCTCTCGGTCGAGCTGTGCAGCCTCACGGTCCAGCGCGACGACCGCTCGGTGGCCAACCTCGTCGCCAGCGGCCTCTTCGGCGACGGCGCCGCGGCCGTCGTCATGGTCGGTGCCAACCGCGCCGCCGCCCTGGCCCCGGCGCAGCCCCGCGTCGTCGCGACACGCAGCCGCCTCTACGCCGGCACCGAGCGGGCCATGGGCTGGGACGTCGGGGCCACCGGCCTGCGCATCGTCCTCGGTGCCGAGGTCCCCGACCTCGTGCGCGAGAACGTGCGCGACGACGTCGACCGCTTCCTGGCCGAGCAGGGCCTGACCCGCGCGGACATCGGCTGGTGGGTCGCCCATCCCGGCGGCCCGAAGGTGCTCGAGGCGATGCAGGAGGCGCTCGAGGTCGAGCGTGAGGCGCTGGGGGTCACGTGGAGGTCCCTCGACCGCATCGGCAACCTCAGCTCGGCCTCCGTGCTGCACGTGCTCGCCGACACCCTGGCGGACCAAACGCCCGAACCGGGCACATGGGGCGTGCTGCTGGCCATGGGCCCGGGATTCTGCCTCGAACTCGTGCTCCTGCGGATGGCCGACTGATACACAGAGCACACAACAGCAGAACGAGTGGCGGGCGCACGGACAGGCAGGACCGAGGAGAAGGAGAGTGGCGGCGTGACCTCGCAGTGGCTCTTCACCGTCCTGGTCGCGCTCGTCGGGCTGGAGCGCGTCGCCGAGCTCGTCGTCTCCAGGCGGCACGCGGCCTGGGCGCTCTCCCGGGGCGGCGTGGAACGGGGGCAGGGGCACTACCTCTTCATGGTCGTCCTGCACACCGGTCTGCTCATCGGTGCGGTGGCCGAGGTCTGGCTCGCCGACCGCCCGTTCGTCCCCGCCCTCGGCTGGTCGATGCTGGCGCTGGCCCTCGGGAGCCAGGCCCTGCGCTGGTGGTGCATCGCGACACTCAGCAAGCAGTGGAACACCCGCGTCATCGTCGTCCCGGGCCTGCCGCTCGTGCGCCGCGGCCCCTACCGGCTGGTCCCGCACCCGAACTACGTCGCCGTGGTGGTCGAGGGACTGGCCCTGCCGCTCGTGCACTCCGCCTGGGTCACCGCCCTCGTCTTCTCCGTCGCCAACGCGGCCCTGCTGACCGTCCGGGTCCGCTGCGAGAGTGCCGCCCTGCGCGAGCTCGCCTCTCCCGTCGCTGCAGCGAGCGGGGTGGCCCGGTGAGCGCCGACGTCGTCGTCATCGGGGGAGGCCCCGTCGGGCTCGCCGCCGCGTTGTATGCCGTCCGCTCGGGCCTGTCTCCCGTCGTCCTCGAGCCGCGGGCCGGCACCATCGACAAGGCGTGCGGCGAGGGGCTCATGCCTGGTGGCCTGCAGAGCCTGCTCGAGCTCGGCGTGGACCCGCAGGGCTACGACCTGCACGG
>NZ_BAAANB010000125.1:0-1097 GCF_039529575.1 Terrabacter terrae
GAGGAGTCGGCAGAAGTGGGCGGAGGGGTCATGGGCGTCAGCGTAGGCGGCGCACGAGCCGCTCCGTCATGTCCAGAATGGGCCATGGCGCTCGCCCTCTGCCTGCTGCTCGACCGGAGGTCGGACCGCCTCGTGCGCTCGCTCTGGCAGCGGCTCGAGGCCGACGGCATACCGACGCTGCTCAGCCACACCCACGGTCAGCACCTCGCCCACCTGTCGTATGCCGTCCTGCTCACGTGGGACGAGTGCGCGGTCCGTGACGCGGTGGCCGGGCTCGGCGACCGGGGGCCGGTCGACGTCTCGGTGCAGGGCACGGTGATCTTCCCGCGGGGGCGGGCCGCGCTCGCGGGCTCGGCTACCGTCGATCTCACGACGCGCCAGGCCCGTGCCGTCGAGGCGCTGCGGGCGACCGGCGCGACGATCCACCGGCACTACGAGCCGGGCCACTGGACCCCGCACGTCTCGGCGACGACCGGCGTCCCGGGCGCGCGGTTGCAGCCGGTGGTCGACGCCGTCTCCGACCGTCTTCCCCTGACGCTGCGCTTCGACCGGGCGGCGCTCATCGACACGACCTTCGGCACGACCTGGGACCTGCCGGGCGTGCCGTGACGCAGTGCCCGGGCGGCGCTGCGCACGGCAGGATGAGACGGTTCGGTCCGGATCCGAGGCAATTCTTCCGTTTTGCCTCGCCTGCCACACCGGCGTGGCAACCTTTCGGAGGTGCCGGACCCGAGGAGACTCGTTGTCGTCAGAGGTCAGGACACAAAGCTTCGACGGTTGGCCCGTTGTGGTACGTGAACCGTCACTGGTAGCCCGGACTCGCCCCGCGAGCCGGGCTCCATCATTTTCCGGGCGAAATCGCCCAGGACCGGCGGATTCGACTGTGGCTCAGAGGTGCCCGGGCTACCGTGGCCTCCATGAGGCGCGTGGTCGCACCGGCGGTCGCCGGCGCCGCGGCGGTCCCCCTGGCACTGCTCACGGTGGTGACGCTGCGGTGGTCCGCGCTGCACTGGGGCGCGACGACCGAGGAGTGCCGTGAGGAGCTGCCGGGCGACGGCCTGATCCGCGACCCCGGGCTCGTCGCCACCCGCGCCATC
>NZ_BAAANB010000126.1:0-578 GCF_039529575.1 Terrabacter terrae
CAGCTCGCCTTGGCCCGGGGTCACCCGCAGATCGGACTCGTTGATCCGCACGTCGTTGATGCTGGCCTCGCGGCGGCGCATGTAGCCGAGGTCGTCGAACTCCCACTGCTCGTTGCCGTATGACCGCCACCACTGTCCGTCGGCGTCGCGCGACTCGTACTGGAAGCGCACAGCGATGCGGTTGCCGGAGCAGGCCCAGAGATTCTTGCGCAGGCGGTAGTCACGTTCGCGTTCCCACTTGCGGGTGAGGAACTGGACGACGGCCTGCCGACCGACGACGTGCTCGTCACGGTTACGCCACTCGGTGTCCTCGGTGTAGGCGCCGGCGACTCGGTGGGGGTCGCAGGTGTTCCAGGCGTCCTCGGCCGCCTGGACCTTCTGGCGCGCGGTCTCCTCGGTGAACGGCGGCAGGGGCGGTCGTGGGTCCATGTCGGCTCCTCCGGACAACGCAGCGTGGTCTGTCGCGACAGCGGCGATCTACAGGTTCCCACGCGTCTGGGGTCGAGGCCCGGGCTTCGCGGCCGACCGGCTGGTGCTGGAACGGGGAGGGTCGGCTGGGTCTGGTGGTGGCCCAAGTC
>NZ_BAAANB010000127.1:0-2091 GCF_039529575.1 Terrabacter terrae
CCGCGCGTGAGACAGGAGCCGACGTCCGCGTCATGGCGCCGATGGTCGCGACGGCCGAGGAGGCGGCGTGGTTCGCCCGCCGCGTCCACGAGAACGGGCTGCCCAAGGCGGGCGTCATGATCGAGGTCCCCGGCGCGGCGCTGCGGGCCCACGACGTGCTCGGCGAGGTCGAGTTCGGCTCGCTCGGCACCAACGACCTGGCGCAGTACACGATGGCCGCCGACCGCATGGAGGGTGCGCTGTCCGACCTGCTCGACCCGTGGCAGCCCGGCGTGCTCGACGTCGTGGGCCTCGCCTGCGACGGCGCCGCCCGCGCGGACCGCCCCATCGGCGTCTGCGGCGAGTCGGCCGGCGATCCGCTGCTCGCGCTCGTCCTCGTCGGTCTCGGCGTCTCGTCGCTGTCGATGGCACCGAGCAAGGTGCCGGTCGTGCGCCTGGCCCTGTCGCTGCACACGCTCGCCGACTGCCAGGAGCTCGCCGCGGCCGCCCGCGGTGCCCGCACCGCCGTCGATGCCCTCACCGCCGTCCGTGAAGCTGCGCAGAACGAACTCATCGACCTCCTGTGAGGCGTGACCCCAGTGGGTAGGGGCACAGTGTCCCCGACCCATGGAGGAGTCCATGAATCTCGACCTGTTCCATGATCTCGCCGAGGAGAACGGCCCCTTCGCGAGCGTGACGTTCGACGTGACCCGGACCGACCCGGCCAACGCCGACCACGTCGAGTCGCGCTGGAGAGCCGTGGCGGACCAGCTGCGCACGGAGGGCGCACCCGACGAGGTCGTCGCCTCGCTCGAGGAGGCGGCGCTCGAGCCCACCGGTCGCGGCGGCGAGTGGGGCCGTCTGCTCGTCGCCAACGCCGAGGGCCTGCTCCTGCGGCACGAGCTGCCCCGGCGTCCCGAGCAGGACGTCACCTGGGGGCCCGTGCCCTCCCTGCTGCCTGCGATGCGCGCTCTCGCCGGGGCCGTGCCGCACGTCGTCGTGCGCGTCGACCACACCGGCGCGGACATCGAGGTCAGCACCGGCGCCGCCGGCTCCGAGGAGGAGCTCGAGGTGCAGGGCGACCACGACGTGCTGCACCGGTTCAAGGGCGGCGGCTGGTCCCAGCGCCGCTTCGAGCTGCGCGTCCAGGACTCGTGGGAGCAGAACGCCGCCACCGTCGCCCACCGGCTCGACCGCCTCGTGCGCAGTGACCGTCCCGAGGCCGTCGTCGTCATGGGCGACGAGCGGGCGAAGGCCTTCCTCGAGCAGCACGCCGGTGAGGAGCTGAAGTCCCTCATCGTGCGCAGCGACGTCGGCGGCCGGGCCGAGGGCACCGACGAGGAGAAGGAGCGTCAGGCCGTCGAGGAGATCCTGGCCGCCATCCGCGCCCAGAAGGAGGCCGACCTGGTCGCCCGCTTCGAGGAGCAGACCGGGCGCGCCGAGGCCGCGACCGAGGGCCTCGAGCCCGTCGTCGAGGTGCTCCAGCGGGCCCAGGCCGAGGAGCTGATCCTCGTCGAGGGCCGCGAGCACGACCAGCAGCTCTGGGTCGGCGAGGGCCGCCTGCAGATCGGCACGAGCCGGGAGGACGCCGAGATGACGGGTGCGGAGCACCCGGTGCAGGTGCCCGCCGACGCCGCGCTCGTGTGGGCGGCGGTGTGCTCGCGGGCCGCCGTGACGCTCGTCGACCGCGCCCAGCTCAACCCCGCCGACGGCGTGGGCGCCGTGCTGCGCTGGTCCGACGAGTCGACACCGCACTCGCGCGTGCCGAGCATGCCGGGCCACGGCGGCACCTGAGCCGCACCTGTCTCTCCAGAGCGAGAGCACGTATGCCGCCGGGCCGGGTCACGCGACCCGGCCCGGCGGCATACGGGGCGACGGTTCGAGAACCCGCAAGGGCGTTTCGTCCCTTGTGTCCGGTGACATCCGTCTCAAGGCGGGCACGGCTCTCTTGCAGGGTCGCTCGATAGACTCGGGACAGGCGCCGGCAGCGCAGCCGGCGCAGCGAAGGAGCTGCCGGATGAGCACGACGAGCCTCTACATGGACCGAGTCCGACTCGAGGACGGCTACCACGAGGACGACCTCCACTTCATCGAGCGCAGCCTCACCCAGCT
>NZ_BAAANB010000128.1:0-4235 GCF_039529575.1 Terrabacter terrae
TTGTGAGAGAACGGAGCTCCATGACCGACAGCACCGCCCTGTCCGACGCTGCCCGGGCGGCTGGCCGGGCCCCCATCGCCAAGGTGGTCGGCTTCCTGATCTGCGTCGAGCTGGCGAGCGGCGTGCTGCAGGGCTACTACACGCCGCTCTTCAGCGACATCGCGCGGCACCTGTCGATCCGGGATGCCGACGTCAACTGGTTCGAGGCGGCGCAGCTGATCGTGTCGGCGCTCGTCGTGCCACTCCTCGCAAGGCTCGGCGACCTCGTCGGGCACCGGAAGGTGCTGCTGCTGTCGACGGTCGTCACGGCAGTGGCGTCGTGGGGAGTCGCGCTCGCACCGAGCTTCGGGCTCTTCCTCGTGGCGTGGGCCGTCCAGGGCTTCTATGTCGTGTGGCTGCCGATGGAGGTCGCCATCATCCACCGGCGCACGGGTGGCGAGGAGCGACGCGTGCGCGGTGCCGCCGGTCTGCTGGTGGCCGGCCTCGAGCTCGGCGTCATCGCCGGTGCCCTCACGAGTGGTGCGCTGGCCGAGTCGCTCGGCATGAGGGGGCTGCTGGCGCTGCCGGCCTTCGTGGTGACGCTGGCCCTCGTCGCGATCTGGTTCGGCGTGGAGGAGACGCCGGTACTGGCCCGCGGTGCGGTCGACTGGCGCGGCTTCCGGCTCGTCACCCTCGCGCTGGGGCTCGTCATGACGGGCCTGGTGATGCTGCGGCTGCTGGGGCCGGCCAGCCCCTGGCCGTGGGTCGTGGTGGCCGCGGGAGCGGTTGCCCTCGTGCCCTTCGCCCGCGTCGAGCTGGCTCACCCGGAGCCGCTCGTCGACCTGCGCATCCTGCGGGCGCGTGGACAGTGGCCGGTGCAGGCGACGGCCTTCCTCTTCGGTGTCTCGGTGCTCGGCGCCCAGATCCCGCTGTCGACCTTCGCGAGGACCGACCCCGGCGTGACCGGCTACGGCCTCGGGGCCTCGGCGGCGCGGGTGTCGGTGATCATCGGCGGCTACGTGCTGTCGCTTGCCGTGGGGGCGCTGCTGCTCCACCTGCTCGCCGACCGGGTGGGCACCCGGGTGGCGATGGTCGTGGCGGCCGTGCTCGTCGCGGTCGGCTACCTGCTCTTCCTGCCGTTCCACGACACGCTCGCCCAGACGCTGACCAACATGGTGGTCGCCGGACTCGGGTCGGGTGCGCTCGTGGCGGGACTGCCCGCCGCGGCTGCCGCGCAGGCGCCGCCGACGCACACGGGGCTCACCACCGGGATGACGAACACGACCAAGACGATCGGCGGTGCGTTCGCCTCGAGCGTGTTCGCCATCGCGCTGGCCTCGACCGGGACGGTCGGTGCCGAGGCCACGGGCCACGCGTCGCTCTCCGGCTACCTGGCCGTGTGGGCGATCTGCGGTCTGACCGCTCTGGTGGCGGCGGTCTTCCTCGCCGTGGTGCGCCCGCCGAGCTCGACGGCGAGGACGGTGAGGACGGCGGCGACAGCAGGGGCGGCCGGGACGGTAGAGGCGTGACCCACGCCGGCCGCCCGCCCCAGATGGGTGGTGACCTGCCTCGGCCGGGGGATCTACCCCTGCAGGCTCGGGGAGGCGTTGAGCTGGGCGCGGTCGGCAGCCGCGCGGCCGAAATGCCATCCCTCGGCGTCGCGTGCGGCGCTGAAGGACGTGCGGCGCACCTCGGGGAACCAGACGTCGAACTGCTCGTCCACGTGCTCCGCCCGCGCGGCGAGGAGCGGCACGAGCTCCCTGCCACTGGCCCGTGCAGCAACGGCTGCCTCCTCCTCCTCGTGCGCCGTGGCCTCCTGCAGTCGCTCACCGATGCGGTGGGCGAAGGCGGCGAGGAACGACTGCCGGAACGATCGGGTGCGACTCCCACCGTGCCGGTCACTGCGTGAGCCGGCGACGGCCAGGGTGCGAGTCGCCTGGACGAGGAGCGAGGTGAAGAGCAGCTCGACGGCCTCGAGGTCGGCCTCGAAGCCGACGACCGTGCCGAAGCCGAGCTCCTTCGACCAGACCATCCGGCACCGGTTCGCGGAGGCGACCGCATGGAGCAGCGCCGCCTTGGGACCCTCGTACGGATTGTCGATGCCGATGCGCCGGCCTCGGGGGTCGTCCCGCCCGGGTCGGCCGCCGGACTCCTGGGCGAGCAGGGCGGCATCGATGCTGTGCCGGGCCATGAGCGCCTGCGCCCCGGCGGTGAAGGTCTCGGCCTCGGCCTCGTAGGTCGTCGACTCGGCCTTGGCGAGCATCATGCGGACGCGGCTGAGGACGCGTTCGTCGGCCGTCGTCGGCGTGCCGCTGCGGCCTGAGCTGTCACGGCTCTCGCTCGGGTCAGGGAGCGCCTCACCGGGCAGCGGGGTGAGCTGCTCGATCGCGGGCAGTCGTGCGAGCAGGTGGAGGACCGTCACGGATCGCGAGACCAGCGTGAACCAGTCCAGGCCGCCGGCCCGCCGGGCGTCGATCCAGGTGGAGGACGCCGCGGGTGCCTTTCCGGTGTCGAGCTCCTGCAGCTGCGCGACCCACTGCCGGTCGACGGTCGACAGTGCGTACTGCGCCAGCTCGCCGGTCATCACGTCGACGACGATGTCCTGCTCGGGCACACCGAGGCGGCGGCCCACGAGGCGGTGGACGTCGGCCGGCTGCCAGCCGCGCTGCCAGACCTGCGTCGTCGCGGTGGCCAGCGAGCCGAGCAGGGAGTGCACCACGATGCGATGGGTGCTGGTCGAGGCGCACATCGCAGCGACGGTAGCGACCACGTCGTCGAGGCGGTGGGCGTCGGCCCGGTCGAGGGCGACGAAAGCGTCACCCAGCAGGTCGCGCAGCGTCAGCCGGATCTCGCTCTGGTTCGGCGAGGCCTGGGCGGACGTGGCCCGCGTGAACGTGTCGCCGGCCCCTGCAGTGCCGGACGAGGTGGGGAACGGGCGACCGAATGCTGCGCCGGCACGGCTGGCCGGGCCACTGCCCGACGCTCCGTGTCGCCGGCTGCGACTCGCCTTGCCCATGTGTCCTCCTGAGGTCCTGGTCCCATGGTGTCATCGGCAGGGATGCCTCACCCAGCGAGGTCGCACGCTGTGGAGAAGAGCCGGGCCTCTCGGTGGGGTGTGGAGAACCGGGGCTTCGAGAGCTGTGAGCGAGTGGTCAAAACCACTCGCGTTCCTGACCGCCGAAGCGTCATCCTTGGCGGGCACGAGGGTGGCAAGCAGCCGCGGTGGCGTGCCACTCGAGGTCCTGCGCGTCGGACCCACCCGATGGATGCAGCGCCTGTACAGCGCCCACTCCAGGTAACGGTGCCCTGCACCAGAGGTTCGAGTCCTCAGGGTGTCGTCGGCCATGGCCCTCCGTGCGCCGCCCTGCGGACAGGACTGCCAGGTCCGCGTCCCCGCGGCGCGCGTTCCACGGCCGGCGGCACCCGCTTCCTCCCGTGCGACCGCTTCACCAGCTCGGCCCGCTCCACCCGCTCCGCCCGCTCTTGTCACCCACCAGGCGCCGAAGGAGGTTGCCCGAATGTCCCTGATGCAGTTCACCATCCAGCCTCGCCACTGCGCGCTGCGCTACCGCCACGGCGCCCTCGAGCAGGTCCTGCCGGCAGGGCGGCACCGTCGTCGGCTGGGCCAGCGGCTGGTCGTCGTCGACCTGCGCGAGCGGCTGACACAGGTGGCACCCCAGGAGGTCCTGACCTCCGACGGCGTCTCGGTGCGCGTGTCGTCGGTCGTCCGCTGGTCGGTCGGTGATCCCGTCGCGTTCGCCGAGGTCTCCGAGGACCCGGTGGGCACGACGTACCTCGCCGCCCAGGTGGCGCTGCGTGACGCGCTCGCGACGCTGACCGCGGAAGACCTCGTGAGCCGCGGCCGGGTGCTGCCGATGGCGACCATCACGGCTGCGACCGCGGAGGTCGCACGTCGTGTCGGCGTCGAGGTGGCCGAGGTCGTCGTCAAGGACGTCATCGTCCCGGTCGAGCTACGGGCGGCTGCCGCCGAGCTGGCGACAGCGCGTCGTCGCGGCGACGCCCAGCTCGAGGCCGCCCGGGCCGAGACGGCGGCGCTGCGCTCCCTCGCCAACGGGGCCAAGCTGCTCGACGCGCACCCGGCACTCGCGCGGCTGCGGCTCGTGCAGGCGGCTCCGGCGGGCACGCGCATCATCCTCGGTCTGTCGGACACGCTCGCCCCCGGTGTGGACGACCAGCCCTGAGTCTCACGTTCGGGGTGGTCGCGACGCGCAACGCGTCACCGCGACCACCCCGAC
>NZ_BAAANB010000129.1:0-765 GCF_039529575.1 Terrabacter terrae
CATCCGACAACTACGCCGGCCTGCACCCCGAGGTGCTGGCCGCCCTCGCCGACGCGAACGGCGGTCACGAGATCGCCTACGGCGAGGACGCGTACACCGCCCGGCTGCAGGAGGTCGTGGCCCGTCACGTCGGAGACGGCGCCGTCACCTGGCCGGTCTTCAACGGGACCGGCGCCAACGTCGTGGCCCTGCAGGCCCTCCTGCCGCGCTGGGGCGCCGTGGTGTGCGCCGAGACGGCCCACATCAACACCGACGAGGGCGGCGCCCCCGAAAGGATGGGCAGCATCAAGCTGCTCACCGTTCCCACCCCTGACGGCAAGCTCACGCCCGAGCTCGTCGACCGGCAGGCCTGGGGCTTCGGCGACGAACACCGCGCCCAGCCGCTCGTCGTCTCGATCACCCAGACCACCGAGCTCGGCACCTGCTACACGCCGGACGAGGTCCGGGCCATCGCGGACCACGCGCACTCGCTCGGCATGCGGGTCCACCTCGACGGCGCCCGCATCTCCAACGCGGCCGCGACCCTCGGCACCGACATCGCCGCCTTCACGAGCGAGGCCGGCGTCGACGTCGTCAGCCTCGGCGGCACGAAGAACGGCGCCCTCGCCGCCGAGGCGGTGGTCGTCGTGGATCCGGAGCTGGCCACCGACCCGACGCTCGGGATCATCCACGTGCGCAAGCTCTCGATGCAGCTGGCCTCGAAGATGCGGTTCGTGTCGGCGCAGCTCGTAGCGCTCTACGAGGGCGACCTGTGGCTGCGCTCGG
>NZ_BAAANB010000130.1:0-1667 GCF_039529575.1 Terrabacter terrae
CGGTGGCGGCGCGCTCGCAAAGGACCTCGGCCGTCCCAGCCGCGCCCTCAACATGATGCGCACGGTCAAGCTGACCTCGCCCATGTCGGTCGGCTCCTGGATCCTCACCGCCTTCGGCACGTTCGCCGGTGGGGCGCTCGCCTCCGAGATCGCCCGCCCCATGCTCGACAAGCGGGGCGGCGCGAGTGGCTCCGGCGGGTCGGCGGTCACCCTCGCCAGCAAGGCGCTCAACGTCGTGGACCCCCCGCTCACCGTCGGCTCGGCCTTCTTCGCGCCGCCGCTCGCCGCATACACGGCGGTGCTGCTCGCCGACACGGCCACGCCCACGTGGCACGAGTCCTACCGCGAGCTGCCGTTCGTCTTCGTCAGCTCGGCCAACCTCGCCGCGGCGGGGATGGCGCTCGTGACGGTCCCGTCCAGCCAGAACGGCCCCGCCCGCAAGCTGGCCGCGGTCAGTGCGGTGTCCGAGCTGGTCGCGTTCGAGCGCATGCAGGACAAGCTCGGGCCGCTGCTGTCCGAGCCGCTGCGCACGGGCAAGGCGGGGCGCCTGCTCAAGGCCAGCCGCGCGCTCACGGTCGGCGGAGCCTTGGGCGCCGTCACGCTCGGGCACAACCGCGTGGCCGCAGCGCTCAGCGGAGCGGCCCTGATGGCCGCCTCCGTGTGCACCCGCTTCGGCGTCTTCGAGGCGGGCATGGTCTCGGCCGTCGACCCCAAGTACACCGTCGAACCCCAGCGCGAGCGCCTGGAGAAGAGGCGCGCGGCCGGCATCGTCGACGACTCGATCACGACCGCACGCTAGTCGCCGAACCGACGGCGCAAGGGCGCGCCGTCCGACCAGAAGGAGACCGTCATGAGCAGGACGGCAGTTCAAGCCGAGAGCACGCGAACGGGGGGTGGCAACCGCTGGGTCATCCTGGTCTGTGCCGTCCTGGTGCAGCTCGCCATCGGCTCTGTCTACGCGTGGAGCGTGTTCGCCAAGGCGCTGCAGAGCGACGCGGCCTTCGGCTGGTCCAAGTCCAAGGCGGCGGTGCCGTTCAGCGTCGTCATCGGCATGATCTTCATCGGCAGCTACGTCGGCGGCCGCATCCAGGACGCCCGGGGTCCCCGCACCGTCGCCATGACCGGCGGCATCATCTACGCGGTGGGCGTCATCCTGGCGTCGTTCGCCAGCACGGCCGACTCCTTCTGGCTGCTCGTCCTCGGCTACGGCGTGATCGGCGGCTTCGGCCTCGGCATGGTCTACATCGTCCCGATCGCCATGCTGCAGAAGTGGTTCCCCGACAAGCCCGGCCTCATCACCGGCCTCGCGGTGGCCGGCTTCGGCTTCGGCGCCGTGGTGACGGCACCGGTGGGCCAGGCCCTGATCGACCAGTCCCCGCACGTGCCGACCAAGGCCTTCCTCTGGCTCGGCATCGGCTACCTCGTCATCCTCCTCGTCTGCACCTCCGTCTTCCGCAACCCGGCCGTCGTCCCCGACATCACGGCGACGGCGGCCGACAGAGCCCACACGACGGGTGCGGCGGCCCCGGCCGACTCCCGGGCGGTGACCCAGGAGGACCGCGCCGCGGCTCCGGCCTCGACTCCGGCCTCGAGGGACTTCACGCCGAGCGAGGCGATGCACACCGTGCAGTGGTACCTCCTCACGGCGATCCTGACCATGAGCGTCA
>NZ_BAAANB010000131.1:0-507 GCF_039529575.1 Terrabacter terrae
TCGTCGGGGTGCTCGCCGTCGTCTTCGGTGCCGTCGCCCTCAACCAGCTGCGGTCCGGCTTCCAGCGCGGTCGCGGCCGTGCAGTCGCCGGCATCGTCCTCGGCGCCATCGGCACCATCGGCTGGGCAGCCGTGGTGGTCGTCGCCGTGCTGGGAGGGGCCGGGGACCAGCCGCAGCCCAGGGCTTCCGCGCCGGTGGTCGGAGGGTCGCAGGTGTTCGTGGACAAGCTCACGGCCGGTGACTGTTTCTCCGGTGGCCGCACCGAGCCGATCGTCGTCGTCACCCGCATCGGGTGCACCTTGCCGCACGAGAGCCAGGTCGTGACCGTCATCGAGCTGCCGGCCGGCCCCTACCCGGGCGAGGCGAAGGTCAAGGAGCAGTCCGAGAACGGCTGCACCGACAAGGCCGACCCGCTGCTGACCGACAGCGCCTACGCCGACCTCGAGCCGTCCTACATCTACCCCGACGCAGACACCTGGCGCGGCGACCGGACCGTGCTCTGCATCG
>NZ_BAAANB010000132.1:0-1762 GCF_039529575.1 Terrabacter terrae
CTCCGACCTGGCCCGGGACGCCAACTTCCTCATGCGCTTCCGCCGGGAGGCGCAGTCGGCAGCCGGCCTCAACCACCCCGCGATCGTCGCCATCTTCGACTCTGGCGAGGACGACAGCACGGTCGAGGGCCCGGGCGGCACGCGGACGACGCTGCCCTACATCGTCATGGAGTACGTCGACGGGCAGACGCTGCGCCAGAAGCTGACCGAGCACCAGCAGCTCGAGCCGGCCGAGGCCATCCGGATCACCGAGGGCATCCTCGACGCCCTCGCCTACAGCCACCGGATGGGCATCGTCCACCGCGACATCAAGCCGGCCAACGTGATGATCACGAGCAACGGCCACGTCAAGGTCATGGACTTCGGCATCGCCCGGGCCATCGCCGACACCGCCGCGACGATGACGCAGTCCCAGTCGGTCGTCGGCACGGCGCAGTACCTCTCGCCCGAGCAGGCGCAGGGCCAGACCGTCGACGAGCGCTCCGACCTCTACTCGACCGGCTGCCTCCTCTTCGAGCTGCTCGCGGGACGTCCGCCGTTCACCGGTGACTCCGCCGTCGCGATCGCCTACCAGCACGTGGGCGAGCTGCCCCAGCCGCCGAGCGTGTGGAACTCCGCCGTGGGCGGTGACCTCGACGCCGTGACGCTGCACGCGCTCGCCAAGGACCGCGAGGCCCGCTACCAGGACGCGACCGCCTTCCGCGACGACCTCGAGAACGTCCGGCTGGGTCGGCGGATCAGCGCGGCCGCGCTCGGCACCGCCGCAGCCGTCGGCGCCGCCGCCACGCAGACCCTCCCGCAGGCGTATGCCGTCGCGGGCAGTCCCACGGCCGTCCAGCGCCCCGTCGGCCCCCCGCGCTACGGCAACACGGCGGGCCTGCCCGCCGTCGGCTACGCCGAGGACGAGGAGCGGGAGAAGAAGGGCGGCAAGGGCAGGGCCGCCCTCATCACCGCGCTCGTCATCGCGCTGCTCGCCCTCGTCGGCTGGGGCGCCGTGACGTGGTTCGGCAACCAGACGCCCGCCGTCACGATGGTGACCGTTCCCGCGATCGAGGGCATGAAGGACGACGTCGCGGCCCGCACCCTCGCCACGAACGGCCTACGCGGCGAGAAGACCCCGGCTGCGAGCACGACCGTCGCCGAGGGCGACGTCATCAGCCAGGACCCCGGGTCCGGGGCGAAGGTGCCCGAGAACAGCACGGTCAAGTACGTCGTCTCCTCCGGGCCCGACACCCTCACCGTCCCCGACGTCACCGGCTTCGACAAGGACACCGCGCGCGCGGAGCTGACCAAGCAGGGCTTCGTCGTGTCCGGGTTCCAGGAGGTCAACACCCCCGACCAGGGCAAGGACAAGGTCACCAAGACCGACCCGGCCGCGCAGGCGGTCGTCGCCAAGGGCTCGAAGGTCCGCATCTTCTACGCCACCGGCAACGTCAAGGTGCCCGACAACCTCGTCGGCCAGGACTGGGCCCTCGCCGCGGTGGCCCTCCAGAACGCCGGGCTCTCCCCTCGCAAGGAAGCCGTCGACTCGCAGCAGACCCCGGACGAGGTGCTGTCGGTCGACCGCGCCGGCGACGTCGTCAAGATGGGCACGTCCATCACGGTCAAGGTGGCGCGCACGCCCGTCCCGCCGCCGGTGACGGTGGTGCCGACGCCCACGCCGACCACCTCGACGACGACGACCGCGCCCCCCACCTCACCGACGCCGCCGCCGACACCCTGACGCAGCGACACGGCATACGCCCCGAGGCGGCGGCACACG
>NZ_BAAANB010000133.1:0-1400 GCF_039529575.1 Terrabacter terrae
AGCACCACGATGGCAAAGCCCGTTGTGCGCAAGCCCAAGAAGAAGGCCAACCCGCTGAAGGCGGCGAAGGTCGAGAACATCGACTACAAGGACACTGCGCTGCTGCGCAAGTTCATCTCCGACCGCGGCAAGATCCGCGCGCGTCGGGTGACCGGTGTGTCCGTCCAGGAGCAGCGTCTCATCGCCACGGCCGTCAAGAACGCCCGTGAGATGGCCCTGCTGCCCTACTCGAGCTCGGCTCGCTGAGCCCGGTTCGGGAACGAGGAGAACACCATGAAGCTCATTCTCACGCACGAGGTCACCGGTCTCGGTGAGGCCGGCGACATCGTCGAGGTCAAGGACGGCTACGGCCGCAACTTCCTGCTCCCGCGTGGTCTCGCGACCCCGTGGACCAAGGGCGGCCAGAAGCAGGTCGACGCGCTCACCAAGGGCCGCGAGGTCCGCGCGATCCACGACCTCGACCAGGCCAAGGGCGTCAAGGGCCAGCTCGAGGCGACCTCGGTGCGGGTCCCGGCCAAGTCGGGCCAGTCCGGCCGCCTCTTCGGTGCCGTCAGCAACGGCGACATCGCCGCGGCCGTCAAGTCCGCCGGTGGCCCCGAGCTCGACAAGCGCAAGATCGAGGTGAAGCAGGCCATCAAGACGCTCGGCTCCTACGAGGCGACCGTCCGCCTGCACCCCGAGGTCGCGGCGACCCTCAAGTTCGAGGTCGTCCCCGCCTGAGCAACGCCTCACGCACGGTCGAAGGGCCGGGATCCGCACTGCGGGTCCCGGCCCTTCGCGGTCCTCCGGGTCGAGCCACGTCTGGGGTCTGGCACCCACCGGGCGGCCCAGGGCGCACCGGGCCGGCGATCGGCCGGCTTCCAGGCGTGCGCCTGCCCGTGAGAGCTCCGTGCGGCGCGGTGGGCTCGCGCCCCGTCAGCTCGGCCGCTGACCGTGACGGTCGCCTCGAACAGACTCCAAGGCGTCCCCGCCGTTCCGCGCCGTTCCCCCGGCCGGGAGCGCTCGACGTGCGCGGAGTGCCGCCTGGACCGGCGGTCGGTGCGGCCGGGCCCGGTTCAGTCGGGGAGGACGAGGCGGGTGGAGAGCGGTGGCCCGGGGCGGGGACTCGCGGGCGAGCCGGCGTGGCAGGGTGCCCGCCATGGCGACGCCGGCCTCCGGCGAGAGTTGGGCGAGGGTCGTCAGGCGGACCTCCGGCGGGTTAGCGTTGACGTTCACGACCACGTCGGTGAACGGAGCGCCCATGGCCCTCACGACCACGTATGACCTCGTTGCCATCGGGCGTGTCGGCGTCGACCTCTACCCCTTGCAGCACGAGGTGACGCTCGACGAGGTGCGCGCCTTCGAGAAGTTCCTCGGGGGCAGCGCGGCCAACGTGACGGTCGCCGCCGCGCGCCACGGCC
>NZ_BAAANB010000134.1:0-2500 GCF_039529575.1 Terrabacter terrae
GCGAAGTGGTCGATCGCGTCGCGTGACTCGATCCTGTCGATCGGTTCGACCGGGTCGGTGCTCTCCGTCGGCAGCATCGGATCGGTGCTGTCGATCGGCAGCGTGGGCTCGTTCGCGTCGTTCCTCTCGGTCGGGTCGTCGATGAGCGCGGCGTCGCTGCTGTCGACGATGTCGCGCCTGTCGGTGCTGTCGTACCAGAGCGACGCGTCGATCATGTCGAGGCAGTCGAGGCGCGCCGTCGGGGGCTACCGGGTGGACGGTTCGTCGCGGCGGGGACGGTAGACGAGCCACAGCGCTCCGCTGGGTGTCGGGGTCGCGCTCACCAGGGTGAGCCGCTGCAGCTCCGGGAGGCCGTCGAAGAGGCGCCGGCCGTCCGGGTCGAGGACGGGCGCGACCGCGAGGTGGAGCTCGTCGACGAGGCCCTCCGCCAGGAGTGACCTGGCCAGCTCGATGCTGCCGTGCACGCCGATGTCGCCCCCGGGGAGTGCCTTGAGGTCACGCACGAGGTCGGGGAGCGGACCCGAGACGGCCTCGCTGTCGCCCCACTCGGTGGTGAGCGGCGAGGAGGTGACGACGTACTTCTTGACGCCGTTGATGAAGGCGGCGAAGGGCTGCTCGTCGGAGGTGGGCCAGTAGCGGGACCACTGGTCGAACATGCGGCGCCCGAGCAGCACGGCGTCCTGCCGGGCGATCAGCGCGGCCTCCCGCTCGATGAGTCCGTCGTCGAAGGTCGGCGGCTGAGGCTTGTCGGGGTCGACGTCCGGCGGGAAGCAGCGGGTCGGGTCGTCGACCGAGCCGTCGAGCGAGGTGATGGTGTAGAGGACGATCCTTCGCACGTGGGTTCCTGTCGTCGGGGTTCAGGGAGCGGCGGGGCCGCTGAGGGTCAGTCCGAGCCACGCCGCGAGGTCGGCGATCTCTCGGTGGACGTCCCCGCGTATGCGCGCGGTGAACGGGACGTCCTCGTGGATCGCGTTGACGACGAGCGTGCCGGCCTTGCGGTCGGCCTGGGCGTCGAGCTTCCCGACGAGCCGGTCGTGGTGCAGGATCGGCAGCGCGAAGTAGCCCCAGCGGCGCTTCTCCTTCGGCTTGTACATCTCGAGGATGTACTCGAAGCCGAAGAGCTGCTCGGCCCGGACGCGGTCGTGGATGAGCCGGTCGAACGGCGACAGCAGAGCCGTGCGCCCCTGGAACCGCGCGGGCACGTCGAGATATGCCGGGTCGACGCGCCACGTGCCCGGCACCCCTTCGACCTCGGCGGGCTCACCGGCGTCGGCGGCGTACGAGTGCTCGCCCGGCATGACGGTGCCGGTGGGACGTGCGATGCCGAGGGCGGCGAGGCGTCGCTCGTTGCGGTGCCGGACGGCCTCCTCGAGGGTGAGCGTCGGCAGGTCGGGCGGGTAGACGCGCTCGGGCAGGTCGAAGTAGCGCTGCCGCCCCTTGCGCCCGGCGATGGCGACCTGGCCCCGCCGCGTCAGGGCCTCGAGCATCTTGGTGAGGTTGCGGTTGTTGGTCCACCCGCTCGAGGGCCACGGGACGACGCTCGTGTCGGGGATGTCGCGCGAGAGGAGCGGGCCCTCGGCCTCCAGCCTGGCGAGGATGTCGCGGCGGAAGGAGTCGTTGTCGGCCAGCCACTGCGCCATGAACGGGTAGGGGTCGGTGTCGCGGGCCTCGGCGATGACGGCCGGCACGTCGCGCGGGCTGCGGACGTAGGCGACGGTCTCGACGAGGCTGCGGTCGTGCTCGAGGGCGCTGGTCAGGTGCGCCGGGTCGTAGCCCCTGCCCAGCCGGCTCCACAGCACGAGGTCGGCGCTCGGCGCGATGGCTGCGGTCGGGTCGATCTGCAGGAACGTGAGCCGCTCGACCGTCGCGACGAGGTCGGTCGGGCGCGGTCGGTCGAGCAGCTGGGCGTGCACCGCGATGCGGCGCGCGTCCTCGAGGCCGAGCTGGTGGACCACCATGCCGCCGACCCTAGCCAGTGCCGGCGACAGGGCACCGGCACCCGCCTTGACAGGCGCGCGCGTGTCGGTCGTTGACAATTCGAGTGAAGCCGGGACGGCGGGTCTCCCAGAAGGGTAATAAGGGGTATGCCGTCCGTGGGGACCCTCGTGCGCCAGCGCCTGGCCGAGCAGCGGGACGCCCTGCGCGCCGCTGACGCAGACGTGCGCGGCGGCGGGGAGGCGGGCGTGCACCACCTGCGGGTCGCGATGCGCCGGGTGCGCTCGCTGCTCGCGACCTTCCGCCCCGTCTTCGACGCGTCGGTCACCGAGCCGGTGCGCACCGAGCTCAAGCAGGCGTCGCTGCAGCTCGGGCAGTCGCGCGACGCCGAGGTCGCCGTCGACATGACCGAGCAGCTGCTCGCGCACCTGGGGGCCGACGGACTCGACGAGGAGGCCGTGGCCGGCCTGCGGGCCCGGCTGCGCCTCGACGCCACCGCCGCCGGCGACGTCGTGGAGGAGACGCTCGCCTCCACCCGGTATGCCGCCACCGTCATCCTCGTCGA
>NZ_BAAANB010000135.1:0-615 GCF_039529575.1 Terrabacter terrae
CTGGGGACGGTCACCCGTCGACGGAGTATCGACCGCGGTCGATACTTCCACGTTGGCAGTCGTATCGACGTGTGTCAACATTGAGACTGATCGATGGAGTGGACGGGAGGTGACCGAGGTGAACATCACGACACTGAGCACGACGCCTCAGCGGGTGCCGCACGTCTCGGACTGCGGCTCGCCCCCGGTGGCTACCCTGGAGCGCGAAGAGGCCGAGCGTCGCGCCAACCTGCTGAAGGCCCTGGCCGACCCGGTGCGCCTGCAGCTGCTCAGCATCATCAGCGCCTCTCCGAATCAGGAGGCATGCGTCTGCGACATGACCGAGGCCGTCCCAGTGTCACAGCCCACCGTGAGCCACCACCTCAAGACGCTCGTCGACGCCGGCATCGTCACCCGTGAGCGTCGCGGCACCTGGGCCTGGTTCCGCCTCGACACCAAGACCCTCGAGGGGATCCGGGCGTTCCTCGGTTGAGCGCGGGCGACCCGCGCTCATCGGTACGACCGCGCTGACCGCGGCATGATCGTGCGCGGCACTCCACGACAGCGCAGGCGCCGGCCACTACGGCTTGACGACCTCGCGGAGGGTTTCCATGGCTCGCCCCACGGCGTCGCGAG
>NZ_BAAANB010000136.1:0-6949 GCF_039529575.1 Terrabacter terrae
ACGGCCGCTGTGGGAGGCGTACGTGCCGAACCTGGGCAGCATGACGACGACCATCGCGAGGCACGCCAAACCACAGACTCCAGGAACGAGTTCCCGGGTCGACACGAGCCCCATCAGGTAGCCAAGGATCATGACGCCGCCGGCGACGGCGGTGGATGCGGCCATCTCCAAGGTGGGACGCCAGTCCATCGCCATGAAGCCCATCCACGCCACCATGGAGAGGCTGAGCGTGGCGGTGACGATGACGGCGGAGAGGACGGGAGCGTTCTGGCGCGGATCGTTGAAGCCGAGGAGGGCGCCGGCGCCCGCGGTGACGAGGCCGAGCAAGGCGAGGCTGACGCACATCACTGCGCACATCTGCGCCAGGTGAAGACCGAAGCGGGCGAGCCGAGAGGCGATCCCCGGGCTCGGCCCGTCACGGGCTGGGGTGGCGCGGACGGGCTCGGTCTCGTGTGCGTGGCGCATGGCGGAGCCTCCTTGGGTATGAGACCCGGCAGCCCGCTGCTGCATGGCCAGGAGCCGTTCGGAGGATGGCGCCTGAGAGCGACCCGAAGGAGTCCTCAGAGGCCACTGTGGAGTCAGAGCCAAGGGTTCGGTAGGGGCTAAAGGCCCTCCTTCGATGCTCTAACCCGGCTGCCCCTTGCCCAGCGGCCCTCCGGCGGCACCTGGACGTGAGCGGAAAGAACGCAGGAGCGGCAGGTTCGGCCGACGCCCTCATGGCATCCAGCGCTGCACGATCTCGCCACAGAACCGTTCGGACGTCTGCGTGACTTCGCCGCATATGGACGGACCGGTCAGGAGTTGGAGGCGATGGCTCGGCGGGCCTCTCCACGTCCACGGTTCGAGACGCCCGCCCAGCCGGTCTGGCGAGTTACCGGAACGTGCCCTCGTTGACGTATCCGGATGGGACACCGCTCGGTAGTCTCGCCGCTACCAACAACCTTGGAGGAACACAGATGTCGCAGGTCAGGTCCCGCGTTCTCGGCTTCGCGGCGGTCGTCTCCGCCACCTCCCTCGCCCTCGCGGCCTGCGGCTCCGGCTCGGGCTCGGGCGGCAGTGCCGCCAGCAACCCTTCGGGCGGGCCGCAGCTGGTCAGCTCGGACGCCCTCACGGTGTGCACCCACCTGTCCTACAAGCCCTTCGAGTTCAAGGACAGCTCGGGCAACGTCGTCGGCTTCGACATGGACCTCGCGCAGAACGCCGCGAAGCAGCTGGGCCAGTCCAAGGTCACCATCGTCGACATCGACTTCGCCTCGCAGACCTCCGGTGCCGTGTTCGCCGCGAAGAAGTGCGACATGGCGATGGGTGCGGTCACCATCAACGACAAGCGCAAGCAGTCCGTGGCGTTCTCGACGCCCTACTTCAGCGCGACGCAGGCCCTTCTCGCGAAGAAGTCCGCGGGCATCACCGACCTGTCGTCCCTCAAGGGCAAGAAGCTCGGCGTCCAGACCGACACGACGGGACAGGCCTACGCCGAGAAGAACAAGGACGCCAACGGCTACGAGGTCGTGGTCTTCGACGACCTGCCCACCGAGATCGCCGGGGTCCAGTCGGGCCGGGTCGACGCGGCCATCAACGACAACGGTCCACTTCTCGACTTCACCAAGTCCAACCCCGACTTCGCCGTGGTCAAGGAGTTCGACACCGGCGAGCAGTACGGCTTCCTCTTCCAGAAGGACGATGCCAACGCCGCCAAGATCAAGGACGCCTTCAACGCGGCCCTCAAGAAGTCGATCGAGGACGGGTCCTACAAGGCCAGCTACAAGAAGTGGTTCGGCTCCGAGCCGGCCGTGATGCCGACCGTGTCGTGAGGTCCCTGCCATGACCTCCCCTGCAGCAGCGGGGCGAGTGCGTAGGCTCTCGCCCCGCAAGCGGGCCCAGCGCATCCGGTGGGTTCAGTACGCCGTTCTCGTCGCCGCCGTCGTCATCCTCATCGCGGTCGCAGACCTGCGCCAGATCCAGAAGGTCTTCTTCCGGGGTGACCTGATCGTCGACACCCTGACCCAGGGACTCGGCCGCGCGCTCTTCAACACCGTCATCTATGCGCTCGGCGCCTTCGTCCTCGGCCTGGTGCTCGGGACGATCCTCGCCCTGATGCGTCTGTCCTCCGTCGGTCCCTACCGCTGGATCGCGACCGTCTACATCGAGTTCTTCCGAGGGTTGCCGACGATCATCGTGCTCCTTGCCTTCGGACTGCTCCCACTGGCCTTCCCCGGCTTGGAGATCCCCTTCGGCATCTACGGAACGGTGTGGAGCGCGCTCGGCATCGTCGCGGCGGCCTACATGGCCGAGACGATCCGCGCCGGCATCCAGGCCGTGCCGAAGGGGCAGGTCGAGGCTGCCCGCTCGCTCGGCATGCCGGCGGGCGCCGCCACCCGCAAGATCGTTCTTCCGCAGGCGTTCCGGATCGTCACGCCGCCGTTGACGAACGAGCTCATCCTCGTCGTCAAGGACAGCTCGCTCGCCTACATCATCGGGCTGTCCGCGACATCCTTCGACCTGACCAAGTACGGCCGGGACCTCGCCAACACGAATGCGAACCTCACCCCGCTTGTCATCGCTGGTCTCTGCTACCTCATCATCACCCTGCCGCTCACCTTCGTGGTTCGGCGCATGGAGGCGAAGTCGGCGAGGGCACGATGACGACGAACCCAGCCCCGACGCATACGACGTCGACAGACCGCGAGGCCGCCGTCGTCGAGATCAGGGACCTCCGCAAGTCCTTCGGGTCGGTCGAGGTGCTGACCAACATCACCGCCTCGATCAAGCAGGGCGAGGTGGTCTGCGTCATCGGGCCCTCCGGCTCGGGCAAGTCCACGCTGTTGCGGTGCATCAACCTGCTCGAGCAGCCGAGCGGGGGCACGGTTCTCGTCGACGGGATCGACGTCACCGATCCCGACTGCGACATCGACCAGGTGCGCAGCAGGATGGGGATGGTCTTCCAGCAGTTCAACCTCTTCTCGCACCTGACGGTCCTCGAGAACTGCACCATGGCGCAGCAGGTCGTCCACAAGCGGAGCAAGGCCGAGGCCCAGAAGGTCGCCCGGGCCAACCTCGAGAAGGTGGGACTCGGGGACCGTGCCGACGACTTCCCCGCGCAGCTCTCCGGCGGCCAGCAGCAGCGCGTCGCGATCGCCCGCGCGCTCTCGATGGACCCCGAGCTCATGCTCTTCGACGAGCCGACCTCGGCCCTCGACCCCGAGCTCGTCGGCGACGTGCTGGCCGTCATGCGGCGGCTCGCGTCCGAGGGCATGACGATGATCGTGGTGACGCACGAGATGGCGTTCGCGCGAGAGGTCGCCGACCGCGTCATCTTCATGGACGGCGGCGTCATCGTCGAGGACGGACACCCCGACCGCGTGATCGGTGACCCCCAGCACCATCGGACCCGGACGTTCCTCAAGCGGGTCCTCGACCCCACCCACGTCGACCCGGAGGCCGACGTGGACCCGGACGACGAGCGACGCTCCCGGATCAAGGAGGCCGAGCTGAGCGCGCGGGCCCAGCCGCAGCTGCCCGGCGACATCACGGACCCGCGGTTCTGATGCCGGCGGGTGAGGTCGCCGTCGTCGGTGGCGGGCTGATCGGCCTGTTCAGCGCGCACTCCCTGCTCGAGCGTGGGTATGCCGTCACCATCCTCGAGGCGGGCACGCTCGGCGGTGGTGCCTCTCGGGTCAACGGGGGCTGGGTCTGTCCGGCTCGCAGCGACCCGCTGCCGTCCTGGGGCGTCGTCCGCGACGGGATGCGTTCGCTCACCTCGCCGGACAGCGGGAGCTTCTTCCTGCACGCGGGTGCGCTCCCGCGCGTGGCCGGCTACCTCGCGCGGTTCCTCGCGAGCTCGGGCGCGGGCCGGTTCTCCCGCTCCTGGGACGAGCTCGACCTGCTCAACGGTCGGACGGCCGGGCTCGTGGACGAGCTGGTCGAGGTGGGGATCATCGACGGCTTGCAGGACGAGGGGTTCCTCATGCTGCACTCGACCCGCGACGAGGCGGAGGCGTCGTGGGCGTCCCTGCGCGCAGTCTCTCGGCGCGGGCTCTGCCCGGCGCCCGAGCCGATCGTGGGACGGCCGGCGCTCCTCGAGCTCGAGCCGGGGCTCGGCGACGCAGCGCAGTTCGGGTTCGTCCATCGAGGCGACCGGTGGCTGGATCCGTCCCGGTTGGTGGATCGCCTGGCCGCTTCGCTGAGTTCGCGAGGTGCACGATTCGTGACGGACACGCAGGTCCGCGCGGTGCGGCAGCGTGGGACCCGGGTCGAGCTCGCGACCGGATCCGGCGTGGTGGAGGCCAGCCATGCCGTGATCGCTGCGGGCGCCTGGTCCGAGCAGCTGCTCCGGCCGCTGGGGATCCGGGGTTACGTGACCCCGGGCAAGGGCTACAGCTTCACGATCCAGCCCGAGCACCCACCGACGCACGTGCTGCGGCTGGGCGACACCCATGTCGGGGTGACGCCGATGGGGGACCGGACCAGGGTGGTCGGCATGGTGGAGCTGGACGGGACCGCCGAGGGCCTGCACGCCGGACGCGTCGACGTCATGAAGCGCAAGGCGGCGCCCTACCTGTCCGGGATCGACTGGCGCGCCAGCACGGACGAACAGGTCGGCCCTCGCCCCATGACGCCGGACGGCAAACCGCTCATCGGCTGCGCGCCGGGGGCGGACCGCATCGTCGTGGCGACCGGGCACAACATGCTCGGGCTCAGTCTCGCCGCTCCTACGGCGTCCCTCGTGGCCGAACTGGTCGTACGCGGCCGGGCCGCTGCGGTACCGGCCTTCGACCCGATGCGTTTCACCCGTCGACGGGGTTAGCTTCACGTTCGCCCGGCGCGACGGCGTCGGATGGTCCACAAGGAAGGCACGAGCGGGCTCATGCGCAGGGACGGGATCTGGCACCCACGCCTGGCCGCGATCGTCACGGGGATGGGGCATGGCGACGAGATCGTCGTGGCCGACCCCGGACTCCCGGTTCCGACCGGTGTCGAGACCATCGACCTGGTGTTCGCCCGCAACGGGCCGCGGTTCCTCCCGGTCCTGGCGGTGCTCGCCTCCGAGCTCGTCATCGAGGGTGCCGTCGTCGCTCGGGAGCTGTCGGACAGCGAGATCCGTGACGGGCTGGACCGGTTCCTGCCCGATGTCCCGATCGAGCGGATGTCTCACTCGAGTCTGAAGGGACGCACTCGAGGGGCGCGCGCGGTCGTCCGAACGGGAGAGGCGACTCCGTACGCGAACGTCATCCTCCGGGCGGGGGTGCCCTTCTAGCGGCCGCATCGACGGAGCGGGTGTCCTGAACCAGCCGCGCGCTGACGTCGTACTCGTTCCATCGACGTGGCGTTCGCTGCGCCGCGTCATGGGCTACGGCGATGTCCGAAGGGAGGAGACTCCATTGGGAACCGGGACGCGTCGGAGGCACCGCCGACCCTTCCCAGAGCCACTCGTGCGCCCCACGGGTAACCAGCCGGCGCTGGACGGGGTGCGCGGAATGGCGATTCTCCTGGTCCTCGGGCAGCACGCCCCCACGAAACCGTTGATCAACGGTTACGTCGGTGTGACCGTGTTCTTCTGCCTGTCGGGGTACCTCATCACCAGCCTGTTGGTCCGCGAGCTCCGGACAGGCACCATCGACGTCCGCGCGTTCTACCGCCGCCGCGCGGCGCGGCTGTACCCGGCACTGGTGACCGTCGCAGCGGTGACCATCGTGGTGCTCCTCGTCGGTCGGCGCGATCTGGGTGTCGGGCAGGTTCTCGCACCCGCCGGCGCGGCTGCGACCTACACGACAAGCCTCTTCGACTGGGCCAGTCACCCCTTCGCCACTCAGGACTACTTCAACTACACCTGGACGCTCTCCGTCGAGGAGCAGTTCTACCTGTTGTGGCCGTTCGCGCTGCTCCGGGGCTACCGTCACAGTCCCCCGGCGTTCGCCGCACTCACCGCTTCGCTCATCGGGATCACCCTCGCGCTCGACCTCAACCTCGGCCTGAGTCAGAAGATCCTCTTCGACCAGCACGAGTACTTCGGGACCGACACCAACGCGCTGCCCATCCTGGTCGGGTCGCTGCTCGCGATCGTCGTCCAGAACGGCTGGTTGTCCGGAGCGGTCAGGCGTCTTGCGCCCTGTGCGCTGTTGGCGGTTGCTCTCCTGCCTGTCCTGGCCTATCGCAACGACACGTACCACACCTCGTTGGTGATCGTCGCCGGGACCGCGCTGACGCTGGTGATCCTGACCGGTGTCGTGACGCGGCCGGGCTCGGCGGCTGGAGTGCTGCTGGCGAGCGCTCCGATGCGGTGGCTCGGCGAGCGGTCGTACTCGATCTACCTCTGGAACGTCCTTGCCAGAATCGGAATGCTCACCCTGTTCGGGCACTCGGTCGTCGGCGATGTCGTCTGGGTCGCCGTCTTCGTCGTTCTGGCCGAGGCGAGCTTCAGGTTCGTCGAGCGCCCGCTACGCGCCAGATTCGCGCGGAGATCCGGTGCACTCCCCCGACCGCTTCTCGTTCCGCCCCGCGTTTCGTGAAGACGGCCCGGTGCCCGATCCGCCGACGTCTCGACGGGTGCGGACCCGTGCCGGGGGCACGATGGAGCGGTGCGTGGTGACGCTCCATCATTTCGGTTGTGGCCGCCGGTCGCGCTCGGCGCGCCCTGGCTGGCTGGATGGGCGCTGACGATGCTGCTCGGTGACCCGGTCTCGCTCCACCATCCACTGGTGCGCGGCGCCGGTTTGGTGCTGGTGCTGTTCTTCGGCACATGGAACGGGTGGGCGCTGTGGCTGATGCACACCAACCGCACGGCACTCCTGCCCGGCGGCTCGACGCGGGTCATCATCGACTCGGGCCCGTTCCGCCTCAGCCGCAATCCCCTCTACGTCGGACTGGTCGCGCTGGACGGCGCGCTGGCGCTGCTGTGGCCTTCGTTCTGGGCGCTCGTGCTGGTGCCGGTCGGCGTCGCGCTGTTGTGGTG
>NZ_BAAANB010000137.1:0-2437 GCF_039529575.1 Terrabacter terrae
GTCAGCGACGACTGACCCCACGACGCCGCCGGCGCGTGAATCGCGAGGCGCTGGGTAACCGGAGGCCATGAGGGCAGCAGTTGCGGCCACCGGTTCGTGGACCGACCCGGACGGCATACGCGAACCGGCAGGCGAGGTGCACGCGTGGCACCCCGGGACCAACCAGACGCTGTGCGGCCTGTCGCTGCACCGTTCTCAGCTGCTGCGCTTCTCGCACGTGGAATGGCGCGACGTGCAGCCCGACACGGGAAGCGCCGCCGACGAGGTCGTCGACGTGTGCCCGCGGTGCGCGGCCGGCATGGGCCGGCGCCGCGACGAACGACGCTGGACCCGCACGAACCCCCGGCCCTGAGCGATCCCGGACCACCGACCTCCAGGAGGACCCGATGAGCGACCAGCACACGCCAGACCTGCCCCTTCCCGACTACGACGGCATGCCGCTCGGCTCGATCGAGTCCCGGGTGCGCACGCTCGACGCGGACGGCGTCGAGCGGGTCCTCGCCTACGAGCGGGAGCACGCCGACCGCATACAGGTCGTGCAGGTGCTGGAGCACCGGCTGACGGCGCTGCGGACCGGGGCCGCGAAGCCGTCCGGTGGCGACCCCACGGCCGCCGCACCCGAGATGACGGCGGGCCGGCCGGGAGGATCCACGGCGTCGCCGGCGACCGAGGGCCCCACGCAGAACCCGCCCTCCCAGGGGGTGCCGACCAACCCCGCCCAGCCGCGGAGCACCGGCTGACCGCCGCGCGGCGCCCCCGCTCACTCCCTGCGAGTGATGCCGAGGGCGTACGCGTCGCCACCGCGCGTCCGCGGAGCTGCCCCCCGCGCCCTGCTGTGCGGGCACCCCTTCACCTCCCAAGGCTGATGCCGCCGCCCGGCGCGGCCTGCAGCATGGAGGCGCCCTGGTCCGGTGAGCGCCGGACCCGACCGCGCTGGAGGTGGTGGCATGACGGAACAGCTGACGAAACAGGTCCCCGAGGACCTGGACGAGCTCGGCCCGGTGGACTGGATCGTGGTGGAGTTCCCCGGCAGCAGGTTCAACGGTGAGATCGCGCCGACTCTCGTCGACCTCGTCGACCGCGACGTGATTCGCATCCTCGACCTTCTCCTGCTGAAGAAGGACGACGACGGCAACCTGGACGTCTTCGAGATCGCCGACGTCGAGGACAGCGAGCTGGGGGAGCTGCGCAGCTACGAGACCGCCCTGGCGACCCTGCTCAGCGAGGAGGACGTCGTGGCGGCCGCGGAGGCCGTGGAGCCCGGCAGCAGCGCCGCGCTGCTCGTCTGGGAGAACCGCTGGGCCGCTCCCTTCGGGTCCGCGGTCCGGCACGCCGGCGGCCAGCTGGTGGCCAGTGGACGCATCCCGGTGCAGGCCATGCTGGCAGCGATCGAGCACGACGGCGAGCACGAGAGCGAGGGTGACTGACATGCCGCTGGGACGCAGGAGAGTGGGTCGGCCGGGCGTGATCGGGCGGCCGGTCGCGCGGACCGCCGCCACCGTGGGGACCGCGGTGGTCGTGGCGCACGGCGTCGCGCGTCGCACCGACCGGCGACAGGACCGCCGTGAGGACCGGCGGGACCGTCGGTTCTGACACGAGGAGGCGGGCTCTCGCCTGCGCTCGGGGCACGAGATCACTCGCTCCGGATGGTGCCCGTGGTCGCGGGGGCCGGGAGCGTGGGAGGTGCACAGGCTTCCGTCTGACTGGAGGAACATCATGAGCGACGTGCGTCAGCAACCACCGGCGACCCAGGGCAACCGGGCGCCACAGCAGCGCGGGCACAAGCCCCCGCCTGGCGACCGCTGGAGCGGGTGGGTCCTGTTCGCATCGATGATGCTGATCCTGCTCGGCTGCTTCCAGGGCATCGCCGGGCTGGTCGCACTGTTCGACAAGGGCTACTACCTGGTCGGCTCCAACGGCCTCGTCGTCCACGTCGACTACACGACCTGGGGATGGGTGCACCTGATCGTCGGTGTGGTCGCCCTGGTGTCCGGCTTCGGGTTGTTCACCGGGGCGATGTGGGCCCGGGCGCTCGGCGTGATCGTGGCCGGGCTCAGCGCGATCGTGAACTTCGCCTTCATCGCGGCGTTCCCGGTGTGGGCCCTCACCATCATCGCCATCGACCTCCTCGCCATCTACGGCATCGCCGCACACGGCAAGGAGGTGGCTCCCCGCAGCTGAGGGCTGCGAGCGGCCGTCGCGCCGGGGCGTCCTCGGGGCGCCCCGGCGCTGCCGCGCCGTGGCACCGGACAGCGCGTCGACCGGTGAGGGGACTCACCCGCGGAGGGTGACGTGCGCCGCCCGTCGGGACGCGACGCTGTCTCGTGGACGGACGGAACCCACGAAGGAGAGACATGACCACCACGGACACCCCCACGGCGACCAGGGACGTCTCTGGCCCGATCGACTTCCTCCTGCTCGAGTTCCCGCGTGACCG
>NZ_BAAANB010000138.1:0-1144 GCF_039529575.1 Terrabacter terrae
GCCCCGAGCTCGCCTTGAGCTTCTGGCGGGCGCCCTTCGAGCGGGCGGTGATGAGGTCCTCGGCGCTGGGCCCGTCCGAGCCGCCGGAGCCCCCGGAGCCCCCGGAGCCACCCGCGCCACCCGGGCTGCTGCCCGTCCGCAGGGCGGACCTGCTGTCGTATGCCGTGGGCTGCGGGTCGTAGCCGCCCTCGGCCGCCGCGGCGGCCACGTCGGGGTCGACGGCCGGCCGGGCGGCATACGCCTGCTGTGCCTGCGCGTGGTCGGTCGTGCTGCCGGCCTCGTGGGGGGTGGCCGACGCGTACTCCTCGGGCTCGGCGCCGGCGGGCGTCCAGCCCGTGTAGGTCGCCTCGGAGGACTGCCAGTCGGTCCACGAGTTGCCGGACTCGGACAGCCCCGCGCTCTCGGTCGAGGTGTGGGTGTCGGCGGAGGGGTCGGCCTCGCCGTCGTCACCCGAGTGCCAGGAGGTGTCCTCCCACGTGGAGCTCCACGGGTCGGCCGAGGTCTCCGCGGGCTGCGACGCGCCGGCGGTGGCGATCGGGATGGGCAGGGTGAAGCCACCCGGGATGGAGTTGTTGGCGGAGAAGCCGGGGATGCCCTGGCTCTCGGTGCTGCCGGTCTCGTCCTTGCTCATCGAGCGCTCCTTGCTGGCCTGACCACGTGCGGGGACCCGCCACGGACCCCCGTGCGATGGTTTCATGCTTCGGCCGGAGGGCAAACCCGGACATCGGCCGGTCCGGCCCCGTCTGTCGGTTGAGGGTGGTAGCGGCTGACCCGGTTACGATGAAGCGCCCAGCAGGAGGTACCAACGAGGAGGAGACGGCGTGGGAATCATCAACCGTGTCGAGCACGGTCTCGCCAAGGCTGTCCACGGTGCCTTCGCCAAGGCCTTCAAGTCGGAGGTGCAGCCGGTCGAGATCGCGTCGGCGATCCGCCGGGCCATGGACGACCGGGCGGCCCTGCTCGGACACGGCCGCGCGATGGTGCCCAACGTCTACACGATCGAGCTCAGCCAGACCGACTACGAGCGGCTCGGCGACTACGAGGACGACCTGTCCGACGACCTCGTCGCGGCGGCCCAGGAGCACGCCGACTCGCAGGGCTACCAGCCCGGCGGCCCGCTCGAGGTGGAGCTCATCGAGGGCGA
>NZ_BAAANB010000139.1:0-589 GCF_039529575.1 Terrabacter terrae
GAGGACCTTGACGTCCCGCCTGGCCCACTCGTCGGACAGGGCCGCCACGCGACCCAGCTCCGTCGTGCACACCGGCGTGAAGTCGGCGGGGTGGCTGAAGAGGACGGCCCAGCTGCCGTCCTTCCACTCGTGGAAGCGGATCGGCCCCTCGGTCGTGGTGGCCTCGAAGTCAGGGGCGGTCTCGCCCAGTCGCGGTGTTGCCATCGGCTCGTCCTCTCGCGCTCTCTGGTGGGACGCTCCGGCCCCTGGTCCGGCGCCATTGTGACCAGGAACCATGTCGCGCCGTTATGGGTGTCCAAATGCCGTGACAGGCCAACTCGTGCGAGCGCACGCGATGGGTACGGCTCCCAGAAGAGGCACAGGCACGACCCGGAGACTGGGAGGCCAGACCGAGAACGCCGACGACCTGCCCGCCGACCTGCCGCCGACCCGAGGAGTCCGCCGTGAGCGCCCTGCTCCAGAACATCACCGACGAGGTGCTGAGCGCCCCCACCTGGCTCGTGCTGCTCGTCGTCGGGACCGTGGTGTTCGTCGAGGACGCGATCTTCGTCGGCTTCGTCGTCCCGGGCGAGACGGTGGCCCTGCTCGG
>NZ_BAAANB010000140.1:0-513 GCF_039529575.1 Terrabacter terrae
GCCGTCTTGCGTATGCCGTGCGGCTCGCCTGCGCGTGCTGGCTCAGCGTGCTCGCTCAGTCGTCGGTGAGCGTGAGCTGCACGCCGCCGACGAGGGCCGAGCAGATGTTGTAGAGGAAGGCCATGACGGTCGCTATCGCCGTCATGAGGATGATGTCGATGACGCCGATGACGATCGAGAGAGACACGACGCGGCCGAAGCCGACGTAGTCCTTGATCGAGAACGGGTCGGCGGTCGTGGACTGCAGCGACTGCAGCACGCCCTCGATGTCGGTGAAGACGTTCATCGTGGACAGGATCATCCAGAGCACCGCTGTGAGAACCACGCCGGCGATGCCGATGGCCACCGACAGCAGGAAGCTCATCTTCATGACCGACCACGGGTCGACCCGAGCCACGGCCAGGCGCACACGGCGCGGGCCCTTGTGCTTGCGCGGCGCGGTCGACGTGCGGGCGCCCGTGCCGGTCGATGCGGCGCCGGACTGACCGGTCTGCCCCGACTGTGTGGCCTGGT
>NZ_BAAANB010000141.1:0-1940 GCF_039529575.1 Terrabacter terrae
CTCAGGGGAGGGCGGGGTAGTCCGTGTAGCCCTCGGCGCCGCCGCCGTAGAAGGTCGCGGAGTTCGGCTCGTTGAGCGGGGCACCCTCGCGCCAGCGACGGACGAGGTCCGGGTTGGCGAGGAACTCGCGGCCGACCGCGACGAGGTCGCCGAGGTCGCGCTCGAGGATGTCCTCGACGTCGGCCAGCGAGGTGACCGAGCCGAATCCGGTGTTGAGGATGACCGGACCGTCGAAGCGCTTGCGCAGGTCACGGACGATGTCGGACTCCGGGTCGCCGAGGATGCTGAGGTAGGCCAGGCCGAGCGGCGCGATGCCCTCGACGAGCGCCTCGTAGGTCGCGGCGGTGTCGGCCTCGTCCTCCTCGAGCACGCCCTGGATGTTGTGCGCGGGCGAGATGCGGATGCCGACGCGGTCGGCGCCGATGGCCTCGGCCACGGCCTTGGTGATCTCGATGGTGAGGCGGGCCCGGTTCTCCGGCGAGCCGCCGTACTCGTCCGTGCGCTGGTTGCTGCTCGGCGCCAGGAACTGGTGCGGCAGGTAGCCGTTGGCGGCGTGCACCTCGACCCCGTCGAGCCCGGCGGCGATCGCCTGGCGGGCGGCGTGGACGAACTCGGCCACGAGCGCGGGGATCTCGTCGGTCTCGAGGGCGCGCGGGACGGCATACGGCTGCTGGCCGTTCGCGGTCACGATCTCGCCCGGGGCGGCGATGGCGCTGGGCGCGACGCTCTCGAGGCCGCCCTTGTTGTCGGGGTGGGCGATGCGGCCGGCGTGCATGAGCTGGACGACGACGTGGCCGCCGCCCGCGTGCACGGCGTCGGCGACGAGGCGCCAGCCGGCGACCTGCTCGTCGGAGTGGATGCCGGGGGTGTCGAGGTAGCCCTGCCCGACGGCGCTCGGCTGGGTGCCCTCGGTGATGATGAGGCCGGCGCTCGCGCGCTGGCCGTAGTACTCGGCGTTGAGCTCGGTCGGCGCCTGGCCCTCGCCCGCGCGGTTGCGCGTCAGGGGTGCCATGACGAAACGCTGGGGGAGGTCCCAGCGGCCGATGCGGATGCTCTCGAAAGCCGTGCTCACAGGCCTGCTCCTCAGATGTGGGGGACTGATCTGTCGAGGCCCACCGGGGACGGTGGAGCCGTCAACTACCTGGGCGACAAGGAGCAGGAGCGGCCGATCATTCCCGATTGCCCGCAGTTGTGGGCCAGCTCGCAGGCCACGTCCGGCTGGGCACGCTTGGCTGGCAGGTGGAGGGGGACGCAGGAGAGGGGACGCAGAAGGGGAGGACGCCTTCAGGCGTCCTCCCCTTCCCAGCCGCGTCAGCGAACGAGGGTCGCTGCTCGGCTCACGGCGCGTAGATGAAGTCCATGCCCCCGCTGAGGGTCACGGTGCGCGTGTCGTAGTTGTACGGGCCCGCCATGGCGTTCATCTCGATGATGGTCACCTGGTTGCCGCTGACGGCCGTGACCCAGCCGACGTGGCCCACGCTCGAGGAGCCGGCGACGCCGGGCTGCATGACGATGATCGAGCGGGTCCGCGGCGTGCTGCTCACCGTGTAGCCCGCGGAGCGCGCGCCGGAGGCCCACGCCATCGCGTTGCCGGTCCAGCCGCCGGGGTAGTAGCCCTCGGACTGGTACCACTTGTTGAGGGCGCCCCAGGTGCACTGGCCCGCGGTGGCCCAGTTGCGGGAGGCACGCATGCCGGCGGAGGCGCCGGGGGTGTAGCCGTTGCTGCTCGACTTCGTGGTCGAGGTGCTGACCGTCAGGGTGTGACGGGTCAGGTCACGCGAGGCGCGCTGGGCGGCAGCCTGGCGCGCCGCGGCGGCCTTGGCGGCGGCGGCCTTGGCGGCGGCGGCCTTGGCGGCGGCAGCCTTCGCCGCGGCGGCGCGCTGGGCCTGGACCTGGAGGTCCTGGATGACCTGGGGGCTCGGCTGGGCCACGCGCTTGGC
>NZ_BAAANB010000142.1:0-1386 GCF_039529575.1 Terrabacter terrae
GCCTGCGCGATGCGGCGCTCGTTGGGGAAGGTCAGTCTGCGGTGGACCTCGTCGAGGCGGATCCAGGCGACGTCGATGGCCTCGTGGTCGGGGTCGTTCTCGATGGACAGCTCACCACCCGTCGCCTCCAGGAGATAGTGGTGCACGAACTTGTGCACGCGCTTGTCCGACGTGGCGAACCAGTAGTCGATGGTGCCGAGCTCGATCAGGACCCGACCGACGATGCCGGTCTCCTCCGCCACCTCACGCGCCGCCGTCTCGACGAGCGTCTCGCCCGGCTCGACGTGGCCCTTGGGCAGGCACCACTCGATGCGGCCCGCCCGGTTGCGCCGGGCGATGACGGCGATCAGGGCCAGGCCATCGCGCACGTCCACGACGATGCCGCCGGCAGAGCGCTCCTCGACCGCGGGCAGGCGCCTCCCCGACACGGGGCTGGGGACGGGCTGGGCGCTCACATCGCCACCATAACGGGCCGGACAATGAGTGCCCCCGTCCTTGCGGCGGGGTCGCGGGGGCGTACGCGTGCGGTCGGGAGCGGCTCGGGCGCTCACTAGGCTGGGGCGCGTGCGAGACCGATCCGACACGCCCGAGCCCAACGGCAACCGGCCCGCCGACGCGGGGCTGCCGCTCCTGCGCGCAGCCGTCGCCCGGCTCGCGCCCGTGCTGCCGCTGCTGACGGGGCTGGGGGAGCGCTTCGCGGCGTCGGGGCACGAGCTGGCCCTCGTCGGCGGCCCGGTGCGCGACGCGTTCCTCGGCCGGGTCTCGCCCGACCTCGACCTGACCACCGACGCGCTGCCAGACGAGATCCTCGGGGTGGTCACCGGCTGGGCCGACGCCCACTGGGACATCGGCCGCGACTTCGGAACCATCGGGCTGCGGAAGGGCTCGCACGTCATCGAGATCACGACCTACCGCGCCGACACCTACGACCGCACCTCCCGCAAGCCGGAGGTCATGTTCGGCGACAGCCTCGAGGGCGACCTCGTGCGGCGGGACTTCACGGTCAACGCCATGGCGATCCGGCTGCCGAGCCTCGAGTTCGTCGACGTCCACGGGGGGCTGTCGGACCTCGTGCAGCAGCGCCTGATGACCCCGTCGGCGCCGGAGGAGTCCTTCGCCGACGACCCGCTGCGGATGATGCGTGCGGCGCGCTTCGCCTCACAGCTCGGCTTCGAGGTGGCCCCCGAGGTGCGGGCGGCGATGACCGACCGCGCCGGCACGCTCTCGATCATCTCGGCCGAGCGCGTGCGCGACGAGTTCACCAAGCTGCTCCTGTCGCCGAACCCCCGGCTGGGCCTCACCCTGCTCGTCGACACCGGCCTGGCGGACGTCTTCCTGCCGGAGCTGCCGGCGCTGCGGCTCGAGCTCGACGAGCACCACCGGCAC
>NZ_BAAANB010000143.1:0-1516 GCF_039529575.1 Terrabacter terrae
GGAAGTTGGCGAGCATCCGGTGGCCGCCCTCGGTGAGCACGCTCTCGGGGTGGAACTGCACCCCGTGCAGCGGCAGGTCGCGGTGGCGCACCGCCATGACGACGCCCGAGTCGGTGTGCCCGGTGGCGACGAGCTCGGCAGGCAGGGTGGCGGGGTCGATCGTCAGCGAGTGGTAGCGGGTGGCGGTGAAGGGGCTGGGCACCCCTTCGAGGATCCCGGTGCCGTCGTGGTGCACGAGGGAGGTCTTGCCGTGCAGCAGCTCGGGCGCCCGGCCGACGGTGGCGCCGGTGAAGACGCCGAGCGCCTGGTGCCCGAGGCACACCCCGAACATCGGCGTGGCCAGGCGCGCGCACTCGCCGATGATGTCGAGCGAGACGCCCGCGCCCTCGGGCGTGCCCGGGCCGGGGGAGACCAGCACCCCGTCGTAGGCCGCCGCCTCCGTGGCGAGGACGGCGTCGTTGCGCACGACGGTGCACTCGGCGCCGAGCTGCTCGAGGTATCCGACGATCGTGTAGACGAAGCTGTCGTAGTTGTCGACGACGAGGATGCGGGTCATGCGGGCCTACTTCTGCGTGCTGACGGGACTGCTGGTGGGGCTGGGGCCCCCGGCCGGGGCCGGCACCGTGACGTCCTCGAAGGGCAAGTGCGGGCTGACGGCGGGGAAGACCCACGCGAAGAGCACCACCACGGTAGCGGCGAACAGCGCGAACGCGGACACGGACTTGGCGAGGCGGCCACCCGGGAGCCGGCGCCACAGTGCGGCATACATGGGTCAGGACTCCTTGGGCGCTGCGAGGTAGGCGACGGGCAGGCCCTGGGACCGCGGGATGGCGGTCTCGAGCCGTGAGAACACGATGTAGCGCGCGGCGTTGCCCCAGCGGGGGCTGCAGGTCGTCAGCGTGAACCAGCGCTCGGTGGGTTTCACGCCGGGGCGCTGCGGCACCGGCGCGACCACGTCGCTGCGGTCCGGTGCCACGATCTCGTGCCGCACTGCGCGGTACACGTTGTAGGCACTCCTGGTCTCGATCACCAGCACGTCGCCGGGCCTGATGAGGTCGATGTCGAGCAGCGGGTTGCCGTGACCGGAACGGTGGCCGGCGATGCCGACGTTGCCGACGGCGCCGGGCATCGCCGTGCCGGGGTAGCGGCCCATGCCCTGGGCGAGCACGTCGGCGCCCACGCCCTCGCGCACGGGCTTGGCCCAGTCGGCCCCGAGCCGTGGGATCCGCAGCACCGCGAAGGCCTCGCCCGGCTTCGGCTCCGGCAGTGCGGTGGGAGCCCGCGACGCCGGTGTCGCGGCACGGGTCGGCGGGTCGAAGCTGCGCTCGAGGCCGCTCACGGCGTCGGCCTGCTCCGCGCTCTGGACATGGGCCTGCCACCCGAGCAGCCAGACGACGAAGAGGCCGACGAGCACCCCGGCCGTGAAGAGCAGCTCGCCGACGGTGCGCACGAGGATACGAAAGGTCATGGGGCCCTGGGCGGTGGTGGGTGTGCTCACCGGATCGGCGAGGCGTAC
>NZ_BAAANB010000144.1:0-1153 GCF_039529575.1 Terrabacter terrae
CGGATGGTCGCGAGAAGCCGATCGCCTTGGCGTGCATGGTCGTTCGCACTCTGCACGTCGTCGCACCTGAGGGCGCGGAGGCCAGCGTCGACGACCGCGTCGAGGTAGTGCGCCTGCCACCAGTAGTTCCAGGCGCCACCCACGCCCACGAACCGGCGGCTCCCGCGTCCCGGCCGGTGCACGACGCCCGCGAGGTGCGTCGACGGCATACCGAGGAGTCGCCCGGCGAAGAGCGCGGTGACGGACCGCTCCGCCTCGGCGGCGCGTTGGTCCGCCACGGTCGCGGGGTGCTCGCGGTGGAGCTGCGGAGGGCGGCCGTCGGTCACCCGGGCGACGCTACCCCGGTCAGTCGTCGTCGTCGGGCGGGATCGGGCTCATGCCGACACCGCAGCCAGCTGCGCGCCCCGGGTGCTGAGGTCGGTCATCACGTCACCCTGGGGACTCCGCGTGCCCGCAGGAGGCGGAACACCCGCTCGCACCGGTCTGCATCGGCAGGCATAGCGTCGAAGCCATGACGAAGACCTGGTTCATCACTGGAACGTCCCGCGGGTTCGGCCGGGAGTGGGCGATCGCCGCCCTCGAGCGGGGCGACAACGTCGCCGCGACCGCCCGCGACACCACGACCCTCGACGACCTCACCGAGAAGTACGGCGACCGGCTGCTGCCGATCGCCCTCGACGTCACCGACCGCGACGCCGACTTCGCCGCCGTCCAGCAGACGCACGAGCGATTCGGCCGACTCGACATCGTCGTCAACAACGCCGGCTACGGCCACTTCGGCTTCGTCGAGGAGCTGAGCGAGGCCGACGTCCGCAACCAGCTGGAGACGAACTTCTTCGGCGCCCTCTGGATCACGCAGGCGGCCCTGCCGATCCTGCGCGACCAGGGCTCGGGCCACATCATCCAGGTGAGCTCGATCGGCGGCATCTCCGCGTTCCCGATCGTCGGCGCCTACCACGCGTCGAAGTGGGCGCTCGAGGGCCTGAGCCAGTCGCTCGCGCAGGAGGTCGCCCCGTTCGGCATCCACGTGACGCTCATCGAGCCGGGCGGCTTCTCCACCGACTGGGCCGGGGCCTCGGCCAAGCACTCGGAGCCGCTGGACGCCTACGACGAGGTGCGCGAGCAGACCCACCGTGACCGCGCCGCCCGCAAC
>NZ_BAAANB010000145.1:0-1467 GCF_039529575.1 Terrabacter terrae
CCGTCGCCACGGTCGGCGGCTTCCTCCTCGGCCCCCTGCTGCCGGGAGCCGACGCCGCGGACCGCACCGTCTTCCGGTCGGCGCTCGTCCCGCCCGCGGACGTCGCGCAGTACCGGTCGCCGCTCGCGGGCTTCCGCCAGTACACCGAGCCCAACGGCGCCCACCTCTTCGACAAGACCCTGCTGACCGTCAAGGGCCTGCCGGCCGGTGTCCCGGTCCGCATCGCGGCTCTCGACTCCTACGACACCTTCGTCTGGGGCGCCGGCAACGTGGCCAACGACGGCTCGAGCCCCGAGCCCGACGGTGCCGCCTTCCGCAAGGTGGGCAGCCACATCGCCGCCGAGGGCCCCGGCGACCCGGTGACCGCGACCGTCAGCGTGCCGGCCGGGGGCTACAGCGACGTATGGCTGCCCACCTTCGGCACCGTGACCGGGCTCGACTTCGGCGGTTCGCGGGGGGACCGCCTCGCGGACGACCTGCGCTTCAACGTCGACACCGACACCGGCGTGCTGCCCGAGAAGCTCCAGGCCGGCGACACCTACACGGTCAGCGCCCTGGCGCAGAAGGTCGACGCCGCCCTGCCGAAGGAGGTCGACGTCGCCGAGGGCACCCTCGTCGACGGGCAGAACCTCACCTTCGTCGACGACAAGATCACGCCGTGGACCGAGCGCGTCGACGGTTCGTGGCAGCAGGTCGTCGCCGTCGCCAAGGCCATGCAGGACGGCGCCTACACCGACGGGGGCGCGCCCGGCGACTACCAGAACATCTTCCTGCCGGGGCACAGCCTGCGCCGCATGACGCAGTTCATGAAGGCAACCCAGCTGGCCGGCAACGACGAGCAGTACGCGTCCGCGCTGGCGCTCGCGGCCAACCGCCTCGGCGTGCCCGCCAGGGTCGTCCTCGGCGCGGAGCCGGAGGCGAGCGGCGCGATCAAGGGCAAGGACGTCCACGCCTGGGTCGAGGTGGCCCGTGCCGACGGCTCGTGGCAGCCGATCTACTGGAAGCAGTTCGTGCCCGAGCGCAACAAGAAGCCGCAGCAGCTGATCACCAAGTCCGAGGAGAAGAAGACCGGCGCCCAGGTCCCGCCGCCCGCGGCCAACAACCCGCCGAGCGTGCTCCAGGGCCCCGACCAGGCGCAGAACGCGACCCAGCTCAAGACGCCGCCGAAGGACGAGAAGAACCCGCTCGACCCCTCCACCTGGCCCGACTGGTTGCGCTACCTCCTCTTCTACGTCGTGGTCCCACTGCTCCTGCTCCTCGCCGTCTACGGCGCGATCCGCCTCGCCAAGTGGCTGCGGCGCCGCCGTCGACGCACCACCGGGGCGACCGCGAGCCGCGTGAGCGGCGGGTGGCGCGAGGTCGTCGACACGGCGCGGGACTTCCGCATGCCGCTCCCCGCCAAGGGCACCCGCCTCGAGCAGGCCCACGCCCTCGAGGAGCACGTGTTCGGCCCGCCGCCGGTCAGGC
>NZ_BAAANB010000146.1:0-1484 GCF_039529575.1 Terrabacter terrae
GGGCCACAAACCGGCCGGTTTGTGGCCCTTCGACGGTTGGGTGGGTGGGCTACTGAGCCGGGACGACGTCGACGTCCGCGGCGCGCACGTACGCGAAGCGGTGGCCGAGCGAGATCTGGTAGTAGCGGTCCTGGCCGACCACGTCGATGTGGTCGTTCGGGGTGTCGGGTGAGAACGTCACGGCCCGGTAGTAGTCGGTCGGGACCGTGAGGTCGCCGACGGCATACCTCTGGCCCGCGGCGAAGGTGTACTGCAGCGGTGAGACGGCCTGGGCGGGGATACCGGCCGGGTAGGCGGACGCCTCGGGGTAGGCGCGGCCGTAGACGGGCGCCTTGGCGAGGCCCGCCTTGGGCACGACGTAGTAGCCCCGGACCGGGACGGCCGTCGGGTCGGCGGCCGGGTTGAGGAACCAGCCCTTGACGCCGTTGAACCAGATGGCCGTCCAGTCACCCTGACGCCCGGCGACCGCGAAGGTCAGGCCGGCCTGAGCGCGAGCGCCGATGTCGGAGACCGACGTCGTCGACGGGGCGCCGTTGGCCTTGCGGCCGATGTCGTTGACGAGCGGCGCCGACTCCGACGGGGCGGTGCGCAGGTAGACGAAGTTCGTCGGCTGCGAGCCGCAGCTGTCGGCGACCTTGCCGTCGCAGTACGTCACGGTCTGCTGGTTGTCCTCGAAGCCTGGCAGGATGCGGACGAGGTCCTTGGCGTTGCCGGCGGTGTGGGACTCCAGCGGCGCGCCGAGGAGCTGGAAGTAGTGCTCCCAGTTCCAGTAGGGCCCCGGGTCCCAGTGCATGCCGGCGACGTTGGCGGCCGTGACGCCGGGGATCTGGTCGTGCCCGAAGATGTGCTGCATGTCGAGCGGGATGTCGTACTCCTTCGCCAGGTAGCGAACGAGACGCGCGGACGAGCGGTACATCGGCTCGCTGAACCACTGGGCGCCGGTGGCGGCGAAGCCCTCGTGCTCGAGGCCGATCGAGTGGCCGTTGACGTACCAGTTGCCGGCGTGCCAGCCGACGTCCTTGGGGTCGAGGTGCTGCGCGATGTGGCCGTCGGAGCTGCGCAGCGTGTAGTTCCAGGCGAGGTAGGTCGGGTCGGACGCCAGCTTGAGCGTCGTGTCGTAGGTCGCCTCGGTGTTGTGGATGACGATGTTGGTGATCTTCGGCGCGACCGGGCGGTTGGCAAGGTCGTGGTTGCCGTAGTCGCCGGCGTCGGGGCCGGTCTGGGCGTACGGCGCCGGGAGCCACTCGCAGTCGAGGCCGGGCGGGCAGTCAACCGGGCCGTTGCTCTGCTTCTTGTGCAGGTGGAGCTTGCCGACGAGCGCGGTCTGGGGCGTGACGGCGGTGGGCACGAGGGAGACCTGCTTGCCGTCGACCGTGCGGCGCGAGGCGCCGGACGCGATGACCGAGTAGGTGTCGTCGGCGAACGCCTTGGCGACGTCCTCCTCGGCCGAGCCCGAGGCGTCGGCCACGGCGGCGTACCACTCG
>NZ_BAAANB010000147.1:0-2137 GCF_039529575.1 Terrabacter terrae
CTCGTCGGCGGTCGGGCGCAGGGTGGGGTCGATGCGTAGCTTGGCGAGCGCCCGGCTCGCCTGGCTCTTCACGGTGCCGACCGAGCACTGCATGATCTCGGCGGTCTCGGCCTCGGAGAGGTCCTCGTAGAACCGCAGCACGACGACGGCCCGCTGCCGCTTCGGCAGCCGCTCGAGGGCGCGCCACAGGTCGGTGCGCTCGTCGACCCGGGCGTTCTCGGCGCCGTGCAGACGGTGGGCGTCGTGCCGCTCGGGAAGCTGGGCGGTGGCCTCCTCGCCGTTCCAGCGCCGCCGCCACCAGCTCGAGTACGTGTTGACCATGACCCGCCGGACGTATGCGTCGGGCCGACTCTCGATGCGCCCCCAGGCGAACCACGCCTTCGCGAGCGAGGCCTGCACGAGGTCCTCGGCGAGGGCGCGGTCGTGCGTGAGCAGGTATGCCGTCCGCAGCAGTCGCGTGGACCGGGTGGCCACGAAGTCGTCGAAGGACTCCCGCTCCATCGCCCCTCCCCCTGTCAACGGCGCGGGCGACGCGCTGCTCGCCCCGGTGCCGGCCCCTGTCACTGTGGTCACACCCGGCTCGACCGGCTGGCCCTGCAGAAAGGTTGCACGTCGCGCGCCGGCTGGGAAGCAACCTGTGGCCCCGTTGTGCCGCGTTTGTGAGCAACGTTCCGGATTTCGGCACCGGGGTGCCGGTCGGGTCATACTGAGTGGCGGCTCGGGACGGTTCCCGGGCCTCATCACCGAATGGAGCAGGTTGTGACGCAGAGCAGGCGCGACATCCGCGCTGCCCAGCAGTCGGGTGCGAGGGGCGGGTCCCAGGCCGGCGGCAGGGGCAGCGGCGGCCAGGGCCGCACCGGCTGGAGGAAGTGGCTCGTCGGCACCCTGAAGTGGGGCTCGATCGCGGCGGCCGTCCTCTTCGTGCTCGGCGTCGTCGGCGTCTTCATCGCCTACCAGCAGACGTCCATCCCGCAGCCCAACCAGCTCGCCAACAAGCAGGTCTCGATCGTCTACTACAGCGACGGTAAGACCGAGCTCGACCGCATCGCCGTCCAGGACGGCAACCGCGAGTCCGTGCCGCTCAGCAAGGTGCCCAAGTTCGTCCAGGACGCGCACATCGCCGCCGAGGACCGCACGTTCTACCAGAACAACGGCATCTCGATCGGCGGGATCCTGCGGGCCGTCAAGACCAGCGTCACCGGTGAGGCGCAGGTCGGCGGCTCGACGATCACCCAGCAGTACGTCAAGAACTACTTCCTGAGCCAGGACCGCACCATCTCGCGCAAGGCGCGCGAGATCCTCATCTCCGTCAAGATCGACGGCCAGCTCCCCAAGTCGGAGATCCTCGAGAAGTACCTCAACACGATCTACTACGGCCGCGGCGCCTACGGCATCCAGAGCGCGGCCAAGGCCTACTTCGGCAAGGACGTCTCCAAGCTCACCGTCGGTGAGGGCGCGGTGCTCGCGGCCGTCATCAACGCCCCGTCGATGTACGACCCCGCCAACGGCGCGGAGGCCAAGGCGAACCTGACCCGGCGCTACGCATACGTCCTCGACGGCATGGTGCAGGAGGGCTGGCTGAGCGCCGCCGACCGAGCCAAGTTCGCCCAGCTACCGAAGATCCAGCCCTACAAGGGCACCAAGTTCTCCTCGGGCCCGAACGGCTACATCACCGCGCAGGTCAAGCGCGAGCTGCTGACGACCGGCCTGTCCGACCGGGACATCGACAACGGCGGGCTGCGCATCGTCACGACCATCGACAAGAAGGCCCAGACGGCCGCGGTGGCCGCGATGAAGGACAACCTGCCGAAGAAGGTGACCGGGGGGCTCGTCGCCATCAAGCCCGGTGACGGTGCCGTGGTCGCGATGTACGGCGGCCCCGACTACTCGAAGGACCAGTACAACACCGCCACGCAGGCGATCATGCAGGGCGGCTCCAACTTCAAGCCCTTCGGCGTGCTGGCCGCGGTCCGCGACGGCATCTCCACGAAGACGAAGTTCGACGGCGACACGCCCCAGACCATCGACGGCACGGAGATCAACAACTTCGAGGACATGTCCTACGGCAAGGTCGACATGCGCCGGATGATCGGGCGCTCGATCAACACGGCCTTCGTCAACCTCAACAACACGATCA
>NZ_BAAANB010000148.1:0-2410 GCF_039529575.1 Terrabacter terrae
GGTGGGCAGCGGGTGGGTGTCAGTCGGGGTCGTCACGGTGGAACCTCCGGTTCTGGCGTCGGTGACACCCGGCGCATGTCTACTTCGATACTTGTCGATGCCGCGCTGTGGCTCATCTTGCACTCTGGTTCGATGAACGTCAAGATAGACGCATGTCGAAGTTGCTGGACGTTGAGGACGTGACCCCGTCCAGCGGGAGCGCCGCAGGTCAGCTGTGCTGCACGCCGTTGACACGGGGCCCGCTCGGGGTCGAGGACGCCGAGCGCGCCGCGGCGATGTTCAAGGCGCTGGGGGACCCGGTGCGGCTTCGGCTGTTCTCGAACATCGCCTCCGCCGAGGGTGGCGAGGCGTGCGTCTGCGACATCCAGGACGTCGGGGTGTCCCAGCCGACGGTGTCGCACCACCTGAAGAAGCTGCGCGAGGCCGGGCTGCTGGAGTCCGAGCGGCGCGGGACCTGGGTGTACTACCGGGTCGCTGCCGACGTCCTCGCGACGATGGCGCTGCTGCTGGCCCCGGGCCGGGCCTGACGGCCCGGGGTCCCGTCGGTCTCGGGATCAGCCGGTGACCGGAGCCACCTCGAGCGAGGCGAGCAGGTCGAGGATGCGCTGCTTGATCTCGTCGCGGATCGGTCGCACGGACTCGACGCCCTTGCCGGCCGGGTCCTCGAGCTCCCAGTCCTCGTAGCGCTTGCCGGGGAAGATGGGGCAGGTGTCACCGCAGCCCATGGTGATGACGACATCGGACTCCTTGACGGCCTGGGTGGTGAGGATCTTCGGGGTCTCGGCGGTGATGTCGATGCCCTCCTCGGCCATGGCCGCGACCGCCGAAGGGTTGACCTGATCGGCGGGTTCGGACCCGGCGGAGCGGACCTCGACGGCGCCGCCGGACAGGTGGGCCAGGTAGCCGGCCGCCATCTGGGAGCGGCCTGCGTTGTGGACGCAGACGAACAGGACGGACGGCTTGCTCATGCGATGACTCCTGGGTTGTCGAGTACGCGATAGGCCTCGGCCGCCTGCTGCGGGTCGGTCTCCAGGTCGTCCAGACCCGGGACGCTGGCGACGGTGTTGCCGACGGTGAGGTCGAAGCCCTGCCCGACGTTCGAGGCCCGGTCGGCGCTCACCAGCAGGACCCGCGTGCCCTGCCCGGTCAGGCGCACGGCGGCGGCGCAGGCCAGCGAGGTCTTACCGACGCCGCCCTTGCCGGTGAAGAATGCGAACCGGGGCAGCGCCTCCAGAGCGACGTGGCGGTCATCAGCAGCAACCTCTCTGTGCGGACGGCGAGCGACCACGGATGGCCGGTCAGCGACCGCTCGTGCCGACTCGTCGGCGCACGTCTCAAGCATCGCGGCCCTGAGCGGCCGGGGCCGAGCCCGAGCGCTCCGTGGAGGACGCCACCGCCGGGGACGGGGGGCCCGCGCCCACGTTGACGGGCTTGGCGTGGAAACGCCGGCGAAGGGCAAGGCTGACGTACACCAGACCCACGAGGGCCGGCACCTCGATGAGCGGGCCCACCACGCCGGCCAGAGCCTGCCCGGAGGCTGCCCCGAACGTCGCGATGGCCACGGCGATCGCGAGCTCGAAGTTGTTGCCGGCGGCCGTGAATGCGAGCGTCGTCGTGCGCTCGTAGCCGAGGCCCAGACCGGCACCGAGGCCGAAACCGCCGCCCCACATCAGAGCGAAGTACACCAGCAGGGGAATCGCGATCCGGGCGACCTCCAGCGGCCGCGAGGTGATGGCGTCACCCTGCAGGGCGAAGAGGATCACGATCGTGAACAGCAGCCCGTAGAGCGCCCATGGGCCGATCCTGGGCAAGAAGGTCCCCTCGTACCAGGCCCGCCCGCGTGCTCGCTCCCCGAGGCGGCGGGACAGGAACCCCGCGAGAAGGGGGATGCCGAGGAAGATCAGGACCGACCGGGCGATGTCCCACGTGGAGGCGGAGATGCCGGTCTGGTCCAGGCCCAGCCAGCCGGGAAGGACCGAGAGGTAGAACCAGCCGAGACCAGCGAAGGCGAGCACCTGGAACACGGAGTTGAGGGCCACGAGGACAGCGGCTGCCTCACGGTCGCCGCACGCGAGGTCGTTCCAGATGATGACCATGGCGATGCACCGGGCGAGCCCGACGATGATCAAGCCGGTGCGGTAGGCCGGCAGGTCGGGCAGACAGATCCAGGCGAGGGCGAACATCAGCGCCGGCCCGACGACCCAGTTGAGCACCAGCGACCCAACGAGCAGGCGCCTGTCCCCGGTCACGGTATCCAGCCGGTCGTAGCGGACCTTGGCCAGGACGGGGTACATCATCACCAGCAGGCCCAGGGCGATCGGCAGCGAGACACCGTCGACCTGTACACGTGACAGCCCCTCGCCGAGGCCCGGGATGAGCCGCCCGAGGAGCAGGCCGGCGAGCATGGCGA
>NZ_BAAANB010000149.1:0-1810 GCF_039529575.1 Terrabacter terrae
ACGATCGCGTCCCAGGGAGTCAGGTCCAAGCCGTACCTCGTCAAGAAGATCACCTCGACCACGGGTGACTTCTCCTACGAGGCGAAGCCGCAGACCAAGCGCGCCTTCGACAAGGACGTCACGGCCGACACCACCGACGCCATGACCTACACGGTCAAGCCCGGTGGCACCGCGACCAAGATCGGCCGCACGCTGGACCGTCCCGTGGCCGGCAAGACGGGCACCTCCGAGGAGAACCGCTCGAAGTGGTTCTCCGGGTTCATCCCGCAGCTCGCGGTCTCGGTCGGGATGTACAAGCCGTCGGCCGACGGGAAGACGAGCCAGCAGCTGAGCCCGCAGGAGTCCTCCCTCTACGACGGCTCCACCATCCCCGCGAACATCTGGCTCGACTTCATGAAGGTCGTCACGGAGAACATGGAGGTCCAGAGCTTCCCGGCCCGTGCCGGTGTCGGCGACGAGAAGATCCCGACGCCGACGCCCACCTTCACGCCGCCGCCGGTCACCACCACCGAGGCCCCGGCGACGACGACCACCCAGGCGCCGCCGCCGCCGACGACGACGACGACCACGACGACGCAGGCGCCCACGACGACGACCCAGCAGCCCACGAAGACGAACGGGACCGGCAGGCCGAGCCCGACCTCGACGACCTCGCAGCCGTCGATCACGGTCCCGCTCCCGGGCCGCAGCCGGACCACGACCCAGAGCAGCGGCGGGTGACGGCGTGAGCGGGTGGGCGCGACGAGGGCCGGGGTGACCCGGCGGTGACCGAGAGGGTCGACGACCCCGTCGTGCGGGCGGCCTCCGAGGTGATCGGAGGCCCTCGCGGGCGGTATGCCGTCAGCCGTGAGCTCCCGTGGGTGCTCACGGCCGCGCTGCTGTCGGCCCTGACCGCCGTGACGGCCGGCCTGGCGGTCCTGCTCCGCGCGCCGTGCCTGCGCACCGGCTTCACCGGTGACACCCAGTTCTGGAGCGCCTGCTACGCCGACCTGCCCACCGCGTACCGCGACCAGAACGTCAAGGCCGGCGTCGCGGCATACCTCCAGGGTGGGGCGGGCGCTCCCGTCACGGGCCAACCGCCCCTGACCGGGCTGGTGCTGACCGCCGTGGCCAGCCTCACCCCCGACGACGGCACGCTGAAGACGCGCGCCGCGTGGTACTTCGCGCAGTGGTCGGTGCTGCTGACGCTGCTCCTGCTCGTCATCGTCTGGCTCGTCGCCTCCTCCGCGGCACGGCCCATCTCTGCCGCCCACGTCGCCCTCTCCCCGGTGGTCGTGCTGGCGGGCTTCATCTCCGCAGACCTGCTCGGGGTGGCCCTGGCCAGCGCGGGCATGTGGGCGTGGTCGCGACGGCACCGGACGCTCGCCGGTGTCCTGCTCGGGCTGGCAATCGGCGCGCGGTCCTACCCGGTGCTGATCCTCGCGGCCATCGTGCTGCTCGCCCTGCGTGCCGGGAGGCTGCGCGAGACCGGTCGCACGGTCGGCTACGCGCTGCTGACCTCCGGCGCCCTGCTCTCGGGCCTCTGGCTGCTCAACCACGGCGCGGCGCTCTCGCCGTACGAGGGCTGGGCCTCGGCCTCGGCGGGCTACGGCTCGCCGTGGCTGCTGCCGCAGCTCGCGGGGCACCCGCTGCCGAGCGGCGCCGTGACGGCGCTCGCCGTCGTGGGCTGGCTGGTGGCCCTGCTCGTCGGGGCGGTGCTTGCGCTGTCGTCGGCGAGGCGGCCCACGCTGGCCGAGGTGTCGCTCGTGATGGTCGGGATCGTGCTCGTCACCGGCAAGTCCTTCACGGTCCAGAGCTCGGTGTGGCTGCT
>NZ_BAAANB010000150.1:0-3360 GCF_039529575.1 Terrabacter terrae
TGAGCGACGGGCTGCCAGAGCGGCTCCACACAGAGAGAAGGACCCGGGTGCCTGAGGGCATCCGGGTCCTTCTCTGCATGAGCCGACTCGCACCGACAGGGGGACAGTGCGAGCCAGCACATGCAGAAGGGCTGGGCGCGGTTCGTGCGGGCCCAACCCTTCGCTTTAACCAGTCTAGACCTTGTTGCGGTCGTTGCGCGAGAGGCTCGATGAACTTTCCACCAGATTTCGCCGCATTGGACCGTTGAGGGAAGGACTCGGAGCCGGGTGTCACCAGCCGAGAGGGTGAGCCGGGTCGCGGCCGGCGGCCGGTTCGTTGGCCGCCTCGGCGAACGCCTCGAGGGCCGCGACGAGGGCGGCCCGGTCCTCGCCGGGCAGGGTCTGCACGATCCGGGCGATCTCGTCGCGGCGGCGATCGGTGACCGCCTCGACGAGGCGTGCTCCCTGCGCGGTCGGCACCAGGAGCACCTGGCGACGGTCGTCCGGGTTCTCGCGACGGTCGACCAGCTCTTCGCGCACGAGCCGGTCCACCTGGCGCTGCGCGGTCGAGGCGTTGACACCGAGGCGGGCGGCGAGCTGGACGAGGGTGCTGCGTCCCTGGCTGCTGAGGAGCACGAGGATCCGGAACTGCGCGAGGGTCACGGTGTCCTCGACGTCGGCCAGCGAGCGGGCCGAGACTCCGACCAGCGCCCGCGAAGCCGTCAGCAAGGCGGTGACGAGGTCCTCACTCTCGCTGACAGCGCTCGTCGGACGTCCGGCCCCTGAGCCGCCAGTACCGTGCATAGCGCAATCATTGCATAATGCAAGCATGTTGCCTGGGATGCTGCAGGACCGAGCGCGAGCCTGGGCCCCGGTCGTACTGCAGGCGGTTCCGCGTCTGCGCCGCGTGGACGCGGCCCCTTCTTCGGACCGGTCCGGCGGGCAACCGGCACTGGCGGCAGCCGCGGCCGTCGTCGGTGCACTGACCGGCCTGACGGCCGCGACGTTCCGCCTCCTGCTCGAGCACGCCGGCGAGGCACGCATCGACCTCGTCCGGTGGGCCCACGGCAGCCCGGTCCTCGGCTTCGCCCTGGTCGTCCTCGTCTGCGCGGCCGGCACCAGCGCGGCCTCGTGGCTCGTCCACCGCGTCGAGCCGCACGCGGAGGGCAGCGGCATCCCCCGGGTCGAGGCCGTCGTCGAGGGCCGCAAGGCACCGGGGCGCTTCCGCATCCTGCCGGTCAAGTACGTCGGCGGCCTGCTGTCCATCGGGTCGGGCCTCGCGCTCGGCCGGGAGGGGCCCTCGGTGCAGATGGGCGGCACGATCGCCGCCGTCGTGGGACGGGCACTGCGCCGCAGCGGCCCGGACGTGCGCCTGCTCGTCGCCGCCGGCGCTGCCGCCGGGCTGGCGACGGCCTTCAACGCCCCCATCGCCGGTGGGGTCTTCGTCCTCGAGGAGCTGCTGAAGCGGTTCGACCCCCGCACCACCCTCGCCACGCTCGTCGCCTCCGCGGCGGGCTTTGCCAGCGCCCACGTGCTCCTGCACTCGTCGACGTCGGACTTCCACGTGCCGCAGCTGGCCGAGCCGTCGCTGGCCCAGGCGCCGCTGGTGCTCGCCGTCGGGGTGGCGTGCGGCCTGCTCGGCGTCGCCTACAACTGGTCGGTGATCCGCAGCCTGCGCATCGCCGACACCAGCCGGTGGCCGGTGGTCGTCCGGGCGGCGCTCATCGGCGCAGCCGTCGGGGCGGTCGGCTGGTTCGGTCCCGGACTCGTCGGTGGCGGTGACGACCTCACCCAGCAGGCCCTCGTCGGGCACGGCACCGTCCTGACCGTCACGGGACTGCTCGTGCTGCGCTTCGTCCTGGGAGTCGTGTCGTATGCCGCGTGCACCCCGGGCGGCCTCTTCGCACCGATGCTCGTCCTCGGCTCGAACCTCGGGCTCCTCGTGGAGCTCCTCGGCCAGACGGTTGCGCCGCACCAGACGCCCGAGCCGGCCGCTCTGGCGCTCATCGGGATGGCCGCGTTCTTCACCGCCACCGTGCGGGCACCGGTGACCGGACTCGTGCTGGCCACGGAGATGACGGGCTCGACGACACTGCTGCCACCCATGCTCGGCGCCTGCGCGGTCGCCATGCTGACCGCGGCGATGCTGCGCTCGACGCCGATCTACGACCAGCTCACACAGCGGGCGGTCAACGCCACCCGAGTCAACGCTGCCGAGGGCCACCCCGACTGATCCCCAGAGACTTTCGCGGACCACGTCACCCTCAGGACGACCGGCTGGCCGGGACGCCCGACACCCTTTCGTGTGCCGCCGGCCTGGGTAGGAGTTCCGGACAGGGACACGACTGCATCGAGAAGGGAAGACGCCATGGCCGACAAGTCTGCGAACGAGGCGACGAACGCTGCAGGCAGCGACGAGACCCGGCTGCGTGAGATGAAGGCCGACCAGCTGCGCGAGGAGGCGAAGGAGGCCGGAGTCTCCGGCACGTCGGAGATGCGCAAGGACGACCTCGTCAACGAGGTGGTGAGAGCTCGAAGGGACGCGCCGCCCGAGGAGCCGACCGAGACGTCGGACGATCCAGGCGCTGGTCCCGACGAGGGACAGCTGCGCACGGGTGAGCAGACGTCGAAGTCGCTGAGGTACTCACAGGAGGTCACCTCTCCTGACGAGGAGCCTGAGCGAGAGGGTCGCAGCCTCGCCACGACGCACCACGGCGTCATCAAGCGGTGGGCCGAGGAGCGCGGCGGCGCCCCGGCGACCGTCACGGGCACCGAGCACGAGAGCCACCTGGGCGTGCTGCGCTTCGACTTCGGCGGAGAGTCCGAGAACCTGCGACGGGTGAGCTGGGACGAGTGGTTCGAGACGTTCGACGCCCGCAGGCTGAACTTCATCTACCAGGAGACGAGGAGTGACGGCAGCCAGTCCAACTTCTTCCGACTGGAGAGCCCGGAGCGCGAGGACGGCTGAGGCGGTCCAATGCTGGTACTGGGTGGCACGGGCCCGGACGGGCCGAGCTGGTGGAGCCAAGGGGACTCGAACCCCTAACCCCCTGCTTGCAAAGCAGGTGCGCTACCAATTGCGCCATGGCCCCTCGTGGAGGGAGTGCCGCCTCAGGCGGGAGCTGACGACCCGTTGACCGACGGAGCCGGGGCGACCGGCGAAACCGGCGCGTGCACGTCGTCCGTGGCCTGCGTCCACAGGTCCTGCTCGGCCTGCTGCTGCTTCGCCTTCTTGCGAAGCATGACGATGCCGGCGACGGCGCCACCGATGAGGGCGAGACGCTTCAGCATTTTCAGGTCCTCTCCGTGGTGGCGGTGATGGTGGGCCTAGGAGGACTTGAACCTCCGACCTCTTCCTTATCAGGGAAGCGCTCTAACCGT
>NZ_BAAANB010000151.1:0-583 GCF_039529575.1 Terrabacter terrae
AACCTTCGCATCAACGGCGTCGACGTCGCGCCCTACGTCGAGGCCGAGCTCGACCGGATCCACCCGGACCGTTCGAAGATGCGCCCCACCGACGCCGCCGGCTACCGCGAGGGGTGGGGCGCCGTGGAGCGGCTCTGGGCGCAGACCGTTGAGCGCGCCCGGGCCTTCCCACCGGAGCTGCTGCACGAGCGGGTCGACGGCGAGTGGTCCTTCATCGAGACGTTGCGCCACCTCGTCTTCGCCACGGACGCCTGGGTGCTCCGGGCGCTCCTCGGCGACCCCACGCCCTGGCACCCGCTCGACCTGCCGCACGACGACATGCCCGACAACCCGCCCGTGCCGCGCGACCGCGAGGCACGGCCCGGGCTCGACGAGGTGCTCGCACTCCGGGCCGACCGGATGGACACCGTGCGCCGGGTCGTCGACGACCTGACCGACGAGGCGCTCGCAGGCTCCACCGAGCCGGTCCTCGAGCCCGGCTACCCCGAGCCCGAGTCCTTCGCGGTCTCGCGCATCCTGCGCACCATCCTCAACGAGGAGTGGCAGCACCGCCTCTACGCCGAACGTGACCTCGACGCCCTCG
>NZ_BAAANB010000152.1:0-1567 GCF_039529575.1 Terrabacter terrae
AGCGTGGGGCCATGTGCCCTCCCGCCATGCCGAACCCGGCCCAGCACCCCGTCACCGGCGGGCTCTTCCTCTCCCCGGTGCCTGCCGGCTCCGGATGGCCGGGTGACCCGGCGACGGCCGAGACCCCGGTGGCGGCCACCCCGGCGCAGGTGCGCCGGCTCGCGAAGGGAGCGGACGGCATACCCGAGCTCGACGCCCGCGTGAGCGTGTGCCGCGCCTGCCCCCGCCTCGTCGCCTGGCGCGAGACCGTCGCGACGCAGGGCCGGCGGGCGGCCTTCGCCGACCAGCCGTACTGGGGGCGGCCGGGGCCGTCGTTCGGCGACCCGGACGCCGAGGTGCTGATCGTGGGTCTCGCGCCGGCGGCCAACGGCACCAACCGGACCGGGCGGATGTTCACCGGCGACCGCTCCGGCGACTGGTTGTATGCCGCGCTCCACCGCGGCGGCTACGCGAGCCAGCCGACGTCGGTGGCCTCGGGTGACGGGCTCGTGCTGACCGGCATCCGCATCGTGGCGACCGTGCGGTGCGCGCCGCCTGCGAACAAGCCGACGACCGAGGAGCGCGAGACCTGCGCGCCCTGGCTCGACCGCGACCTCGAGCTGTCCGAGCCGCGGCTGCGTGCGATGCTCGCCCTGGGCTCCATCGCGTGGGACGCGGCGCTGGGTGCCGCGCGCCGTCGCGGCTGGCTGGTGCCGCGCCCGAAGCCGAGGTTCGGCCACGGCGTCGAGACGGTGCTGCGGACGGCGGCCGGCCACCCGGTGCGGCTCGTCGGCAGCTACCACGTGAGCCAGCAGAACACCTTCACGGGAAAGCTCACCGAGGCGATGCTCGACGAGGTCATCGCGCGGCTGTGACCGGGCGCCGTGGCAGGATCGCCCCTCATGACCGAGCCCACACAGATCCGGTCCGTCGTCGGCGACGCCGACGCAGCCCTCGACCGGCGGCTGTCGGACGAGCTCGACGCGGTCAACGCGGCTGCGACCGCGGGCACTCCGGCGGGGCGCGAGCTGACCGTCCGGCTGCTCGATGCGGACGGCGACCTCGTCGCCGGGCTCAGCGGCTGGACCCGGCGAGTCGCGGCCGGCATCGGGATGGAGCACGCAGCTCAGGTCAGTCTCACGTCGTCAGGGTGGACGGCGATGACGAGGACCGGTGTCGGGCTCGGCCCACGCCACCGACCGTGACCCGCAGCCTCAGGTGGGGGTGAAGTCGACGAGGTGCAGGTGCAGCGGTCCGCCGGTGGGGGCGGGGTAGTGCCGGCCGAGGCGTGCCGGTGGCCTGGCTCTTTCGGTCGCGACGTCGGTGTCGGCGCTGGTGTCGGTGACGAGTGTGAGCTGGGACGGCCGTCGCGTCGGTGGTGGTGGTGGTGGTGGTGGGCCGATGAGCAGGCCGGTGCGGGTCTCGAAGGTCAGGCCATCGGGCCTGGTGGGGTCGCCGGTGATGGTGAACTCGCCGCGGTGGTGCCCGTCGTGGTGGAACGGGCACAGCCCGAGCAGGTTGGCCAGGTCGGTGGGGCCGCCGTCGCGCCAGTGCTCCAGGTGGTGGACCTCGAGGTGTCGGGTGGTGC
>NZ_BAAANB010000153.1:0-871 GCF_039529575.1 Terrabacter terrae
GCCCGACCGTCTCGAGGCGACGCCAGATCTCCGGCATGCTCTCGATGTCGATCCAGTGGTACTGCAGGTTCTGCCGGTCGGTGATGTCGGCGGTCCCGCGGGCGAAGTCCGCCGAGATGCCGCCCAGCACGCGCACCGCCTCCGCGCTCAGGGCCTGCCCGTCGGTGCGGACGCGGAGCATGAAGTAGCGGTCGGAGAGCTCGTCGTCGCTCAGCTGCGCGGTGCGGCCGCCGTCGATGCCGGGCTTGCGCTGCGTGTAGAGGCCCCACCAGCGGAACCGGCCGGTCAGGTCCTGGGCCGGGATCGAGTCGAAGCCGCCCTTGGCGTAGATTTTCTCGATCCGCTCGCGGACGGCGAGGCCGCCCTCCTCCTGCTTCCACACCTCGTTGGCGTTGAGCGGCGTCTGCCCGTCGACGTTCCACTGCCCGTTCGAGCGGTCACCGCGGGGCGGGCGGGTGGCGGCGCGAGGGGCCGGGCCGGAAGTCTCGGTGACGGTCATGTAATCGAATGTATAACCGCGCCTTATCCGTCGCCGGATCAGGTCCACACTCCGGGCCTTTCCTACTTCCGAAGTGGGAATGGCCGGCGTCTGCACGGCTGTCGTCACCACCCGTGGGCGTATGCCGGCCCGCGGGCTGAGCGACACCGCATGCCGGAGTGAAGCGTCGGACGCTCGCACGCTCGCGAGCGACCCCTTCCCCGGCTCCAGCCCCCCGTCGGCGGGACAGATGACGCACCTTCGTCGCCAGCCCACGCTCAGCGGGTGCCCGGGACGCCGCGAAGGTGGGTCATCCGTCCCCGCACGGGGCCGCGGTCAGGGGCCGGCGAGCTGGCCGGAGTCGACGGCCCGGACGATGCCGAGCACGGTCGC
>NZ_BAAANB010000154.1:0-2468 GCF_039529575.1 Terrabacter terrae
GTGCTGCACGACGAGGGTGGCCGGCTCCCGCTCGCGTCGGGGCTGCGGATCTACGCCGAGCGGGTGTCACCGGAGGCTGTGGAGCGGCACGGCAAGCTCGTCGACCGGCCGGAGGACGCGGACGTGGCGGTGGTGCGCCTGACCGCGCCGTTCGACCCGCGCTCGGACCTCTTCCTCGAGTCATGGTTCCACCAGGGCTCGCTCGACTTCCCGCCCGGCCTGGTCGCCCGCCTCGAGCGCATCGCCGCGGTGTGCCCGCTCGTGGTCGACGTCGTGCTCGACCGGCCTGCCGTCGTGACCCCGCTGCTGCGCTTCGCCTCGGCCGTGGTCGGCAGCTTCGGCTCGTGCGACGACGCGCTGCTCGACGCCATCACCGGGACGATCCCGCCGATGGGGCGCCTGCCGTTCGACCTGCCGCGCTCGATGGACCAGGTCCGGGGGCACGGCGAAGACGTCCCCGGCTACGACGACCCGCTCTTCCCCTTCGGCCACGGGCTGCGCCTCGACGCCGACTGACCTCGAACCGCGAAGGGGGGCTCGGCGCGTCAGCTGCGCCAGCCGAGGGCCCACAGGTCGTGGGCGGCGAGGCCGTCGGCGGCGCGGGCGAACTCCGCGAGCGAGCTGACGAGGCGCTGTCGTCCGCTGGGGCTCATCCGGGCGAGGATCGGACGGACCTCCTCGGCGCGCTCGTCCATCACCTGCTCGACGACCTCCCGGCCCGCCGGCGTGAGGCGCAGCACGAGCTGGCGACGGTTCACGGGGTCGTCGGCGCGGTCGACGAGCCCACGCGTCACGAGCCGGTCGCAGAGGCGGCTCGCGCGGGTCAGGTGGATCCCGACGGCCTGGGCCAGCTCGCCGAGCGAGAGCGAGGGGCGGCTCCACAGCACGACGAGCGCCCGCAGGTGCAGCAGGTCGGTCACCTCCGAGGTCACCGTCAGGGAGCGGGCCGTGATGGCGACGAGGACCCGGCACGCGTCGAGCACCGCTTCGACCTCGTCGTCGCGGGGTAGGCGACCGGCAGCGGACTCGTCGCGGTCGTCCGGGCTGTCCTCGTTCGGCACACCTCCAGTCTGCCGCGCAACTCTTGCGTATCGCAACTGTTGCGCGTAGAAAGAAAGAAGAGGTCTTCCAGTCAGACGCCGCTGGCGGAGGGCTCGCAAGCGGCGAGCCGAGGGTCCGAAGAGGTCCGGTCGCTCGTCCACGACGACGTCGAAGGAGATCGAGATGGCCCAGAAGGTTGCCGACGTGGTTCTCTCCCGACTGCGGGACTGGGGCGTGCGTCAGGTGTTCGGCTTCCCGGGTGACGGGATCAACGGCCTGCTCGCCGCGTGGGGTCGGGCCGAGGACGACCCGCAGTTCGTGCAGGCGCGCCACGAGGAGATGGCCGCCTTCGAGGCGGTCGGCTACGCGAAGTTCTCGGGCGAGGTGGCCGTCTGCGCTGCGACGAGCGGCCCGGGTGCGATTCACCTGCTCAACGGGCTCTACGACGCCAAGCTCGACCACGTGCCCGTGGTGGCCATCGTCGGGCAGACCGCGCGCAGCGCGATGGGCGGGTCGTACCAGCAGGAGGTCGACCTGATGACCCTCTTCAAGGACGTCTGCTCGGACTACGTGCAGATGTGCACCGTGCCCGAGCAGTTGCCCAACCTCATCGACCGGGCCATCCGCGTTGCCCAGTCGGCCAGCGCCCCGACGTGCATCATCTTCCCCTCGGACGTGCTCGAGCTCGAGTACACCCCGCCCGGGCACGCCTTCAAGATGGTGCCCTCGAGCGTCGGCACCTCACGCGCCACGGTCTGCCCCGACGACGAGGCCGTGCGCCGCGCCGCCGACCTGCTCAACGCAGGCCAGAAGGTGGCCATGCTCGTGGGGCAGGGCGCCCGCGGCTGCGAGGCCGAGCTCACCGAGGTGGCCGACCTGCTCGGCGCAGGAGCCGCCAAGGCGCTGCTCGGCAAGGACGTGCTGCCCGACACCCTGCCGTGGGTCACCGGCTCGATCGGCCTCCTCGGCACCACCGCGTCGTACGAGATGATGATGGGCTGCGACACCCTGCTGACCGTCGGCTCGAACTTCCCGTACACGCAGTTCATGCCGCCGCTCGACCAGGCCCGCGCGGTGCAGATCGACCGCTCCGAGGCTTGGATCGGCATGCGCTACCCCTACGAGATCAACCTCGTGGGCGACGCCAAGGCCACCCTGCAGGCGCTCATCCCGCTACTGGAGCGCAAGGAGGACCGGTCCTGGCGCGAGGAGATCGAGGGCAACGTCGACGACTGGTGGCAGACGATCGACCAGTGGGCGCTCAACGACGCCAAGCCGGTCAATCCGATGCGGATCTTCTCCGAGCTCTCGAGCCGCCTGCCCGGCAACGCCATGGTCGCCGCCGACTCGGGCAGCGCCGCCAACTGGTACGCCCGCAACCTGCGCTTCCACGGCGACATCCTCGGCTCTCTGTCCGGGACGCTCGC
>NZ_BAAANB010000155.1:0-5037 GCF_039529575.1 Terrabacter terrae
CGCCCGGCCGAGGGTGTCGGCGACGGGGTCGGGGGCCGGCGTGGGCGCCTCGCCGAGGCCGCGACCCTCAGCCGCGGAGCCGAGGTTGGCGTCGACGAGGTGCATGGGGCCGTAGCCGCCGGAGCTGCTGTGGCCGGGGTGGAAGTCCCAGCGGGTCTGCGCGTAGGACACGGCCTCGAGGACCGTGCGGGGCACCCCGAACTCGGCCGAGGCGGCCGCGAAGGCCCGCTCACGGCTGGCGGAGTCGCTGCTCGCGGCGCTGGTCGAGGGGTCTGCCGCCTGGGCTGCCGGGGGGGCGAGGGCCAGGCCCGCGGAGACCGCCGCGACGGCACCGAGCGCCACCACGGAGTGCCGCACCCTGCGGGCCCCTGGTGTTCGGTGTGCTGGGGGGTTGGGTATCACTCGATCGTCCCTTTCGTGTCTTGACTGCAGGGTGCTCTGCACCGGTGTGGGGCCACCGGTGGCGAGGTCCTGGGGCAGCGGTCCGTCCGGCCCAGGGCTCGGGACAAACCTCCGATACCGAGCATTCCCGTGCATCCCGAGGCCCGCCACTTGAAACTCACGCCGACCTGCTCGCTCGTTACCGCGGCGTTGCGCGTGCGCCGGCCGCTCGCGGGGACCACCATGGGATGCATGGGTCGCGCTGGCCTGGGTGTGGGCTTGGCCATGGCAGCAGTGCTGGTCGGGGGGTGCGGGGGCGCTTCCTCGTCCGGCTCCTCCGGGTCCCCCGCCTCCCCCGAGGTGCAGACCGCGGCGCCTGCCGGCCCCACCCCCGCCACGTCGGCTCCCCCTCGCTTCGGCGCCGGCGGCGACAGCGGGGGCGACGTGCCCTACGGTCCCCAGTTCCCCCTCACTCTGCGGCGCACCGGGGGCAGCGCCGGCTTCGACGACATCGTGGTGCTCGGCGCGGACGGTCAGGTCCGCGTCGACACGAGGTCGGTGCACGGCCGGGTCTGCCGGCTGGAGCCCGCCCTGCAGCGTCGGCTCCTCTCGCTCCTCGCGACCCTGCGCCTGGGTGCGGGCGGGGTGCCCACCACGAACCTGCCGAGCGACGGGTTCACCTCCGTCGGGGGCGACGTGACCGAGAGCGACCCGATCACCATCTCCGTCACGGACGACCGGGCCCAGGCGATCGACCTCAGTGACCCCTCGCTGGGCGAGATCTCGGGTCTCGTCGGGACCCTTGTCGGCGACGTGACGCTCTCGGTCCCGGCGGTCACCCGGTGCACGACGCCGTCGGCGCTGCCGGTGCCGCCCGACGCGACGCCCTGAGCGCGACGTCCTGAACGGCCCGACGCAAGAGGTCGGTATGCCGCTGGGCGTGACCCGGCGGCATACCGACCTCGGTGCGTGGTGCGCCTCAGGCGGGCGCCGATCAGAGGTTGCCGATCAGAAGTTCGTCGCGACGTCGTCGACGACCCAGCTCGTCTGGAGCGACGAGTCCTCGGTGTCGGCGAACTTCAGCGTGACGTTCGTGCCCTTGTAGGCCGTGAGGTCGATCGTCTTCTGCGACCACGTGGCCTTCGGCGTCGAGAGGTTGGAGTAGCTCTGCTTCGTGACGCCGTTGACCTGGACGGTGGCGGTGTCGTAGGCGGAGGTGGTCGACGTCTCGGAGGTGTCGATCCGGATCCAGTAGGTCAGCGTGGGCGACGTGGCCGTGCTCGGGACGGCGAAGGTCTGCGACACGCTCTCCGAGCCCGACGTCCCGTTGCCGCCGAGCCACAGCTTCCAGGTGCCGCTGTGGGCCGGGCGACCCGTATTGTTCGTGATGGGGCCGGCAGTCCCCGTCCAGCCGGTCGTGCCGGACTCGAAGCCGCCGTTGACCAGCGAGCCACCGGTGGGCGGCGGGGGCGTCGTGCCACCGCACGTCTCGGTGCTGGCCGGGGCCGAGATGGCGCCCATGGCCTTGTCGACCGCGGTGCACTCGGCGGAGCCGGCGCCGTAGAGGTCCTTGGCCGCCTTGATGACGCCGGTGCGGGCCGCCGCGTAGTTGCTCGAGGAGGTCAGGTAGGTCGAGAGCGTGCGGTACCAGATCTTCTCGGCCTTGACGTGCCCGATGCCGGTCACGGTCGAGCCGTTGCACGTGGGGCTGTTGTAGCTGACTCCGTTGACCGTCTTGGCACCGGAGCCCTCGGAGGCGAGGTAGTACCAGTGGTTGAGCGGGCCGGAGGAGTAGTGCGGGTCGAGTCCGCCGAGGGTCGAGCTCCAGCAGTCCTTGGACGCGCCGTCCTTGCTCGGCTTGTCCATGTAGCGCAGCGGGGTGCCGTTGCCGTTGAGGTTGAGCTTCTCGCCGATGAGGTAGTCGGGGGTGTCGTTGGCGTTGTTGGCATACCACTCGACGGCCGTGCCGAAGATGTCGGAGGTCGACTCGTTGAGGCCACCCGCGTCGCCGGTGTAGGCCAGGCCTGCGGTGTTCTCGGTGACGCCGTGGCTCATCTCGTGGCCGGCGACGTCGATCTCCACCAGCGGGGCGGCGTTGTTGGCCCCGTCGCCGTAGGTCATCTGCGTGCCGTCCCAGAACGCGTTCGAGTAGCTCTGGCCGTAGTGGACGCGGCTGCGGGCGCCGGTGCCGTTGTTCCAGATGCCGGCGCGGCCGAGCTGGGTGTTGTAGTAGTCGTACGTCTTGCCGGCACCGTAGTGCGCGTCGACGGCGGCGGACTGGCGGCTGCTCTGCGATCCGGTTCCCCAGACGTCGTCGGCGTCGGTGAACGTCGTGCCGGTGCCGCTCGTGGCCTGGTTCAGGTCGGTCGTGTAGTTCCCGTGCGTGTCCTTCATCGTGTATGCGCCGGAGCTGCCCGAGGTGGCCAGGGAGACGCTGCCGACGAAGATGCCGTTGCCGGTCCCCTCCTTGACGTCGTCCCAGCTCGCCAGGGTCTTGCCGTTGTCGGCGTCGACGATGGTGTGCAGGCGCGTCGGCGTCTGGTCGGCCTTGATGCCCTCGGTGACGACCTCGTAGGCCAGCTTCGGGCCGGTGGCCGCCTGGAAGACGACGAGCTCACCGGCCGAGGCCTTCTCGTTCTTCCCCTGGGCGGCGGCGAGGCCTGCCGACTGAGCGGCCGCGCGGCTGATCTTCGGCGTGAACGACGCCGGGGTCGCGTTCTTGCGGATGTTCCACGTGACGCTGGTGACCTTGCCGGACGCGTCCTTGTGGCTGACGAAGTCGCCGCCGACGACGCGCAGGCCGTTGACGGAGCGGTCGTAGCGCACGTGGGTGCTGCCGTCGGGGTCCGCGATGACGGACTTCACGGTGAGCGTCTCACCGGTCAGGCCGAGGGCGCTCGCCGAGGAGGCCGCACGGGCCTGCTCGGTCGCCTTGAGGCTCTGCGACTCGGGAGCGGGCGCCGTGTCGCGCCCTGCACCTGCCGCTGCACCCGCCGGGATCGCCGGCGAGATGGCGAGGGCGAGGGCGAGCAGCCCTCCGGTCGCCAGCCCGGACTTCAGTCGGTTCACTGTTGACTCCTTGTGGGGGTTGCGGCACGAGGGCCGCCTCTGGGGTGTGCCGCCATCTCACGAGACACTGAGAGCTGGCTGGACGAGCGCGACGCTGGCAGCCGCCGGAACACCGGTCAACGGGACATACGAAGTCTTTGCCGATTGCGCGCCAAGTCCTGAGTCGCGCTTGGCGGCAGCGGGATTGGCCCGGGGGCGCCGGTTGGGCGATCTCCCAGAATCCCCGTCAGGCCCTAGCTGCGGCCGTCCGCGCGGCCTCGTGCGCGGTCCAGGTCGGCCGGCGTGTCGACGTCGAGGGCCACCTCGTCGGGGTCGTCGACCACGGCCGTCGGCACGTCGGCGCACAGCCGGCGCATGCTCCTGCCGTAGGCGTCGCCGACCTCCTCGAGGCGTGCTCGCAGGGCCGGGAGCCGCCAGGCCGCGCAGAGCCAGTTGGTGCGCCCGTCTGCGCCCACCGTGACGGCGAGGTCGGCGGTCCGGAGGAGTGGCCCGGCGGCATACGCGCTCGGGGGGCCGGCCAGCGCGGCGACGAGGCGGACGACGTGCTCGTGGGTCACGAAGGGCAGGTCGGCGGCCAGGACGACGAGCACCTCCGGCGCTCCCTCGTCGGCTGGGAGCGCCCGGACGGCGGCGGCGAGGCCGGCCACGGGGCCTCCGCCGGGCACCGGCTCGATCACCGCGCGTATGCCGTCCGGGACGCCCTGCGTCGGACCGACCACGAGTGCGCGCCAGTCGCCCGCAGCAGCGAGGACACGCGCGACGAGGGGGCGGCCGGCGACCTCGAGCAGCGGCTTGTGCGAGCCCATCCGGCGCGAGGCGCCCCCGGTCAGCACGACGACGACGGGGTCCGTCGGGCCGGTGCTGGGACGTTCGGGGGGCGGCACCCTCGGAGTCTGGCACGGTCACGTGGCAGGCTGGCCTCATGGGACGGGTCACCGTGCGGCGCAAGGTCACGACGATCGATCTCGCGACGCCCTCGACGAGCACGCGCCCCGACACGCTGACCGTCGAGGAGCCGCTCGAGCTGCGGGTGAACGGCACGCCGCTCACGGTGACGATGCGCACCCCCGGGCACGACATCGAGCTGGTCCACGGCTTCCTCATGTCGGAAGGGCTGATCCGCTCACCCGAGGACATCGCGCTCGCCCGCTACTGCGAGGGCGCGGTCGTCTCGGGCGAGAGCGGTTTCGACGAGAACACCTACAACGTCATCGACGTGACGCTGGCCCCCGGGGTGGCGCCACCGGCAGCGTCGGCGACCCGCTCGTTCTTCACCAACTCCTCGTGCGGGGTCTGCGGCAAGGCGAGCATCGAGCAGCTCCGGGCGCAGTCGGCGTTCGACGTGCGCTCGGACGCGACCGAGTTCGCGGCCAAGGTGCTCGCCGAGCTGCCGGACGCCCTGCGCACCCAGCAGAAGTCGTTCGACAAGACGGGTGGACTCCACGCGGCCGGGCTGGCGACCGCCGACGGCGAGCTGCTCGTCGTGCGCGAGGACGTGGGCCGGCACAACGCCGTCGACAAGGTCGTCGGGTGGGCGCTCCAGAACGGCCGGGTGCCCGGCGCGGGCTGCGTCCTCGTCGTCTCCGG
>NZ_BAAANB010000156.1:0-4919 GCF_039529575.1 Terrabacter terrae
TCGGTGTCGTAGTGCTGCACGAGCACCCCGCGGGAGTCGACGCCGTGGGCGAGGATGTCCTCCTTGATCTCGTCGGCCGCCAGCTGCCACTCGGCGGCCTGCGCCTCCTGGCCGATCATCGACGCCAGCCGCGCACCACGGTCGACGGCGACCCAGCACATGATCTTCGAGGACGTGAAGTGCTTGAGGTCCCCGCGCACCTCCCAGATGCCGGCGTCCGGCTCGCGCCACCGCTTCAGCGCCGCCTCGACCTGTTTGCCGAGGATCGGCCAGATCCGCCCGTCCAGGTGGTCGGCGACCTTCGAGTGCAGGTAGACCGAGTCCAACAAGGCGCCCCACACGTCGTGCTGCACCTGGCAGTGCGCGGCGTTGCCGACGCGCACGGGGCGCGACCCGGCATACCCCTGCAGGTGGTCGAGCGTCGACTCCGGGAGGTCACGCTCCCCGCCGATCCCGTACATGATCTGCAGGTCCTCGTCCCGCTCGGCCACGTCGGCGATGAACGAGAAGAAGTCCACGGCCTCCCAGTCGAACCCGAGCGAGTACATGGCCCACAGCGCGAAGGTCGCATCCCGGATCCACGTGTAGCGGTAGTCGTAGTTGCGCGCCCCACCGAGCGTCTCCGGCAGCGAGGTCGTCGCGGCCGCCGCGATCGCCCCCGTCGGCGAGTACGTCAATCCCTTGAGGGTCAGGGCACTTCGCTGCAGGTAGCTGCGCCACGGGTGGTCGGGGAAGCGGCCGCGCGCCAGCCAGTGCTGCCAGTGGTGCGCCGTCCACTCGAGCCGTTCGTGCGCCTCCTGGCTCGTCGTCGGCGGCGGCACCGCGCCCCACGACAAGGCGACGAACCGCTCGTCGCCCTCCCTGAGCAGCGTCCGCGCCGTCGCCTGCGCCCCCTCGAACCCGAGCCGGAGGTCCGTCGTCAGCGTCAGGGTCAGGTCGAACCCCTCGACCCTCCCCACGCCCTGGTGGTAGCCCCGGTCGGTGTAGTCCCAGTGCAGCGTCCGGCGCCCGAAGTCGAGGCACGGCTCGCACCCCATCACCGTCTGCACCTCGCCCGACACGCAGCGCACCGTCCGCAGCAGCGTGTGCTCGGCGTCGTAGTCCATCGGCGTGCGCCGGTGCTTCTGCGAGACCCCCTCGTCGTGGTGCCACGGCCCGATGAGCAGCACGTCGCGCACGATGATCCAGCCCGTCGGCGTGCCCCAGCTCGTCTCGAGCACGTTCGTGCCCGGCAGGTAGCGCCGCGCCGTCGGCACGTTGATGTCCGACGGCCCCAGCCCGAACCGCCCCGCGTGCCGCCCCAGCAGCGCGCCGAAGACGCTCGGCGAGTCCATCCGCGGCGCGCACATCCAGTCGATGTCGCCGCCCGGCGCGACGAGCGCCGTCACCTCACCGTCAGCCAGGAACCCGTAGTCCGCGATCGGCACCGTCTTGACGTGCCCCATCGGCGGCGGCTGGGTCGGCGACTCGACTGATCCGTCCATGAGCACAGCGTGCGCTCGCACGAGTGAACGGACAAGGGAAACGTATGCCGTCCGCCCCGCCGACCCGCGCCGGCGCCCTCGCCGACCCGCCTGCTCAGCTCCCCGGCTTCGCCCGCGGCCACACCGCCTGGAGGTCCTGCGGGGTCTGCACCACCGAGCCGTCCGCCGACGCGTACGCCAGGTAGCAGGCCGGCATGGCGGCGCAGTGCTCGAAGAGGATCGTCCCGTCGGGCGTCCACGTCGGGTGCATGGCCAGCGCCGGCTGCTGCAGGTGGGTCACCTGCCGCAGGCGCGTCCCGTCGGGCCGCACCGTCCAGAGGTCGTGCTCGACGTCCCCGTTCACGACGTCCGGGTCGTTGGTGGAGAACACGATGGTGTCGGTCTTCCGGCTCCAGTCCGGATACGTTCCCGGCAGGCCGGGAGCCAGCACGCGTGGCACCTGCGTCTTCGGCCGCGCCAGGTCGAGCACCGCGATCCGCGGGGACCCCGACACCGGGGCCGTCGCCGGCGCAGCTCCCGCGGGCCAGTGGGTCACCTGGACGACGAGCCGGCGACCGTCCGGCGACCACCGCGGGAAGGCGAACTCCACCAGCGGCTCCCGCGTCTCCGCGACGACGCGGCGCCGCCCCGTGGCGAGGGTGACGACCTCGACCGCATTGCGCGTGACCCTCGTCCCCGCCGCGTCCAGCTCCGTGATGGCGTAGGCGAGCTGGTCGCCCCTGGGCGAGAACGCACCGAGCCCGGCCCGCAGGCACGGCGGCGCGCACGGGACCACCTCACGGGCGCCGCTCCCGTCACTCATCGCCACCCACTGCGACGCCGTGAACGGCTGCACGTCCCGGTGCACCCGCGTGAACGCCACCCTCCGCCCGTCCGGCGACCAGTCGCCGACGATGACGCCGTTGCTCTCGCCGAGCACGTCGACCGAGGGGACGAGGATCCTGCCGCCCGTGCCGTCCGGGTGCACCATCCGCAGGTGCCCCTGCACGTTGCCGAGCACGTATGCCGTCTGCTTGACGAGCGGGGCACCCCCGGTCGCCGGGCCGCTGGGCGGGAGGGCCGACCGTGACGACGTGCTCGGGGTCGCGGCGGCGCTGGTCGGGCGCGCGAGGCTCGCGGTCGCCGGCGGCGAGGTGGTGGTCGCGGCCGACGTTGCGCCGGTGCACGCGGCCAGGGCGGACGCGACGAGCGTCACGACGACGAGGGCCCCCAAGCGGCCGGCGACTGCTGCTCTCACGACACCTCCCGGCTCGTGACGTCTCTCGCTCCGAGTGTCCTCCCCGGCGCGTGCCACGAGACCGGATTCCCCGAGACCGCCCGTGCTCCCGCTCTTGCAAGAGATCTGCAAGCCTCGGCGATTCCCCACCATCTGTCCGTGTCACGGGCGTGCACTGGGGGTAGTCGTCCATCGACGGGGAGAACTTAGGCGGTTGGCCCGTTGCGGTACGTGAACCGTCACCCGGGGCCCGGGCTCGCATCGCGAGGCGGGCCCCTTCACCACCCCTCCTCGACCGATGGCCCGGGGCGCCGCCTACGGCTGGGCTGGGTCACTTGGCGACCCAAGGCACAGGCGCGGGGAGAGGTAGAGGTGCTCCGCGCGCCCGCCCTCAGGCGACGGCGATGTCGACGAGCAGCTCGTGCGCGAGCCGCTCGAGGTCGGCGCGCAGCGCTGCGGTGTCCGACCCCAGGGGCACCCGCACGACGACGTGCGCCTCGAAGAGCAGGCCACCGGCCATCGGCGCCTCGCGGGTCTCCGTCGTCATGGTCTCGATCGACAGCTCGTGCCGGCTCAGCACCGACGACACCTCGCGGACGATCCCGGGGTTGTCGTTGCCCAGCAGGTCGACGGTCAGCCGCTGCGCCCCGCCGTCGTCCGCGACCACCGTCGCCTCGGCGCCCGGGTGCGTCGTCACCTCGAGCAGCCCCTCGAGCTGCTTCAGCGCCGCCATCAGCTCCTCGGCCCGCTCGGCCGGGACCCCGACGACGACGATGCCGGCGAACTTGCCCGCCAGCTCGGCCAGCTGGCTGTCCTCCCAGTTGCCGTCGTGCGCGGTGACGACGTCCGCGAGGGCACTGACGAGGCCGGCGCGGTCGTCGCCGATGACGGTGAGCACGAGTCTGGGCACGCTCGCAGCCTACTGACCCGGCCCCGTCGCGTCCCGGGCGAACGCCCCGGAACGCGACTCGGCGGCATACGCAATCTCTCGCGCATGCCGCCGAGCGGAGTGGTCAGGACGTCAGCAGCCCGTGGCCGGTGCCCGGAAGCCCGGGAACGGGTTGAGGTCGCCCATGAAGGTGTAGCGCCCGCCCGTGTTCGGCGTCTGGTTGGCCTCGGAGCCGGTCGCGTTCGACGGCAGCCGCAGGAACCACGGCAGCAGCGCCTCGTCCTCCGGGTGGTAGTAGCCGTCGGCGCTCATCGAGCCGTCCGGGTTCGCGCCCTGGGCGAAGGTGTTCGTGCCCTTGGCGAAACCGATCGACACGACCGGGTCACCGGTCTCGAGGACGCCCGTGCAGCCGTACTGCGGCGCGGTCGGCGTCACCCACGGGTTCACCGTGTTGTTGACGAACGGGTCGTCCGCCCACTCGGCGATCTCGTGGCTGATCGCGTGGATGTCCTGCAGCGCCCAGTTGGCGCCACCGTTCGGCCGCGAGTAGAAGCCGGGACGCACGTACGACGCCCAGGCGAACGTCTGCACCGGCGCGTTGCCCTGCGTCTTGCCGTTGCCGAGCCGGTCACCGGAGGCCTTGGTGCCGTGGTAGCCGATGATGCAGCAGTCGGCCAGCGACTTGCCCGTGTGCAGGAAGATGTTGTCGGTCAGGTAGAGCGGCAGGTGCGTCGGGTCGGCGCTCGTCTCGAGGTTGTTGATCTGAGCGGACCACCAGCCCACGTCGATGCTCGCGCCCACCACGCCGCGACCGCTCTGGATGAGACCGCCCTGGTTGCTCGGGACGGTGATCGTCACCGGCGCGAGCACGTTGGGGTTGAGGCGCAGGTGGTAGCCGCTGGTCCCGGTCTGGTCGAACTGCGCACGCATCGTCGCGTCCTGCAGCTGGAGACTCTGGCCGGCGTCCTTCTGGGAGAGCGCCCCTCCGGGCCCGCGGGCGAACTTGTCGTTCGTGGCGGCCGGCGTGTCGCCGTAGTCGTTCGTCGCGAACTGCGGCGAGGCGAGCGTCGGTCCGACCACGCCGGTGCCGTCGAAGGTCTGGCCGCCGACGACGACCTTGATCGGCGTGATGTCGACCTGGACGGTCACGTCGCAGGCCTTGCCGGAACAGGTGTGCGGGTTGGCGCCGACCATGTTGTAGCCGTAGGTCACGCCGTTCGACGGGTCTGTGGTCGTGCCGTACCAGTGCGGGATCGTCCGCGTGGTCGGCAGGACCTTGGCCCCGCCCATCGTGATCGACTCCGCCTTCAGGTCGGCGTCGTTGACCAGC
>NZ_BAAANB010000157.1:0-12111 GCF_039529575.1 Terrabacter terrae
CACCAGGGTGGCGTCGTCCTTGCTGCTGTAGAACTTGCTGATCGCCGTGCTGATGTCGGCGTTCCACGCGAGCGAGACGGCCGCACCGTGCGCGATCGAGGAGACGATGGTGTTGGACTTGAACGCGTCCATCGCCGCCTGCTGGTACGCCGGGAAGTCGGTCTTCGGCACGTCGGTGCGCGCCGGGATCGATCCCTTGGCCAGGTTGAAGGCCTTCTGGCCCTCGGCCGAGCCGATCAGCATGAGCCAGTCCTTCGTGCCGCCGGGGTTCTTCGCACCCTTGGGGAGCGTGAAGGAGTCGGCGAGGAAGTCGAAGACGCCGTCGGTGCCCGGGGTCGGGAACCACGTCCAGTCCTGGTCCTGCTTCTTGCCCTTGTCCGTGAACTCGGCCACGGCCCAGTCACCCATGACGTTGTAGGCGGCCTTGCCGTCGATGACCATGTCGGTCGCGACGGGCCAGTCGTCACCGTCGGAGGCGGTGTTGGTGTAGGTGAGCAGCTTCTTGTAGTCGGCCGCCGCGGCCTTGACCTCCGGCGAGTCCCACTTGGTGTCGCCCTTGAAGAGGCCGTTGTACTTGTCGGCGCCCAGGTCGCCGATCAGGACGTTCTCGAAGAGCTGGACCTGGGTCCAGGTGCCCGAGACCGACAGCGGGGTCGAGACGCCGGAGGCCTTGACCTTGTCCAGGTCGGCGATCCACGACTTGATGTCCTTGGGCGGCTGGTTGATGCCCGCCTTCTTGAGCACCGCGACGTTCGCCCACACGACGTTGGCGCGGTGGATGTTGGACGGCACCGAGTAGATGTTGCCGTCGACCGTGAGGCGGTCGAGCAGGTTCTTCGGGAAGACCGACTCGCCACCGAGCGCCTGGATGACGTCGTTGACCGGCTCGATCTGGCTCGCGTCGATGTAGTCGGCGAGCTCGGCACCGGCGTGGCCCTGGAAGGAGTCCGGCGGCTGGTTGTTCTGCAGGTCGGACGCGAGCTTGGCCTTCGCGTTGGACCCCGCGCCACCGGCCACGGCCAGGTTGACGAACTTGTCGTTCGGGTACTTCTCCTTGAACAGGGCCTCGAGCGCGTCGAGCCCCTTCTTCTCGGAGCCGGCGGCCCACCACGTGAAGACGCCGACGTCGCCACCGGCACCGCCGGCCTTGGTCTGCAGCGACGTCGACGCACCGCCGCCGGGGGTCGAGCCGCCCGCCGCGGTGTTGTCCGACGTCGAGCCGCAGGCGGCGAGTGCGACGGAGACGACCCCCGCCATCGCCAGGGTTGCAACAGCCCTGTTGCGCATTGATCCTCCTAGTTGGTTCCGCGGCCTACCCCGAAGTGGGAGCTCGTGACTCGCGGTCTGGTTGCCGGCCCCTCGGGACGGCAGGTCTGTGGTGTGTTGCGCGCTGCGTGGACGGTCCACGTCAGGCCACGGTCGTGCCAGCCGGCGGCATGCACCGGATGACGGTGACGTCCCCCGTGACGCGGACCCCACCCGCGCCGTGGGGGACGAGCAGGACATCGCCGCAGGCGATGTCGATCGGTGCGCCACTGGCGGCACCGTACTCCGTCGCGAGCGTCCCTCGACCCTCGACGACGACCGTCACGGCGAAGCCCGCCGGGGCGGTGACCGACGCCGCAGGGGACGGGCCGGTCGGCCGGACGACCTGCGCCCGGAAGTATGCCTCGGCCCCGGTCGGCAGAGCCGGACCGACACCCTTCACGTCGGTCCACCGGCAGCGCAGGTCCTCGAGCGCGCTGGGAGTGAGCGGCCCGTGGTCGACGCTGCGCAGGGCCAGCGGCCGGTCGAGGCCGAGGAAGGCGTGCGCCTCCTCGAGGCCGAAGCGCTCGTGCTCGAGCATGACCGACAGGTCGGTGGGCTCCTGCAGCTCGAGCAGCAGGATCCCCTCGCCGATCGCGTGCGGCTGGCCACCCGGGACGAGCACGGCGTCGCCGCGCTGCACCTGGACCGGGTTGAGCGCGGCGAGGAGCCGATCGTCCTGGGCCTCGACCAGCTCGGCGAGCGTGTCGGGGTCGACCTCCTCGCGGAAGCCGAGCCACACGGTCGCACCCGGCTCGGCCTCGAGCACGATCCACGCCTCCGTCTTGCCGTTGTCGCAGTGCAGGTGCGCCTTCGCGAAGGACCGGTCGGGGTGGGAGTGCACGGGCAGGCGCTCGCCGCTGTCGAGCAGCTTGGTCAGCAGCCCCGGCACGACGCCGTGCGCCTCCACGTGCTCGGCGCCGAGCCAGGCCGTCGGCTCGGCCGCGAGCGCGCCGGGCAGGTCGCTGCCGTCGGGCAGGCGGGTGATGCCGTCGCCGCCCTCGGCGAACAGCCGGGTCGTGGAGGCGATCCAGTCCTCGGGCCGGTGCCCGTCGAAGCCCTCGGGCACGGCCAGGCCGCGGAAGGCCAGGATGCGCTCGCCGCCACGGTAGAAGCGGTGCGGGGTGTTGATCGCGAGCCGGGTGGGCTCGTGGGTGGTGTCGAGTGACGATGTCATCGTGCGGGTCCTCCCCGTCGAGTTCCTGAGGCTCTGACGATGAGCCGGGTGGCCATGACGACGGTCTGGGGAGCGGACTCGTCGCCGAGCAACCGGGCGAAGAGCTGCTGTGCTGCCTTCTGCCCCATGGCTGCCGGGTCCTGGTGGACGACCGTCACGGGCGGGTCGAGCAGACCCGCGAGCTCGAAGTCGTCGTAGCCGACCATCGAGAGGGACACGCGCAGGTCGCGCATCGCGTGCAGCGCGGCGAGGGTGACGCGGTTGTTGCCGGTGATCACCGCTGTCGTCGGGTCCGAGTCGTGGGCCCATACGGCGAGCAGGTCGCGGATCGAGGTCGTGGTGTGCGGGCCCATCGACACGCGCGGTGGGCCGGGCAAGCCGAGGGCGCGGTGGGTGGACACGAACGACTCGCGCCGTTGCCGTGCCGTCCAGAAGCCGGGGTCGTCGCCGAGGAAGGCGATGTGCCGGTGGCCGTGGGCCACGAGGTGCTCGACGGCGCTGCGGACACCACCCTGGTTGTCGCTGAGGACGGTGTCGTTGGTGGCGCCTCGCACGGGCCGGTCCATGTAGACGATGGGGGTGCCGCTCGCCTCGACGGTGGGATCCGCCGAGGGGGTTTCCCCGGCCGGCACGACGACGATGCCGTCGACGCGGCGGGCGATGAGCGCCTCGAGCACGGCCCGCTCGCGGGTGGGGGAGCCCTCGGCGCTCGCAGTGATGAGCTGGTGCTGGCGGATGCGTGCCTCGCGCTCGACCGCGGCACCGATCTGCGAGTAGAAGGGGTTGGCCAGGTCCTCGACGACCAGGCCGATCGTGAAGGTGCGTCCCTGGCGGATGAGCCGGGCGCCGTCGTTGCGGCGGAAGCCCAGACGCTCGATGACGGCCTTGACCCGTTCGGCGGTGTCCGGCCGGACGCCGGGCTCGTGGTTGACCACGCGGGAGACGGTCTTGACGGAGACGTGGGCCTCGGCGGCCACGTCCGCCATCGTCGGACGCGTCCCTGTCCGGTGGTCAGACAACGCTGTCATGGCGGACATCCGACCAGACGGCGAGTGGTGGTGCAAGCGAATCGGCGGATCCGGACGCGTCGCCGGCACTCCTGTCCGATTGGCTGTCCTGACCGGACAAGTTCAAGGGACGTCGTTGACTGCTTTTGCACCTTCCGTCCAGTGTCGGCGGGACATGACAGCGCAACCCCGCGCAGCACCGCTCAACGACGAGCACGGAGGAACGATGGGTGTGACCTCAGGGATCCAGCGAGGCGCCGTGGCGATGGCGCTGCTGGTCACCTCGACGATGGGGGCGGTCGCCGGACCGCCCGGAGCTGCAGCGGCGCCGTCCGACGCCACGGGCGACTTCGCCACCTCGTTCGAGTCGGGCGACCCGCAGCCGGCGTTCGGGGCCGTCGAGGTGGGCCCGGACGGGCCGCGCCAGAAGAACGTGACGGGCACCGTGAGCGTCGACGGCAGCCTGCTCGGGCAGGTGGCGGCCGTGACGGCCAGCTCCGAGAACTCGCCGGGTGAGGTGGCGGCGAACCTCGCCGACGCCAACCCCGACACCAAGTGGCTCGCCTTCGCCTCGAGCGGCTGGGTGCGCTACCAGCTCGGCTCGCCCGCCAAGGTGCTGCGCTACTCCCTCACCTCGGCCAACGACTCCCCCGAGCGTGACCCGAAGGACTTCAGCCTGCAGGGCTCGAGCGACGGCACCACGTGGACCGACCTCGACACGCGCACCGGCATCGACTTCTCGGGACGGTTCGCCAAGCAGGACTTCACCGTCAAGAGCCCGGGGACGTACGCGTACTACCGCCTCAACGTGACGGCGGTGCACTCCGGAGCCATCGTGCAGCTCGCCGACTGGGACATCTCCGACGGCTCGACGGGCACCGGGCCCGCGACGCCGATGGTGACGAAGGTCGGCTCCGGCCCCATCTCGGGCTTCAACATCAAGCCACTCGTCGGCTGGACCGGCGTCAAGGCGCTGCGCTACTCCGGCGGCCACACCGCCGACGGCCGGGGCTACGCGTGGAACCGTCTCTTCGACGTGGACCTGCCGGTCAACCCCGCGACGCGCCTGTCCTACAAGGTCTTCCCCGACATGGTCGCGGGCGACCTCACCTACCCGTCGACCTACAGCGCGCTCGACCTGCACTTCACCGACGGCACCTACCTGTCCGACCTGCAGGCCAAGGACGCCAACGGCGTCGCCGCCAGCCCGAACGGCCAGGGCAAGGGCAAGATCCTCTACGCCAACCAGTGGAACGCCGTGTCCGTCGACGTCGGCAAGGTCGCCGCCGGCAAGACCATCGACCGCATCCTCGTCGGCTACGACAACGACACCGCGAAGAAGGACACCCGCTTCGGCGGCTGGATCGACGACCTCGACGTCCAGGCCCACCCCGCCACCGCCGACGCGTCCGACCTGACGAACTTCGTGGACACCCGCCGCGGCACGAACGCCTCGGGGAGCTTCTCGCGCGGCAACAACCTGCCGATCAGCGCCCTGCCCAACGGGTTCACGTTCTTCACCCCGGTGACGAACGCGAACTCCCAGTCGTGGGAGTACTACTACCAGGCGGGGAACAACGCGGCGAACCTTCCGGTGATGCAGGGCCTGGCGATCTCCCACGAGCCCAGCCCGTGGATGGGTGACCGGAACCAGCTCTCGGTCATGCCGTCCGCGACCACCGGCATCCCGACCGGCAGCGCGTCAGGCCGCGCGCTCACCTTCGACCACAAGACCGAGGTGGCGCGGCCGGACTACTACAAGGCCGTGCTGCAGGGCGGTCTCGTGTCGGAGATGACTCCCGCCGACCACGGCGGCGTCTACCGGTTCACGTTCCCGTCCGGCACGACCAAGGGCAGCCTCGTCCTCGACACGATCGACAACAACGGGACCTTCAGCGTCGACGCGGCGAGCGGCACCGTGACCGGCTGGGTCGACAACGGCAGCGGCCTGTCGGCCGGCCGGAGCCGCATGTTCGTCTACGGCAGCTTCGACCGTCCCGCGACGGCCACCGGCACGGCCCCGAACGGGCACACCGGCACGAGGTACGCCTCCTTCGACACGAGCGGCGACAAGACCGTCGTGCTCAAGCTGGCGACGTCGTTCATCTCGCTCGACCAGGCCCAGCGCAACCACGCGCTCGAGCTGGCCGACCGTGACTTCGACGCCGTCCACGCGGCCGCCAACGCCGCGTGGAACAAGCGCCTCGGCGTCGTCGGGGTCAAGACCAACGCCGACACCGACAGCGACACGCAGCGCACGATCCTCTACTCGAACCTCTACCGACTGAACCTCTACCCCAACAGCCAGTTCGAGAACACCGGCACGGCTGCGGCTCCGCACTACCAGTACGCGAGTCCCGTTGCGGCCAAGTCGGGCTCGGCCAGCGCGACGACGACGAACGCCGCCGTCAAGGACGGCAAGGTCTACGTCAACAACGGCTTCTGGGACACCTACCGCACGGTGTGGCCGGCCTACAGCCTCCTCTACCCGGAGGTGGCGGCGGAGATCGCCGACGGCTTCGTGCAGCAGTACCGCGACGGCGGCTGGGTCGCGCGCTGGAGCTCGCCCGGCTACGCCGACCTCATGACCGGCACGAGCTCGGACGTCGCGTTCGCCGACGCGTACGTCAAGGGCGTCAAGCTGCCCGACCCGCTGGCGGCATACGACGCGGCGGTCAAGAACGCGACCGTGCTGCCGACCTCGAGCGCCGTGGGCCGCAAGGGCCTCGACACCTCGATCTTCCTCGGCTACACGAGCACGAGCACGGGCGAGTCGGTGTCGTGGGGCCTCGAGGGCCTGGTCAACGACTTCGGCATCGGGAACATGGCAGCCAAGCTCGCCAAGGACCCGGCCACCCCGGACAGCCGCCGTGCGCAGCTCGAGGAGGAGTCGCAGTACTTCCTGGAGCGGGCCACGCACTACGTCAACGCCTTCAACCCCAAGGTCGGCTTCTTCCAGGGCCGCAAGCCCGACGGCAGCTTCCCGGCCACCTTCGACCCCGAGGCGTGGGGTGGTGACTTCACCGAGACCGACGGCTGGAACTTCGCCTTCCACGCACCGCAGGACGGCACCGGTCTGGCCAACCTCTACGGCGGCCGCGACGCACTCGCCAAGAAGCTCGACACCTTCTTCGCGACGCCCGAGACGGCGACCAAGCCCGGCGGCTACGGCGGCACGATCCACGAGATGCTCGAGGCGCGTGACGTCCGGATGGGTCAGCTCGGCCAGTCCAACCAGGTCTCGCACCACATCGCGTACATGTACGACTGGACCGGCCAGCAGTACAAGACGGCCGAGAAGGTCCGCGAGATCCTGCGCCGCCTCTACGTCGGCACCGACACCGGCCAGGGCTACCCGGGCGACGAGGACAACGGCGAGATGTCGGCGTGGTACGTCCTGTCCTCGCTCGGCATCTACCCGCTGCAGGTCGGCTCGTCGCAGTGGGCGGTCGGCTCGCCGAAGTTCTCGCAGGTGACAGTGCACCGCACACAGGGCGACCTCGTGGTCAACGCCCCGGGCAACTCCGAGAGCAACCTCTACGTCCAGGGCGTCACGGTCAACGGGCAGAAGCAGAAGTCGGTCTCGATCGACCAGGCGCAGCTCGCCGGCCCGACCCAGCTCGACTTCGCGATGGGCTCCTCGCCGTCCGACTACGGCTCGCGCGCCCAGGACGCCCCGCCCTCGCTGACGACGGGCACCGAGGCGCCGAAGCCGCTGCGCGACATGACCGGACCCGGCCGCGGCACTGCCTCGGCCACCGGCCTGGCGAACACCGACGCCGCCAAGCTCTTCGACGACACGTCGCGCACGTCGGCCGCGTTCACCTCGGCGACCCCCACGGTGACGTTCGACCTGTCCGGCGTCGGGCAGCGGGCCACGTGGTACACGATCACCTCCGGCCCCGCCGCCGGCGACCCGTCCGCCTGGCGGGTCGAGGGCAGCAAGGACGGCAAGACGTGGCGCACGCTCGACACCCGGACCGGCCAGTCCTTCCCGTGGCGGGTGCAGACGCGCCCCTTCAAGCTGCGCGACAACGGCACGTACACCTCGTACCGCCTCGTCGTGACGGCCACGAAGGGCGCCGATGCCCCGAACCTGGCGGAGATCGAGTTCCTCACCGACGGCTCCAAGGCCCAGAACACCGGCATCAAGGTGGCCGCCGGCCCGGCGATCGAGACGTCGGAGGACACCGCCTGGACCGGGACCGTCGGCACCTTCTCGGGCGGCGTCGGCCAGGGGCAGGACCCCTCGGCCACGGCCAAGGCGACCATCGCCTGGGGTGACGGCTCGACCTCCGAGGGCTCCATCACCGCCGGCGACCTCGGCTCGTACACGATCCGCGGCTCGCACACGTGGGCCAAACCCGGCTACTACCGGCCGACCGTCACCGTGACGACGGCGAACGACAGCGGGACGGCCGCGGGCGGTGCCACCGTGCACCAGGCCTCCGTGCCGACGTATGCCGCCGGGTTCGACTCCGTCTGCTTCGGCAACGTGGGCGACTCGGTCCCCTGCGACGGCGACCGTGCGGGCCTGTCCCGAGAGGCGCTCGCCGCAGCAGGTGGCGTCCCGGGCAAGCTCCTCACGGTGCCGGGCACCGACCTGAGGTTCTCGATGCCGGGGATCCCCGTCGGGCAGAAGGACAACGCCACCGGCGCCGGCCAGACGCTCGCGGTCTCCCTCGCCCCGGGTGCCACGAAGCTGTCGCTCATCGGCACCGCGACGCAGAAGAACCAGGACACCGTCGCCACGGTCCGGTTCACCGACGGCTCGGCCACGAGCTACCCGGTGCAGTACGGCGACTGGTGCGGCTCGCCCCAGTTCGGCAACGTCGTGGCGCTCGAGATGGCCTACCGCCTCAACGGCACCAGCACCGACAGCTGCCACGCGAAGCTGTTCGCGACCGCTCCGCTCGACATCCCGGCGGGCAGGACGGTGGCCTCGATCACGATGCCGACGCAGACCGGTGACCCCAAGTCGGCTGGCCGGGTGCACGTCTTCGCCGTCGCCGACAACGGCTCGGCGATGCAGGCGAAGCCGGGTGCGGACGCGTCGACGCAGTCCGGTGCGGCCACCGAGGTCGTGCTCGGGTCGGTCAGCGGCGGCGTGCCCGACGGCAGGTACACCGCCCGCGTGCAGTACGGCGACGGCTCGGTCACCGAGGACGCGACGGTCTCGGCGGCCGGCGCCGACGGCGTCGCCACGATCGGCGGGAAGCACACCTGGGCCGCGCCGGGCACCTACACGGTGCGCGTGCTCGTCTCCGACTCGCGCTCCGACGGGTTGTCCGAGCAGACGGTCACCGTGCGGTAGCCGTCCCGTTCCCGGGCGCGGGGAACACGCCTCCCCACGCCCACCGATCCAGAGGCCACGAGCCGGCGCCCCCACACCCGGTTCGTGGCCTCTGTCGTGCTCGGACGGTGGTCAGCCGGCGTGCTCGCGCAGCCAGGCGATGTCGGCCGCCTGGCCCTCGAGGCCGCCCGGGGTCTCGCAGACGACCGGGGCGCCGGCTGCACGGATGACACCGGCGAGGGCCTCGCCGTCGATGTGGCCGGAGCCGAAGTTCGTGTGCCGGTCGGCACCGGAGTCGAACTCGTCGCGTGAGTCATTGGCGTGGACGAGGTCGATGCGTCCGGTGATGGCGCGGACCTCGTCGACGACGCTGCCGAGGTCGTTGCCGCCGGCGTGGGCGTGGCAGGTGTCGAGGCAGAAGCCGACCTGGTCGCTGCCCGACGCCGTCCCGATGGCGTCCCAGAGCCGGGCGATCGCCTCGAGCCGGCGCGCCATGGCGTTGTCGCCCCCGGCGGTGTTCTCGATGAGCAGCGGCACCGGCAGGTCGAGGCCGTCGATGCACTTGCGCCAGTTGTCGAAGCCCTTGGCCGCGTCCTCGTCGACGCCGAGGTGGCCGCCGTGGACGATGACCCCCTTGGCACCGATCTCGGCCGCGGCGCTCAGGTGCTGCTGGAGCAGCTTGCGGCCGGGGATGCGGATGCGGTTGTTGAGGCTGGCCACGTTGATCGGATAGGGCGCGTGGACGTAGAGGTCGACGCCCGCGGCCGCGGCGTCCGCCTTGAGCGCCTGCGCGCCACCGGCATACCGGATGACCGGGCCCTTGTAGCTCTGCGGGTCGCCGAGGAAGAGCTGCGAGAGGGAGGCGCCGCGCGCCTTCGCCTCGGCGATCGGGTCCTCCTGGTCGACGTGTGCACCGATGTGTAGGGCCATGGCACGAGCCTAGGGCGCGCCGGGGGACAGCCCGGATGGTGGACCACGTGCATAAGCGACGCTTATGCAAGCAATAATTCGGGCATGAGTACCTCGCGCTTTCCCTCGGTCGTCGACGACGTGACGGTCCGGCTCATCGCCGCCGTCGTCCTCGCCGTGGGGATCATCGCCCTAGCGACGCAGCAGTGGTGGCTGTATGCCGTCCTGGCGGTCGACTTCAGCCTGCGCGCGGCTCTCGGACCCTCGGCCAGCCCGGTCGCGCGGCTCGTGCAGCGGTGGATCCGACCCGCCGTCTCCGCGCCGAAGCGCCCCACGGCGGGCCCGCCCAAGCGGTTCGCGGCGGCCATCGGCGCTGTCATGACGGTCGCCGCGACCGCGCTCTGGGTCGTCAGCCTCGTCACCGGCTCCTCGGCGGCCCTCACTGCAGTCGTCGTCATCGGCGTCATCATGGTGCTCTTCCCGGCGCTCGAGTCGGTCCTCGGCATCTGCGTCGGCTGCATCCTCTTCGGACTGCTCATGCGCGTCGGGCTCGTACCCGAGGAGGTCTGCGTCGAGTGCGCGGACATCACCAAGCGCCGGGAGCGCCTGCTCGCCGAGCGCGCCGGGAAGGCAGCCTGAGTCGTCAGCCGGCTGCAGCGCGCAGCTTCTCGAGCAGGGGACCGGCCGCCTCGTCGAGGAAGCGCTCCTGGGCGTCGCCGCCGACCTGCACGAGCGCGATGTCGGTGAAGCCGGCCTCCCAGTAGGCGCTCACCGACTCGACGATCTTGTCGAGGTCCGGACCGCACGGGATCGACTCGGCGACGTCCTCGGGTCGCACGAACTGGGTGGCGCCCGCGAACCCGGCCGGCGTGGGCAGGTCGGAGTTGACCGACCAGCCGCCGCCGAACCAGCGGAACTGCTCGTGGGCGCGCTCGACCGCGGCCTTCTCGTCGGGGTCCCAGCAGATCGGGATCTGGCCGACGGCGCGGGCGCCGGAGCCGATGCGCTCGGCGCCCTCGGTGCGGTTCCACGTGTCGACGAGCTCGGCCTCGGGCTGCACGGCGATCATGTGGTCGGCCAGCGGGGCGAGCCGCTCGATCGACATGTCGCCGCTGACGGCGACCGCGACGGGCACGAGGATGTCCGGCAGGTCCCAGACGCGCGCGGAGTCGACGTCGAAGTACTCGCCGTGGTGGGTGACGAGGTCGCCGGAGTGCAGCTTGCGGATGACCTCGATCGCCTCGGCGAGCATCTCCTGGCGCGTCACGACGCCCGGCCAGCCCTCGCCGACGACGTGCTCGTTGAGGCTCTCGCCGCTGCCGAGCCCGAGGGTGAAGCGTCCGTCGGCGAGCAGCTGCAGCGTCGCCGACTTCTGCGCGATGACGGCGGGGTGGTAGCGCATCGTCGGGCACGTCACGTAGGTCATGAGCTCGACCCGCTCGGTGGCGTGGGCGACGGCGCCGAGCACGCTCCACGCATACGGCGCGTGGCCCTGCTCGGCCAGCCAGGGGGAGTAGTGGTCGCTCGAGACCTCGAAGTCGAAGCCCGCCTGCTCGGCGCCCACGGCCCACCTCACGAGGTCCTTGGGACCGCTCTGCTCGGTCATCAGGGTGTATCCGAAGTTCGTCACGGACAGTGCGTACCCATTCGCACACCCGTGGCTGTACAAGGTGTGTCCACAGTTGTGGACACGTCCTGTGGAGAGGCCGCAGGCGCTCAGCCGGTCGGGTGCCTGAGCAGGAACCGCCGGATGGACTCCCGGGGCCGGCTGCGCAGCTCGGCGCCGTGCGTGAAGGCGGCGACGTCGTAGTCGAGCTCGCCCAGCACGTGGGCCGTCTGCTGGGTCATCCGGAAGTCGGTGCAGAACGCCTTGACCGGCCAGCGCAGCCCGAGCACGTTGAAGATCGCGTCGCCGGTGATCAGCGTGCCGGAGCTCTCGTGCAGCAGGGAGACGTGGCCCGGCGAGTGCCCCGGCGTGTGGACGACCCGCACGCCGCCGGCGATGGGCAGCACCTCCCCGTCGGTCATCTCCCGCTCGACGACGACCGGCTCGAAGTCCTTGCCGGGCCGAGACATCCGGTCGAAGAGCCGCCCCAGCAGGAAGCTGCGGTCGCGCGGTGGCGACGACCCCTCGGTGGCGTATGCCGCGTCGTCCGAGTGCACGGTGAAGCCGCGCCCTGTGGCGCGAGCCACGTGCGCCGCCCCGCCCGCGTGGTCCGGGTGCGCGTGCGTCAGGACGAGCCGGGTCACGTCCGACGGGGCGGAGCCGATCGCGGCGAGGGCGGCCAGGACCTTCGGCCCGGAGCGGGAGACGCCCATGTCGACGAGGGTGACCTGGCCGTCGTCGTCGCGAAACGCGAAGCCGTTGACGAGGTCTCGCACGAGGGGGATGCGCCACACGTTCGGCGCCAGCGGAACCA
>NZ_BAAANB010000158.1:0-3856 GCF_039529575.1 Terrabacter terrae
TCGACGGCATCGAGGATGTGCCGACGCACTGCGTCACCCAGGGGCTCGGCACGGTGCTCGATGCCCGACAGCTGGTCCTCGTGGCCTCCGGCGCCGCCAAGGCCGCGGCGGTCGCCGCTGCGCTCGAGGGACCGCTCTCGGCATCGTGCCCGGCCTCCGTCCTGCAGTGGCACCCGGACGCCACGGCGGTGCTCGACGAGGACGCCGCTGCGCTCCTGCGCAACCGTGACTACTACGACGCCTCGGCCGCCGGTCTCTGAGCCGGCCACGCGGCAGACCTGCTCCACTGGGGAAGGGCGGCTGCACGGCGTGTCGGGCAAATCGGACAGGGGCTGTGGACGGCGCACAGGGGTGGGGAACTTCTTCTCCACATCCGTGGAGGACTATCTGTGCAGGTCAGCGGCCCGCTTCACTGTGACCGGCGCCACATTCCCACACTGTCCACACATGTTGTCCACACCTGTTGACGGCGTGTCGGCCTGCTGTGTCCACCGGTTGTCCACAGGCAGTGCATGAACGAGGCCGTCCCAGGTTGGTCCGTGCCGACTCCCGCCCCTACGGTGGGGCGGGTGCCTCCCGGGGAGGGGCCGACCGCGCTGGGGTGGGGCTCGTCGCGGGCCCCCGCGCAGCAGTGTCAGAGCTGCGTTGTTCACTGGGGTGGACCAAGTTGCACCGATGTCATTTCGCCGAAACAGGGGAGGGGAGCACGTGTCGCTCGACGAGCTGAGCACGAGCGCTTTCGCGTCGTCGTCCACCCGTGACGGCGGGCCTCCGGACGACCGTCTCCCCCCGCAGGACGTCGGCGCCGAGCAGTCCGTCCTCGGTGGCATGCTGCTGTCCAAGGACGCCATCGCCGACTGCGTCGAGCAGCTCAAGGGCACCGACTTCTACCGGCCCGCGCACGAGCTCATCTACGACGCGATCCTCGACCTCTACGGCCGCGGTGAGCCGGCCGATGCCATCACCGTCAGCGACGAGCTGACCAAGCGCGGCGACCTGACGCGGGTCGGTGGCCAGGCCTACCTCCACCAGCTCATCGCATCGGTTCCCACCGCTGCCAACGCCGGCTACTACGCCCAGATCGTCGCCGAGCGCGCCGTGCTGCGCCGCCTCGTCGAGGCCGGCACCCGCATCGTCCAGCTCGGCTACGCCCAGGGCGGGGGTGACGTCGAGGACATCGTCAACGCCGCCCAGGCCGAGGTCTACGCCGTCGCCGACAAGCGCGGCGGCGAGGACTACCACGCCATCGGCGACATCATCGAGGCCACGGTCGACGAGATCGAGATGGCCTCCGGCCGTTCCGGCGAGATGACCGGGGTGCCCACCGGATTCACCGACTTCGACGCCCTCACCAACGGCCTGCACCCTGGCCAGATGATCGTCATCGCGGCTCGACCGGCGATGGGAAAGTCGACCATCGGTCTCGACATCGTCCGGTCGGCTGCGATCAAGCACAAGATGGCCGCCGTCGTCTTCTCGCTCGAGATGAGCCGCACCGAGATCACCATGCGTCTGCTCTCGGCCGAGGCGGGCATCCAGCTGCAGCACATGCGCAAGGGCACGATGCGCGAGGAGGACTGGACCCGCCTCGCGTCGACGATGGGCCGTGTCTCCGACGCGCCGTTGTTCATCGACGACTCGCCCAACATGTCGCTGATGGAGATCCGCGCCAAGTGCCGCCGGCTCAAGCAGCGCGAGAACCTCAAGCTCGTCGTCATCGACTACCTCCAGCTGATGAGCTCGGGCAAGCGCGTCGAGTCGCGCCAGCAGGAGGTGTCGGAGTTCTCGCGTGCCCTCAAGCTGCTGGCCAAGGAGCTCGAGGTCCCGGTCATCGCGATCTCGCAGCTCAACCGTGGTCCGGAGCAGCGCACCGACAAGAAGCCGGCGATGAGCGACCTGAGAGAATCGGGCTCGATCGAGCAGGACGCCGACATGGTGGTGCTGCTCCACCGTGAGGCGGCCTACGAGAAGGACTCGCCCCGTGAAGGGGAGGCCGACCTGATCGTGGCCAAGCACCGAAACGGCCCAACGGACACGATCGTCGTCGCCTTCCAGGGTCACTTCAGCCGGTTCACCAACATGGCCAACAACTTCTGACGCCTGGATTCGATCACCGTCGAGTGCAGCCAACCTTGTGAGGACGGCAGTTGACTCCAGTGATCAGCCCTTGTGGTGGCTCTCGGGCGTGCCTGCATCCGAGCGTTACCTGACAAAGCCCCGACTCCGGCCATGCGATGTCGGGCCGGCCCTGACATGGCGTTCAGGTCTTCGGAGCAGCGGTGGTGAGGGCTGCCCCCTCACTGCCCGGTCGTGCTCCCCCGGCGGGCTCGGGGGCGTGCGCTGGCCATGGGCCGCGCAGGGCGGTGGCGTGCAAGGGCGCTGCGGTCAGAAGCACGATCAGGGCGAGGGTGAGCGCGGCGGTGCCAGCCGATGTGCTCGGTCAGCGCGGCGGTGATGGGGGCACGACGGTGCTTGCGAGGGCGCCGGCGAGGGGGAGGGTGATCAGGGCGCGGACCCGTCGGGGTCCGTACCAGCGCGTCAGTGCTGCGAAGGCCGGCTGCCGCCGAAGGCTCCAGCACCGGCGGTGGGGACGCCGATCTGGATCAGCTGCGGGCTGGTCCCCGACGTTGCCAGCGCTGCCACGGGGACGGCCTGCTTGTCTGCTGCCGGAGCGGGGCTGCAGCAGCCGCCGTCGCCGGCGCCCTGGTTGGCGGCCTCGTCGAAGAGTCCCGCGCCGCCGCACACGCCGCTCTCTGGGAGGCTGAGCTCGACGCGGGAGGCTGCTTCGTGGTCGCCGGCGAGGGCCGCCGCGACGGAGCGGACCTGCTCGTAGCCGGTGAGGGCCAGGAAGGTGGGCGCGCGGCCGTAGGACTTCATCCCGACGACGTAGAGGTCCTTCTCGTCGTGGGCCAGCTCGGCTGCGCCGTGCGGGTAGACGGTGCCGCAGGAGTGGACGTTCGGGTCGATGAGCGGGGCCAGGGCGGCCGGTGCCTGCAGGCGGGGGTCCAGGCGCAGCCGCACCTCGGACAGGATCGAGTGGTCCGGTCGGAATCCGGTCAGACCGATGACCTGGTCCAGGCCCTCGATGCTGGAGCCGTCCTCGCTGAGGAGGGACAGCGCGCCAGCGCCTACGGTGTCCTCGAGCCGGTGCTCGATGGTTCGGGTGCGGAAGCCGGTGACGACCTCGATGTGCCCCGCGGCGACGGCGTCGCGGGCCTTGGCGCCGAGCGCGCCGCGAGCGGGAAGCTGGTCGGCGTCCCCGCCGCCGTACGCGTTGCCGACGGCGCCGCGGCGCAGGACCCATATGGCCTTGGTGCCGGGCACCCGGTCGGCCAAGGCAGCCAGGACCACGAGCGCGGTCAGGGCGGAGTGGCCGGAGCCCACGACGGCGGTCCGCTTGCCGCCGTACCGGGCGACGTCGGCGGGGTCCGCGGTGGCGGCTTTCCCGGTGTTGGGGACCCGGTTGGCGATGCGCCCGGCGATGACCGGGTTCTGCTCGCCGTCGGCGGGATACCCGTCGCTGCCGAGCGGGTTCGGGCGGCTCCACGTGCCGGAGGCGTCGATCACGGCTCGGGCGGTAAGCCGGGACGGCTGTCCGGCGGCATTGTTCGAGTGCACGGTGAACGGTTGGTCCTCGCGGCCGGAGTCGACGACCCGGTCCCGGCCGGCGCGGGCGATGCCCGTGACGCGCTGGCCGTACCTGACGCGGTCCCCGAGGGCGTCGGCCAGCGGCTGCAGGTACAGCTGCACCCACTCGGCGCCCGTCGGGTAGCGGCCAGCCTCCGGCTCGACCCATCCGGTCCCCTCGAGGAGGCGCCGTGCGGCCGGGTCGATGAGCTCGGACCAGCGGGAGAAC
>NZ_BAAANB010000159.1:0-548 GCF_039529575.1 Terrabacter terrae
TGGTGGGCGGTGAGGCGCACGCGCCCGGCGCCGGTGGCCTCGAGCAGGTCGGCCAGGCCCGTCAGCGTGTTCCCGCCGACCCGTCCGACGACGGGCGCGGCGCCGACGTAGAAGCGTCCGTCCTTCTGTGCGTGGACGCCGACGTGGTCGCCGGGTGCGGTGGCCGGCGCTGGGGCCGGGCCGTCCGGCAGGGGGTGGCCGAGGTACTCGCGCTCGAGCACCTCGCGGAACTTGGCGGGGCCCCACTCGGCGAGGAGGAACTTCAGGCGGGCCTTGTTGCGGAGGCGGCGGTAGCCGTAGTCGCGGAAGATCCGGATGACGCCGTGCCAGACGTCGGCCGCCTCCTCCTCGGTGACGAAGACGCCGAGGCGTTCGGCGAGACGCGGCGTCGTCGACAGCGCGCCACCGACCCACAGGTCGTAGCCGGGGCCGAGCTCCGGGTGGACGACCCCCACGAGCGACACGTCGTTGATCTCGTGGACGACGTCGAGGCTCGGGTGGCCGGTGATGGCCGTCTTGAACTTGCGCGGGAGGTTCGCCAGCTCGGG
>NZ_BAAANB010000160.1:0-644 GCF_039529575.1 Terrabacter terrae
TCGTATGCCGCCGGGTCGGCCTGCGCTGTCAGGCCTGGACCCGCTTCAGCTCGGGCTCGGCGACGGCCTTGACCTTGGCGATCTCGCCGGCCGGGTCGGCACCCTCCTTGACGATGCGGTTCATCGCGTCACCGAACGCCGTGGCGCACTTCGGCGTCCACAGGATCGGGCTCTGCGCGTGGCCGACATCGGTGGCGAGCTTGGCCGCCTCGGCCGCCTGGCCGCTCTTGAGGCTGTCCGCCTGGCTGATGAGGCTCGTGCGCGCCGGGATGTGGAAGCCGTAGGACGTCGCGAAGTCGAGCTGGTCCTGGGTCTGGTCGATCCACAGCCACTTGACGAACTTCTTGGCCGCGTCGACGTCCTTGCTCTTGGCGCTGACGCACGAGCCGTAGGCGCCGACGGGCACCGAGGCCTTGCCGCTGCTGTCGAGGGCCGGCCAGGCCATGACGCCGAAGTCGTCGCCGAGGCCCTTCTTGATGTCGGGGAAGGTCCACAGACCGGTGAACTGCATGGCCGTGAGCCCGGACACCAGGGCTGACGGGTCGAACCAGTCCTTGGGCGCGCCGAGGAGCAGGACCTTGGCGTCCCACATCTCACGCAGCTTGCCGAGAGCCGTCGCGGCACGCGGGTCGTCGAAGCCGAAC
>NZ_BAAANB010000161.1:0-1875 GCF_039529575.1 Terrabacter terrae
AGGTGCCGATGTGGCCGGTGCCCCCGATGACGATGACGCGCATGCACCCGACGTACCCACTGCCCACAGGCAATCCGGCGCCCTGCGTCGAGGCGGTCCTGCGGGCCGGCATACGGCAGACGCCACGCCCGAGGCATTGATGAGCGCCACGCGCTCGTGCCCAGCCAGGATCAGGTGATGCGTGGCCTGCCGGGCTGCCTCGACGTCGTCGATCCGGACGTGGGGGTGGTCGGCCAGGGTGCCACCGGCCATCACCACGGTGACCCCCATCCGGTCGAGCTGCAGGCGCTCCTGGTCACTGACCGGGAACGCGAGGATGATGAGCGCGTCGACCTGGCGCCGCGCCGGCAGCTCCTCGAAGAACCTCCGTCGCTCCCCCTCGCGCTTGACCTCGTAGAGCAGCACGTCGAGGTCCGATCCGCGCAGGGCGCTCATGATCCCCTCCAGCATGGAGGCGTAGAACCAGTGCGCGACGTCGGCGGTCACGACCGCGACGCGGCCGCGGGACCCCTTGGCGAGTCGCGCCGCGTCCGGCGAGACGGCGTAGTTCAGCTCGGCAGCCAGCTGACGTATGCGTATGCGTGTCGCCTCGGACACTCCCGGCGCGCCGCTCAGGGCGCGGGACACCGACGCGATGGAGACCCCCGCGCGGTCGGCGAGGTCGGACATGTTCAGGTCTCCGTGCCGCGCCACGTCCGGAAACTACCAAAGCGCGAACGTAAATTTTCGTCGGGCGGGGGGGAGCGGTGGTCGCGTCGACATTCCTGCGCCGTGGCGTGGGTCGTGACGTAACGGGCGGACGCTTGTCGGCGGCCGGAACCGGCGCGCACACTCAACAGACCAGCGCCCGCGGCGCACCGGTGCAGCGGGCTCCCGTCGACGTCAGGCCGGCCAGCTCGCCGGCCGCAGCGAGGAGAACACCGTGCGCGCACCCACTCGAACAATGACCACAGGCGCGACCGTCGCAGCGATCGCCCTGCTCCTCGGAGGCTCCGCCCTGAGCGCGGGCGCCACCACGGGACAGGCGTCGGCACAGCAGTCCGCCCAGGACGGGACGATGACGTTCCACGTGCAGTTCAGCCCGTTCAACTACACGGATCTCGGTGCGCCGGGGCCGTCGGCGGCGGACGTCATCGTCTTCCACGACCGGCTGCAGCAGAGCGGCAAGACCGTCGGGGACGAGGTCGGCAGCTGCGTCCTGGTGGACAAGCAGGGACTGGCGAACTGCACCGGCGTCGTGAGACTCGGCAACCGCGGCACGATCACGTACGCCTTCGTCAACTCGCCGCCGCCGCACAAGGTCCTCGCCGTCACCGGCGGCTCGGGACAGTTCCGCGCGGTCGACGGGGACGGCACGCTGGACGAGAACGGCGACGGGACCGGAACCCTGGTGCTGAGGCCGCAGGACTGAGACAGCCGCACGAGCGGGCGAGTCGGGCAATCTCCCCATTTCGCCCCGGATTCGCGTGCCCGACCATAGCCTCTGGGTGCCCACAGCAAGCACTCAGAAACGCCAGGTCATGAACTCACGTATCCGCTGGACCCTCACCGTCGCCGCCGCTCTTCTCGCACTGTCGGGGTGCAAGGAGTCGGCACCCGAGGCCATGAGCCCCGTCGGGCTCGTCGGCTCGCATCAGGTCACCACCACGACGGCCCCTGCGACCACCACCACCCCCGTCCCCACCTCGTCCACGCCGACCGTCGACACCGCCGCTGTCGAGCGGGCCGCTGCAGCAGCCGCTGCGGCGAAGGCGCAGGCAGCGGCCAAGGCGAAGACGGAAGCCGTAGCCAAGGCCGCCGCCGCAAAGGCCAAGGCTCAGGCCGCTGCCCGCGCGAAGGCCGCTGCGGCGCAGGCCAAGGCTCAGGCTGCGGCTC
>NZ_BAAANB010000162.1:0-1019 GCF_039529575.1 Terrabacter terrae
CGTGGGAGGCGCGGCGGGGGCAGGCCTGACCCCACGTGGGCCGGTGCGCGCCCGTCGCAACGCGCCTCAGCGTGCGCCGACCACCATCCAGTCGTCATGGCGGGCGCGCCAGCCGAGGCCCAGCCCGCGGATCACCATGAACACCGTGAAGGCGACCCACAGCACGACCACGTCACGGGTGGGCGAGTCACTGGGGCCGGCCGCGCGGACCCAGAGGATCACCGGCAGGTAGGCGGCGAGGGTGGCGACCATCCCCCAGGCGAGCCAGCGCCCGTCGCCGGCGCCGATGAGGACCCCGTCGAGGACGAACACGTAGCCGGCGATCGCCTGGCCCAGCCCGACGACGACGAGCGCTGCACCCAGGGCCTGCTGGACGGCCGGGTCCGGGGTGAAGAGCGCGGGAACGACCCCGTGCAGGGCGACGAGGAGGAGCCCGAGCGCGAGGCCACCCCAGACGCCCCAGCGCACCATCGTTCCCATCGCGACGCGTACGCCCTCGCGGTCTCCGGCCCCGAGCGCGCGGCCGGTGATCGCCTGGCCCGCGATGGCCAGGGCGTCGAGCGCGAAGGCCAGGAACGACCAGACCGTCATGGCGACCTGGTGAGCCGCGAGCGGCACGTCGCCGAGCGAGGCGGCCACCCACGTCGTCACGAGCAGGGTCGCACGCAGGGCTAGGGTGCGCACGAGCAGCGGTATGCCGGTTTGCGCGGCCGCGAGGACGCGACCCGGGTGAGGGCGCAGTCGGGCGTGGCGGGCACGGGCCTTGACGAGCAGCACGGTGACGAGCGCGACACCCATCCCGGTCTGGGCGAGGACGGTGCCCCACGCGGATCCGGCGATGCCCCAGTGCAACCCGTAGACGAGCAGGAGGTTGAGCAGGATGTTCGCGCCGAAGCCGACGACGGAGGCGACGAGGGGTGTCGTCGTGTCCTGCAGTCCGCGCAGCACGCCGGTGACGGCGAGGATCACGAGCATCGCCGGCACCCCGAGGGCGGAGATGCGCAGGTAGGTCGTGGCCT
>NZ_BAAANB010000163.1:0-3378 GCF_039529575.1 Terrabacter terrae
ACGGCAAGCTCGTCGTCGTGGCCTCGTTCGACGGTGACCGCCTCTGCGGCGCCGGGTCCGCCGCGCCTCGCGGTCGCGTCGCGGAGCTGATGGGCATCGCGGTGCCACCGCGGCACCGGGGTCGCGGGCACGGCACGGCCATCACCCGCTCGCTGGTGGCGACCTGCCGCGAGCGGGGCGTCGACCTGGTCTTCCTCTCGGCAGGGTCGGACGCTGCAGCGGAGATCTACCGCCGTGTCGGCTTCGTCGACCTCGCCACCGCCTGCATCCTCGAGCTCGAGCACTGACCCATGACTGACCCGGCGCCTGCCCTCCGGGACCTTCGCCACGTCAGTGAGTCGCTTGCTGACTCACTGACGTAGCCGCGCTCAGACCTTGGCGGGACGGAAGCCGGCGGCCTCCGCGTCGCCCATCGTCGCGAAGCACTGCTCCGGCTTGGTCACGTCGTAGTACCGGTCGCCGGGCTCGTGGGCGATCATCGAGTCCTCGTTGCCCTTCACCGGATTCGCCTGCGGGCACGGGTACCGGTCACCCGGCCGCGGCCACGCTCCGGTGAGGCCGCTGCCGGCCGCGCCGCCCGCGGAGCTTCCACCGGTGCTGCTGGAGGCCGAACTCGCGCCGGGGTCGGCGCAGGGCGCCTTGGGGCTGGCCGCGTCCGCCCGGACGTATGCCGTCTCGCGAGCGTGGGCGCCGTAGCCGTCCCGCGAGTCGTAGCGCGCGACGGCATACCCCTGCTTGATCTGGCGCAGGCCGGCATCGACGCCGCGGACGTCGACGTAGCGCAGCGAGCGGCCGTAGCGGTCGAGGTCGCTCTGGGCTCCGGGGGTGAGAGTGACGCGCTGGCCCCCGATGAGGCCGCGGAGGTTGCGGGACGTCTCGGCGAAGCCACACTGCCCGACCTCCGGGGTGTCGATGCCGATGAGCCGGACCTTGACGGTCTCCGCGCCGCGGGCGGCCCAGATCGTGTCGCCGTCGACGACCTTCGTCACGGCCCACGTCGCCGCCGCAGCCTTCGTCTCGGCCGCCTTCGCCGCCGCCGCCTTCGCCGCCGCGGCGCGCCGGGAGGCATCTGGTTCCGCCACCGAGGGAGTGCTCGCAGCGTCCGGCGAGCCCGGCAAGTACGTGGCCGTAGCGGTGGCACCTGTCCCGGACAGGGCGGCTTGGTCGGTTCCCCGGACGTTCCCGCTGATCGCGACGAGCCCGACGAAAGCCGCGACCGCGAGAAGTCCGTTGGTCGTGCGCCGGCGCATGCGGTTCCCCTGATCCCCGTTCCCTGGTGACCGGTTCACCGTAGGTCGCCGCCGTTCGCGTGTCCGACGAATGGTGCAAGCAGGACCCGGGGGCCAGGCGAGGCGCGGGTCAGTCGGTGACCGTGACCCCGTGCCAGAAGGTGATGCGGTCCTGGATCGTGGCGGCGGCCTTCTTCGGGGTTGCGTAGTACCAGGCGGCGTCACGGTTGGTCTCGCCGTCGACGATCACCGAGTAGTAGGACGCCTGGCCCTTCCACACGCACGTCGTGTGGGTCTCGCTGTCGACGAGCACGGTGTCGTCGACCGACTCACGAGGGAAGTAGTGGTTGCCCTCGACGACCACGGTGTCGTCGCTCTCGGCGATGACCTTGCCGTTCCAGATCGCGCGCACGCTCGAGCTCCTTCGTCCGGCCCCCGGATGGGGCGTTGAAGGGGAAAACGGTCGAGTGCCCGGATTCCTTCCGTGCGCGATGTGGTCGCTCATCCGTGAGCAGCGGCTCTTTTCGGGTAGTCGACGTGGAGTACGCCACCCCACGAGGAGAGGAAGCACCCATGAAGGCTGTCGTCTTCAAGGCTCCGTACGAGCTGTCCGTCGAGGAGGTCGCCGACCCTCGGGTCGAGGAGCCGCTGGACGCCGTCATCCGGATCACCACGGCCAACATCTGCGGGTCCGACCTGCACCCCTACGAGGGGCGCGCCGAGCTCGAGCCGGGCATGGTGCTGGGACACGAGAACATGGGCGTCGTCGAGGAGGTCGGCCCCGGTGTGAACCGGATCAAGAAGGGCGACCGCGTCTCCGTGCCCTTCAACCTCGCCTGCGGCACGTGCCGCAACTGCACGGCCGGCTGGACCTCCGCCTGCCTGCGAGCCAATCCATCGGGGCAGCCGGGTGCGGGCTACGGCTATCCCAACATGGGGCCGTACTGGGGCGGTCAGGCCGAGTACCTGCGGGTGCCGTGGGCCGACTTCAACCTGCTCCACCTGCCCGAGGGCACGGAGCACGAGAGCGACTTCACGATGCTCTCCGACATCTTCCCCACCGGCTACCACGGCACCGAGCTCGCCCAGGTCGCACCAGGCAAGACGGTCGCGATCTTCGGCGCCGGACCCGTCGGGCTGATGGCCGCCCACAGCGCCGCCATCCGCGGCGCCTCGCAGGTCTTCGTCGTCGACCACCAGCCGGACCGGCTGCGGCTCGCCGAGCAGGCCGGGAGCAAGGTCGGGCTCGAGGTGACGGCCGTCAACGCCGCCGAGACCGACGTCGTCGAGGCGATCATGGACGGCACCGACGGCTTCGGTGTCGACTGCGGCGTGGAGGCGGTCGGCTACCAGGCGCACGACGCGTCCGGTCAGGAGCACCCGGCGATGGTCCTCGACAACCTCGTACAGGTCGTCCGTGCCACCGGGCACCTCGGCGTCGTCGGCGTCTACATGCCTGAGGATCCCGACGCGGCGACCGAGCCGGCCAAGGAGGGGCGCGTCGCGTTCGACTTCGGCTCGGCCTTCACGAAGGGGCTCAGCATCGGCACGGGCCAGTGCCCGGTCAAGCGCTACAACCAGGAGCTGCGCGACCTCATCATCCGCGGCGTCGCGTCGCCGTCGTTCATCGTCTCGCACGAGGTGGCCCTGGACGAGGCGGTGGACGCCTACAAGAAGTTCGACGAGCGCGCCGACGGCTACACCAAGGTGCTGCTCCACCCGGACGCCGCGTAGGACACGCGGCCCGTCCAGCCCACGCCCACGACGGAGGGAGATCGTCATGACCCACACCGAGATGCTGCAGGCCTACCCGAAGGACCTCGGCGCCATCGACGAGGACAAGCTCGCGGACTGCCTGCAGGCGTGCTTCGAGTGTGCCCAGACCTGCACGGCGTGCGCCGACGCCTGCCTGAGCGAGGACATGGTCGCCGAGCTGACGAAGTGCATCCGCACCGATCTCGACTGCGCCGACGTCTGCCTCGCCACCGGCAACGTCCTGTCGCGGCACACCGGCTACGACGCCAACGTCACGCGTGCGGTCCTCGAGGCGTGCGCCACGGTGTGCAAGGCCTGCGCGGACGAGTGCGAGCAGCACGCCGAGATGCACGGCCACTGCCGGATCTGCGCCGAGGCATGCCGTCGGTGCGAG
>NZ_BAAANB010000164.1:0-519 GCF_039529575.1 Terrabacter terrae
GCTCCGTCCAGCGCCGGGAGGGTGGCCAGGTCGAGGAAGCGGTCGGTCATCCGGCGCACCGGCTCCCCGGTCAGCAGGTGCCCCGCAGCGGGCTGGAACATGAGGCCGACCGCCCAGCCGCGGCCGGTGAGCATCGTGTGCGACAGCCCCGAGACCACGCCGTAGAAGCGCGCGTAGCTGTCCGAGATGACGAGGAGGCACACGGGGTACTGCAGCACCCGCTGCACGGAGTCGCGCCCCTCGGGCACGTCCCACACCGGGATCCAGAACCGGCGCGCCAGCTCGCTCAGGTCCGGGGAGACCGAGGCCCGGGCAATCGACCACGTCCGGTCGTTCGGGTCGACCAGGTGCGCGCGCTCGATGTCGTCGCGGGCCGCTGTGCGGCCCTTCCCGGAAGGCGTCGTCACCTGTCGGAAAGTATCAAGACCCACGGACGACGGCCCTCCTACCGTGGGGACATGACCTCTTCTCCCACCACCACCGACGTCCTCGACACCTACGTCCGCCTCGCCGACGCCT
>NZ_BAAANB010000165.1:0-2313 GCF_039529575.1 Terrabacter terrae
CGGCCCGCAGGAGCCGTTGCCGGCAATCGGGTCCCGACGCGGTCGCCGCCCAAGCTGTGTCGCCTCGCCGCAGCCGTCGCCCCCCACGCCTGACCGACCCGCAGGCCGCGCGCATACGGACGCGGGTGACATCCGCGACACGCGCGCAGGTTGTTAGGGAAGCCTTACCTGTGCTTTGCTGAATTGCGTCACGGCGACGTGGCCTAATTGCGGACAGCGACCTGAGAGAGAGAAGGCCCCCGTGCTCGCGAGCAACGCGCTCATCGGACTCCGAGAGGGGCTCGAGGCCGCCCTCGTGGTGGTCATCCTCGTGGCCTTCCTCGTCAAGACCGACCGGCGCTGGGCGCTGCGTCACGTGTGGACCGGAGTCGGTGTCGCGGTCGCGCTCTCGGTGGCCCTCGGCGCGCTGCTCACCTACGGCACGAAGCAGCTGACCTTCGAGGCCCAGGAGCTCATCGGCGGCACCGCCTCGATCATCGCCGTCGTCTTCGTGACGTTCATGGTCTTCTGGATGAAGTCCGCCTCGCGCACCATCTCGGGCGAGCTCAAGGGCAAGCTCGACAGGGCCCTCGACATGGGGCCGCTCGCCATCGCCCTCGTCGCCTTCCTCGGCATCGGCCGCGAGGGCCTCGAGACCGCGATCTTCTTCTACGCCACCACCCAGGCCGCCGGGCAGGGCAACAGCCAGCCGCTCATCGGCTGGGTCATCGGCATCGGCGGGGCCGCCGTCCTCGGCTGGCTCATCTACCGCGGCGCCGTGAAGATCAACCTGTCCACGTTCTTCCGCTGGACCGGCATCCTGCTCGTCCTCGTCGCGGCGGGCATCCTCGCCTACGGCCTGCACGACCTGCAGGAGGCCCAGTTCCTGCCCGGCCTCTCGACGGTCGCCTTCGACGTCAGCAACACCGTCGACCCCGGCAGCTGGTACGCCTCGCTCGCGAAGGGCATCTTCAACTTCACGCCCGAGACGACCGTCCTGCAGGCCGTGGCCTGGGTGCTCTACGTCGGCATCGTGCTGACCCTGTTCCTGCGCCCGGCGCGCACCCCCGCACAGCCGCCGGCCGCTGCGACGAGCTCGCCCAGCCGCCCCAGCGTCGCCGCCTGACCCTCGCCGCCTGACCGTCGCGCGCCTCATCCCTCGCAGCTCACACCCCGCCAGGAGATCCGCCATGCCTCGCCCTGCCCTGCGCCCTTTTCGTCGCCACGTCTCGCGTGCCGCCGCCCCCGCCGCGATCACGCTGGCCGCGGCCCTCGCGCTGACCGGCTGTGCCGACAAGCCCAACGCGACCGCCGGGTCGACGGCTGCCGGAACCGGTGGACCCATCACGGTCCAGGCGAGCGACACGGCGTGCACGCTCAGCGCGACGACGGCCACGGCGGGCACCGTCACCTTCCAGGTCACCAACACCGGAACGAAGGTCAACGAGTTCTACCTGTATGCCGAGGGTGACCGCATCGTCTCCGAGGTCGAGAACATCACGCCGGGCCTGAGCCGCGAGCTCAAGGTCGAGCTCACCGAGCCCGGCACGTTCACGACCTCGTGCAAGCCGGGCATGGTCGGCGACGGCATCCGCGGCTCGTTCACCGTGACCGGCACGGCCGCCAAGGGCAGTGCGAACGCCAAGGTCGCCAAGGCGATCGCCGACTACAAGTCGTTCGTCGCCTCCGAGGCCGACGAGCTCGTCGAGGGCACCGAGCGGTTCGTCGCCGCCGTCAAGGCCGGCGACGTGGTCGAGGCGAAGTCGCTCTACGCACAGGCGCGCCATCCGTGGGAGGCCATCGAGCCGGTGGCCGAGGGCTTCGGCGACCTCGACCCGAAGATCGACGGCCGCGAGGACGTCGTCGCGGACGGGATGACGTTCACCGGCTACCACCGTCTGGAGAAGGACCTCTGGAAGGACGGCCTGCAGAGGGACTCGGGGACGATCGCCGACCAGCTCCTCGCCGACGTCAGGCAGATCGCCGCCAAGAGCAAGACCGTCGAGCCGACGGCCCTGTCCATCGCCAACGGCGCCAAGGCGCTGCTCGACGAGGTCGCCACCGGCAAGGTCACCGGGGAGGAGGAGCGCTACTCGCACACCGACCTGTGGGACTTCGACGGCAACCTCGAGGGCTCCCAGCAGGCGCTCGCCGTGCTGCGTCCCGTGATCGTCGAGCGCGCCCCCGCCCTGCAGAAGGCGCTCGACGCCCGCTTCGCCCAGCTGAAGTCCCTGCTCGGCACGCACAAGAAGGGGGCCGACTACCAGAGCTACACCTCCCTGAGTGCCGCGGACGTCAAGGCGCTCACGGTCTCGCTCGACGCCCTCTCGGAGC
>NZ_BAAANB010000166.1:0-1352 GCF_039529575.1 Terrabacter terrae
GCGGATCCCGTCTCAACGTGTATGCCGGGGCGCACCGCATCACGACCACCTGACCGCCGCGGCCCCGGCCGCTTCCCCCGACCCCCACCCGAGCGACTGGAGGCCCACCGTGGCGATCTTCGCGATCCACTACACGTATGCCGATGACATCAGCGAGATGCTGACGATCCGGCCCGAGCACCGGGAGTGGCTCACCGGTCAGCCCGGTCTGCTCGTCGCCGGGATGTACCAGGACGGCATCGACGAGGTGAGCGAGGCCGAGCCGACCGAGCAGGAGCCGGTCAACGCGGCACTCATCGTCTACTCCGCCGAGTCCCTCGAGGAGGTCACGGCGACGTTCGACCAGGACCCGTACTGGCTCGGTGGCCACATCCTGCGGCGCGTGGTCCGCCGCTGGGACCCGCAGCTCGGGCCCTGGGTCGCCGACGCCACCCAGTCCCCAGCCTGACCTTCACGAGTCGAGTGGGCACTGTGCAGCGACCGACGCCGCCGATGGTTGTGGAGAAGTGGCGGGAAGTGCCCACTCGACGTGTCAGAGGCGGGTGACCTGGCCGGCCTCGACGTGCCAGCGCTGGTCCAGGCGGACGTTCTCGAGCAGCCGCCGGTCGTGCGACACGAGCAGCAGCGCCCCGTCGTAGGACTCGAGCGCCTGCTCGAGCTGCTCGATGGCGGGCAGGTCGAGGTGGTTGGTCGGCTCGTCGAGCACGAGCAGGTTGACGCCACGCGCCTGCAGCAGCGCCATCGCCGCGCGGGTGCGCTCGCCGGGTGAGAGCCGCCCGACGGTGCTGCCGACCTGGTCGGCCTTGAGCCCGAACTTCGCGAGCAGGGTGCGCCGATCGGCCGGGCCGACGTCCGGGACCGCCTCGCCGAACGCATCGCCGAGGGTGAGGTCCTCACGCAGCCCGGTCCGGGCCTGGTCGATCTCGCCGACGTCGACGCTGGCCCCGAGTGAGGCGGTCCCCGAGGTCGGCTCGATTCGACCGAGCAGCAGCGACAGCAGCGTCGACTTGCCCGCGCCGTTGGGACCGGTGATCCCGATCCGCCGCCGGGCCTCGACCTGCAGCGACGCCGGGCCGAACGTCCAGTCGCCCCGACGCAGCGCCGCCTCGTTGAGCGTGGCCACAACCGAGCTCGACCGCGGCGCGGCCCCGATCGAGAACTGCAGCACCCACTCCTTGCGCGGCTCCGCCACCTCGTCGAGCCGGGCGATCCGCGACTCCATCTGGCGCACCTTGCGCGCCTGCTTCTCGGACGACTCGATGCTCGCCGCGCGACGGTTCTTGTCGTTGTCGGGGTTCTTCTTCATCGCGTTGCGCACGCCCTTGGACGACCACTCCCGCTGCGTGCGCGCC
>NZ_BAAANB010000167.1:0-715 GCF_039529575.1 Terrabacter terrae
CCCCCGGGAGTCGGGGGAGCGCCTGGCGCCGCGGTTCCACGACGGTGCGCTGGGTCCGACGACCTTGAGCTCGGTGACCGCTCCGGCCCCGATCTCCTCGTCGATCCGGGCCAGCAGGGACGAGGCGAGCAGGCGCATCTGGGTCGCCCACGCCGTCGAGTCGGCCCGGACGGTCAGGATGCCGTCGACGAAGGTCAACGGCTCAACGTGACCGGCGATGTCGGGGCCCACGATCTCGGGCCAGCGTCCCATGACCGAGCCGACGGCGACGTCGACCTTCCAGCCGCGGTCGATGAGCAGCCGGTCGAGCTGGTCACCGAGGAGGGACGGGTCCCGCCCGTCGCGCGAGGAGCCGGAGAGCACGGGCGCCTGGCCGATGGGACGACGGCGCTTCTTGGGGCGCATCCCCGGGCGCAGCCCCTTGTCGGCGGCAGTCGCTCGCGCCCGGGCGAGCGCAGACGCCGCAGCATCGGCGATCCGGGTGTCCTCGTCGCTCGGCTCGGGGACCGGTTCCGGGTCCGTGCCGGAGTCCTCGTCACTCACGGCCGGCGCCCTCCCGCACGTCCTCGGCGTGCTCGGCGGCGTCCGAGCCCTCCCTTTCCTCCGCGGCTTCGTCCCCGTCCTCGCTGTCCTCGCTGTCCGCACCGTCCGGGCTCGCAGTCTCGGGCTCCTCGGGCTCCTCGAGCCCACCGGCCGAACCGACGGCGGGCCCCGC
>NZ_BAAANB010000168.1:0-1986 GCF_039529575.1 Terrabacter terrae
GCCGCGTAGGGCCGAGGGGTGGTGCACGTGGACGACCGGAACGCCGAGCCCGAGGGTGACGTGCGCATCGACCGTCGGTCCAAGCGCGACCCCTTCGGCCTGATCAGCGGTGGCGAAGGCCTGATCACCGGGACGGTGGTGTGCGCGGCGGTCATCGCCTACGGCGGTGGACACGTCGACTCGACGGCGCAGCTGTGCCTCGCCATCTTCGGCACCGTGCTCGTCTACTGGGTGGCCCACCTGCACGCGCGGACCCTCGGCGCCGCGGTCACCCACGGTCACCACCCGCTCGTCGCCCTGCGCCTGGCCCTGCACGAGACCTGGCCGATCGCGGGCGCCTCGGTGCTGCCGATCCTCGTCCTGCTCGTCGCCGATGTCGCCGGCGCCTCCCTGCGGACGGCGGCGTGGACGGCGCTGATCGCCACGATCGTCCTGTTGACCGCCTACAGCTACCTCGCCGGGGCGCGCAGCGGCCTCAGCCCGTGGGGGCGCGTCGCGAGCGCTGCGGTCGGGGCGGGGATCGGCCTGCTCGTGGCCGCCTTGAAGGTGGCCCTCCACTGAGCGAGCGGCGACGCGAGGGCGCGCCCCACGGCATACGCCATCGGATGCCGTGGGGCCCGGCTGGCGTCAGGCGGTCACGGTCGCGCGCACCCGGTCGAGCATGTCCTGTTCGCGCTCGCTGACGAGCTGCGCGCCGAACCCCATGAACCCGCCCTCCTTCGCGGCGTTCGCGGCGGCCTGAGCCGCGGCGACCAGCCACTGCCCGAAGGCGGCGGTCTCCTCGGCAGTCGCCTTCTCGGCCACGATCGCCTGCACCGCCCGCAGCTCCTCGAGCACCTGCTCCCCGGGCTGCGCGCCGCCGGTGGGCTTGAAGCCGCTGACCGGGTTGTGCCGCTGCTGCACGGTGGCCTGGATCTCCAGGGCCACCTCGGCGAGCAGCTGCTCGTGGCTCGGCGGGTTGGTGGCGCTCTTGAGCGTGGCCATCGACTCCTTGGCGGCCTCGATGGGGCCACCCGGGTCGGCCAGCGAGATCGCCATCCCGGCGACCAGCGGGGCGCGCACGACGCGCGTCCACTCCTCCTCGGTGAAGTCGCTCTTCGCGGTCACGATGCTCCTTCCGGTTCGTGCTGTCGTATGCCGTGTCGTTGCCGTGCCGTCGTGTGCCGGGTGGTCGGGTGCTCAGGCCCTCGCGTCGGCCGTGGCCGGCCTGGCCCCGTTGCCCGCGACCCGGCCCACGCCGTCGCTTCGCGACGTGGGGACCCGGGACTCACGTCTCGCCGTCGCCGGAGGGTTGAGGTCGAGCTCCCGGTCGAGGGTGATCGCCGCGTCGATCAGGGACAGGTGGGTGAACGCCTGGGGGAAGTTGCCGATCTGCTCGCCGGTGAGCGCGATCTCCTCCGAGTAGAGGCCGACGTGGTTGGCGTACGTCAGCATCTTCTCGAAGGTCTCCCGGGCCTTGCTCAGCTGGCCGGCGCGGGCGAGTGAGGAGACGTAGGCGAACGTGCACAGCGAGAAGGTGCCCTCGGAGCCGCGCAGCCCGTCCGGCGAGGCCGCGGGGTCGTAGCGGTAGACGAGGCTGTCGGTGACGAGCTCGCCGTCCATCGCCTCGAGGGTGGAGGTCCACATCGGGTCGGTCGGGGTGATGAAGCCGACGGTGGACATGCGCAGCAGCGAGGCGTCGAGCACGTCGGTCCGGTAGTGCTGCCGGAACGCCTTGCGCGTCGGGCTCCAGCCGCGCTCCATGATCTGGTCGTAGATGGCGTCCCGCTGGGCACGCCAGCGCTCCAGCGGGGCGGGACGTCCGTGCAGCGTGGCGAGGCGGATCCCGCGGTCGAGCGCCACCCAGTTCATCAGCCGCCCGTACGTGAAGTCCTGACGCCCGCCGCGGGTCTCCCAGATGCCCTCCTCGGGCTGGTCCCAGTTGTCGGTGACCCAGTTGAGCAGGTCGCTGATCCGCTGCCAGCCGTGGTGCCCCATGGCGATGCC
>NZ_BAAANB010000169.1:0-5798 GCF_039529575.1 Terrabacter terrae
AGAGGGCCAGCCAACGGTCTTCATCGAGCTTCTCCAACGTGAGGATCGCCCGCACCTCCCCTTGGCGTAGGGCAGCGTGCGCCGTAAGACCGCTGGCGCGGCTCTCCTGCACTCGCTGCCACCAATGCTCGCGCTCCTCCAGCTGGGCTAGATGCACAATGGCCTCGCCATTGCCGGAACCTGCCGCATCACGGACCTCTGCGGCGGTCGGAAAAGAGACGGTTCCGACCTTGCTCCCGCACCGCGGACAGTCGAACTCTGCCAGTTCGCTGAACAATTCGCCCTGCAGCATTTCCGAGCCGCGCCCCTCCCAACCACAGGCACGTGAACGTCATGAGCTTGTACCCGTAGTAGTCAAGCACCTTGACACCCTGTGGATTGTGGCGCGGCTCAGCACTTGGTTCGGAACAGTAGGTCACCGACGGCTCTTGCGGGCGCAAATAGGCAACTCAAAGGACCGCATGAATGGGAGCGTCCTTCCGCCGCGAGTTCGCGCAAGCGCCAAGACCGGACCGGACAGCAGCCGCAATGAGTGAGACTTGCAGGCTGCGAACGGTCAGCGCTTCACCGTCTGGCACACCGACTTGACGTTCCCGTTCTCCCTTTGGCAAGCCGAGGAGACGTGGACAAAACCGCCCGACCCATCCTCGGGCATGTCAGGGAGGTCAGCGCGATGCTCTCCTCCGGGGCCAGGGCGGACCGAACTCGTATCGCCTCCATTGGTCCGCTAGGCCTCCGCCGCCAGGTACAGGTCGGCGATGTCGGCGAGGATGACTTCCATCTGCGCCCAATTCGTGACGGCGTCGGCCGAGGGCATCGTCGGGTTCTTCTCGGTCAACTGCTTGGCGGTCAGGTTCTGGAGGGCTGACAGGATTCGGTCTGCCTCAGCGATCCAGCCCCGATCTCGCAGCGGCTGCAGGGGAACATCGACGCTGTCCCAGCCCGCGAGGTAGACGTTCGCCACGCTTCCACGTCCCGGGGTCTTCAGGAGCGCGCCGGCGCGTGTCTCGTGCACGACGAGTCCTCGCGTGGCCGCAAACTGATCGACCAAGTCGAGCAGTTCCAACGTGCTGGGCCGCGACTGCTCGAGAAGCACCGCCCTATCTGGGGCGCTGCGCGGTGGCTTCTTGGTGATGGCCGCCCCTGTTCGTCCGATGACAGTCGGGACGATAACCATGTCTTCGTGCCCCTCCGCCCGGTAGGTCTTCACTTCCACCGCGAAGACCTCGGCGGGACTCATCTGCTCATTGAGGAACTCGGTGATGCGTCGCAGCTCGTCGGGAACCAGATCAGCGACGAAAACCATCCGAATCCGGCCCGCGCGCAGGTTGTCCTCAACACTGAGGAAGAAATCCTCCACGCTGGCATCGCCGGACTGCGTGAGCTCGGCGATCTCCTGTTGCGCATCTCGTCCAAGGCCCGTTTGGGTTGCCTCGAAGGCGGCACGTAGGTCGTTGGCTGGCCAGTACCGCACGCCATTGGCGGCATAGTCCAGCATCTGGCCGACGACCTCCCGACGGATTCGCGTGTCCGAGGACCGTTTCACTTCCACCAGCGTCGGAACCGCGTCTTGATCGACGAACACGTGGTCCACACTCCAGCGCGAACCGACCGCTGCCTCGCGGTCGGGCACGCCGTGTTCCCGGCGAATCAGCGACCAGCGCCGTGGTTCCTCCGGAGTCATCTGGCCGCCGGCCAGCAGGTCTGGATGGTTTTCGAGGAGCTCTTGCAGCACGTCTTCAGCCGCATATGGGGTCACTCTCAGGGCCGCGAGACTGCCCGTCGCATCAATGTGGAACAAGCCGTCGCTACTCACTAAGTCCTCCAACACCTGGGCGTCCGTCCCGACATTGTTCGCCTCGAGTCCGAACTTAGGGGTAGAAATGCTGCGTTCGGGGTCCAGTCGCACGCGCTTCTGTAGGGGTCGTGCTCAGACCGCCTTGAAGAATCGCGAGATTGGAGCCTGGAGTGGGCAGCGACCTAGATGTCCTTCACGACTATGTCCTCGAGACGATCGGTACGTCACCGACGGCGTGGCCTGGAGGGTGGCCCACCGAAGTGGAGGCGGCGCTGATCGACGCGGTGTTCTCGGTGCGGGCACGCTACGGCAGCCGTGAGAGACGCACCGGAGTCTTCGGAGCGGTCATGCGCTGGAAGGACTCACGCGGCGGGCAAGCAGACGACTTGCGTGTCCTGGCCGACACCGACGAGACCCAACTCCGCACCTTGACGAACTCGGGAAGGATCAGCGGTCGACATAAGGCCACGGTTGTCATCGAGGCCGCGCGAGCGTTCGTGGCGGCCGGTGTCGTGCACGCCGAGGATGTTTCCGGGCGGCTGCCGGAGGCACGAGCGGCCTACTTGTCGGTGAAGGGTTGCGGTCCAGTGACGTGGTCGTATTTCCGCATGTTGCTTGGAATCGACGACGTCAAGGCGGACACGTGGCTCATGCGTTTCGTCCGCGACCGGCTCCCGCACGTCAAAACAACGGAGGAGGCCTCGCGCTTGGTGAGCGGCGTTGCGTCTCGCTTAGGCGTGAGCGCCACAGCGCTTGATCATGCGATCTGGAGCTACCGGCGCACTCAGCCTGTTGCAGCGACCGATAGCGACGCCGATTGAAGGCACCCACCCGCCGCAGACCCGATGCGAACGACCCGCGTCCTTCCGCCGCAAGGTAGCTCCATCGTGCTGGTTGAGGGCGCCACTGTGTAAGCCTGCGGCTCCCAGTAGCCTGATCCAGACCAGTCTGTCAGTTCGCTCCAACGTCCTAATGCGTGCTGCGGCCGACCGAGGGGCCAGCGCCACGCGCCCACCCCACCAAGTCTTGGACCGTCTCCTCGACTCGGCCGAAACCGGGTCGAAACGAGATCTGTCGAATTCGCGATCCGTGTAGCGTCAGGTGGGGCAAGTCGTTCTCGCGGATACGTGCCACCTTGTAGCCAAGCGCGACTAAGGCCTCGGTCTTGCGCGCGTCGATCTCTTCTTTGACGCGATGCCAATATTCGCCGTCGTACTCGACAATCAGCCCGAATGCTGGTGCAAAAACGTCGACGCGCCACCGTCCGAGAGTGGCCGCATCGGCGCTTGGGTCGTGCGCTTGCACAGCGGCCAAGAACTTCTTCTCGATCTGCGACGTCCCCGCGGTTGAACACATAGGACATAGCCGCCCCGAGGAGCGGTCAATCACTGAGGCAGCCCACTCGTGCTCAGGGTTGGTCGAACAGCGCCATTTCGCAATCACACCGCCGGAGAAGGGCTTGACGTGCCACGCAGACAACCTGTTATCCGGATGCCACTCCGAGGCTAACTCGGGGTCCAGCCAAGCTAAAGAGCCCCAAGCGGACTCGCATTTTGGACAGTAGTAGTGACCCCTGCCCGCCTGCGGACGTCGCCCAAGCACGCGCTCTTGGATGGTCTCCTGCCACTCAAAGCCACAGCAATGGCCCGCCTTCCACCAGAGCGGTCTCCTATGGTTCGCCGCGGTTGTCGCTGGCGTCATGTCGCCGTTGCGCGTTGGGTGCCAAAGCGCGGCGAGTTCGGGGTCTTCGGCCGCAAGGGTCTTCATCGCGGTGACACTGCGCGTCTGCTTACCTCGACACCAAGGACATGCGGCGAACAGGAAGCTGCTGACCACTGTGTCGATCTTGTGGTTACTCGGGCAGCGCAGGCTGTACGTCAGACCAAAATTCTTCCCCGCCACGCCACCGAACAGGTCGACCACCCGTAGTCCTTCGTAGGACCGCTCATCGCGCCAGGCAGCAACGAGTTCGGGAACCTCGGCGACGAATAAGTTTCGGACGCGATCGTGCTCTCTGCCACGCTCAGCCGCGCAGGCGGGGCAATGAAACGAGTAGGCGAACGCATTAGGGACGGATGTGAACCACTGGTGATCGGACTTGCCACACCACCACCAACACTCAAGACGGGCCTTCACGCTGAAGTCGGCGGGAGTGCGCTGATCACGCTCTTGGACGTTGCCCATCCAGCGGGAAGCAACGTCCGGATGAGACTCAATCAAAGGCGTCGCTTTCGTTACCACTTGCCAGATGGTGTCAGAGGTTTCGCTGTGCCGCGGCGAACACGACGATTCCACCGCGAGGGCGAAGCACCACCGTCTTCGTCATGCCACCACCGTGGCCTGGTCCTGGCAGGGAAGAGACAGGCCGCGAGTCAGCCGCTGCGCGGCATCCCGGGTGTGGGTCATTTCGCCGCAAGCGAGCGCTCTCCACGTGGTTCGCTTTCGGTTCGCGGCGCGGTGCATACTATCGATTCCCGAGACGTGCACGTGCCGGGCAAGCCAAGCTCGGTGCGCCTAGCGCGGGTGAAGGAGCTTAGTTTGGCTACCAGGTTCACCACGCTGGGCGACATAGTGGCCCGTCTCCCCGAGGTCGACGACCTTGACGCGGCAGACCGTGCGAAGACGGACCAGCCTCTCGAGGCTGCGCTGAGCATGGCGCGGCCTGTCAACTGGTGGGGAACCGGTGCCAGCCAAGACCTTCTGCGTGCGGCACGAGATGAAGGGCTACCGCTGTGGCGAGTGCCGCGCAGAGAGATCATCCGCGACCTCAACGCTGTAGCGGATGCCCACGATCGCTTGAGCATCCTCCAGAAGCATAGGGACCAGATCTTGGAGGACTGCGAGGCCGAGTTGGCCTACTGCGACGACGAGCAGACCGTCGGCAGTGCCGAACTGGCCGAACGAGCGATTCGCGCCATCCAATCAGGCCATCATGAAGCAGGCATGGCCTTGGCGGTCTCGCTGGGTGAACCCTTGGCTGTTTGGGCTTCGACGCCACGAGTAACGGCCTTTGACAGTGTCGAAGAGCGGGACGAGTGGGAGGCGAAGCGAAAGAGCGGCAAGACGGGCGGTAAGTATCGCTACGCCCAGATCGAGATCGACCGGCTTCCCCCTGGCGACGTCTTGCCCTGGGACTTCAACTACCAAGTGCTAATCGCGCCCATCCCACGCTTCTTCACGGGCTTCTGGCCTAGGCAGGGCAAGCCGGCCCCGAAAGGCCTTTCCAGACATGTGGTTGCACACCAGCCTACGCCAGAGCACTTCAGCAGAAGCAATGCGCTCTTGTCCGTGATGCTCGTTGCGTCAATTCTGCGTGCCCAGCAGGACTGGATTGAAGAAAATCGATAAGCGAGTTTTCGGACTCCGGCGGCGTCTAAACCCTAGGGCGGTCGGTCATACAGGAAGAGAGTTGAGTGGCTGCGTCTTTCCGCCGAGAGCCGGGCGTGTGGAAGATACCGCCACCGTTCAGCCCCGGAGCTACTTGGGAGACGGGCGCCTGTGATCCGCCTTCCGACCCTGATGCCACTCGCGCCGGGGCCTGTGCATTTGGCATTCCGGCAGTGAGCCGGGCGACGTTCCGGCACGATCGTAAACCTCTACACGTCAGCGTCTGCTGACCGCGCGTTCCCGCCGAGGCGGGGGCACACGTTAGACGTCCGGACCGGCTCTGGAGCCTGAAGCGCGGAGGGGCGACTCAATGGATCAGGGGAGATGGCATGTCTGACTGCAACTTCAGGACGAACGCCTACAAGAACTGGCGGCAGTTACATGTCGTTCACTCGCGGGAGTGGGAGAGCGAGCCCGGCCATGTTCGCCCTCAGACCTTCACGTTCGCCGCGACCGATACCCAAACCGGTCGGACGGGTTCGGTGACCTTGCAGACCCATGAGGCCATCGCCCTTCGCGACTGGCTGAGTGAGCACCTCAAGGAGTGAGGCTTGTCCTAGAGTTCTTGCAAGTCTGAATGCACTTGCGGTCATACGGTGGGTACACCACTCGC
>NZ_BAAANB010000170.1:0-1335 GCF_039529575.1 Terrabacter terrae
GCCTCCACGATCGCGGGGAGCGCCTCCAGAGGCGTGACGGCCCGGTCGAGCTGGCGACCGCCATGGTTCGACACGACGATCGCGTCCGCGCCGGCATCGACGGCGGCCCGCGCGTCCTCCTCCGTGAGGATCCCCTTGACCACGAGGGGCCCCGCCCAGATCGAGCGGAGCCAGGCGAGGTCCGCGATCGTCGCAGCCGGGTCGAACAGGCTGCCGACGAGCTCGGCCACAGTGCCCTCGAAGCGATTGAGCGAGGCGAACTCCAGCGGCTCCGTCGTCAACAGGTCGTACCACCACGCCGGATGCAGCGCACCGTCGACGAAGGTTCGCAGAGACAGCGACGGCGGGATCGTGAGGCCGTTGCGCACGTCGCGCAGGCGCGGCCCTGCGACCGGAGTGTCGACGGTGAGGACGAGCGCTTCGTAACCGGACGCCTGGGCCCGCGTGATGAAGTCACGACTCGCCTCACGGTCGCGCCACAGGTAGAGCTGGAACCAGCGACGAGCCTCCGGTGCAGCGTCGGCGAGCGCTTCGATCGAGGTCGTCCCCATCGTGGACAGGGCATAGGGAATGTCTGCCCGGGCAGCGACGCGGGCGACGGCAGTCTCGCCCTCGGTGTGCATCATCCGGGTGAAGCCCGTGGGGGCGAACACGAGAGGTGCTGCGGCAGGTCGCCCGAGGATGACTGTCGTGGCATCCACGTCGGAAACGTCCTTCAGGACGCTGGGCCGGAACTCGATCCGTGCGTAGGCCTCGCGCGAGCGCTGCAAAGCGAGTTCATCACCGGCACCGCCGTCGGTGTAGTCGAAAACTGCCCGGGGTGCCCGCCGACGGGCCAGCATCCTCAGGTCCGCGACCGACGCGGCCGCGGCCAGCCGCCGGTCTGTCGTGTTGAGCGGCACGCTCCTCGGACTGAGGAGGGGCTGCAGCTCGGACCATCGCGGCCGGCGTCGCGCGCTCATGTCAGATTTCTACACGACGGCCCCCATCGCCGGGAGACAACGGGGGACCGTCTCGCCGCGGCAGTGAGAGCTCTTGGAGGGCAGCCGAGTTCTGGGAACCCCGAGGACAACCAGCTGCCCCAGCACGCATACAACCCTGGCCGGACCACCGCTGAGGCCAAAAAGCGCCGCAACGCATCAGGCCTTCGCCCCTGTGTTCGCTCCCGTGACCAGAGCACCTGCCAGGTCCGCGAAGCTGGACCCGATCCCAACGGCGACAACGGCGCTGGGGTCGCATCTCGGCCGTTGCGCTACCTGAGCAGAGTTGACCCGTCCCGCCCACTGTGGGACAGCGTCAAAGCGCGCCCTCTGACGCGCTCCCCGGCACCCAACG
>NZ_BAAANB010000171.1:0-723 GCF_039529575.1 Terrabacter terrae
CGCGGTGACGACGCGACCGCCGGACGCGTTCTCCTCGTTGACGGCCAGCGCGTAGAGCGTGATCCAGTCCATGCCGCGCAGCGGGTCGTCGCTGCTGCCCTCGAGGCGCAGGCGCCGGGCCAGCTCGGGTGCGCGCCGGCGCACCCGCAGGCCCCCGGGGAGCACACCCTCGGTCTCGATGCCGTTGCGGACGCACTCCTTCATGACGCGCCAGATCTCGAGGAGGCCGTCGCGCACCTCCTGCTCGGTGCGCCACGACAGCTCGTTCTCGAGCATGATCCGGGCGATCGACTTGCCGGTCTCCTTGCAGTGCGCCAGCAGCTCGTCGCCGGTGCGGAACGGGTGCGCGACCGGCGTCGAGTCCTCGACGATCCGCGTCTCGCCGTCGGCGTCGCCGCCGACGACGAAGCCGCCGCCGACCGAGTAGTACGTGCGCTGCGCGAGCGTCGCGCCCTGCGCGTCGCGGGCGGTGAACGTCATGCCGTTGGGGTGCAGCGGCAGCGCCTTGCGCCGGTGCATCACGAGGTCCTCTTCCTCGACGAAGTCGATCGCGTGCTCGCCGAGGAGCGGCAGGCGCTTGGAGGCGCGGATGTGGGCCAGGCGGCTCTCCACGGCCCGCGGATCGCAGAGCTCGGGGCGCTCGCCCGTGAGCCCGAGGATGACCGCCTTGTCGCTGCCGTGACCGTGCCCCGTGGCGCCGAGGGAGCCGAAGAGCTCGGACCG
>NZ_BAAANB010000172.1:0-500 GCF_039529575.1 Terrabacter terrae
CCGCCTCGGGCGGCTTCGCCTACTTCAGCGGAGCGCGGTCGGGCCTGCTCGGCCAGGACGACGTCGGCGAGGCAGCCGGCGCCATGTCGCCCGGCACGGTCGCGGCACTGATCGTCTACGAGAACACGTGGGCCGCGCCGTTCGTGGCCGCTGCCCGCGGGAGTGGCGGAGAGGTCATCGCCAGCGCCCGCATCCCGGCGACCGAGATCATGGCCGCCATCGAGTCCCTCGAACCGACTAGCTGAAGGAGCAACCGCGATGCCAGGACTACTGCGAGGAGTCGCACGCACGGCCGTCGTGGCCGGCACCGCCTCCGCCGTGGCCGGACGGGTCCAACGCCGCCAGGCCGAGAAGTTCGCCGGTCGCGACGCGAACATCGCCGCTCAGCAGCAGGAGGCCTACGACCAGCAGTACCAGCAACAGGCGCCTCCGCCGCCTCCTGAGGCCGCCCCGCCGGCTGCGGCGCCGGCCTCGAGCGTCGACGTCGTCGAGCAGCTCAA
>NZ_BAAANB010000173.1:0-2807 GCF_039529575.1 Terrabacter terrae
CGGCCATTTCCCGACAAGCGGCCCCGGTAGGCATCGTGGCCACTCGACGAAACCGGCCGCACCGCCGCGTGTCGGCAGTGCGTGCAGGTCCGTTGGAGCCTGCATCCTCAGCTGAACTATGACCTAGGAGAGGAGGACGCGGTCAGGCCTGGGGCGGCGGATGGTGGAAGGCGCGCACGCCAGATCGTTACGGTGCAAGCCCCTGCGGGCGCTCTCCGTGAGCTACGCCCTTCGGGGCGAGACCGTGTTACTCGTCCGACAGTTGAGAGCAATCGGATCGAGGACAGGGGAAGGGGACAGGTCGAGCCTGGCCACGGTTTCGGCGCGATGGCCACCCGGACTCAGCGACCGTCGTCCGGAAGGTCGGATATCGGACGTCGCTGACGCCGCAGCGGCGTCCCGGCCCGTTGACGGGGTTGACCTGCGGCGGGACACTCAGAGCTTGGGCAAGGGAGGGTTCATGTCGTGGAACCTGGCGGGAAGTTACGTCGAGACCTGTTCGTGCGAGCTCATGTGCCCGTGCAACCTGTCACTCGATCACGGAGCCACCTATGACTTCTGTCGCGTGACTCTCGTCTTCAACATCCACCAGGGTGCCGTCGACAGCACGGACGTCGGTGGCTGCAAGGTTGCGCTGATAGCCGATACGCCGAAGGTGATGACTGACGGCAACTGGAGCGTCGGGGTCTTCGTCGACGACCGCGCGACCGACGCCCAGTTCGACCAGCTCGTTCAGGTCTTCAGCGGGCAGTTGGGTGGGCCCATGGGGGCACTGGTTCCCCTGATCGGTGAGATGTTGGGCGTTGAGCGGGCGCGTATCGATGTTGACGATGACGGGCTGAGCCATAGCGTGCGCATCGGCGAGGTCATCGACTTCGAGATCGAGGACATCGTTCCGTTCGGGGTGGAGACCGGCCAGCCGGTGAAGTTCTCGGGGATGTTCCACCCGGCCGGTTCCGATCTGACGATGGCCGAAGCCAAACGGTCCAGAATCAAGGCCTTCGGGATCGAGTACGAAGGAAAGACAGGACTGTCCAAGTCGGACTTCTCGTGGGCCGCCTGAGGGAATGAGCGCCATCGGGTCGCCCACCTCGCCCGCCCAAAGAGGCCTTCGCCCGGCGTTCGCCGCCAGCCGCGCTCATTGGGTGCTCGTCGTAGCCCTCTTCGCCCTTACCGTAGCGGCCTGGTGGGAGACGGCCGAACAGATGCGCGGAATGGACGAGGGGCCCTGGACCGGCCTCGGCACGTTCGGATGGTTCCTCGGCGTCTGGGTGGTCATGATGGCGGCGATGATGTTCCCATCCATCGCTCCCACGGTCGCACTGTTCTCGCGGCTGAGCGGGCCGTCGTCACTGAAGCCGTGGGTGTTCACCGGCGGCTATCTCGTGACCTGGGCTGGTTTCGGAGTCGTCGCCTTCGTGCTCGGGCTCGCCGCAACCCATGCAGCGGCAGGCGAGCTGTCATGGGGACAGGCAGGGCGCCCGATAGCTGGGGCAATCCTGATCCTGGCCGCCGTCTACGAGCTGACACCACTCAAGAACGTATGCCTGGGCAAGTGCCGCAGCCCGCTCGGCACCCTTCTGGGGTCGTGGCGCGACGGCTCGCTCGGCGCCCTTCGCATGGGGCTGAAGAACGGTGCCTGGTGCGTTGGGTGCTGCTGGGCCCTGATGGCATCACTGTTCGCGTTGGGTGTCATGAGCCTCATCTGGATGGCCATCGTCGCTGGCTTCATCGCAGTCGAGAAGATCCTGCCGTGGCGCCGAACAGCCGTCTACGGCACGGCGCTCGTCCTCTTTGTGCTCGGCGTGCTCGTCCTCGTCGCCCCGGATGCGCTACCCGGCCTCACCGTTCCAGGACACGACTCCATGTCCGTGACGACACCGATGGGGCACTGAATGGCAAGAGCTCAATCGAGCGACTGCGTTCGGCACCCATCCGGCACTATTCGCTTCGCCCCGGAAACTTCCGGGAGTGCCGCATCGCTCCGAGCCGCAGGTCGAACACCCGCGTCATAGCGCCGCCAGTTGGACGCAAGACGCCCGCTGGCTTCTGCTCAAGTCAGTGCGTGGAGTTTGTGGCCTCTATCTGCTGCTGAGCGCGAGCGTCCGCACAGTGTGCAGGTAATCGTCGATCGCCGCCCTGTCACCGTCGCGTCCGGTGGCCGCGACATGACCATCGGGTCGGATCAACACCCGACCGGGCAGGCCGTCGTCCGGACCCGCGAGCACGTGCTCCCCGTCCCGGAGCGCCCCGAGGATCGTGCGGCCGTCCCGAAGACGGATGTTCGGCATCCGGTCCCCCGGCTCGGGCAGCCCCCGAAGTCGACCTCCGCTCGAGATCGGGCTGTCCGGGTAGGCGATCGCGAGCTGACCCATCCGGTTCGCCAGGCGCCGCTGCACGTCCGGAAGCTGCAGAAGCGGCATCCGCGCCCGTCGCACCGCGCGGAGGACTCGAGACGGTTCAGTCGCGAACTTCACCAAGTTGTCGGTGAAGGCCATCACCCTTTGCGTCGCGGGGTGCCGCTCCGCGCCATAGCTGTCGAGGAGCGAGTCTGCTGCTGCGCCGAGGACCACATGCGCCAGTTTCCAGCCCAGGTTGCCCGCGTCGTTGATGCCGAGGTTCATGCCCTGCGCGCCGGTCGGGGCGTGGATGTGGGCGGCGTCGCCGGCGAGGAACACACGGCCGGTCCGGTAGGCGTCGGTGGAGCGGATCTGGCACCGGAAGGTGTGGAGCGTCTCCGGGTCGCGGACGGTGATCCCGCCCGGGCCGCGCGCGTCGACGAGTCCCTGGATTTCCGCCAGCGTGGG
>NZ_BAAANB010000174.1:0-4649 GCF_039529575.1 Terrabacter terrae
CGCTCGAGGCGGCCGACGTGACGCAGGACGACACCTCCGTCACCGTCCGCACCGAGGACTCCGGACGGCCGGGCCCGGCCGTGAGCGCGGCCTGGGTGGTGGCCGCGGACGGCCTGCACTCCCCGACCCGGCGCTCGCTGGGGCTCGACCGGGACCGGCCTCCGCAGGCACCGCAGAAGAAGGGCCGTGACCGTCACGAGCGCGCCGCCGACCGACCCCGGAGCAAGGGCCAGGGGGCCGAGCGGCCGGAGCGGCGGTTCGGGCTGCGCCAGCACTACCGCATACGGCCGTGGAGCCACCACGTCGAGGTGCACTGGGGCGCCCACGGCGAGGCCTACGTGACACCGGTGGCCGACGACCTCGTCGGCGTCGCGGTGCTCACGAAGCAGCGCGGGCCGCTGAGCGACGGGCTCGCCGAGTTCCCCCAGCTGCGCGAACGGCTGGACGGCGCCCCGGTCGTCACCTCGGTGCGCGGTGCCGGCCCGTTGCGGCAGCGGTCGACGCGCCGGGTCGCCGGGAGGGTGCTGCTCGCCGGTGACGCCAGCGGCTACGTCGACGCGCTCACCGGCGAGGGCATCTCGCTGGGCCTGGCGCACGCCCGGGCCGCCGTCAGCGCCATCGCGGCGGGCGACCCGCAGTCCTACGAGAGGTCGTGGCGGGCCGCCACCCGCCGCTACTCGCTGCTCACCCACGCCCTCGTGCAGGTCACGCGGCCCGCGTGGAGCCGGCGCCTGCTCGTGCCCGCGGCCGCGAGCCTGCCACCGATCTTCCGCGGCGCCGTCAACGAGCTCGCGAGGCCCGGCCGGTGACGTCGTATGCCACGAGCGAGCACCTCGAGGAGCTCGTCGTCCTCGTCGCCGCGGACGGGCACGCGGTCGGCACGGCGCCCAAGGCGACCGTCCACCACGCCGAGACGCCCCTGCACCTCGCCTTCTCCGTCTACCTCTTCGACGGCGCCGGAGCCCTGCTCGTGACCCGGCGCGCCCTGCACAAGGCCACCTTCCCCGGCGTCTGGACCAACTCGGCGTGCGGGCACCCGGCCCCGGGCGAACCGGTCGAGGACGCCGTGCAGCGCCGCGGGCGGCAGGAGCTCGGCATCGACGTGCGCGATCTGCGCCTCGTGCTGCCGCGCTTCTCCTACCGGGCCGAGATGGACGGCGTCGTCGAGTGGGAGCTGTGCCCGGTCCTCGTCGGACGTGTCGTCGGCGTCGCGCCCGAGCCGCAGCCAGACCCGGACGAGGTGGCCGCAGCCGAGTGGGTGCCGTGGGAGCAGTTCGCCTCCGACGTCCTGTCGGGCGGGCGCGAGGTCTCGACGTGGTGCCGTGAGCAGGTGGCCGAGCTCGACCGCCTTGGCCCGGATCCCGCCGCCTGGCCGTCGGCCGACCCCGCCGATCTGCCCGCCGCCATGACGACCCACGTCCTGTGACCGCACCCCCGCGGACGGCGGCACACCCCGGGGGCGGCGGCACCCGGCATACGGCGTGGCGACGGCCTCAGGGTGTGCAGCGAACCGCGCGCGCCGGGTCCGGGTTGGGTAAAGGGAGGGCGTGAGCGCACCCTCCAGCCACCAGCCCGCACCGGCTCGCGTGCCGACGCCGCCCTCGCGTGTCGCGGGTGCCGCCCTCGCCACCGGACTGGGCGTCGTCGCGTGGGCCACGGGGCGCAAGCCGTTGCACGCCGCAGGCAGCACGTGGGCCGCCGAGCTGCGGGTCGACTCGCCGCTGCCCGACCTCGGCGTGCCGCTGCTCCTCCAGCGCGGCGTCCACGCCTGCACCGTCCGGGTCTCCCGCGCGGTCGGCACGCCGGAGGGCTGGTGGGACGTCGGCGGCCTCGCGGTGCGCCTGCCCGACGCCGGGACGCGAGGACGCCCCGCCGACCTGCTCTTCGCCACGACGGGCACCGGCCGGCTCAGCCGCTACGTGCTGCGCCCGGTCCGGCGGGCCGCGACCCGGCCGCTCACGACACTGCTGCCCACCCGTGCGGGCGGCCGGTCGCTGGAGCTGCTCGTGCGCCCCCTCGGCGAGGCGGAGCAGCCTCGCGAGTACGAGCTGGCCGTCTCGGTCGACGGGGGGCGCTGGACCGGCGTCGGCCTGCTGCAGCTGCGCCGCCGGCTGCCCGACACGCGGACGCGCTTCGACCCGATCGTGGACGAGCTGGAGGGGACGAGGCCCCCGGCGTGGGTGGTGGGCCTGCGCGAGCCGGCCTACCGGTGGGCGCGCCGGTTGAGCCGCAGCCGTTCGCCCGAGGTCGGGGCGCTGCCGGTCGGGGGCGACTGAGCCGGACGGCTCAGAGCAGCTCGCCGGCGAGGTCCTCGAGGACGTGCTGGTCGCACCCGGCCGCGAACGCCTCGCGCGTGGCGTCACGGGCCGCGACCAGGGCGTCGGGCCGCAGGGCCGCGATGACGGCGGCCACCGCGCGGGCCTTGGCACAGTCGCTGTGCAGGCGCAGCTCCCCGATCTCGACCGTCCTCGGGTCGCCGCCGATGCTCGCCGCGCACGCGGCCTCGAGCTCGCGCTCGAGCTCCCACAGGTGCATGAGCTCCTCGATCTCGGGATAGTGCTCGAGACCGCCCCGGGCGACCTCGAGGGCGGTGGCGTCGTGGAGGTCGGCCACGGAGCAGGCCAGGCGCGCCACGCGGAAGGCGAAGCGGCGGGCCTGCCCTCGCTCTGCGCCGGCGATGCGCGCGGCCAGTCCGGGAGCCACGACCTCGACCTGGTGCAGATCCACGGAACTCCTCGTCGGTTCGGGCTCGGGCTGCATCGGCAGCCCACGGAGCCATACCCGGTGCTGGTCCCGCCCGGACCTCGTCGCGTCGACGGCTGCGCGTCGATCCGGCACGGTCACGCCACCGGGAGGCGCTCGCGGAGGAACTCCATCGTGGTCGCCCAGGCGAGGGTCGAGGAGGTCGGGTCGTGCCACTGCATGTCGTCGTTGTCGAACGCGTGGTCGGCGCCGGCATACGTCTCGACGACGGTGTCGGGCTGCGCGGTCAGCGAGGCCTCGATCCGGCGCACCGTCTCGGTGTCGATGAAGGAGTCGGCGAGGCCGAAGTGGTGCAGGCTCGGGGCCGTCACCGTCAGGGAGTCGTGCAGGCCCGGCAGTGCCGAGCCGTAGTAGCTGACGAGCGCGTCGAGCGGGGCGTCGCCGTCCGACTCGAGGTGCGCGGCAAGGTTGTAGCCGAGGCCGCCACCGAAGCAGAAGCCGAGCGCGCCGACACCGCCGGTCACCTCGTCACGGCCGCGCAGCCACTCGACGGTGGCGGCGGCGTCGGTCACCGCGGCCTGCCAGTCGAGGCGCTGCACGAGCGCCATGCCCTGCTGCAGGGCGTCGTCCCCCTCGACCGGCTCCGTGACGCCGAGGCGCCAGAAGATCTCGGGAGCGACGACGACGTAGCCGGCCTCGGCGAGCTGGGCGGCGCGGCGCTGGATGTAGTCACTGACGCCGAAGATCTCCTGCAGCACGACGATGCCCGGACCGTGGCCGGTGGGCGGGAGCCAGAAGCGGGCGGGCATCTCTCCGGCGACGGTCGCGATCGTCACGTTCTCGGTCATGGCGGACAGTATGGCGACCCTGCCTGAACGGCCGGCGAGCGGTCGGCGAGCGGTCGGTGGGTGCGGGGCCCACGCCACCGAGGGCGTATGCCGTGTGCCGGGCTCCGGCCGTCAGGTGCCCCGGGCACCTGCCGGCCGTTCAGCGGCGCGTCCGCAGCTCGCGCAGGCGCGCTTCGTACATCCGGGCCCGCCCGGCGAGGGCGTCATGCTCGCGCTCGTGGCGGCGCAGGACGGTGACGAGCGCGACGACGAGCAGCACCAGTGCGGCGGCGAGCAGCGCCAGGACGAGGACGCCGGACCCCGACTCCGCACGCCCCGTGCCGAGCAGCACGAGGATGGCGGCGAAGAGCGCGGCGCCGACGAGCGCCACGCCGCCGATGCGGTGCGACGCCGTCCGGTCGGCCGCCTCGAGCGCCTGCTGCGCGATCGCCCGCTCTTCACGAGCGACGTTGCGGCACAAGTAGGTCGCGGCCGGGAAGCGGTGGGTCGAGCTGCCGTCCGGGGCGGTGCGGAAGCGGAAGTCGGACGGCACGTCGACGATCCGCGGGCGGCGTACGGCGTCGGGAGCCGACGCGGGGCGGGTGGTCGGGGCGGTCAGGGCGGGCGTGGCGGTCATGGCGGTCATGGGACGGTTCCTTCTGTCTCCGAGGTGTGACGGGGAGCGACCGTTGGGTGCCCCGTGGTGGTCACGGCGCACCCAACGGTCGCTCGGTGAGAGCGGTTCGGCTCAGTCGTCCGAGCCGGTGTGCAGCCGCGCGCCGAGGGCATGTGCCGTGACGACGAGCGCGGCGGCGGCCAGGACGATGTCCTTGAGGACGTACTGGCCCATGAGCGTCGGGCCGTGCGGGAAGAGCTCGGCGGTGAAGAGCGCGAGCGGCGACATGATTCCGATGAGGGCTCCGCCGAGGACGACGAGGCCGACCCGCAGGAACCTCCCGGACACGAGCGTCAGGCCGATGACCGTCTCGGTGACGGCCGTCAGCAGCACGGCGGCATGGCCCGAGACGAGGCCGACGGTCAGCCGGTCGATGGTCGCTGCGGCGATGGCCTCCGCCGGGCTGAGGCCCGGGAAGAACTTCAGCACGCCGAAGCCGAGGA
>NZ_BAAANB010000175.1:0-1485 GCF_039529575.1 Terrabacter terrae
CGCCGACGGTCCCGCGCGCCCGGGGGACGAACAGCTCACCGGCTTCTTCCTCGTCAGCTGCGAGGACTACGACGCGCTCGTCGAGGCAGCAGAGGTGCTCGTCCAGGTCCATCCCGTCGTCGAGATCCGGCCGGTCACCGAGTTCTGATGCCGACGGGCGCGGCCGCATACGAGCGCGGCGAGGACGGCAGGCGGGAGGGCCGGGTCCCACCGGGCTGCCAGGCCGACAGGGAGGGGTTGGTGTGGCAGCCGATCCCGGCCCTCCTTCTTGCAGGCTACGGGAGCGTCCGCCCCGGCGAACGGGAAACCGACCGCGACCGCGCCCGCTGCGCCGCCATGTGCTCGTCGAACTCCCGACGCCACTCGGGGCTGAGTGCGATCTCCTCCGTGACGGCCACCTCGGTCGACAGCTCGACGGGGAAGCCGTACGTGTCGTAGAGCACGAAGAGGTCCGCGCCGGTCACGACAGTGCCGCGGTGGCTCTCGAGCCGGTCGAGGCCGCGGCGCAGGGTCCGCCGGAAGACGTCCTCCTCGCGCGCGAGCACCGCCACGACCCGGTCCGCAGCCGCGGCCACCTCGGGATAGTGCCTCGCGTAGACGGCCGCGACGGTGGGGACGACGAGCGGGAAGAAGTTGTCCTCGATCCCGAGGTCGACGGCGAAGCGCACGGCGCGCCGGACGAGTCGGCGCAGCACGTAGCCCTGCGTCTTGTTGCTCGGCCGCACACCGTCGACGGCCAGGAACGTCGCGCCCCGCAGGTGGTCGGCGATGACCCGCATCGCGAGCCGCTCCTTCTCGTAGTCACGGCCCGACAGCTCCTGCAGCCGCTCGACCACGGGCCACAGCAGGCTGATGCGGAAGACGTCGGACGAGTCCAGCGCCGCGGCCGCGATGCGCTCGAGCCCGCCGCCGTAGTCGACGTTGCGACGCGGCAGCGGCTCGAACCCGGTCTCGGTGCGGCGGTACTCCATGAACACCGAGTTGCCGAGCTCGATGAAGCGCCCGCAGTCGCAGTTGGGGTGGCAGTGTGCGCCGTACGCCGGGTCGTGCTCGACGTGCGGGAAGAGGTAGAAGACCTCCGTGTCGGGTCCGCCCGGCTCGCCGACCGGCATGCGCTCGGCCGCGCCCTCCCGGCACCACCAGTTCTTGTCGCCGTAGAAGACGATGCGCGCGTCGCCCGTCCCGACCTGCGCCGCGCGCTCCTCGCTGCCCACCTCCACCTGGTCGGCGCGGATGCCGGCCTCGCCGAACAGCCGGGTCCAGATCGCGGCCGACTCCTCGTCCTTGGGTATGCCGTGTGCCTCGTCCCCGATGAAGCACGACACGTAGAGCCGGGCCGGGTCCAACCCGACCGTGTCGGTGAGGAACGCCCAGAACTGCGGCAGCTGCTCGTCCTTGAAGTAGTCGCCGAGGCTCCAGCTGCCGAGCATCTCGAAGAAGGTCGTGTGCCGGTTGTCGCCGACCTCCTCGATGTCCTGGACGCGC
>NZ_BAAANB010000176.1:0-6436 GCF_039529575.1 Terrabacter terrae
CGGCTGTCGACCGGGAAGTGCCACGAGGGCCAGGACCAGCGCGACGACCGCCAGCGCCACCACCGCGCCGACGACGGCTGCCCACCCGGGTCCGGAGAACGCATACCCGAGCAGCCAGCCCACGAGGGCTGACCCGCTGTAGTACGCGACGTTGTAGAGGGCGGTGGCCTGCGCCCGCCCCGTCGTGGCGCGGGCGCCCACCCAGGCCGAGGCGGTCGCGTGGGCGGCGAAGAACCCGGCCGTGAGCACGAGGAGTCCCACAACGACGAGCAGCAGCGCCCCGGCCAGGGTCACCGCCGCTCCCGCCACCATCGTCAGCGTCCCGGCCAGCAGCACCCGTCGCCGCCCGAAGCGGGGCACCCAGCGGCCGGTCAGTCGGGAGCTGACGGTGCCGGCGGCATACGCGGCGAAGATGAGCGACCCGACCGTCGCGGGCAGCGCGAACTCGGGCCCCTCGAGCCGGAAGGCGAGGTAGTTGTAGACCGCGACGAAGCCGCCCATGAGCAGGGCACCCTGCGCGTAGAGGGCGAGCAGCGCGGGGTCCCGGAGGCTGGTGCGTATGCCGTCCGCGACGGTCCGTGCGCTCGTTGCGGTCGTGGGCCGGTAGCCGCGCGGACGCGGCATGAGCCGCAGGAACACCACCGAGGCGACGGCGCAGACGGCGGCGACCGTGAGCAGCGCCGGCCGCCACCCGACGAGGCCGGCGAGCGGCCCGGCGATGAGGCGACCGGCAGCGCCACCGACCGTGGTGCCGGAGATGTAGGCGGCCGCGGCGGCCGCGGTGTGCCGTGCGTGCACCTCGTCGTGCAGGTAGGTGACGGCCAGGGCCGGGATGCCACCGAGCGCCATGCCCTCGACGAGCCGCAGCCCGATAAGGACGCCGAGGTTCGGCGAGAGGGCGACGAGCACCCCGAGCACCGTGGAGGCGACGATGGCGACCTGCATCGCGCGCAGCCGGCCGACCCGGTCGGCGACCCACGACCACGGCAGCACGGCCAGGGCCACACCGAGGGTCGCCAGCGAGACCGACAGGGCGGCGTCGGCGGGGCTGACGTGCAGGCCTCGGGCGAGCGTCGGCAGCAGGCCCTGCGGGGAGTAGAGCTGGGCGAAGGTGGCGAGCCCCGCGGCGCCGAGGCCCACGAGGATGCGGCGGTACTCCCGGCTGGCGGGTAGGTGCCCGTGCCAGCTCATGTGCTCGTCAGACGGCGGTCGACTCGTCCACCGGACCGCCCGAGCCGCCGAGCTCGGCGTCCACCCAGCGGGCGGCATCGACCGGGTCGCAGTGCAGCACCGTGGCGTGGCACAGGTCGGCCACCTCCTCCGTCGCTCCGAGCGCTGCCAGCAGGACCGTAGTGGTCTCGGCCAGCCGCCGGAGAGCCGGGGCCTGCGCGGCGAACGCCGTCGTCCGGTGGGCGGCGAGGACGACGACGTCGGGGGCGAGGGTGCGGCAGGTGTGGGCGAGCTCGGAGGTGGGGGTGCTCGCGCCGAGGTAGCAGGTGCGCCAGCCCAGGCGCGAGAGCGCGATGGCCGTCGCCATGAGGCCGAACTCGTGCCGTTCGCCGGGCATGCACGCGAGCACGGCGAGCGGGCCGTCGGCGGGCTCGTCGGCTCCCATCAGGACCGAGAGCCGCAGACGGATCACGTTGCTCGCGAAGTGCTCCTGGCCGACGCCGATGGACCCGGTGGACCAGCGTTCACCCACATCGTGGAGGTAGGGCAGGACGACGAGCGAGAGGGCATCCTCGATGCCCAGCCGGTCGAAGACCTCGCCGAGGACCCGGTGCCCGCCCGTCTCGTCGAAGGCCTCGAGCGTCCCCTGCAGGCGCGCCCGCCACTGGCGGGGGGTGGTGCGGCCTGGGCTGGTCATGGGTGAGCTCCTCACGTCTGCTCCGTCGGGCAGGGCGCATCCCGGGCCCGAACCAGCGCTACGTACCCATTCGACGACTTTTGCGTCCAGCCGTGACCGAATCGTGCCCTTGGCGACACAAAGTCGCTTGCGGCAGGGCTCGCCGCGGAAAGGATGGAGGTATGCCGTCCTCCGCCCGGGTGCCCGCCAGCACGACGCTCGAGGTCGCGTGCGACGAGTCCGGCTCGGAGGGCGAGAAGCTCGTCGGCGGGAGCACGGACACCTTCGCGCACGCGAGCGTCGCCGTCAGCACGGCGGTGGCCGAGGAGACGATCGCCCGGGTCCGCGTCGAGGCGCGCTCGCCGGCGACGGAGGTCAAGGCGAGCGTCGTCCTGCGCCCACAGAACCGGCGGGTCCTCGAGTGGCTGCTCGGCGACCGGGGGCCGCTGCTCGGGCACTCGCACGTCCACCTCACCGACAAGGCGCTGCACCTGACGGGGCGGATGCTCTGGCTGCTCCGGGACGGGGCGCGCGACGGGATGGGCGGAGGCGTGGACGGGGACGGGGACGCCAGAGGGTTGCACCGGGAGGCGGCCCGGCGGGTCGGCCGCGAGGCCTGGGTGTCGGTCCTCGCCGCGTTCAACGACGTCGTGCGGGCCCGGTCCCTCGAGGAGGCGAGCGCCGGCGCCTCGCTGCTGGCGTGCCGCCTCTCGGAGGTCGGCGGGCAGCTCGACCGCAGCCTGCCCGCCGAGGGCTGGTCCGTGCCCCTCGACCCGGAGGGACTGCTGCGACTCGTCGCCAGGGGTCGCGGTGCGCTCGACCCGATCGTGCCGGCGCTCGCGGACACGCTGCGCCACTGGGGGTCCCCCGGCAGACCGTTCCGGGTCGTCCACGACGTCCAGGCGAGCCTGACCGAGGCGGCGGTCCGCGCGGCCGTCACCGGCAGCGGCGCCGAGGCCTCGGGTGCGTTCCGAGGGCTGCACTTCGTGGACTCGCACGCCGACCCGCGCGTGCAGCTGGCGGACTTCCTCGCCGGGGCCGTGCGGCGCATCGCCTCGCAGGTCCTCGCCGGCGACGCTGACCCGACCCTCGTCACCCTCGTGACGCCCTACCTCAGTGACCGCTCCGTCTGGCTGGGGCCGTGGCCCGCAGGGACGGGCGCCACGTCACTACCCCGGGTTGCGGGTCGGTGACGTGGCGTGCTGGGTCAGCGGAAGTAGCTGTGCCCCCAGCACCGCCCCTTGACGAGCGCCTCGACCTCCCGGGCGACGGCGGGACTCTCGATCTCGTGCAGCTCACACATGACGACCCCTGATCGTGAGTTGGGCGGTGCGGACGCGGGCGCGCCGGCAGCGCCGACGCTAGGGCCGAGCACCCTTGCCGTACATGGGGAGGACTCCCCGGCCCCTCACCGCTGCGACGGAGGGGTGCCGGACGCCACGAGCGCGTCACCGAGGGCGGTGCGCCAGTAGAGCACCTCCCGACCGGACCTGCGGCGCAGCACGACTCCCGCAGCGAGCAGGATCTGGAGGTGGTCGCCCACCGAGCCCAGCGGCATGCCGGTCGTGGCGACGAGCCCGCTTGTGCTGCAAGGCGACTCGAGAGCGACCAGCAGTCGAGCGCGAGCCCTTCCGACGAGCCGCTCGAGCCCGTCGGTGGCGCCGCCGTCCACGGGAGCGAGCGCGCCGGCGACGGGGTAGTACACGGCATACCGGCTCGGGAGCAGCCAGCCCACCCAGCGAGCCCGGTGGTTGACGGGCACGAAGAAGAGGTCGGCGTCGTCGGGCAGCACCCGCGACGGCAGGTCGTAGTTGTTGATCCGCAGGTGCCCCTTGCCGACCCACTCGCGGTCGCGTCCGAGGTCGCGCAGCACGGCGGCCCAGCCCTGGGTCGCGAGGCGGGAGGTGCGAGATACGACGTCGGCCCGCAGGATGCGCTCGCGACGCGCCCAGTCGGTCGCCAGCACGTGCGTCCACACCCACTCGAGCAGCTGCGCTGCCTGCTCGGTGAGGCCGTCGCGCTGCAGCTCGGCGGGCAGCGTCGCGGACGGTGAGCTCTCCGCGAGCTGGGCGCGCACGAGCGCGTCGCCGAGCGTGCGGACGTCGTCGAGCTCCTCCTCGAAGGTCCGCCCGCCGCCCTGGGGCGGCAGGCACAGCCAGTCCGAGATCCAGCCCTTCCTCCAGCTGTGCTCGAGCACGGTCCGGCGCACCGGGTGCTCCTCGAGCATCGCTCGGAAGGCCTCACCGTGGGCCGCGGCGAGGGCACGGCCGCCCGGGTCGGACGGCCGCACCAGGTCGTTGAGGGCGCCGACCGTCTCGATGCGCGGGGAGACGACGAAGCGGCTGCGTGCAAGCAGGTCCGCCGAGATCTGCCAGGTGCCCATGTTTCGCCTCCGTCCGAAACATTAGCGGCGGAGGTGCCCCGAAGGTCAAGGTGAGCACGTGACGACCTACCGACAGCTCTTCGCCGTCCCCGAGTTCCGGGTGCTCTTCCTCGTCCAGTGCCTCAACATCGGGTCGTATGCCGTCGCGTCCCTGGCGCTCGGCACCATCACCTTCACGGCGACCGGGTCGCCCGTGCTGACCGCCCTCGCCATGTTCGGGGCGCCGCTGATGCGGGTCGTCGGCCAGACCCTCTTCGGCTCCGGGTCGGACCTCGTGCGGCCACGCACCGCCCTCGTGCTCGTCACGACGACGACGATGGTGACCGACCTGCTCCAGGCGCTGCCCGGCCTGGCGTGGGGCTGGCGCTTCGCCCTGCTGGCCGTCGGCCCGCTCATCACCTCGGCGCTCGGCGGCAGCATGATCGCGCTCGTCTCGGACATCCTGCCGCCCGACGGCTTCATCCTCGGCCGGGCCACGATGAACATCGCGGTGGGCGGCATGCAGATCGTCGGCTACGGCGTCGGGGGCCTGCTGCTCATCTCCTTCACCACCACGCAGCTCTTCCTCGGCTCGGCCGCCGCCCTGCTCGGCGCCGTGCTCCTGCTGCGTCTCGGCCTCTCCGACCACCCGGCGCGGGAGTCCGGCGCCTCGGTCGTGAGGCGCACCCGCGAGGTCAACCGGGCCCTGCTCGCCTCGCGCGTGACCCGGCCGATCTACCTGACGCTCTGGGTTCCCAACGGCCTCATCGTCGGCTGCGAGGCGCTGTTCGTGCCGTTCGCCGGTGCGCGGGCCGGCTACCTCTTCGCCGTGACCGCGGCGGGAATGCTGCTCGGTGACGTGGTCGTCGGCCGGTTCCTCGCCGTCGCGGTGCGCGACCGGCTCATCGGCCCGCTGCGCCTGCTGCTCGCCGTGCCCTACCTCGGGTTCTTCCTCGTCCCGTCGCTACCGTATGCCGCCGTGCTGGCCTTCGTGGCCTCCGCGGGCTACTCGGCGAGCCTGCCGTTGCAGGAACGGCTCGTGACCCACACGGAGGGCCGGGCGCGCGGCCAGGTCTTCGGACTGCAGGGCACGGGGCTCATGGTGGGGCAGGCCCTCGGTGCCCTGCTTGGCGGGGCGCTGGCGAGCGCTCTGGGGGTGGGCCCGGCCGCCGCCGCGCAGGCGATGGGCGTCATGGCGGTGGCGTCGGTGGCCGTCTCGGTCGCCCTCACGCCCGGTCTGCGCCGTTCCCGCCCGGCCGCCGAGGTGCGCGGGACCGTGCCTGCCTGAGCGGGTGGGGGACAGCACCCCGGAGGTCACACCTTCACCTCTCAGGACGCCACGAGACCCCGCCGTCTCGCGATGGCCGCGGCCTCGGTGCGACCCGAGGCGCCGAGCTTGGCGAGCAGGTTGGAGACGTGCACGCTGACGGTCTTGGTGCTGATGTAGAGCTGTCGGCCGATCTGCCCGTTGGTGAGGCCCCGGGCCAGCAGGTCGAGCACCTCGAGCTCGCGCGGCGTCAGCTCGAGCCGACCCTCTCCGGCGGCTCGCTGCGCCGAAGGGGCGCCGCGGCGCGCGCCGTCGAGCTCGTCGAGCTCGTGGAGCAGGGGGCCGGCGCCGAGTCGGACGGCGACCTCCCGAGCCGCCTCGGCGCTCGCGCGCGCGCCCGCGTCGTCCCCGGCAGCCCGCAGGGCCGAGGCCAGACGCGCCTGGGACCGCGCGGTCTCGAAGACGTGGCCGTAGCGCTCGAATGCGGCGACGCTCTGGCGCCACGCCTCGACGAGCTCGGCCACGGGTGGTGGGTCGGCGCGACCCGCCACGCGCTGCAGTCGCAGCACCTCCGCCTCGAGGCGGGCGATCCACGCCCACGTCTCCCGGCTGGTGTCCTCGAGCGGCCCGGGGGCCGCCCGCTCGAACATCGGCCGGGTGGCCTTCTCGAGGGCCGGCCGCGGCTGCCCGATACCCCGGGCGCGGTCGGCGAGCTCGTCCACGAGAGCGAGTGCACGATCACGCAGTGGGGCGTCCCCTCGGGGCACGAGCGTCGCGGCCTGGCCGGCGACGAGGGCCCCGATCCGCGCGACCGCGTGGTAGTCGCCCCAGGCGGCGTCGAGGACCCGCACGGCTGCCTCGGTCACCTCGAGCAGTCCTTCCAGATCGCCCGCCTGGCCGAGCAGGTCGATCGCAGGCATGAGGGTCTGCACGACACTCAGCCCGTCGACGGGCCACCACT
>NZ_BAAANB010000177.1:0-1889 GCF_039529575.1 Terrabacter terrae
CCTCTCCTGGGCCGCTGCCTGCGCCGCTGCCTGCGCGGCGGCCCATTCGGCTCTACGACGCTCGGCTTCTTCACGTGCCTGATCTGCTGCGCGCCACTGAGCCTCACTATCCGACTGCCGAAACGCCCCCGCTCTAGGCTGATTGGCGGCGTCGTAGCGCGCTCGTCTCGACGGATCCGACAGCACCTCATACGCCTGATTGATGTCTGACATCATTGCCGCGCCGCGGGGAGGAGCAGACCCGTCAGGGTGGTGCAAACGCGCTTGGACACGATACGCCGCTCGAATGACCTCGACAGGGGCGTTGGGCGCGACGCCGAGGACGTCGTACAGAGAGGGCTGATGGTCAGACACGGTTCCCCTGTGAGTCGATTCCCTTAGTGGGCTCCGACATCATGCCGAGACGGGCGTGATAGACGCCGCAAAACGCAGAAATCTGCCGTGAGCGGGTCCTGACGGATCGGAAATTGGACCTCCAACTCAGCGACTGGACTCGCAGCCCAGCCGGGGCGCGCACTGGCGCGTCACTCCGCCGCCTGACGGGTGTGTCTCCCCTAAATGCCATGTGCGTACGTGCCGCCGGGCACGATCGCCGTTTCGCTGCGAGGCCCCGAGTGACGACTCGGCCGCTCGCCGTCGGCGCTCACCCAATGGCGCGGTGGCGCTGAGCGATGCCGGCGGCGCCGTAGGGGTAGTCGTCCATGCGGGGGGCGCTGACCTTGCTGAGGTGGGAAAGCTGGTCCGCCGTGAGGTCGAGGTCGGCGGCGGCGAGGTTGTCGGTGAGCTGCTCGACGGTGCGGGCACCGAGGATCACCGACGTGACCGCCGGCTGCGCCGCGACCCAGGCGAGGGCGACCGCTGCGGAGGTGACGCCTTGCACTTTCGCAACCTCGGCCACGGCGTCGATGACCGCCCACGTGCGCTCGTTCGAGTTGCGGGGCCCGTAGGCCTCCATGCCGCGATCCGGGTCCTCGCCGAGGCGCGAGGCTCCGGTCGGGGTGGTGTTGCGCTGGTACTTGCCGGTGAGCCACCCGCCCGCGAGCGGCGACCAGGGCAGAAGGCCTAGTCCGCCATCGAGACAGGCCGGCACGACCTCGTGTTCGATGTCGCGGACGAGGAGGTTGTACTGCGGCTGCAACGTCACCGGCGGTGTCCAGCCGTGCTCACGGGCTGTGTGCACTGCCTTGGTGACCTGGTAGCCGAGGTAGTTGGAGAACCCGTAGTAGCCGATCTTGCCCGCAGCGACGGCGTCGTCGAGGAAGCGCAGCGTCTCCTCGAGCGGCGTAACGGCGTCCCACGCGTGCATGTGGTACAGGTCGATGTGCTCGACCCCGAGCCGGGTCAGCGACGCGTCGAGCGCCTCACGGAGGTGGCGTCGTGAGAGACCGACGTCGTTGCGACCCTCGCCCATCGGGAAGCGGCCCTTCGTCGCCACGACCATCTGGGCCGCGTCCTCCGGGTGGGACCTCAGCCACCGGCCGATGATCTCCTCGGAGACACCCTTGCTGTAGACGTCCGCCGTATCGAGGAAGGTACCTCCAGCCTCCACGAAGGCCTCGAGGATGGACCCAGAAGACTCCTCATCGGCCTCCGCACCGAACGTCATCGTGCCGAGGCACTGGGTGGAGACGATGGTGCCGCTGGTGCCGAGAGTGGTGTATCGCATGAATGCCACCGTATGCCGGATAAGCCGCACTACTCCCGTCGAGCCAGCACCGAGTCAGGCGGAAAGGGCCGTGCATGAGGTCGCACCGCCCAGAGGCATAAGAGCCCGCCGGGGGAACCAGGTCGGGGGCTGACGCGCGGCCGTTCCGTACGGCACCGTCAGCGCGGAGAAAGGCGTGCCTGCACGCTGAGCCCGCAGCGGCGCAGCGCACCGCCGTCCCCCC
>NZ_BAAANB010000178.1:0-735 GCF_039529575.1 Terrabacter terrae
TCAGCGTGCTCAAGACCTTCAACCCGCCGCCGCAGGCGCTCGAGGGCGCGCCGATCGACGGCGTGCACCGTCACGGCAAGTTCCTCGACATCGACGCCGACGGCACCCACCTCGTCTTCCACCTGGCCCGGGCCGGCTGGCTGCGCTGGTCCGACCAGCTGCCCACCACCGTCGTGCGCCCGGGCAAGTCGACGATCGCCCTGCGCGTACGCCTGTCCGACGGCTCGGGCTTCGACCTGACCGAGGCGGGCACGAAGAAGTCACTCGCCGCCTACATCGTCAAGGACCCCGCCGAGGTGCCGGGCATCGCCCGGCTCGGGCCCGACCCGATGGCCGACGACTTCACGCTCGAGCGGTTCCGGTCGATGCTCGAGGGCCGGCGCACCCAGATCAAGGGGCTGCTGCGCGACCAGGAGTTCATCGCCGGCGTCGGCAACGCCTACTCCGACGAGATCCTGCACGTCGCGAAGATCAGTCCCTTCGCCATCGCCGGCTCCCTCGCCCCCGGGGTCGTCGAGCGGTTGTATGCCGCACTGCGCGAGACGCTGAAGAGCGCCGTCGCGACGGCGTCGGGCAAGCCGGCCAAGGAGCTGAAGGACGCCAAGCGGGCCGGGATGCGCGTCCACGCGCGCACCGGCGAGACGTGCCGGGTGTGCGGTGACACCGTGCGCGAGGTGTCCTTCGCCGACACGTCCCTGCAGTACTGCGCCACCTGCCAGACCGGCGGCAAGCCGC
>NZ_BAAANB010000179.1:0-4007 GCF_039529575.1 Terrabacter terrae
AAGCACCAGCGGCGCGAGCAGCGCGAGCAGTGGCGCCCGGTCGAGGACCCCCGACGCCGTGGCCGGCGCGCTGCTCCTCGGCACAGTGCTCGTCGGCGCGGTGCTCGTCGGCGCGGTGCTCGTCGGCGCGGCTGCGACCGAGGGAACCACTGCGGTCGAGGTGGGGTCCGCGTGCCGAGCCGGGGACAGGGTGCTGGTCGTCATGGCTCCAGCCTCCCGGCGCTGGAGGGTGGTGCCCATCGGGGTCGACCCCGAGCAGGCCCGGAGTGGTCCCTGAGTTCGAGGAGAGCCGATTTGTCCATTTCGGTCACTTTGGCCGACTGTGGGGCCTAGGTTGTGACGCGTCAGTCGCGCTCCAGGCCGGCTGCGGGCGCACGGTCGATCGGGGTGTCAGACATGGCGGTTCGGTTCAACGCTCCTCCGGGATGGCCCGTGCCCTCAGAGTCCTGGGCTCCCCACGACGACTGGATGCCCGACCCCAGCTGGCCCACTCCGCCGCGCGGCTGGACGTTCTGGACCGTCGGGGAGCCGGCGAGCGAGCCGGGGGCGGCGACTGCCGGCACCGCATACGGCACCGACCGGGGGAGCTGGCTGGCCAGCCTGCGCGCTCGCGCTGCCTCGGGTGCTCCGCAGTCCGTGGCTGCGGCCGAGACAGACGGCGCGGAGAGCGAGACCAACGCCGAGCCCAACGCCGAGCCCGATGACGGGACGGAGGGCGCCGAGTGGGCGCTCGACGGGCTGCTCTCCTCGGCCGGCCGGGTGGAAGCCTGACATGGACCTCCCGCTGAGGGTCGCGCCCGAGGTGCGACTCCGCTCGTCGACGTCCGGCCTGCGCGCCGTCCTCGTCGAGGGGCCGAGCGCCACCGGCGTCGGCGCGCGTCCGACGGCGGCGGGCGACGGCAAGGAGGGAAGGGGTGCGGCGGCGCAGCTGGTCGACCTGGAGCGCCGGGCGCGAACAGCCCAGGAGACCGACGACGTCCACGCGCTGCAGTCGGTCGAGGAGGCCCTGACGTCGCTGCACCTGCAGAACCACCCGCTGCGGCGCCGACCCGACTCGCCGGCACCGACGGCGCTGCCCGCCAAGGAGCGCGAGATGCTGGAGCGCAAGGCGCTTCGCGCCGCGCAGCCGCCGATCTCCGTCTTCAAGCGCGCGGCTCGCTCGAAGGCCAGGGCCCTGGCCGAGACCGAGGCGGACCACTTCGTCCGGACGCTCGACGTCGCCCACTCCCTGATCGCGCAGCACCGGGTGGCCGTCCTGGACGACCAGTGGCACGCGCTCGCCGACCACGAGCGGTGCGCCGTCATCGCGGAGCTCGACGCGGAGTTTGCGGCGGCCGAGAGCTGCTGCACCTGCGTCGACGCCGGGTGGGACCCGGACACCTCGCGGAGCTACGTCACGGTCGTGGCCCGCTACCCCGGCCCCGACCTCGTCGCCGAGCGCGGTCCCGGCGCCTCCGCCAACGGCCGGGGGATGCTGCGCCGACGCACGCCGGTGGAGCGAAACGCGCTGTACCTCAAGGCGATCGCGTCGTTCGCGCTCGGCACCGTCCGCCGGGTGATCAGCGTGGCCGTGGCGGTCGACGACCTGCACCTGCTCGTCGTGCGCACGCCGGAGGCGGCTACCGGGCTCGAGCCGGTCTACCTCGGCCTCCTCACACGTGAGGACGTCACGCTCCGGCCACCCCTCGCCGACCCGGTGCCGATGCTGCTGGCCGCAGCCGTCCGACCGCTGCAGTTCGACGGGCCGGCGGACGACCTCGTGGCGCTCGCCCCGGACCCGGCGGTGCTGGCCGTCGTCGAGCGCTGCGCCGAGGCGCTCGAGGACCACGCGATCGACAGCGTGCTCGAGGGCACCTCCAACTGACGCGGCCGCCGGTCAGAGGTCCCGGCGCACGAGTCGTCGCAGCGCCAGCTGGGCCAGCGGCCGGTAGCCGAGCACGACGAACGCCGGCCCGTCGATGACGAGGCACGTCGAGCAGCCACCCGGTGCGGCCCGGACGGTGTGCTCGAGGATGGCGTGCGCCGGCCCGTACTGCACGCGCCAGCGCCACTCCATGGCCTCGGCGTCGACGCCGAGCACCTCGAACGGCACTCGCACGCCGAGCGGTCCGACGACGAGGCCGGTCAGTCCCGTGGACAGGGAGGGCGTGGCCGCGATGACGTCGGAGATCTGCGGCGACCACGTCGGCCAGAGCACGAGGTGCTCGTACCGGCTCCAGGCCAGCGTCGGGTCGGCGTCGCCGGTGACCGTGATCGACGATCGCACGGGGCCCCTGCCTCAGTCCGCGTCGGCCGGCGCCGGGCCGTCGACGTTGACCGTCGGGGTGCCGGAGCCGCAGCGGACGATGACGGCGCGGGAGGTGCCGTCGCCGGGGTTCGACTCGCGGTGCACCGCGCCCGCCGGCACCCGGAGGAAGTCGCCGGGCCCGGCCTCGGCCACGACCGCGCCGCCCGGCCCGGACTCGAGGCGCATCCGCCCCGAGACGACGTACAGCGTGGTGTCGTGGTCGCCGTGGTGGTGCCAGCCGGAGACCGCGCCCGCCTCGGTGTCGACGGTGCCCGACCACATCGTCTCGGTCTGCAGCGCCACCTGGCGGGTCATCCCCGGCGTCGGGTCCGCCGGGCTCAGGGCGTCGCCCGGGACGACGGTGCACGGCTGCGCTGCGGTGGTCGGCGGGTCCGGCTGCTGCGTCATGCCCCCATCAAAGCGCGTCTGCCGGACGGACGGGAGGTCGTCAGCGGTTCCCGTCTTTGACAGGCTGGGCGCATGAGGACCGACCACTTCATCCGTTTCGAGCACGTCGACTCCGTCGAGCAGACCGAGCGCGGCCTGCTCGCGCGCCTGCACGGCGAGCTGCTGCGGGCGGAGCCCGTGCGTCCCGACGTCGTGCGCCTCCAGCTGAGCCGCGGGGGAGCGTTCGAGGAGCAGCCGACGTATGCCGTGTGCGTCGACCCGCTCGGCCCTGACGGTGGCGAGGGGGTGGCCTGGCAGGCGCAGGAGTCGGAGGGTGCCTGGAAGCTCACCACGGACGAGCTGGTCGTGACGCTGTGGCTCGACCCGTTCCGGGTCGACGTGCACCGCACCGACGGGTCGGTCGTCCTCGAGTCGGCGCCCGACGCGGACGGCAGCTACTGGACCTACGCGACGCTCAACGACGCCTGGACGATCCGGCGCCGGATCGGCCGCGACGACGCGATCTACGGCCTCGGCGAGAAGGGCGGCCGGCACAACCGGCGCGGCCGCGACTTCACGCTGTGGAACACCGACGTCCTCAACGGCCACTCGACCGCCGAGTTCCGCGCCGGGCTCGACCCGGACGACCCGCGCGCCGACATGACGAGCACCGAGTTCGACCCGTACTACGTCAGCATCCCGTTCTTCTACACGCGCGACGCCGACACGGGCGCGGCCGCCGGATCCTTCGTCGACAACGGCTACCGCGGCTCCTACGAGTTCAGCGCCGACGACGAGTACCGCATCTCCTTCCACGGCGGCCAGTGGACCGAGTACGTCTTCGCCGGGCCGTCGATGGCGAGCATCCTCGAGCGCTACACCTGGCTGACCGGTCGGGCGTCGCTGCCGCCGATCTGGGCCCTCGGCTACCACCACTGCCGGTGGCACGCCTACAAGCAGCAGGACATCGAGGTCATCGCCAAGCGCTACCGCGACGACGAGTTCCCGTGCGACGCCATCTGGCTCGACATCGACTACATGGACGGCTACCGGGTCTTCACGTGGGACTCGGACCGCTACCCCGACCCGGCGGGGATGCTCAAGGGCCTGGCCAACCAGGGCTTCCGCACCATCTCGATCGTCGACCCGGGCGTCAAGCACGACCCGGGCTACGAGGTCTACGACGACGGCCTGGCCAAGGACGTCTTCTGCCGCACCGAGGGCGGCGACACCTACATCGGGCAGGTGTGGCCGGGCAACACCGCCTTCCCCGACTTCGCGACGTCCCAGGCACGGGCCTGGTGGGGCGACCTCAACGCCAAGCACGTCGAGT
>NZ_BAAANB010000180.1:0-3946 GCF_039529575.1 Terrabacter terrae
CCGGCTGAGCCGACTCGCGGGCGAGGAGCTTGAGCTCACTCAGGGGGTTGTGGCGTCCGGGCGCGCGGTGGCGCCCACGGGTGGTGTCGTTGATCACGGCTGTGCCTCTCCGCGCCTACGAAGTTAGCTGTCGGGTTCGGGCGGGGAGGTGCCCGGCCTCGGACCCAGCTGACGAAGACTTCGTCGCGCGGGGGCCGTGGCTTAACCCCAAGGACGCCCGGAGCCGAAGCGCCGAACGCCCGGAGAAACGTGTGGTTCCTCCGCTCCTGTCACAAGGTTCATGTCTTCTCGCCAGGTGGTGACAGGACTAGGCGGTCCACCGCGCGAGAGCCCGACCTGTTGGACGGACTACCGAAGAGTAGAGGAGCGGATCGGTCAAAGTCACGCCGAGGTAACGGAAGGGCGCTCGGAGTGTCACCAAATGTCCACTTCCAGTGCGCGATCCCCGCACGCTGCAGCGAGGGGTTGTGAGGCGGATCACAGCCCGGCACCGTATGCGGGTGGGCCGCTCGGGGGTACAAGCGGTCCCTGTCGGGGGCGTGTCAGCCGCCGGAGCTCTCCGAGACATCGGCCCGGCGCTCGATGCACAGCTGCGTGATCTCGGCGATCAGCTCGAGCGGGACCGGGCGGTTCACCGGGAAGCGCACGGTGTCCTTGGCGCGGCGGTAGGGGGCGATGGCCTCCTCGAACTCGGGGCTGCCGGTCGGCACCGGGTAGAGGCCCACGTGGTTCTTCCAGCCCGCGTAGTAGATGAGGGGCTTGCCGTCGACGGTGAAGGTCGCCATGCCGTAGCTGATCTTCTCGGCCGCGTGCGGAGCGACCTTCTGGATCGCCCGGCGCACCCCGGCAAGCTGCGTCCGCGTCTCCTCCGGGTAGGAGGCGATGTAGTCATCGACTGACGCAAATCTCGGGGCCAATCCTGGTCCTCACTTCGGTCGGACCGGTTCATGGAGGGGATGTTTCCGACTCTATTGTGCGAAACGGACCGCCGCAAAAGGAGGGTCAGCCGGCGGAGGTGCCGAAGCCCCGCGACCCTCAGACCTCGACCCACTGCTCGCCGGCCAGCACGCGTCCCACCACGCCTGTGGGCTCACGGCCCAGCAGGGTCGCGGCGGTGAACTGGGCCGCGAGGCCGTCGAAGACGTCGGACCGGCGCAGCATCGCGTGCTTGCCGCCCGAGACGCTGACGTAGCCGACGAGCTCGGCGGTTCGGGCCAGGTTGCAGGCCACCGAGGCGGACCTGCGCGCCGGCGCCACCCGGTCGTCGTCGCCGTGGACGATGAGCACCCGGCGTCCGGAGACGTCGGCGCGGCCCTCCTCCGGGTAGACCCACGGGTTGAGCGCCACGGCACTGACCACCGAGTGCTCGCCGGCCGCGAGGAGCGCGGCGCGACCGCCCAGCGAGTGCCCGACGAGGGTGACCGGCAGGTCGGGGCCGAACCGCTCGGCGACCTGGCCGAGCGCCCACCGCACGTCGTCGACCGGCGTGTGGGTCGCGTCCCAGCCGCGCGTCGAGTTGAGCAGCCGCAGCACCGCGGCCTCGCCCCGGACGGCGCGCGCGATCCGGGCCGCGACCGGGACCATCCGCAGCACCGAGAGCTGCGTCGGGCTGACCCGCATCGAACCGCGTCGAGCCGCGCCCCCGTGGAGCACGAGGGCGACGCCGCGCGGCGCGCTCGGTGCCACGGTGTCGAGGAGGCGGGCGTGCGTCATGTCGTCCTCCTCGCTCTTCCGGTGATGTTGTCCGGCTTGGTTCGGAGCCGCGGCGTCGTCGGGTTGGTCGCAGACGGCATACCCGTTGGTGGCTTCGGGGCCTGCGAAGCTAGGGGCGCAGGAGCACCTTGATGGCGCGGCGCTCGTCCATGGCCTGGTAGCCCTCGGCGACCTCGTCGAGCGGGAGCGTGAGGTCGAAGACCTTGCCCGGGTCGATGCGCCCGTCGAGGACCCGCTCCAGCAGGTCGGGCAGGTAGGTGCGGACCGGGGCCATGCCGCCGGCGAGGCCGACGTTGCGGACGAACATCTGCCGCACGGGCAGCTCGACGCCGTGAGGAGCGCCGACGAAGCCGACGCTGGAGCCCGGCCGGGCGATGCGGAAGGCGGTCTTCATCGACTGGTCGGTGCCGACGCACTCGAGCACCGAGTCGGCGCCGATCCCGTCGGTCAGCTCGAGGATCGCCTCGACGCCGGCGTCGTCGCGCTCGGCCACGATGTCGGTCGCGCCGAAGTCGAGGGCCAGCTTCTGGCGGGGCTCGTGGCGCGACATGGCGACGACGCGCTCGGCGCCGAGCTCCTTGGCGGCGATGACTCCGCAGAGCCCGACAGCGCCGTCGCCGATGACGACGGCGGTGCCGCCGGGCTCGACACGTGAGGAGACGGCGGCGTGCCACCCGGTCGCCATGACGTCGGCGAGGGTCAGCAGCGAGGGGATGAGCGCGTCGTCGGGCAGGCCGTCGGTCTTGACGAGGCTGCCGTCGGCCTGGTCGACGCGGACGAGCTCGGCCTGGCCGCTCTCGGTCCAGCCCTGGTGCTGGCAGACCGACGTCATGCCGGCGCGGCAGTGCGGGCAGGTGTTGTCGCAGTGCACGAACGGGATGACGACGAAGTCGCCCTTGCGGAAGTCGCGCACGTCGGCGCCGGTCTCCTCGACGACACCGACGGCCTCGTGGCCGATGGTGGAGCCGGCGGTGATCGGGTTGGCGCCGCGGTAGGGCCACAGGTCCGAGCCGCAGATGCAGCCGGCGACGACGCGCACGATCGCGTCGGTCGGCTCCTCGATCGTCGGGTCGGGGACCTCGGAGAGGCGGATGTCGCCGGGGCCATGGATCGTCGTCGCGCGCATGGACTCATCCTTACCCACCGGGCTCTTTCGCCCGAGCGCGCTTGGGTCCCCGGGGTCGTGCTCGCGGGTTCGCCGGGCTGGCTCGCGTTCGCTCGGTCCTGCTCGGGGGGCGTGGCGGCGCTCGCGGCGTGGAGCGTCGGCGGCCGTCCCAGCCCCTCGTTCCTTGCGTATGCCGTGGGCCGCCGCCGATGCCGCTCGCACCCCCACGCCCCCCTCCCGCTCGCACACCCACGTCGAGCTCCCTGTGGAGAAACGCGTGGAAGTGCCCACTCGACTTCGGGGAGCGGCGTTTCCCGCGTCAGCCTCGGGAGCGGAGGCGGAGGTTGGGGAGCTCAGGCGCGGGGAGGGTGTGCGTCCAGGCCTCGGGGAAGGTGCCGTAGCGGGAGTCGGGCAGCGCGGCGGCATACGAGCCGTACTCGCGGGTCTCGCGCTCGCGCTGCCAGTCCTCGCGGAAGGCGACGACCTCGTCGTGGCTGCGGCCGATGAAGTTCCACCACATGACGATCTGCTCGCCGAAGGGGGCGCCGCCGAGGAGGAGGAAGCGGGACGGCTCGTCGGCTCGGGCCTCGACGGTGATGCGGTCGGCGCCGGTGGGCTGGAAGACGATCTCGCCCGGCTTGGCGGTGGCGTCGCCGACGGTGACGACGCCGGTGTCGCAGAGGAGCCCGTGCTCGTGGGCGCGGTCGACCTCGATGGTCAGGATCGCGCCCGCAGGCAGGGTCACCTCGGCGCCGACGAGGTCCGAGAACATCGTCACGGGGGAGGTCTGGCCGAAGAGCGTGCCGAGGAAGACGAGGACGCGGGCGCCGCCGACCTCGGTGACCGGAGGCGCGTAGTGCTCGAAGCCGGGCGAGGTGTTGCGGTCGGCCTCGGGGAGCGCGACCCACAGCTGCGCGCCGTGCAGGACCGTGGTGTCCGGCGTGGAGAACTCGGAGTGGGCGATGCCCGAGCCGGCGGTCATGATGTTGAGCTCGCCGGGGCGGACGAAGGCGTGGGCACCGGTCGTGTCGCGGTGCTCGACCTCGCCGGAGAAGAGCCACGACACGGTCTGCAGCCCTGTGTGCGGGTGGCCCGGCACGACCATGCCGCCGGTCTGCGAGACGTCGT
>NZ_BAAANB010000181.1:0-2714 GCF_039529575.1 Terrabacter terrae
GCGCGAAGGCCTCCTCGAGGGACCGGTCGCCGAGGTCGATGCCGACGACGGTCGTGCGCCGGCCGGACGGCAACGCGACCACCTCGTCACCGACGCGCACGACGCCCGAGGCCACCTGGCCGGCATACCCCCGGTAGTCGCGGTGCGTCTCGTCGCGGGCGGCACCCTGCGGCCGGATGACGAGCTGCACCGGCAGGCGGAAGGACTGGTGGACCGGGTCGTCGGACGGCGGGAGCGCCTCGAGGAGCTCGAGCAGGCTGGGACCGGCGTACCAGGGCGTGCGGACGGAGCGTTCCCCGACGTTGTCGCCGTCGAGGGCGCTGACGGGGATGACGGTGGCGTCGACGACCCCGAGCTCGCGGGCCACCGCCTGCACCTCGGACTCCACCCGGTCGTAGACCTCCGACGAGAAGTCGACGAGGTCGATCTTGTTGACCGCGACGACGACGTGGGGCACGCGCAGCAGGGCGGTGACGGCGAGGTGCCGACGGGTCTGCTCGAGCACGCCCTTGCGGGCGTCGACGAGGAGGACGACGACGTCGGCGGTCGAGCTGCCGGTGACCGTGTTGCGGGTGTACTGCACGTGACCGGGGCAGTCGGCGAGCACGAAAGACCTTGTCGCCGTAGCGAAGTAGCGGTAGGCGACGTCGATCGTGATGCCCTGCTCGCGCTCGGCGCGCAGGCCGTCGGTCAGCAGGGCGAGGTCGGCGGCGGTCAGCCCGCGGTCGCGGCTGACGCGCTCCACGGCGGCGAGCTGGTCGGAGAGGACCGACTTCGTGTCGTGGAGCAGGCGGCCGACGAGCGTCGACTTGCCGTCGTCGACCGAGCCGGCCGTGGCGAGGCGCAGGAGAGAGCCACCCATCAGAAATAGCCTTCCTTCTTGCGGTCCTCCATGGCGGCCTCGGAGATCCGGTCGTCGGCGCGCGTGGCTCCGCGCTCGGTCAGGGTCGAGGCGGCCACCTCGACGACGATCTCGGCGTTCGTGCGCGCCGGCGACTCGACCGCGCCGGTGCACGACATGTCGCCGACGGTTCGGTAGCGCACGAGGCGGGTCTCGACCGGCTCGTCGTCCCGCGGCTGGCTGTAGGGGCCGACGGCAAGCCACATGCCGTCTCGCCGGAACACCTCGCGCTCATGGGCGTAGTAGAGCGGGGCGAGCGGGATGCCCTCGCGCTCGATGTAGCGCCAGATGTCGACCTCGGTCCAGTTGCTGATCGGGAAGACCCGCACGTGCTCGCCGGGTCGGTGCCGGGGGTTGAACAGGTTCCACAGCTCGGGACGCTGGTTCTTCGGGTCCCACTGGCCGAACTCGTCACGGAGGGAGACGATCCGCTCCTTGGCGCGGGCCTTCTCCTCGTCGCGCCGGCCGCCGCCGAAGACCCCGTCGAAGCGGTTGTCGTGGATGGCGTCGAGCAGCGGCAGGGTCTGCAGCGGGTTGCGGGTGCCGTCGGCGCGCTCGCGCAGGCGGCCGTCGTCGAGGTAGTCCTGCACGCTCGCGACGACGAGCCGCAGGCCGAGCCGCTCGACGGTCTCGTCGCGGTAGGCGAGCACCTCGGGGAAGTTGTGGCCGGTGTCGACGTGCAGCACCGGGAAGGGGATCGGCGCGGGCCAGAAGGCCTTGGTCGCCAGGTGGAGCATGACGACCGAGTCCTTGCCGCCGCTGAAGAGCAGGGCGGGGCGCTCGAGCTCGCCGGCCATCTCGCGGATGACGAGGATCGCCTCGGCCTCGAGCGCGTCGAGCTGGCTCAGCCGCCGGTCGGCAGGCGTGGTGCGGTATGCCAGCCCGGGCGTCGCGTCAGTGGGCTCGCTGTCCGGAACGGCGTGGGTGTCAGTCCTGCTCACGGTCGTCGTCATGTGTGGAGTCCGCATTCGGTCTTGGCGAAGCCGGCCCAGCGGCCGGCACGGGGGTCCTCGCCGGGCTCGACCCGGCGGGTGCACGGCTCGCAGCCGATGGACGGGTAGCCATCGGAGAGAAGGGAGTTGACCTCGACCCGGTGCTCGGCGGCATACGCAAGCAGCTCGTCGAAGTCCCATGCGGCGAGTGGGTTGACCTTGACGAGCCCGTTCTTGTCGTCCCAGGTGACCAGGGGCGTGTCGCTCCGGGTGGGCGACTCCTCGCGGCGCACGCCGGTGACCCACGCCTCGTAGGCGGGGAGCGTCCGCGCGAGCGGCTCGACCTTGCGCAGCCGGCAGCAGAGCGCCGGGTCACGCTCGTGGAGGCGGGGGCCGTACTCCGCGTCCTGCTCGGCGACGGTCTGCCGCGGCAGGACGTCGACGACGGTGACCGGGAGGTCCTCGGCGACGATGGCCCGCGTCACCAGGGTGTCGGAGAAGTGGTAGCCGGTGTCGAGGAAGAGCACGTCGACGCCCGGCGCGTAGCGCGAGACGAGATGCGGCAGGACGGCATCCGCCATCGAGCACGCGACCGCGATGGACCCGCCGAAGTGGAAGGCGGCCCAGGCCGCGACCTCGTGGGCGGTCGGCTCGTGCTCGGGATCGGCGGCGAGCGTCTCGTTGAAGTCGTCGACGAGCGCCTTGAGCTCGGCCTCGCTGCGTCGCCTGCGCGGGACCTTCGGCGTGGCGAGGGGGACGCTGGTCACTGGAGGGCTCCTTCCTCGACGCGGTGGCTCCACTCGGCGAACCTCTCGCCGTCAGCGCGCTCGGCGACGTAGGTGCGCACGACCCGCTCGACGTAGTCGGGCAGCCGGCTCGCG
>NZ_BAAANB010000182.1:0-1902 GCF_039529575.1 Terrabacter terrae
CCGAGCGAGGACGTCGCTCACGAAGTCCTCCGGCGATACGACGAAAGACGCCCTTGGCCGCTCGTTCCAGGGCACGCCCGGACCCGCGGTCGTGAGGTATTCCACGGGAAACTCGAAAAGCTCCCAGGCGCGACTCCAACGATTGTGGGGGTCCGCTGGGTCGATCGTCTCAATGACGATCTGGGGGACGGTGCGGAAGACGGCCACCTCGACGTTCATGGGAACATCTTCGCTCATGTAGCCCGGCGTTGGTGGAAGTCAAATCTCACTATGGACGTCAAACGCCCCACTCATCGCCTGGTCCCGGTAGCGCGCACGTTGCCGCAGGGCAGAGCGTGGGGCGTCGGCTTTGGGCGTCGCGAACGTCTGAGCTGGCTGCTCCCGGCGGCCGATGTACACGCTTGGCCAGAGCGGTCGCACAGGCCGCTGAGGCGCGCCGCCGGCGAGAACGCGAAAGGCGGCGGTAAGACGCCCCTCGCGCGACCACGCTGAACGAGTCGGTGCAGGCGTGTTCGTGCATGCCGTGTGCGCAGTCCCTGCGGATTTCAGGAGGTCAACGTCGTCGAGGGCGGTTCGCTACTCGCTGGCCGCGTCTCGCGTAGAGCGGCTCGGCGCATAACCTCGGGCTGGAGACGGTCATGGCAGAAACATTGAGCGGGAGGCTCGGAGAACCCCGTTCTAGTGCGCTCGCATGCGGCGTCGTGAAACGGGATTCCGCGATCCCAGCATCTCTGTCTGAAACTCGGGCCTGGGTCGTCGTCCTGGGAAACTGGTCCCCCGCGAATCAGGGCGTTAGGCCAACGGGATACGACGTGGTCGATCAGCCAGTTTGCCGCTACGCCTCCGCGATATGCGGAGTCTGGAACGACTTTGACCATGTCTATGCGAATGTATGGCGGATCACTATCGAGTCCTCCGAGACCGACGTCTACATGTCCCACAGTTCTTCCATCAACGATGCACTCCAAAGTCTGACGGGCGCGTTTTGGGGTCGACCAACGCGCAACGAATGGTGCGGCCTCAAGCGCCATGCAGTTGGTTCTCTCTGGGCTTGGATCGGACGGCGTGGACATACTCCACGGCGCAGTTGATTTCAGTTGTGCGCCGGCGCATGAGGCACTCGTAGGGCTGGCAACGCTGCCTCGTCATAGCTCGCATGGTTGGTCGACCAGCCGTTGAGTTGGTTGTAGTGCACGACCGTAACGTTTCGCATAGACCCTTCATCGCGGAAAACCCACGCGTCCAACCAGAGATCGGTGAGCCCTTCAGGCAGATCCAGTGGCGAAGAAGGCAGGAGTTCTGCCACTGTCGAAAACAGGAAATCGTCCCGTTTCCCGCGCCCCCAAAGATACAGATGCGTTTCGTGAACGCCTGTCGCCACCAGTTTTCCTGATATTCGGCGCGGCCCAAGGCTCGGCCAAAACTGATGAAACCTGCTCAGCGAGGTTGCCCAACTCCACAGTGCCGTTGAGCATCACCCTCTGGCCTTGTCGCTCGGCCCTCACGCGCTCGCCGATCTCTTTTGAAGCCTCTGGCGCAGTTACCTCCAGCGCTGCTCGACGCCCGTCCGGATATGTCCAGCGGCCGTCAACCGATCCTGGTGTGCCGTCGGCATCCGCGTGGTCCACGTGGACGCCCAACACTTGCCCGATCACGGCGAAGGCGATCGCCTCTGTATCGCTGGGGGGCTTCCCTCGAGGATTGCTCACCAGGCGACGGTAGCGGGAGCCTGCTCGAGGCAGGCCCTTGGAACCTCCTCCGTCAGCGGCAGACCAGGAAGAGGTTCGTGCCCTCCGCGCCCGCCTCGCGGCGCTATGACGCAATGCCGGACTTCCCTAGACCCAGGTCGAGGAGCGCCGGATCTGGTTGAAGACCGTTTCGACCTCTTGGTCCGACAGGACT
>NZ_BAAANB010000183.1:0-3655 GCF_039529575.1 Terrabacter terrae
TCGCGTTCCCGGCGACCGACAGCAGCGCCTCACGGCGGCCCACGGTCAGGGCGCGCCCGATGGTGAAGAGCAGGCTGGGGCCCGGGACCTGGATGAAGAGGATCGACGCGACGAGGAACGCGACCCACTGGCTCGATGACGGCACGGGGCCAGTGTGCTCCCGGAGCGGGAAACGGGCAGGCGTTTTTCGCGCCTCGGACACTAGCGTCGGTCACATGACGACCCCACCGCAGGCGCACCGCACCGACCCGCCGCTCGACGCCGACGAGGCGACCACCCTGGTGGCCTTCCTCGACTACCACCGGGACACGCTCCGGATGAAGGCCGCGGGGCTGACCGCCGAGCAGCTGGCGCGCCCGCTCCCGCCGTCCAGCCTGACCCTGGGCGGCCTGCTCAAGCACGTGGCGCTCAACGAGGCGAGCTGGTTCGGCGAGGTGCTGCACGGGCGGCCGATGCCGGAGCCGTGGGTGAGCGCCGACTGGGACGCCGACCGCGACTGGGAGCTGACCTCGGCGAAGGACGACAGCCCGGAGGAGCTGCGCCGGCTGATGGACGAGTCGGTCGAGCAGGCGCGTCGTGACATCGACGCGGCGCTCGCCGAGGGCGGCCTCGAGTTCCGGTCGGCGACCGTGTCGCGGAAGGAGAACCAGTCGTTCACGCTGCGGTGGATCCTGCTGCACATGATCGAGGAGTACGCCCGGCACAACGGGCACGCGGACCTCCTCCGTGAGGCGATCGACGGCGTCACGGGGGAGTGAGCGCCCGCCGCAGGCAGAAGCGGCGCAACGGCTCCACGTCGAGGACCTCGGCGAGGTCGCGGTAGCGCTGGGCCGCCTGCTCCCGCCGTTCCGTGCGCCACTCCAGGTCGGCGAGGGCGAGCGCGGCGTCACGGCTCGCGTATGCCGGCCCGCGCGTCTCGAGGGACGTGAGCTCCCGCTCCACCTCGGTGAGCGACGTCGTCGCCCCGCCGTCCTCGCCGGCGAGGACGGCGTGCGCCGTGGCGACGAGGCGGGCGACCCGGACCGAGGGGGAGGGCCAGCGCTCCTCGAGCGCACCGTAGAGCAGGGCGATGCGTGGCCAGTCGGTGCGCTCGAGGGAGGGTGCGACGGAGTGCAGGCCGGCGATCGCCGCCTCGATGGCAAAGCGTCCGTCGCCTGCCGCCGCGATCGTGGCGTCGTCGAGCCCGGCGGCCAGCAGTGAACGGTCCCACCGCGTGCGGTCCACCTCGTCGAGGGCGAGGGCCGTGCCCGTGGGGTCGAGCCGTCCCGGGCGGCGAGCGAGGCCGAGCCGGATGACCGCGCGCAGGCCGCGGACCTCGGTGTCGCGGGGGAAGGTGGCGACGAGTGCGTCGGCGATGGACAGCGCCTGGCGGCCGGTGTCGGACAGGGCGTCGGCGGGGTCGAGGGCCGTGCGGTGCGCCACGGTGAACATGGCTGCGACACAGGCGAGCACGACGGGCAGTCGCCGCTCCTGCTCGACCGGCGGCGGCACGTGGAAGGCGCCGCGGGCCTCGGCGAGCGCGCGCTTCGCGCGGGTGAGCCGAGCTGCGGCAGCAGTGTCCTGCACGCCGAGGTGCCCGGCGATCTCGGGAATCGTCAGCCCGCAGACGACCCGCAGTGCCAGGACCATGCGCGAGGTGGGGGAGAGCGCCTCGTCGCACGCCACGAAGAGCAACGCGAGGCGGTCGTCGAGGCCTTGGCGGGAGAGGTCGGCGTCCATGACGGCGTGGCCGGACGGGTCGGTGGGAGCATCCACCTCGGGACGGGCGAGCTGCGGTGCAAGGCGTCGCTCCACTGCGCGCCGGCGGGCGTCGTCGAGCCAGGCGCGCTTGGCCACGGACGTGCACCAGGCGGCATACGACTCGATGGGGCGGCCTGCGGCGCGCTCGTGCGCCGCTGCCCGCGCGACGGCCTCGGCGGCATACTCCTCCGCGTCGTCGAGGCTGCCGGTGAAGGAGGCGAGGGCGCGCACGATGCGCGGCCACGCCTCCTCGAACTCACCCGTCCCGAGCGGCACTCACATCCCCGTCGGGAAGACCTTGCGCCACTCGATGTGGCCACCGGTGGGCACCAGGGCGGCGATGCGACGGGCGGTGTCCTCGTCGTCGGCCTCGACGAGGTAGAAGCCGGTGATGACCTCGGAGGTGTCGGGGAACGGGCCGTCGGTGTAGACGGCGTCCTCGACGAGCCGGTCACCCGAGCCGGGGGTCACGACGCCGCCGTGACGCTGGCTCTGCAGGGCGGCGCCGCCGACGATGCGGGCTCCGAGCTCGGCGACGGCCTTCTGGAAGGCCTGGTGCTCGGGGAACGTCCCCCCGGTGGCGGGTGCCTCCCCGGTGGACGCGGCGCCCGGGGCTCCCGGGTCCCTCCCGGCGGGGGCTGAGCCGGCGCCAGCCGCGGCGTCGAGGAAGGTGTCGGAGTCCCAGTCGGGCTCGTGGATCAGGTATGCGTATGTCTCGGTCATGGCCGGCTCCTCCTCGAGCGGGTGCGCAGGGCGATGCTGCCTGCGCAGGTGGCGACCCTCGCCACATCATCCTGACGAACTCGGCCGCGAGGAATCGACACGCCTTCGCGACTTTCTCGGGACGGCCCGCGAGACTGCTCAGTCGCGCGTGCCGAGGCGCTGCAGGCGCGCCTCGAGGGACGCCCGCCGGTGGGCGTTGCCCTCGAGCTCGAGGTAGCGCGTGCCGAAGGTGGCCAGCAGGGCGTCGTCGAGGCGGCGCACCGCACCGGGCGGGTACTTGTAGCCCATGCGCTCGATCAGGTCGGCGCCGTCGACGGGTGCGATCACCTCCTCGAGGGCGTCGACGGAGGTGATGCCGAGCTCGAGCAGCAGGCCGGAGACCCAGGTGTAGTGGTCGGTGCGGGCCCAGCCGGCGCCGGCGTAGCGCGAGGCGAGGAACTTCGCGAGGTCCTGCGCGCTGATCCGCGGGTCGTGCTCGGCCGGAACGGCCAGGGTCGGCGGCACGGCCATCTGGAGGCGGTCGCGGATGGCGGAGAACTCACGGTCGGCCAGCTCGATGAGCCCGGCGGCCAGGGTGAACCGGCGGTCCAGCTCGTGGGCGTGCTCCTCGGGGATGGTGCCCTTGTAGCGGATGTCGTGCTCGAACTCGGCCCAGGCGTGCTGCAGGACGGTGCGGATCTGCACGGAGGCGCTCAGCCGACGCAGCGGCTGGTAGGCCGCGGGCACCGTGCGGCTGGCGTCGACGGAGACCAGCAGGTGCCGGCTGGCGTAGCCGAACCGGCCGGCGCGCGCGGTCTCGAGGCCCAGGTCCCGGTCGTCGAGGACGGCGAGCTCCTCGCCCAGCAGCTCTGCCACGGCTGCGACGTCGTCGTGGACGTAGGTGATGACGCGGACGCCGATCTGGTCGGTGATGTCGGTCAACGGCTCGGGGTAGAGCAGCTTCCCGTCGCGGCGGCGCTCGGCCTTGGCGGCGAACGAGGCCACGGTCTTGGTGCGGCCCGTCACGCTGAGGTAGTTGATGCCCGCATCGTCGAGCAGCCCGGTGACCATCTCGACGAACAGTCCCGTTGCCGCCTGGAGGTCGGGGCGCACCGCCGCGTATGCCGTCGCCGCCTCGCTGATCTCGGTCGGCGGCGTCGTCGCCTCGTCGGTCGCCCCTGCACCCTTGCTCTCGGCCATGCGGCCATCCTGC
>NZ_BAAANB010000184.1:0-1124 GCF_039529575.1 Terrabacter terrae
TCTCGCCCGACAGTCTCGACCGCTCCAACCAGCTGGCCAACGGGCTCTGGGGCATGGCGTCCGGCGGCCTCACGGGGACCGGGCTCGGTGCCGGCCGCCCCTACCTGACACCGTTCGCCGAGAGCGACTTCATCTTCCCCAGCCTCGGCGAGGAGCTGGGGCTCTTCGGCGCGGTCGCGATCCTGGTGCTCTACCTCGTCTTCTGCGAGCGCGGGGTCCGCACCGCCCTCGGCGTGCGCGACGGCTTCGGCAAGCTGCTCGCCATCGGCCTGTCGTTCTCCGTCGCGTTCCAGCTGTTCATCGTCATCGGTGGCGTCACGCGGGTCATCCCCCTGACCGGCCTCACCACACCGTTCCTGTCGCTCGGCGGCTCGTCCCTGCTCGCGAACTGGGTGATCATGGCGCTGCTCCTGCGCATCTCCGACCAAGCCCGCCGACCGATGCCCGAGATCCCGGTCGGCGTCGCAGCGGCCGAGCCGGCGCCCGCCGAGGCGACCCAGGTGGTGAAGCTGCCGTGAACACCCCGATCCGCCGGCTCTCGATCCTCATCGCCCTGCTCTTCACGACGCTGCTCGTCGCCTCGACCGTCGTGCAGTTCGCCCAGGCGAGGTCGCTCGGTGCCATGGCGAGCAACAAGCGCACGCTGCTCGACAACTACTCGCGCGAGCGGGGCGCGATCATCGTCGGCGGCCAGGCGGTGGCCAAGTCCGTCCCGGTCCAGGACCAGTACCGCTACCTGCGCACCTATCCGCAGGGCGAGCTCTACTCACACCTGACCGGCTTCTACTCCTACTCCGTCGGGGCGCCCTACGGCCTCGAGCACGCCGCCGACGACCTGCTCTCCGGCGACGCCGACCAGCTCTTCGTGCGGCGGGTCACCGACCTCATCACCGGCCGCAAGACCTCGGGCGCGACGATCGAGCTGACGATCGACCCCAAGGCACAGAAGGCAGCCGACCAGGCCCTCGGCAGGAGCCGGGGCGCCGTCGTGGCCCTCGACCCGAAGACCGGCGCCATCCTCGCGATGGTCAGCCACCCGGCATACGACCCCAACGGGCTCGCCAGCCACGACCTCGGCAAGGCGGCCAAGGCCTGGCAGACCCTGTCCACCGACAAGAACAAGG
>NZ_BAAANB010000185.1:0-1092 GCF_039529575.1 Terrabacter terrae
CGTAGGTCATGGAGTTGGCGGCGGCGACGCCGATGCTCGACCCGACCTCGATGGCGTCCTGGTCGGCGCCCATGTAGAGGAACTGCCACGCGTACTCGGAGGTCTGCCGCTCGATGAGCGCCTTGACCTGTGCGTGGGTGAGCTCGTGCGAGGAGTTCTCGTGCCCGTCGGTCATGATGCCGACGATGACGACGCCCGGACGCTCGTGCTCGGGCAGGGCGGCGAGGCGCTCGCCGGCCTCACCCAGAAGGCGACCGATGGAGTCGAGCAGCGCCGTGGATCCGCGCGGGGACAGGCGCAGCGGCGGCACGTCGGTCACCGGCACGTCGCGGTAGACCTCCTCGTACTCGTCGTCGAACTGGGCCAGGGTGACCCGGCACTCGCCGGGCTGGCTGCGCTGCTCGGCGATGAACGCGTCGAAGCCGCCCTCGGTGTCGTCCTTGATCGACTGCATCGAGCCGCTGCGGTCCAGCAGGAAGTACAGGTGCGTGAGGTTCGGGTTCGTCATGGCGTCTCCTCCGTGTGTTCCGTGCGGTCGGCGTGGTCGGGCTGGGCAGGTATGCGTCAGGTGCTGCTGCGGCGGGCGCGGAAGCGCAGCGGGCGGTCCGGCGCGTCGGGCGGGGGCCGGTGGCGTCCTTCCTCGATGTCGTAGCGGGCGCGCTCGACGCCGGCGGCGGTGACGCGCCCGGCCTCGGAGCCGTAGGCGCCGAGCAGGGTGGTGCGAGCCAGGCGGGGCCCGACGGCGTTCTCCGACAGGCCGGCGAGCGCGCCGGCGGTCCGGATCGTGCCGCCCTCGGCCACGAGGACCGCCGCCATCGCCTCGTCGACGGCGGAGGTCAGGTGCTCCTGGGCGGCTCGCAGCAGCGGCAGGGCGTCGAGAGGGCGGGAGGCGTCGGTGCGCTCGAGCGCCTCGCGTGCGGCGTCGACCGCCGTGCGCAGGGCCTGCTCCGTCGCGGCCGGGAGGGGCCGTCGTGCGTCGTCGCTCATCCACCCAAGGTAGACGCAGTAACTGCGGCACCGCAAGAGCTGGGCGGCGTGGACCGTGGACAGAAGGGCGCCGCAGTGCGTCAGTAGCGGACGCGCGGGCCACCG
>NZ_BAAANB010000186.1:0-2383 GCF_039529575.1 Terrabacter terrae
CGCGCAGGAAGTTCGTCAGCTGGAAGGCGAGTCCGAGCGCGCGGGCGGGCTCGAGCGCCAGTGGCGAGCGGGGCTGCAGGACCGGCAGCATCATCTCGCCGATGACGGCGGCCGAGCCGTCCATGTAGCCGAGCAGGTCGTCCCACGTCTCGTAGGTCGTCTGGGTGAGGTCGAGTGCCATGGCGCCGAAGAACCGCTCGAAGCACTCGTCGGCGATGCCGCACGAGCGGACGCTGTGGCCGATGGCTGCCAGGACCGGGTCGTCGGTGGGCTCGCCGTCGGCGACGCGCCGGAAGGTGGCCGCCAGGTCGTGCAGCCTGGTCGCGGTCATGGCCACGTGCGCCGAGGTGGTCGCCCCCTCGTCGTCGACGATGTCGTCGGCGAGACGGCACAAGGCGTAGACGGCATACACGTGCCGTCGGCGCTCGGGAGGCAGCAGGAGGGTGCCCCAGTAGTACGTCGTGCCGTAGCGGCGGGTGATCTGCGCGCAGCGCCGATAGCCCTCGGCCAGGAGTGGATGGGGTTGTGCGGCAGCGTTTGTCACCGGCGTCCCCTGTCGGCTTGGGGCCGGGGCCGGGGGCCCGGGAGGTAGGCGTCGACCCGGTCGGCGGCGAGCTTGCCGCTGACGAGGACCATCGGCACGCCGACGCCGGGCACCGTGCCCGAGCCGGCGAAGACGAGGCCCGGCACGCGCCGGTCGAGGTTGCCCGGCCGGAACGGGCCGGTCTGCAGGAACGTGTGCGCCAGCGCGAACGGCGTGCCCTGGTGCATCCCCATCTGCTGCCACTCGAGCGGCGTGACGAGCTCCTCGGTGAGGATCCGGTCGGGGTAGCCGTTGGCGGTGAGGAAGCCGTGCAGCCGCTCGCGCATCGGCTCGCGCTCGTGCGTCCAGTCGATCGAGGAGCTGAGGTTGGGCACCGGCTCGAGGACGTAGAGGACCGAGTCGCCCTCCGGCGCGAGGCCGGGCTCGCTCAGGGTCGGCACGGTGACGAGGCGCGAGGGGTCGGGCATGAGCCGGCGGTCGTCGATGAGGGCGCGGAAGGCGCCGTCCCAGTCGGCGCCGAAGTGGATGTTGTGGTGGGCCGTGCCGGGCGCCGGGGCGCCGGAGGCGCCGACGTGCCAGACGACGGCCGAGGGCGAGTACGTCCCCGACCGCACGACCCGCGGCGGCTTCAGCTCGGGCAGCAGCTGGTCGTATGCGGTGGGCAGGTCGAGCGTGCAGACGACGGCATCGGCGCGCAGCCGCTCCCCGGAGTCGAGCTCGACCCCCGCGACGACGCCGCGGCGGTCGAGGACGAGCCGGGTGACGCTCGTGCCGAAGCGCAGTTCGGCGCCGGCCTTGCCGGCCGCCGTCGCGAGCGCCGCCGGCACGGCGTCCATCCCGCCCTCGGGCCACCACACGCCCTCGATGCTGTCCATGTAGGTGATGACCGCGTAGAGCGCGAGCGCACTCTCGGGCGACAGGCCGGCATACAGCGCCTGGAAGGAGAAGAGCCGGTGGAGGCGCTCGTCGCGGAACCACTCGCGGATGACGGGCCCGAGGCGGCGGAAGCCACCGAGCCGCAGCAGTCGGGCGGCCGCTCGCGGGGAGCTCGCGAGGTCGAGCGGGCTGTCGAAGTTGGCGTCGATGAAGTGCGGCATCTCGACGCGGTAGAGCTTGCGCAGCCAGTCGGCGAAGTCGACGAAGGCGGCCGCGTCGACGCTGCCGCACGTCGCGGCGATCTCCTCGCGCATCGCCTCGACGCCGTGCCGGACCATGATCTGGCTGCCGTCGTCGAAGCGCGCACGGTAGGCGGGGTCGAGAAGGCGCATCGGGAGCGCGTCCTGCAGCGACGTGCCGGCCGCGGCGAGGGCGTCGCCGACGAGGTCGGGCATCGTCATCACGGTCGGGCCGGTGTCGAAGGTGAAGCCGTCCCGGTGCAGCCGCAGCCCTCGACCGCCGGGCGCGTCGTGGCGCTCGACGAGGGTCACCTCGTGGCCGCGCCCGACGAGGTGGCAGGCGGCGGCGAGCCCGGACAGGCCGGCGCCGATGACGACGACGCTCACGAGTCGCGCCACGCGATCAGCTCGGCGAGGCTGCGCAGCTCGGCGACGGCGTCTGCATCGAGATCGCCGCCGTCGAGGGCCTCGCAGGCGAGCTGCACCTCGTCGGCGATGCGCTGCTCGGTGCGCCGGAGCACGCCGGCCTCGCGCATGAGCTCCTGCAGCACGGGCACCGTCTCCGGGGTGACGACGCCCTGCTCGCCCAGGTGCTGCTCGGCCAGGTCGGCCGGCAGCGCCTCGCGGGCCTCGGCCAGCAGGACCGTCGGCTTGCCCGACAGGAGGTCGTCGCCGACGGGCTTGCCGGTGCGAGCGGGGTCGCCCCAGACGCCGAGGATGTCGT
>NZ_BAAANB010000187.1:0-10210 GCF_039529575.1 Terrabacter terrae
TGCGCGTCGTGCACGTCGGCGGCCAGGGACGCGACGTGGTCCCAGTCCTGCTCGATCCGCTCCGCGCTCTGGCTCATACCCTAATCGTACAGGTGTTCGACCACGCTCAGCATGGGTTGTGCACCGCAGTTCGATTGCGCTGCAAGCGAACTCGACCCGAGACGGTTTACGCCGCCCACCACGTATCCGGCCTGAAAGCCCTCCTGAGTGCCCTATCGGTTAGCGTGGAGGTATGGCCGGTCAGCCGTACTGGGAGAGCCCCGTGGAGAAGCAGATCCGCGAGGCCCAGGAGCGTGGCGAGTTCGACAACCTGCCCGGCGCCGGCAAGCCGCTCGACCTCAGCGACTCGGGCGACCCCGACTGGTGGGTGAAGCGCTTCGCCGCGCGCGAGAACCTCGACCTCGGCGGCGCGCTGCCGGGGCCGCTCGCGCTGCGCAAGGAGGCCGCCGGCTATCCCGAGTCCCTCGTCGACGTGCGCACCGAGGCGCAGGTGCGCGAGATCATCGAGGACTACAACAAACGCGTCCTCGCCGACCGGAGGCGCCCCGCAGTCGGCAACCTGCCGCCGCTCATCGCCAAGACGCTCGACGTCGACGAGATGGTGGAGCGGTGGCGGCCGCTGCGGACCGAACTCGAGGAGCAGCAGCGCCGGGCGAGGGAGGAGCGGGCCGCTGCGCGCGCTGCCGAGCTGGCCGCCCGCCCGTCGTGGTGGCGGCGGCTGCTCGGCCGCGGGTGACCGCTCAGGTCGTCTCCGCATACGGCGTGAGGTCGGCGATCGAGTCGACGATCCGGCTGGGCCGGTACGGGAAGTGCTCGACCTGCTCGCGGCTCGTCGACCCGGTCAGGACGAGGACGGTGCGCAGCCCGGCCTCGAGGCCGCTGATGATGTCGGTGTCCATGCGGTCGCCGACCATCACCGTCGTCTCCGAGTGCGCGTCGAGGCGGTTGAGGGCGCTGCGCATCATCAGCGGGTTGGGCTTGCCGATGTAGTACGGCTGGCGGGCGGTCGCCGTCGAGATCAGGGCGGCGACGGAGCCGGTGGCCGGCAGCGTGCCGTACGGGCTGGGACCGCTCGGGTCCGGGTTCGTCGCGATGAAGCGGGCACCCTTCTCGATCAGGCGGATCGCGCGCGTGATCGCCTCGAAGGAGTACGTCCGCGTCTCGCCGAGGACGACGTAGTCGGGGTCGCGGTCGGTCATGACGTAGCCGACGTCGTGCATCGCCGTCGTCAGCCCCGACTCACCGACGACGTATGCCGTGCCGCCCGGCCGCTGCTCGGCGAGGAACTGCGCGGTGGCCAGGGCGGACGTCCAGATCGACTCCTCGGGCACGTCGATCCCGCTCACCAGCAGTCGGGCGCGCAGGTCGCGAGGCGTGAAGATCGAGTTGTTCGTCAGGACGAGGAAGGGCCTGCCGGAGCCCTTGAGCGCCTTGACGAACTCGGCAGCGCCGGGGATCGCGTCCTCCTCGTGCACCAGGACGCCGTCCATGTCGGTGAGCCAGGTCTCGACGGGCCGGTGATCGGTCATGGGCCCATTGTGTCGGCTCCCGCCCCGCGCTTCCTCTTCGCGCGCACCCGGCCCGGCGCTACCGTCGATGGATGGGACAGCGGATGGCACACGGACTCGTCCAGGTCGCCCAGCACGCCGACGACCTCGGTCGGGCGACCGCCTTCTACCGGGACCTGCTGGGTGCCGAGCCGCTCGCCACCTACGACCCGCCCGGACTCGTCTTCTTCGATATCGGCGGCGTGCGGCTGCTGCTCGACCCGGGGGCGCCGAGCGCGCTGCACTACCTGCGGGTCGACGACCTCCACGGCACGGTCGAGCAGCTGCGGGCCTCCGGAGTCGAGGTGCTCAGCGAGCCGCACGTCATCTTCGGGCACGAGGACGACACCCTCGGGCCGGCCGGCACCGACGAGTGGATGGCCTTCGTCGCCGACTCGGAGGGCAACCTCGTGGGCCTGGTCGAGCAGCGGGAGCGTGCCTGAGCCGAACTGTCGAAGTGGGCCGGCCCCGATCGTGGACAGGGTGGAGGCCGCACGCCCGGTGCGGCCCGAGCCCAGCCGGAGCCGACAGGCGCCGGCGAGAGGAGACCATCATGACGACCTACCTGATCAGCCTGTTCTCACCCGACGGGCCGCCGCCGGCGGACCTCGACCTCGGTCAGGTGATGGCCGACCTGGAGGTGGTCAACGCCGACATCCGCGCCGCCGGCGGCTGGGTCTTCGCCGGTGGCCTGGGCGACCAGGCGAGTGCCACGACGATCCGCAGGCGGCGAGGAGGCGCCGACGCGGTCGTCACCGACGGGCCGTTCGCCGAGGCGAAGGAGCACCTCGGGGGCATCTCGGTCGTGCGGTCCGACGACTACGACGTCGTGCTCGGCTGGGCCGATCGGATCGCCGGAGCCACCGGCCTGCCCGTGGAGGTGCGGCCCTTCCAGGGCGAGGAGGAGCCGGGCCAGGCGCCGACCGACGGTGCCGCGCGCTCCCTAAGTGACCGGCGGTAACCTGCGGTCATGAGCACCCCGCTGACCACGGCGCCCCTGGACCTCGCCTCGACCTGGGGCGGGACCAGCCAGAGCATCGACCTCGACGGGCCGGTGCACTGGGTCGACTTCGGCGGGACCGGCGGGCCGCCGGTCGTGCTCGTCCACGGGCTCGGCGGCTCGTACCTCAACTGGGTCGGCATCGCCCCGGCGCTCGCCGAACGGCGCCGGGTCGTCGCCATCGACCTGCCCGGCTTCGGCCTGACGCCGGCTCAGGGGCGTCACACCAGCGTCAACCATAATGCCGCGCTGCTCAGCCGCTTCGTCTACGAGGTCCTCGGCGAGCCGGTCGTGCTGGTCGGCAACTCGATGGGCGGGATGATCAGCCTGCTGCTCGCCGACCGCCGTCCCGAGCAGGTGCTCGGCCTGGCGCTCGTCGACCCGGCGCTGCCCAACCCGGGTGCCCGGCCCGACCCCCAGGTGGCCGCGACCTTCGCCATGTATGCCGTGCCGCGGGTCGGCGAGCTCGTGCTGACCCGCTACACCTCGCGCTTCAGCGACCGCCAGCGGGTGCTCGGCACGCTGGCCCTGTGCTTCGCGGACACGACGCGGGCCGACCCCGCCGTCACCGAGGCCTCCGTCGAGCTCGCGGCGTGGCGCCGCTCGCTGCCCAGCCCAGAGGTGGAGTTCCTCGGGGCCGCCCGGTCGCTGATGCGCGTGCTGCGCGGACGCCGCGACTACGACCGGATCATCCGCGAGGTGGACCGGCCCGTCCTGCTCGTGCACGGCACCCGCGACCGGCTCGTCCCGATCTCGGCAGCTCGCCGGGCCGCGCGGCTCAACCCCGCGTGGCAGACGGCCTTCCTCGACGGCGTCGGGCACACCCCCCAGCTCGAGGCGCCGCAGGAGGTTCTGGAGCACCTCGAGCCCTGGCTCGACTCGCTGGACTGAGCGCCCGGTCGGCGGGAGCCCACGCCGCCACGGGTCGGATCAGGAGACGCCGTGCGCCACGCGGGTGGCGAGCTCCGCGCCCCACTCCCGGGCGCGCTCGAGCTCGCCCTCCACGACCGGTCCCGCGGTGTCCTGCACCCAGAAGCTCTCGCCGCGTTCGGCCCGGTCGAAGCCGCGGTGCCGCAGCGCCTTGGCGGCCGCGGCCGCAGCGGAGCCGGGCAGCATCTTGACGTGGATCCGGGTGTCGAAGGTGACCACGGGCAGGCCCGCGCGTGGCGTCACCGTCTCGATCCACTCGCGCAGGCCCTGCCGGGCGGCGGTCGCGCCCTTCGCGGCCGCGTCCTGGCGGGTCTGGGGTCGGGTCATGCTGAAGGCGTGCGTCGGGCCGCCGACGAGGAGCAGCCCGACGTCGTCGCCGATGCTCGTCGGGGCCTCGTCGACGGGGACGAGCGTGACCTCGCCCATGTCGGGCGCTCTGCCGTGGCGCAGGCCCTCCGCGATCGTCTCCGCCACCTCGCGGGTGTTGCCGAACAGGGACTCGTGGACGATGAGGACCTTCATGCTCGTTGCCTTTCCACCATCCACGCTACGCGCGGCGCCGGTGGTCGTTCCGCGATCCGTGACGAACGAGAGGCACGCCACCACAATGGGATCGGGATCGTCGCCGGGGGTCCCGTGACAGCGAGGAGGGCGCCATGAAGGCCAGCGACTGGGACGAGCGGTATGCCGCCCACGACCTCGTGTGGTCGGCCGAGCCCAACCGCTTCGTCGCCGCGATCATCGGCCCGCTGACGCCCGGCCACGCTCTCGACGTCGCCGCAGGCGAGGGGCGCAACGCGATCTGGATGGCCCAGCAGGGCTGGACGGTGGTGGCGGCCGACTACTCCACCGTCGCCGTCGAGCGGATGAGGTCCCTGGCGGCGGACCGGCTCGGGGACGACGTGGAGCGCCTGACCCCGTTGGTCGCGGACGCGACGCAGCCGGCGCCGGGCGGCCCGGCGGCATACGACCTCGTCCTGCTCTGCTACCTCCAGCTGCCCGGCGACGAGTGGCGGCAAGCGCTGCGCGAGGCGGTCGAGGCGGTGCGGCCCGGGGGGCACGTGGTCGTGGTCGGCCATGCCGGGCGCAACCTCGCCGACGGCTGGGGTGGCCCGAGCGACCGCGGCGTGCTCTACGATCCCGAGGAGGTGCTGGAGCGCGCCGGCGGGCTGCCCGTAACCGCCGTGCAGTCCGGCATCCGTGAGCGGCCCGTCGACACCGAGGACGGCGAGCGCGTGGCGCTGGACACGGTCGTCGTGCTGCGGCGCCAGGGCTGAGCCGGCCCGGGTCGCGTGACGAACCAACGCACAGGCGCTGGACCCCGCGTGCCCGCGGAACCCGGTGCGGCTGGCCTAGTCGCCCTGTCGGGTCGCTCGCAGCTGACCCGGGCGGCGGAAGCGGTGGACCTCCTGAGGCCAGTCGAGCGCCGTCGCGAGCCGCCCGGCCCAGTAGCGGGCCGCCTCGTCATCGGCGACGTCCACGACGCAGAAGCCGCCGAGGTGCTCCTTGGTCTCGACGTAGGGCCCGTCGGTGAAGACGGGCTCGCCGTCCTTCGCCTCGACGCTGAACAAGGCCGTGGACCGGTCGAGCCCACCGTTGGTGAAGACGAGTGCGTCCACGGCTCGCATGTCGTCGAGCACCGCACGGGCCGCCGCCGCCTTGTCCTTGATCTGCTCCTCGGTGTGCTCCTGCACCCACTCGTCGTTGAAGGTGATCAGGTACTCCGTCATGGTTCTCCTCCAGGTCGTGAGCGGGCCCGTCGCCGCCCATCCTGTCAACGAACGGCTCACCCCGGTTTCGACAGCGGTCAGCGGCGGCCGTACTTCTTGTGCACCGCCTGCCGACTGACACCGAGCTGCTCGGCGATGTCGGCCCACGCGAGTCCCTGGTTGCGGGCTCGGCGCACCACTGCCGCCTCGGTGCGGTCCGCTGCCCGCCGTAGCTCGCGTGCAGCGGCCAGTGCTGCACGCGGGTCGTCGTCGCCCGTCGCTCGAGCCAGTGCCAGCACGTCGTCCACCTCCATGGTCACTCCGGTCCCGTCCGCATGCGTCAATCCCAGTTGACAGCGTATGCCGCGTGGCGCGCCGCGTCAACGGGGGTTGACAGCTCGTCCATAGCCCTGGGTCGCCGACAAAGCGATGGCCCCGACAGGTGCCCGGCAGCAGGATGTCGGCATGGCACTCGCACTCTCGCACACCACCGTCAACGCCCTCGACGCGTATGCCCAGTCGGTCTGGTGGGCCGACCTGCTCGGCTACCACCAGCACCCGGACGACCCGAACGAGCCGGGCCACGAGGAGTGCATGATCTTCTCGCCGGACGAGTCGCACCGGCTCCTCTTCATCGAGGTGCCGGACGCCAAGCAGGTGCGCAACCGGGTGCACCTCGACCTCCGTCCGACCGACCGGCCGCGCGACGAGGAGGTCGAGCGCGTCAGGGCCCTCGGCGCCACGGTGGTGCAGGACTGCCGCACCGAGGACGGCCGCGGCTGGGTCGTTCTGGCCGACCCCGAGGGCAACGAGTTCTGCATCCTGCGCAGCGACGAGGAGCGCCGCACCGCCGGCGACCTCTGACGAGCGGCCGCCAAGGAGGGGCCACGCTGCAACCCGGACGCGAGCTTCGGGCCCATCCTCGCCGCTCATCATCTACGCGCGGCAGGGCCGGCGGGCGTGGGCTCCGCGCCGTCCAGCATACGCGCGGGGGTATTCTGTGCTCCTACCCCGAAGAGCACAGGAGGAGCCGTGGAGCTCGACCTCGACGAGATGCAGTCGGTCATCCGGCGCCTCAACCGCGCGCGCGGCCAGATCGGCGGCATCGTCAAGATGATCGAGGAGGGCCGCGACTGCAAGGACATCGTCACGCAGCTCGCCGCCGTCTCCAAGGCCCTGGACCGTGCCGGCTTCGCCGTCATCGCCACCGGGCTGCGGGAGTGCATCACCCACCCGGACGGCGAGACCATGGACGTCGCCGAGATGGAGAAGCTCTTCCTGTCGCTGGCCTGACGCGCCAGCACTCTGGACGAACCACGCATCCGGGGGCGACCATTGACGGCACGGAGGTCGTGCCATGAAGGTCCAGCCGAATGCGCCCAGCCCGCCCCTTGCGCCGGCGGTCGAGACTGCTGCGGATTTGGCCGTCCACCTCGAACGGGTGCGGCTGCACCGCTCCGAGCTGCGCGAGTCCGTCGCGGCGGTGGACCTGGCGCTCGAGGCGCCGATCGCCCGCGGCGGCATGTGGCGTGAGCGGGTCCGGGCGGCCCTCGCCGAGCTCGGGCACGACTTCGAGGACCACATCACCCTGACGGAGGGCCCTGGCGGGCTCTACGAGCGACTGCGCCACGCCGCCCCCCGCCTCTCCGTGCCGGTCGACCGGCTCGCGGCGGAGCACCGCGAGCTGCGGGAGGTCATCCACGGCTACCTCACCGTGCTCGAGCACGGCGGCACCATCGGCGACCTCCCCGTCTTCCGTGAGGAGCTCACCGTGCTCGTCGGCCGGCTCGTCCGACACCGCCAGCGCGGCGGCGACCTCGTCTACGAGGCCTACGACGTCGACCTCGGCGGGTCGGACTGAGGTCGGACCCGCCGAGGAGGCGCCCGGGCCTCAGCCGTCGGACGGCTCGAAGCGCGGCCGCAGCGTGAATCCGGAGACGCCCTCGCTGCTCGTGCGCGACGCGAGGACCTGGTGCAGCTGGATCTCGTTGCGCTCGAAGGCCAGGCGCGACCCGGCGAGGTAGAGGCCCCACACCCGGGCGCGGCCGAGGCCGGCGAGCTCGACGCACTCGTCCCAGTGCTTGGCGAGGTTGGCGTTCCACGCGCCGCACGTGCGGGCGTAGTGCTCGCGCAGGTTCTCCTGGTGGCGCACCTCGAAGCCTTCGTCCTCCATGACGCGCACGATGTCGCCGCTGCCGGTCAGCTCGCCGTCGGGGAAGACGTAGCGGTTGATGAACCCGCGCGAGGGCAGGCCCGCGTGCTTGTTGTCGGGCCGGGTGATGCAGTGGTTGAGCAGGCGCCCCTCGTCCCGCAGGCGCTCGCGCAGGAAGCGGAAGTAGGCCGGGTAGTTCTTGACGCCGATGTGCTCGGTCAGCCCGATGGAGCTGACGGCGTCGAAGCCGCGTTCGGTGACGTCGCGGTAGTCGCCGTGCCGCACCTCCGCCCGGTCGCCGATGCCGTCGGCCTCGATGGCCCGCTGGGCCCAGGTGGCCTGCTCGCGCGAGAGGGTGACGCCCAGGGCCGTGACGCCGTAGTGCTTCACGGCGTGGCGCACCATGCCGCCCCAGCCGCAGCCGACGTCGAGCAGGCGCATGCCCGGCTCGAGGCCGAGCTTCTTGGCGACGAGGTCGTACTTGTACGCCTGGGCCTCCTCGAGCGAGGCCTCGTCGGTGGGGAAGCACGCGCACGTGTAGGTCATCGACGGACCGAGGACGTGCTCGTAGAACTCGTTGGACACGTCGTAGTGGTGGGAGATCGCCTCGGCGTCACGCGTACGCCCGTGCCGCAGTCCGTGCGCGAGGCGGCGCAGCGGGCTCGGTGTCTCCTCGGGGGGCAGCGTCGGCGGGTGCGGGCGGTGGCTGGCCACGAAGCGAGCCAGCTCGGCGGCGTCGCGACGGTCGGGGCGGCGCGGGGTGAGCCCGTCGCGCACGACCCGAAGCACCTCGTAGGGGTCGGCCTCGTCCATCCCCTCGATGACGAGGTCACCGCTCAGGTACGCGCGGGCCAGGCCCAGGTCGCCGGGCGAGGCCAGGATGTGGTTGAGCGCGTCGGGGTTGGTCAGCCGCAGCACGAGCCCGTCCGGGCTGCCGCCCTCCGAGCCGTCGTATGCGACGACCCGCACCGGGGCCTCGGGGCCGAACACCCGGTCGAATGCCTGTCCCACCGTGAGCGTCATCGTGCCTGCACCGCCTTTTCGTAGAGAGTGGGGAACCGTCCCCTCGGGTCGTATCTGTGCTTGACCGGGGCATACTGCGTGCCGCCGTAGAGGGCGGCGAAGGTCGCCTCGTCGTAGTACGCGTCGGAGTAGAGCGACTTGTGGCCCCCGAGCCTGGTCACCTCCGCCTCGATGCGACGGTTGACGTCGCCGTCGGTCGCCCCCGGCTCGATGGCCACCGTGGACCAGAACCCGACGTTGACGTAGGGCTCGTCACGGCGCATCGGGTAGAGCGGCCACGGCGTCTCGTCACTGGAGGCATACCCCTCCGGGCGCAGCTTCACCGGGCACAGCCACACGGGCTCGATGGGCACCTCGTGCAGGAACCACTCGACGAACTCGGCGGTGCGCTCGAGCGGGATCTCGACGTCCTGCACGACGCGCTCGCGGTCGGGCAGGCCGCGGAGCCGGTCGATGCGGGCCATGACGCGGTGGCGGTTCTCGAAGGCCACGATCTTCCAGTAGACGTCGCTGCGCAGCAGGTCACGAGGCCAGAGCCGGCGGATCGTGGGGTTCTGGGCGCCGAAGGCGCGGCTGCACCAGAACCAGTCCGTGTCCCAGCGCCACAGGTAGTCGTGGGCGGTCAGCACGTCGGTGCGACGCGACTGGATCGAGCGGTAGAAGATCTCCGCACCGGTGTAGTCGCTCGGGCGGGCCTGTCCCTCGAGGGTGTCGGTCCAGCGGCCGAGGCTGAGGTAGGCCTCCCGGGCGCTGAAGACGACACCGTCGAGGAAGTCGACCCGGTCGCCGTCCCACGTCTGCGAGGCCATGACGTCGCCGACCGCGTCGGTGAGCGCCTCGAGCGAGTCGAAGCGCACGTGCCGAAGGGCGACGTAGGGCCGGGCGGGTTCGAGCTCGATGACGAGGTCGAGTGCGTAGCCGAGTGAGCCGTAGGAGTTGGGGAAGGTGCGGAAGAGGTCGGCGTGCTCGCCGTCCGGGGTGGCGGTCACGACCTCGCCGTCGCCGGTCAGGATCCGCATCTGCAGCACCGACTCGTGCGGCAGCCCGTTGCGGAACGACGCAGCCTCGATGCCGAGGCCGGTGACCGCGCCGCCGATCGTGATCGTGCGCAGCTGGGGCACGACGAGCGGGACGTAGCCGTGCGGCAGCAGCTCGTCGACGAGCTGCTCGTAGGTCGTCAGCCCGCCGACGAGGGCGGTCGCCGGCTGGCGGTCCCGACCGGGTCGCACCTCGACGACCCCGCGGAACGCCGACAGGTCCAGGCCCGGTGCGTCGGTGGCGCTGCGGGTCCGGAAGAGGTTGGACGTGCGCTTGGCGAGCCGCACGGGCCGGTCGGGCGGGAGGGCCGCATACGCCCTCTTCACCTGCTCGAGCGCGCGCTCGTGCTCGTGGAGCCGATCGGCGGACTGGCGCCGATCCGCCAGGGAGGCGACTCGAGGGGTTGTCACCATCGCAGTCAAGCAGATCACCTCGGCAGGTGCGGTTCCGGCTACTCGGTGGCCAGCATGGTGGCGCCGAGGCCGACCATCATGACGCCGCCGGTCGCCCCGAGCCTGTCGAGCCGACCGGGCTTGCGGGCGAACCACTCCCGTGCCCGGGCCGCGAGCAACGCCCAGATGCTGTCGCTGCAGACCGCCATGGCGCCGAAGAGGCCGCCCAGGAGTGCCATCTGCACGGCGACGCGCCCGGCCGCGGTGTTGACGAACTGCGGGAGGAAGGCGACGAAGAAGAGGACCGTCTTGGGGTTCGTCAGGCCGACGACCACGCCGACGCGCAGCGCATGAGGTCGTCTGGGGGACAGGGGCGTTCGCTGTGCTCCCATCGCCTCCCGCGCCTCGTGGCGGTGCCG
>NZ_BAAANB010000188.1:0-3647 GCF_039529575.1 Terrabacter terrae
TTGTGGTGGAGCCGGTGCTGGTTGAAGAGGGTGCCCACCGCGGTCTCACCGAAGGGCCAGGGAGTCTCGTGGTCGATGTCGCAGCGGCTGGCGAGGACTTCGCAGCCGGGCCCACGGCAGACGCCGTCGACTGCCTGCACGTGCTCGACCATCGCCCGGGTGGGCCGGTAGGCCTTGGTCGGACGGGAGAGCGCCTGTCCGGTGTCGACGTCGACCGGGAGGGTGCGCCACACCGACCCGGACCGGCTGATGATCTCGCGGGCATGGGCGGCGGTGACCCACCCGTGGCCGGGCAGCTCGCAGAACGCCTCCGAGGCGCCGATGGCAACCTCGAAAGGCACCACCAACCACACGAGGGCAGCCGGCCGTCCAGCGGTGCGTCACCGGCGGGAGCGCCGCTGGTGCCGTCGGCCGGTCCGCTCCCCGGTCCGCTTTCCGTCGAGTCAGTATCGGGGCAGCCTCGATCGGCGCCCGCGCCAGCAGGCTGCTGCGCCGCCGGGTAGCTCCCAAGCAGCGACTCGGTCGCCAGGTCGCAGCGGAGCTGGTCCAGGGTGCGCCCGTCACCGGCGCCGCGGGCCGCTCGGGCCCGGGTGTCGAGGCGGTCCAGGACGGCGGCGAGCGCCTCGGCATCGGTGACCAGCGTCAGGCAGCCCATGCCGTCGCCCGTCAACCGGCCGAACACGCCGCGGCGAGACCTCGCCTGTGCGCGCCGCTCCTCGGAACCGCGTGAGTCGACGGATGCGATGGCACGCCGCAGCCGGGTCATGAACGTCCGCTGCGGCACCGCCTGCCCGTCGCGCGACGGCGCGAGCACCGCCGCTTCCACGAGTGCCACGTCGGCATCAGACAGCGCGGCCGTCCCGGAGCTCACCTGCAGGGCCCGGTGCAACGAGGTCGTGCCGGCACGCAGCGCGGCCAGGATGGTCCGGTGCCGGCGGGGTGCGGTGGCCGGCGACAGGCGTCGCGCGACCTCGCCCAGACCGACACCCGTCGCCAGGGCGATCTCCTCACCCACGACCCGGTCGGTCGACACCCTCCCCGTCATCCGGGACGGCGAGCCGGCGGGAAGAGCGGCGATCTGCTGCTCCTCGATCGTGCGCAAGGCGGCGTAGGCCGAGAGCAGGTCGGCCTCGAGTCGCGCCTTGGCCGCCTCGAGCGACTCGATGTCGGCCAGCACCCGCTCGCCCGCCCGCGCCAGGCCCTCCAAGGCCTCCGCCGCTCGACGCCTCTCCGGGTTCGGACCGTGCTCCGCCGCCTGCGACTGCAGCTCGAGGAGCCGCGCCCGAGGGGGCTCGAGGGACCGCCCGAGCTCCGTCGCGTCCGCTGACCATGCGATCCGGATGACGTCGAGACGAGGGCGAGGAGGCATGCCCGTGACGTCGATGTACGGCATGGCCATCCTCCTTCCCCTGAGTTCCCGGTCACTCAAGTAGAACCTTCGTTCGAGTGAAATGGAAGGGGCGGGACAGTGGTGTGGACAATGAAAGCCCCTGTGCTGCAAGGCGTCCCGTCTGCCGTCGGAGGCGCGACCGGGTGCCATGTCATCCGCTGTCACGGCGACGGCCTAGGGTCAGGCCATGGCGCGGACGAGGATGACGGTCACCGGCACGCCGGTCGGCGACGTCGACCTGGCGGTCGTCACGCCCGTCGGCACGCGCCGCAGCCATCCGCTCCCGCTGCTGCTCGCACACGACGGCCCCGAGTACTCCCGGCGCGCGCACCTGCTCTCCGTGCTGCGGGGCGCCACGAGTGACGGCAGGGTCGCGCCGACCCGCGTCGTCCTGCTCGAGCCCGGACCGCGCAACGAGCGGTATGCCGCCAACCCCGACTGGGCGCAGGCGCTCACCCAGCACGTGCTCCCGGCGGTGCGGACGGCATACGCAAGCAGCGGGAAGCCCGCCCTCATGGGGGCGAGCCTCGGCGCGCTCGCCTCGCTCCAGGCCGAGTGGCTGCACCCGGGCACGTTCGGGTCGCTGTTCCTGCAGTCGGGCTCCTTCTTCCGCAAGCGGGTCGACGACGAGGAGGACTTCGAGTTCTGGCACCGCGTGACGGCCTTCGTCACGAACGTCAGGCGCGTCAGGAGGCGCCGCACCGACGCGCGCGTCGTCATGACGTGCGGCACCGGCGAGGGCAACCTGGCGAACAACCGCCAGATGGCGCAGGCGCTCGCCGGCAGCGGCCACGACGTGTCGCTGGCCGAGGTGCCGGGCGGACACGACTGGCGCTCGTGGCACTCCGCCTTCGACCCCCACCTCTTCGACTCGCTCGCCCGCGAAACCCCGCGCTGAGCGAGCGACAGATGCCCTTCTTGCTGCAAGGATCGCAGTCGAGCACCCCACTCCCGACGGCAGGAGCTGCACGATGACCGACACCGCCTGGCAGCAGGAGCTGCCGGACTCGTCCGCCGCCACCACCTCCCCGGAGCGCGCGCCGTCGGACAGGACCCACCTGGTCGGGCTCCTGCTCGGCGCCGAGGAGGACTGGCCCACCGCGTTCGAGGCGCTGCTGGCGCTCGTCGGGCCCATCACGACGGACGACGGTGTCACCCACCACCTCAGCAGCGAGCGGCTCACCATCGAGCCGTTCGACCTGCGTCAGCCCGTGCGCACCGAGCTCGTCATCGACCGCCTCGCGTACTGGTACTACCACCCGCGCGAGTGGCTCAAGAAGGCCGCGCTGATGAACGATGCCTATCTGCTCAACAGCCCCTTCACCTTCCAGTCCATGGAGAAGCACAGCGCCTACGTCGCCCTGATGCGCCTGGGGCTCAAGGTCCCCGAGACCTGGCTCGTGCCCTACAAGAACCCCGTCGACAACGTCCGCTGGGCCTACACGAGCGCCAAGTACAACCGGCCCTTCGACCTCAAGGCCATCGCCAACCAGCTCGGCTACCCGATGTACATGAAGCCGTTCGACGGCGGCGGCTGGCGCGGGGTCTCGCGCATCGACGACGAGCGCGACCTCGTCAAGGCCTACGACGAGTCCGGCGAGATGCTCATGCACCTGCAGGCCACCATCGAGTACGACCACTTCGCACGGGCCCTGTCGATCGGCCCCGAGACGATGGTCATGGACTTCCGCCCCGAGCAGCCGATGCACAACCGGTATGCCGTGAGCCACGACTTCCTGACCCCGTCCGCCGGGCGCCAGACCGCCGCGATCAGCCGCATCGTCAACGCGATGTTCGGCTGGGAGTTCAACTCCTGCGAGATGCTCGTCAAGGGCGACGACGTCTACCCGATCGACTACGCCAACGCCTGTCCTGACGTGGCCGTCACGTCACTGCACTACTACTTCCCCTGGGCCATCAAGGCGCTCGTGCGCTGGTCGGCCTACTGCCTCGTCACCGGCCGCCGCGGCCCGATGGACCTCGAGATGCGCCGCTACTTCGACGTCGCCGACCGCGACGACCTCAGCGACCAGGAGAAGCTCGACGCCTACCTCGCGATCGCCGACGAGTACTTCGAGACGGCCGACTACTGGCCCTGGTGCGAGCAGCACCTGCCCCACCTCGACGCCGCGGTGCTCGAGTGGGTGCAGTCCGACGCCTTCACCAACCTGCTGCGCTCGACGGTGGTCACGACCTACCCGGCGCACGAGCGCGACAGGTTCATGGCGCACTTCGGCGGTCTCATCGGCCTGTGGGT
>NZ_BAAANB010000189.1:0-2792 GCF_039529575.1 Terrabacter terrae
ACCACGAGGCCCACGCCCTCGTCCTGCCCGAGCTGTCCGGTCCCTACTACGCCGAGCTGCTCATCGGCTTCGAGTCCCGCGCGGCCGAGCTCGGCCAGAGCGTCACGCTGATGCTCACCGAGGGCAAGGGCGACATTGCCCGCGCCGTGCGGCAGCTCGCCACCCACGTCGACGCCATCGCCGTGCTCGGCTCGGCCGCCATGCCGCCGGCGGTCGCCCGCGCACTGCACGGGAAGAAGCCGGTCGTCATCATCGCCGGAGCGCCGCAGGAGGGCATCGAGAGCGTCCGCGCCGAGAACGCCCACAGCGCAGAGCAGCTCACCGAGCACGTCCTCGCGCACGGCCGCAGCCGGCTCCTCTTCGTCGGCGACCCCGAGGGCGCGCCCGACATGCGCGAACGCCACGCCGGCTTCGTCGCCGCCCACCGGGCCCGGGGGCTCGACCCGGCCGAGCCCCTGCGCGTGGCGTTCCGCGAGGGGGCCGGCGAGGCCGTGGCCGAGCGCATCCTCTCCGGCGAGCTCGAGGCCGACGGGCTCGTGTGCGCCAACGACGAGCTCGCACTCGCCATCATGTCCCACCTGCAGGACGCCGGCCGCGACGTCCCCGGTGAGATCGCCGTCGTGGGCTGGGACGACGTCATGACCGCCCGCTACGTCCGGCCGGGCCTGACCACCGTCCGGCAACCCGTGCACGAGCTCGGCGTCCTGGCCGCCGAGCGCCTCCACCAGCGCGTCTCGGGCGGCCAGCCGCTGCTCGAGCCGCAGATCCTGCCCACCGAGCTCGTCATCCGCGGCTCCTGCGGCTGCACGCCGCGCTGACCGCGCGACGCCCCCAAGACCCGTCCGCAGCCCCACTCGACCCCCAGTCCCGCCTCGAGAGCCCCGCCCCAGACCCCGACACAGCCGTCGGGACACCCGAGAAAGTGAGAGACCGATGAGACGCACCACAGCCATCACGGTCGCGTGCATGACTGCCGCGGCCCTCACCATGACCGCCTGCGGTCGAGGCGCCGACGCCGGAGGCAGCGGAGCCGGCCAGACCGGCGCCGCGGTCAGCACCGGCAAGGCCAGCGGCACGATCACCGTCTGGGCGATGGGTGCCGAGGGGGACAACCTGCCCAAGCTGACGAAGGACTTCGAGACCGCCAACCCGGGCGTCAAGGTCCAGGTCACCGCGATCCCGTGGGACGCCGCGCACGACAAGTTCACCGCAGCCATCGCCGCGGGCAAGACGCCTGACGTCGCCATGGTCGGCAGCACGTGGATGGGCGAGTTCGCGAGCAGCAACGCCATCGACCCGACGCCGGCGCAGATCGACAAGTCCTCCTTCTTCGAGGGCGCCCAGAAGACGACCGAGGTGAACGGCACCTCCTACGGCATCCCGTGGTACGTCGAGACGCGTGTCGTCTACTACCGAACCGACCTGGCCAAGAAGGCCGGCTTCGACTCCGTGCCGAACAACTGGCAGGGACTGAAGGACATGGCCAAGGCCATGCAGACCAAGGCCGGCGCCAAGTGGGGCATCGGCCTGCAGGCCGGCGGCGAGGGCTCGTGGCAGACCGTGATGCCGTTCGCGTGGAGCGAGGGCGCCGACCTCACCAAGGACGGCGGCAAGGCGTACAACTTCGACAGCCCGCAGCTGCTCAAGGCCACGAAGTACTACCAGTCGTTCTTCACCGACGGCATCTCCGACAAGAGCGCCCCGGCGACCCCGACCACCGAGCCGGACTTCGCCAGCGGCAAGGTGCCGATGTTCATCTCCGGCCCGTGGGAGATGTCGGCCGTCGAGAAGGTCGGCGGCGCCGGCTTCAAGGACAAGTACAACGTCGCCCCGATCCCCGCCGGCTCGGCCGGGTCGTCCTCGTTCGTCGGCGGGTCCAACTTCGTCGTCTTCAAGAACACCAAGAACCGCGACACCGCGTGGAAGTTCGTCCAGTGGCTCGCCGACCCGAAGGTCCAGGCCAAGTGGTACTCGATCTCCACCGACCTGCCGTCGGTCAAGAGCGCCTGGCAGGACCCCTCGCTCGCCTCGGACAAGAAGCTCGCCGTCTTCGGCAAGCAGCTCGAGACCGCCAAGGCGCCGCCGTCATTCCCGACCTGGGAGCAAGCCGTCAAGGGGCTCGACACCGAGATGGAGAAGATCACCAAGACGGGTGAGGACCCGGCCCAGGGCCTCAAGACGGCCCAGCAGCAGGCCGACTCCATCGGCACGGGAATGTGACCCGATGACCGCCCAGACCGCCCAGAACGGAGCGGCGACCTCCCGCCGGCGTGCCGACTCGGCCCGCCGGCGGGAGGGGCGGGCGGCCTGGATCCTCGCCGTGCCGTTCTGCCTGCTCTTCCTCGCCTTCACCGCGTGGCCGGTGATCCAGTCGCTCTTCATGAGCTTCACCGACACCAGGGCCCGCGACCTGCGAAACCCCTTCGCGGTCAACATCATCGGGTTCGACAACTTCACCAAGGCCCTCTCCGACCCGCTGTTCCGCACCGCCGCCGGCAACACCGCCTACTTCGTGCTCGTCGGTATGCCGCTGACGCTCGTCGTCGCGCTCGCCGCCGCGGTCGCGCTGGACAAGGGGATCACCCGCTTCCGCGCGGTCTTCCGCCTCGGCTTCTACATGCCGGTCATCACCTCGATCGTCGCGGTCGCCGTCGTGTGGCGCTTCCTCCTGCAGAACCCGGGCGGCCTCATCAACACGGTGCTCGGCTGGGTCGGCGTCACCGGGCCCAACTGGCTCGGCGACCCGCACTGGTCGATGCCCTCGCTGATCCTCATGGCGTCGTGGCGCAACT
>NZ_BAAANB010000190.1:0-7318 GCF_039529575.1 Terrabacter terrae
GAGGTAGGCCAGAAGGCAGTGCCAGAGGATGACCCGGCGCACCTGCGTGGAGCGGACCGCCGTGTCCGAGACCTGGTAGGCCATGCCCAGGTTGAACGAGAAGTAGGCGAAGTCGCTGAAGGAGGGGTCCTCCTCCATGTTGAAGTCGATCGGTGCCCGGCCGCCCGTGCGGTTCGCGTAGTAGAGGCGTGCGTAGCGCAGGACGTAGACCGTGTGGACGCAGAGCCACCCGACGGCGACGACCAGCACGCCGACGAGGGCGTCGACGACCTGAGCCGTCCCGCTCGACTGCCCGCCGATCAGCAGGACCCCGACCCCGGCGAGGCTAGCGAGCCCGACGACGATGACGACCACGTCGTACCACGCCGCGTCGCCGTCCCGGCCGCGCACCCGTTCGCGCGTGGTGGCGGCGTCCAGGCGCAGCACGTGGACGAGCAGTGGCACGGCGAACACGAGTCCGCCGACCACGAAGCCCGCGAGGGTGTGGGTCAGCACGTTGTGGGCCGGGCCCAGAGGCACGAACAGGCCCGCGATCACGCCGATGACGACGGCCACGGCCAGACGGCGGCGGATGAGGTGCACGAGCGCACGCTACAGCCGGCCCCGTCGAGCAGGCTGGGAGCGCGCAGGAGAAGCGCTGGGGTTCGGCTGACAGCCGTCTCGGGGTATGTCCTGACACGGTCGAGCTCGACGGCCGCCCCCTCACGCCACGAGCCCTAGGATCCGCTCATGTCCGACACCCCCAGCGCTCGGCGCTCCCTCTCCGTCGTCTACAACCCGCTGCGGGTCGACGACCTCGACGCCGCCAAGGCGATCGTCGCCAGGGTCTGCGAGGAGAGCGGGTGGGCCGACCCCGTCTGGATCGAGACCACCGCCGAGGAGACCGGCGAGAAGCAGGCCCGCGAGGCCGTCGAGGCCGGAGCCGACGTCGTCGCATCGCTCGGCGGCGACGGAACGGTGCGCGCCGTCGCCTCGGCCCTGGTGGGCACCGACGTCGCCCTCGGCCTGCTGCCGGGTGGCACGGGCAACCTGCTCGCCCGCAACCTCGACCTCCCGGTGGGCCAGCTCGACGACGCCGTGCGCGCCGTCGTGCAGGGCCGGGACCGGCGCATCGACGTCGGTGTCGTGCGCCTCTGTGACGACCTGCCGGAGCCCGAGTCGAGCCGCGCCACCAAGCAGAGCCCGCCGAGGGTGGCCGACGACGAGGAGATCTTCCTCGTCATGACCGGCTTGGGCCTGGACGGCGAGATCATGGCCGACACGGACGAGAAGCTCAAGGAGAAGGTCGGCTGGGTGGCCTACATCGCGGCGGCGGCCAAGAAGCTGTCGGGCCGCGGCTTCCCCGTGGAGGTGAGGTCCGGCGGTGGCGAAGGCGTCGTCGGCGCCCCGCGCGAGTCGGTGTCCCGCACCGCCCGTGGCGTCGTCGTCGGCAACTGCGGCACCCTGCAGGGCGGGGTCGAGCTGATGCCCGAGGCCGTCGTGGACGACGGGCAGCTCGACGCCGTCGTCCTCGCTCCGCAGGGCGGGCTCGGCTGGCTGTCCGTCGCCGTCGACGTCGTGACGCGGCACCGCGCCGGGCACCGGCGCCTGGACCGGCTCGTCGCCCCGGACCTCACGATCGTGGCCCGGCACCCCGTCGAGGCCGAGATCGACGGCGACCCGGTGGGGCCGCACCGCGCCCTCGACATCCGGGTGCTCCCCGAGTCACTGGTGGTGCGCGTTGGGTGAGAGGACCGCCGTCGTGCAACGCACGAGGCCGGCCGGCCGGGGCCGCAGACTGCTCAAGAGCGTCGGGTACGGCCTCGTCTTCGCCGTGCCGCTGACCGCGCTCGCCTTCGTCGTGCGCGAGAAGTTCTCGCCCGTCGTCGACCTCGACCAGCGCCTCATCGTCGCCGCGACGGACCTGACCCGCGCCAACCCCGGACTCAAGACCTTCCTCGTCTTCTGGCAGGAGCTCACCCAGCCGTGGAGGCTCTACATCGTCTCCTCCGTGGTCTGCCTCGTCGTCTGGCGCCGTCACCGCGAGCTCGCCACGCGCTGCCTCTGGGCGTTCGCCACGCTGATGGTCTCCTGGAACCTCCAGCTCGACATCAAGCAGGTCGTCCAGCGGGCCAGGCCGGTCGTGGGCGACCCGGTCTCCCACGCCCCGGGCTACAGCTTCCCGTCCGGACACGTCGCGTGCGCGGCCGCCATCGCGTCCACCATGACGATCTTCCTCTGGCCCCTGCTCTCGACGACGGGACGCCGCGTGCTCGTGGCCGGCCTGACGGCATACGTCGTCGTCACGAGTCTGGACCGCGTCCTGCTCGGCGTGCACTTCCCGTCCGACGTCGTCGGCGGCCTCATCTTCGGGGTGGGGCTGGCCACGGCGTCCTACGCCGGATACCTCGGGTGGAACCCCGGCCCGGACGACTCCCCTCCGCCGGAGGGCAAGGTCGGGCCCGAGTCATCGAAAGGCACCACGTGAACCACACCTTCGTGCACCGTTACGAGCTCGACTCCTCCCGGCCGCCGGTCGGGTCCGCCCTGCGTGACGCGGCCGTGCGCGCCATCGCCCCGGCCTTGGTGCTCTTCGCCGCGATCGTCGGCATCGGCTTCCTCATCATGGGTCCGCTCGGTGGGCTGCCCGCCGAGAACAACCTCAGCAGGTCGGTCGCCTCGGGCCGCACCGCCCTGATGAACTCGGTCACGATGGTGTGGTCGCACATCGGCAACACCGAGATCGTCATCGGCGTCTGCGTCGTGGCCGTGGCCCTCATCTGGTGGCGCACCAAGCAGTGGTGGTATGCCGTCGTCCCGGCCATCGCGATCGCCGTGCAGGCGAGCGTCTTCGTCGCGGCCACCGCCATCGCCGACCGGCCGCGCCCCACGGTCAAGCACCTCGACCCCGCGCCGCCCACCTCGAGCTACCCGAGCGGTCACATGGGTGCCGCGACCGCGCTCTACCTGACCTTCGCGCTCATGGCCCAGCGCATCGAGACGGCCTGGCTGCGACGTCTCGTCACCACCGTGTGCGTGGTCGTGCCGCTGCTCGTCGGCTACGCCCGTCTGTACCGCGGCATGCACCACCTGCTCGACATCCTGGTCGGGCTGGTCAACGGCGTCGTCTGTGCGCTGCTCGCGTGGAACTACCTGCGGCGCAAGGCGAGCAGTGAGCGTGCGACCGTTCCTGCGCGCCAGGCCGTCACGAGCTGACCACCAGCTGATCAGACGTCGGCGTGCCGGGCGCGGCCGAAGCTGTACACGCCGAAGGCGATCAGGCCGATCGCCACGAGCGCCAGCAGCACCTCACCGCCCGGCGCGCCGAGCAGGTTGTGCAGGGCGCCGTCGAGCCCGCGGGCCTCGCTCGGCTTGTGGCGCACCGCGGCGAGGACGAAGAGGCCGCCGACGATGGCCAGGGCGAGGCCCTTGGCGATGTAGCCCACCCGGCCGGCCTTGACGATCCACTGGCCCGGGTAGCTCTCGAGGTCGGTGATGAACTTCTTCTTCCAGCCCTTGACGACGTGGTAGACACCGACCGCCACGATCGCCAGCCCGATGATCGCCACGAGCCACTGGCCCGCGGGCTGCTTCATCAGCGTCGCGGTGAAGTCGGTGGTCTGGCTCTTGCTCGACGTCCCGTGGCCGCTCGCGAACTTGAACGCCGTCCACGACAGGACGAGGTAGACGACCGCCTTGGCCGCGGCCTTGACCCGGTCGCCGACCTCCCACCCGCCGGAGACCGCCTCGGTCACCTGCCAGAGGGCCAGGCCGAGCCACGCCATGACGGCGACCCAGAGCAGGACCAGCCCGAACCCGTTGTCGGCCAGCGAGCCGAGGGCACCCGACTGGTCGGCGCTCGTGCCCTTGGACCCGAAGGCGAGCCGCAGCGCGATGATGCCGATGACGACGTGCAGCACGCCGTTGACGGCGTAGCCCACGCGGGCGGTCGTCTCGAGCGCGGGGTGGTCGCCGGCGCGCCGCGACGCGGCCATGAGGTCGGTGGTGTTCATGGACGCCATCCTGTCGAGTGAGGGGTGCCGAAGCGGCCATTCGGGAACATACCCGCACGGGGGCCCGAATCGGCCCGTCAGGAGCCGCCACGTCGCGGGGCCTCACACGAGGCGCACGTGCCGGCGGGGACGGTCGACGCGGGTGCGCCGTCGACGGGTGGGCCGCGGCATCACCGGCGCCGGGGCCGGCGGGTCGACGTGCCGGCGGCGCGCGAGCTCCGCCCCGCGCTGGAGGTCGGCCTCGCGCGCGGCGATGAGGGCGCTGACGATGTGGGGAGAGAGCATGGTGGGGATCCTTCGAGGTCGCTGTGCTGCTGACCTCTCCAGCGTCGTTCTGAGGCGGGCCCTCCCACATCGGGAGGATGACGTATGCCGTGTCGCCGGCTACCTCAGATCGGCGTGGTCCACGACCCGGCGCCTCAGGGCAGGTCGAGGACCCGGCGGATCTCGGGCCACGCGCGCTCGCCGAGCTCGCGGTCGGCTGCCTCGGTGCCGCCGCGGGCCATGCGCTGGCCGCCGGACGCGACGTCCTCTCCGGGCAGGACGACGCGGTGGCCGGCCCGGGGGTGGGTGACGACGGTCGTCGGCAGGTCCAGGTTGCGGCGCCGGGCCTCCACCGCGCGGGCGAACTGCACCGACGGCCAGACCCGGTCGTCGCCACCGGCGACGAGCAGCACGTCGCCGAAGAAGCGCTCCACCGGGATGGTCGCCGCCGCCACGCGGTCGGCGAAGGTGCTCAGGGACTGCCCGTAGACGGGGGCGTATGCGGGTGGGTCCCCGAGCGGCTCCGCGTCGTCGTCGTAGGGCACGAACGGCACCGGGTCGCCGCCGTGGGACCAGGACGAGTGCTGCGGGCGCAGCTCGCCGTCCGGGCCCGGACCGACGTTGGCCCACGCCACGTGGCTGGGGGCGAGCGCGACGACGGCGTCGACGGCGGGGTCGCCCACGGCATACAGCAGGAAGGCCTCGGCCGACTTGGAGGCGCCCAGCAGCACGACCCGGTCGCAGCGCTCCGCCAGCGACGCGACGGCGGGGGCGAAGGACTCGAGCGGGTACTCCCAGATGCCCGCCGGCTGCCCCTCACCGCCGAACCAGCGGTACGTCAGGGCAGCGGACACGCCGGCCGACGCGAGCAGCCGGGCCCGCTCGCGCTCCACGCGCCCGCTCGACCCGGAGAGGACGAGCACTCCGGTGCCGTTGCCGCCGCCGGCGGGCTCGACGAGCACGCCGTCGTGCGCCCAGCGCGTCTCAGGCAGTCCCACGCTCAGCCGCCGAGCCGCTCGAAGGCCGTGACCGTGAGCACGGCGGCGCCGACCTCGTCGCTGGCGGCGAGGTCGACGACCGCCATGATGCCCCAGTCGCGGTCGCCGTCGGGGTCGAGCACGACCTGGCGCAGGCGCCACTCGGCGGGAGTGCGCTCGACCTGGAGCAGTGCCGGCGACCGCGCCTCCTGGTCGGTGGCGATGGAGTCGTGGTCGTCGTAGTAGGCACCGAGCGCCTCGTTCCATGCGTCGGCGTCCACGAGCACCTTCTGCGGGGGCTCGGTGAGCTCGGCGACTCGGGCCTCGAGCTCCCCGAGGGCCTCCCACTGGTCGCGGGCCGCGAGCTCGACGCGGTGGAACATCGCGTTGCGCACCATGACGGTGAAGGCGCGCTCGTTGCCGGTGATGGGGCGCGCCGGGGGAGCGACGTCCGCCTGGTGGGCCAAGGCTTCGGAGGGGTTGACGAGGTCCTCCCACTCGTCGAGCAGGCTGGAGTCGGTCTGGCGCACCAGCTCGCCCAGCCACTCGATGACGTCCTCGAGCTCCTCGGTGCGGTGGCTCTCGGGGATGGTGTGGCGCAGCGCTCGGTAGGCGTCGGTGAGGTAGCGCAGCACCAGCCCCTCCGATCGGGACAGGCCGTAGTACGAGACGAACTCGTTGAACGTCATGCCCCGCTCGTACATCTCGCGCACCACCGACTTCGGCGAGAGCGCGTCCTGCGAGATCCACGGGTGGGTCTGGCGGTAGGCCGTGAGGGTGACCTCGAGCAGGTCGGCGAGCGGCTTGGGCCAGGTGACCTCCTCGAGCCGCTCCATCCGCTCCTCGTACTCGACGCCGTCGAGCTTCATCGCCGCGACGGCCTCGCCGCGCGCCTTGGACTCCTGGGCCCACAGCACCTGGCGCGGGTCCTCGAGGATCGCCTCGATGACGGAGACGAGGTCGCGGGCGTAGGTGTCGGACTCGGGGTCGAGGGCGTCCATGACCGCCAGCGCGAAGGGGGCGAGCGGCTGGTTGAGGGCGAAGTCGCGCTGCAGGTCGATCGTGAGGGCGTGACGGCGACCGGAGGCCTCGGCCGTGGGCAGCCGCTCGACGACGCCGGACGTCAGCAGCTCCCGGGCGAGCACGAGGGCGTGCCGCTGCAGCCGCCGCTGGTCCTTGGCCTCGTGGTGGTTGTCGGAGAGCAGCCGGACCGCGTGGGCGACCGGGTTGCCCTCGCGGGCCAGGAGGTTGACGAGCAGCGAGTGCGACACCTTGAGGCGCGGTTGGAGCGGCTCGGGCTCGGCGGCGATGAGCCGCTCGAACGTCTCCTCCGACCAGCTCACGAAGCCCTCGGGCGCCTTCTTGCGCTGGACCTTGCGCTGCTTCTTCGGGTCGTCCCCGGCCTTCTCGACGGCCCGGTGGTTCTCGATGACGTGCTCGGGCGCCTGCGCCACCACCCAGCCGCGCGCGTCGAAGCCGGCCCGTCCGGCACGGCCGACGATCTGGTGGAACTCGCGCGCCTTGAGCGTGCGCTGCTTGGTCCCGTCGAACTTCGTCAGGCCGGTGAGCAGCACGGTGCGGATCGGCACGTTGATGCCGACGCCGAGGGTGTCGGTGCCGCAGATGACCTTGAGCAGCCCGTCCTGGGCGAGCTGCTCGACGAGCCGGCGGTACTTCGGCAGCATCCCCGCGTGGTGCACGCCGATGCCGTGGCGCACGAGCCGCGACAGGGTGCGCCCGAAGCCGGCACCGAAGCGGAAGCCGCCGATGCGGGTGGCGATGGCCTCGCGCTCCTCCCGCGTCGTGATCTTGACGCCCGTCAGGCTCTGCGCACGCTCGAGCGCGGCCGCCTGCGTGAAGTGGACGACGTAGACGGGGGCGCGGTCCTTCTCGAGCAGCTCCTCGATGGTCTCGTGGAGGGGGGTGACGGCATACGAGAACTCGAGGGGGACGGGGCGCTCGGTGCCGGTGATGACGGCCGTGGAGCGGCCGGTGCGTCGGGTCAGGTCGTCGCGGAACATCGTGACGTCGCCGAGCGTGGCCGACATGAGCACGAACTGCACCTGCGGCAGCTCGAGGATCGGC
>NZ_BAAANB010000191.1:0-1992 GCF_039529575.1 Terrabacter terrae
TCAACACCTCGGGGTGTGTGCGTGTCGACGAGTTCGGCCGGTCGAGCCGCGAGCGGGTCTTCTGCGCCGGCGACATGGCGCACGTGCCGGCGTTCCACCTGCCGATGGCCTCGGTCGTGGCCGCGGCGGCCGCAGGCCAGATCGCGGCCACGTCGGCGATCGCGGTGCTCCACTCGGCCTGAGCCCGGCCTCCCGGCGGCAAGTAGCGGTCTGGAAGGCCGCTCCCGGGGGAGCCACGCACGACTGGAGCAGGTCCCTCGACACCGCGCACCTCGAGGAGAGCGGCCGGAGCACGCCCGCGTATGCCGCCACGCGGGCCGGTCGACGTCGTCGACGAGCGAGCCGCGAGGTCTCACTCGGGGACGTGAGTGCGTTTGCTGTCCCGCACAACTCACACAAGGGGATCAGTGAGGCTTATGAGATTCGTCGCCGCCGGCTCGCTGGCTGCGGCAGGGCGGCCAGGCTCCTCGCCATGGTCGCGGTCGTGGGCGTGGCGTGGGCCCGGGCGCGGCTGGCCTGGTCTGGTCGTGTTGTCGTGTCGTGTCGTGGGGCGAGCGGGACGTCCGGGTAGTGGGGCGCCCGCGAAGGACCCGGCATACGATGCCAACATCCCCAGCCCACGAAGGAGTGGCCCGTGCCCCGCGACCTCGCCCCGGACCTCGTCGAGCGCCTCACGAAGGCGTTCGAGGCCGACCCCACCGCCCGCCTGCTGCAGAACGCCGTCACGACGACGTCGGTCGACGACATCGCGCTCGACCGCAGGGTCGTCACGAGCATCGACCACTCGGTCTCGCACCTGCTCGACGACTGGGCGGCCACCTCCCAGGAGAAGAGCGGGCGCTGCTGGCTCTTCGCCGGCACCAACCTGCTGCGCGCCGGCGCCCGCGAGAAGCTCGGCGTCAAGGACTTCGAGTTCTCGCAGAACCACCTGCTGTTCTGGGACAAGTTCGAGAAGGCCAACCACTGGCTCGAGTCGATCATCGCCACGGCTGACCGCGACGTCGACGACCGCACGGTGGCGCACCTGCTCGCCACCCCGGCCGAGGACGGCGGGCAGTGGAACATGTTCGTCGCGCTCGTCGTCAAGCACGGCCTCGTGCCCAAGGTCGCGATGCCAGAGACGAAGAGCTCGAGCAACACCCGTCTGATGAACCGCGATCTCAGCACGATGCTGCGCCAGGGCGCTCGTGACCTGCGGGCCCGGGCCGCCGAGGGCGCCGACGTCGACGAGCTGCGCGAGGCCAAGGAGCAGGTGCTCGCCTCGGTGCACCGCCTGCTGTGCATCCACCTCGGCACGCCGCCCGAGACGTTCGTGTGGCAGTGGAAGGACAAGGACGGCACCTTCCACCGCGACGGCGCGATGACGCCGCTCGAGTTCGCGGAGCGCTACGTCACCGTCCCGCTCGAGGACTATGTCTGTGTCGTCAACGACCCCCGCCCGACCAGCCCCTACGGCCGCACGTTCACCGTCGAGCACCTCGGCAACGTCGTCGGTGCGCCACCGGTGACCTACCTCAACGTCGAGACCGACCTGATGAAGTCGCTTGCGGCCAGGGCCATCGTCGGTGGCGAGCCGGTCTGGTTCGGCTGCGACACCGGCCAGATGTCGCACGCCGACCTGGGCCTGTGGGACGCCGGCCTCTACGACCACGCCTCGATCTACGGGACCGAGCCGAGCCTCGGCAAGGCCGACCGCCTGCTGCACCACGAGTCGCTCATGACCCACGCCATGCTGTTCACCGGCGTCGACCTGCACGACGACGTCCCACGGCGCTGGCGTGTCGAGAACAGCTGGGGCACCGAGCGTGGCGACAAGGGCTTCATGACGATGAACGACAGCTGGTTCGCCGAGTTCGTCTTCGAGATCGCCGTACGCCGCGACGCCCTCCCGCCGGAGCTGCAGGAGGCGCTCGGCCAGGACCCGATCGTCCTGCCCGCCTGGGACCCGATGGGCGCGCTCGCGCATTGAGCGGCCCGGCCTCGTTCGCGACC
>NZ_BAAANB010000192.1:0-866 GCF_039529575.1 Terrabacter terrae
AGACTGCGTGGAGGACCGAACCCACTTAGGTTGAAAACTGAGGGGATGAGCTGTGGGTAGGGGTGAAAGGCCAATCAAACTCCGTGATAGCTGGTTCTCCCCGAAATGCATTTAGGTGCAGCGTCACGTGTTTCTTGCCGGAGGTAGAGCTACTGGATAGCTAATGGGCCTCACCAGGTTACTGACGTTAGCCAAACTCCGAATGCCGGTAAGTGAGAGCGTGGCAGTGAGACTGCGGGGGATAAGCTCCGTAGTCGAGAGGGAAACAGCCCAGATCACCAGCTAAGGTCCCTAAGCGTGTGCTAAGTGGGAAAGGATGTGGAGTTGCTGTGACAACCAGGAGGTTGGCTTAGAAGCAGCCACCCTTTAAAGAGTGCGTAATAGCTCACTGGTCAAGTGATTCCGCGCCGACAATGTAGCGGGGCTCAAGCACACCACCGAAGCTGTGGCATTGACATATTGCTCGGCACCGACACCTGCGGGTTCGGTGTCCAGGCGTGTTGATGGGTAGGGGAGCGTCGTGTTGCCAGGGAAGCGGCGGAGTGATCCAGCCGTGGAGGCTACACGAGTGAGAATGCAGGCATGAGTAGCGAATGACGGGCGAGAAACCCGTCCGCCGAATAACCAAGGGTTCCAGGGTCAAGCTAATCTGCCCTGGGTAAGTCGGGACCTAAGGCGAGGCCGACAGGCGTAGTCGATGGACATCCGGTTGATATTCCGGAACCGGCGAAGAACCGCCCCTGATGAACCTTGTGATGCTAAGTGCCTGAAGCCGCCCACCAGACCCTTCGGGGTCTATCGGGTGGTGGAGCGCACGGCCCGATCAGGTAGTAGTCAAGCGATGGAGTGACGCAGGAAGGTAGCCT
>NZ_BAAANB010000193.1:0-4778 GCF_039529575.1 Terrabacter terrae
GGGCGAGTAGCCGAGCAGGTCGCGGGCCTTGTCGATCGAGTAGAAGGTCTCGTTGCGCCCCATCGGCCGCCGCAGCTCCACCCCCTCGTAGAAGCGCTCGCGCACCTCATCGGTCGTCGCGGCGACGGACATGTCGGCATTCGCGACGTTGAAGACCTCGTAGCCGAGGCCGTCGACCTCGAGGCAGCGCTGCACCATCTGGCCGAGGTCGCGGGTGTCGATGTAGGCGAAGATGTTGCGCCGCCGCAGCGCCGGGTCCTGCAGGAACGGCGGGAACAGCTCGGCGTACTCGTGCGGCTCGATGACGTTGTTGATCCGCAGCCCGTAGATGTCGGTGCCGGTGCGCGCCTGGAACGACCGGGCCGTCACCTCGTTCGAGACCTTCGACATCGCATACGAGTCCTCCGGCACCGTCGGGTGCTCCTCGTCCACCGGGACATAGAGCGGCCGCCGCTCACCCTGCGCGAAGCAGATGCCGTAGGTCGTCTCCGACGACGCGAAGATCACCTTGCGGATGCCGAGCCGGGTCGCCGCCTCGAGCACGTTGTAGGTGCTGAGCACGTTCGCCGCATACGTCTTCGCGTCCGACGTGAGCAGGATCCGCGGGATCGCGGCGAAGTGCACGACGGCGTCGTATGCCGGTTTGGCCGCAAGCTCCAGCTCGTCGAAGCGAGCCAGTCCCGCGAGGGCGGAGTAGGTCTCGCCGATGTCGGTGAGGTCGACCGTCAGGTCGTCGACGGCCGGGTGCCCCAGCGGGACGAGGTCGGCGTTGGTGACCTGATGGCCCTGCTCGGCGAGGAACGGGGCCACGTGCTTTCCGGCCTTGCCGCTGCCGCCGGTGAAGAAGATGCGCATGCCTCGATCCAACCACCGACGCCGCCGCACACCAGGAGCGCGGCCCAGGCTCAGCGACCCAGACGAGGCAGCCGCACGCCCTGAGATGATGGCCCGCATGGAGGGACCTGCGGCCGCGCGCCACCCCGACGCGGCCGAGCCAGCCGCATCCGACCCAGCCGCATCCGAGCCGGCCGCAGCCGAGCCCGCCGCACCCAACGCAGCCGCAGCCCCGGACCGCGAGACCGGGACCCGCGCCCTGCTCGCCGAGCTCGGCACCGCCATGATCGCGACCGGCCAGCCGGTGCAGGAGATCGAGGAGGAGCTCGCCGAGGTGAGCGCCCGGCTCGGCTATCCAGACGTCCAGTCAGCGGTCGGCCCCACCGGACTCATGCTCACCCTCACCCCCGGCGGCCCGTCCACCTACCGCGCAGCCGCTGCTGGCCTCCGCCTGCACCAGGCCGCGAGCGTCCGCCTCATCCGCCACCAGCTCCTGCAGGGCGAGCTGACCATCGCCGCGGCCCGCGACGAGCTCGCCGCCACAGCGAGGCGGCCCGTCCAGCAGCCGCCGTGGCTCGTCGCGCTCGCCTGGCCGGTGCTGGCCGTCGGCATCGCGCTCATCCTCCAGCCCGGCTGGGCCAACGTCGCCGCCGCCGCGGTCTGCGCCCTCGTGGTGCTCGCCCTCGTCCAGCTCGCCGGCCGCTACGAGGTGGTCAAGGCGCTGCTGCCGACCCTCGCCGCCTTCGCCGTGTCGCTCGTCGTCTTCGGAGCCGCGAACGCCGGCCTGCTCGAGGGCCCGCTGCGCACCGTCCTGCCGCCGCTGGCCGTCCTGCTGCCCGGCGCCCTCGTCGTCAACGGCATGTCCGAGCTCGCCGCCGGGCACATGCAGGCCGGCTCGGCCCGCCTCACCTACGGCCTGGCCCAGCTCGGCCTCTTCGCCCTCGGCCTGCTCATGGCCACCGCCCTGCTGCGCGTGCCCACCGAGACCCTGATCAACCTCCGCGTCGACGAGATCGGCTGGGCTGCCGCGCCCGTCGGCCTGCTGCTCGTCGGCGCGAGCATCTGCCTCATGGAGGGCGTGCCGCTGCGCCTGCAGGGCTGGGTGCTGCTCGTGCTCAGCCTCGCCTTCGGCGCCCAGCTCGCCGGTCAGGAGCTCGGCACCGTCGCCCTCGGCGGCTTCTTCGGCGCCGTCGCCGCCAGCCTCGGCGCGAGCATCGTCGAGCTGCGCCACCCGTTGCTGCCCCGCCTCGTCCTCTTCCTCCCCGCCTTCTGGCTGCTCGTGCCGGGCAGCCTCGGCCTCGTCGGCGTCACCGAGCTCGCCGCCGGCCGCGAGTCCGTCACCGACGTGGCCCTCGGCCTGCTCGGCGTGGCCATCGCGATCTCCCTGGGCCTGCTCGTCGGGTCGTCGGTCGGCCGCGCCCTGCGCGGACGGTTCGCCGCGCCCGTCGACCCCTCGGCCCCCCGACCCACCTGAGCGGACCCGCACACCCGGGCACACGGCATACGCAATCCCGCGCGCTCCGACCGGCCGAGGGCACCGGACGACGGGCGGGTACGCACCGCAGTGCGCCCGAGGACCCGCGGACCGTAGGCTCGTGGGGCCAACTGGCACCTGAACCAGCATGCCGAGGAGCCACCGTGTCTCAGACCTCATCGCGGATCCGGACGATCCTGCCGCCGACGAGCCGCACCGCCATCGGCGCGACCGTCGCCGGTGGCCTGCTGACCGCGCTCGCCTCCGCCCCCGAGAAGATCGGCCGGCTGCTGCGCGACCGTTACCCGATGGTCGCCGTCACCGGGATGACCGGCGTCGGCAAGAGCCAGCTCGTCGACCGGCTGACCCGCCGCTCCACCGACGACGCCGCGGCCGAGGTCGGCTCGGCGACGATGGAGCGCCGCACCCGCAAGGGCGCCCGGCTGCACGGCTTCCGCTTCCTCGTCGTGCCCGGCGACAACGCCGCCACGCGCCTCGGCGCCCTCGACGAGGTCTTCCACGACGAGCCGGTCGACGGGATCATCCACGTCGTCGCCAACGGCTACGCCACGCCCCGCCGCGCCGCCGGCATCACCGGGGCGGCCACCGCGACCCGCGAGGAGCAGCTCGCCGCCGAGCTCGAGGACTGGACGATCACCTCGCACCGGATCGCCTCGCTGGCCGTGCGCCGCACCAAGCCGATCTGGCTCATCATCGCCGTGACGAAGACCGACCTCTACCCCGACGACATCGACGAGGTCGTGCGCTACTACTCGCCCGGCAGCGGCTCCCCGTTCGGCGACAAGGTCGACGCGCTGCGCGCCCTCGCCGGCGGCGCGAAGCTGTCCATCGACGTGCGCGCCGTCTCCAGCCAGGGCGGCGACCGCAAGGCCCCGGTCTCCGAGAAGCGCGCCTCCGCCATGGTCGACGCGCTCGCCGACCGGCTGGGCCAGCTGAGCGGCCACGCCTGAGCGGTCGTTCCGGCCGCTTGCGTATGCCCTGAGCTGACGGCTCGTGGTCACGCTGCGTCCCGTCCGGGGCCCTTCAGCCCCGGGACGTGCGTCTCTCGCGGCATGCTGTTCGGGGCGGCGACGACCCGTCGTCCGCGCGAAACGGGGGAGGCCACGTGACGGCATACGAGATCAGGGCGCTGACGCCGGAGACGTGGGACGCGTACGCGGCGATGGTGGAGCGGCACGGCGGCGTCTTCGGCGGCTGCTGGTGCACGTGGTTCCACACGATGGCCGCGGAGAAGGAGCGCACCTACGAGGCGAACCGCGCCCTCAAGCAGCGCCTCGTCGAGGAGAACCGAGCGCACGCCGCGCTCGTCTTCGACGGGGACGAGGCGGTTGCCTGGGCGCAGTTCGGCTCTCCCGCCGAGCTGCCCAACATCTACCACCGCAAGCAGTACGACGAGGAGCTCGACCTCCTGCCCGACTACCGGATCACGTGCATCTTCGTCGACAAGCGCCACCGCAGGAGGCACGTCTCGGACGTGGCGCTGCAGGGGGTGCTCGACCTCATCGCGACGGCCGGCGGCGGCATCGTCGAGGGCTACCCGCACGACAACGAGGGCAAGAAGAAGTCGGTCCTCTACGACGGGACCCGGGCCTTGTTCGAGCGCGCCGGGTTCGAGTACGTGCGCAGCAAGGGCCAGGGCAACTGCGTCATGCGCCGCACCGTCCCCTGACTGTCGCGTTGCGCTCCCGACCTGGGCTCAGTGGGATGCCGCCCAGGCGTCGATGGCTTCGAGCACGGTCTCGGTGACACTGTGTTTCGGCACGAAACCGAGAACGTCGCGGGCCCTGTCCATCGAGAAGACCGGCGAGCGGCCGATGTGGTCCAACGTGATCGCGACCTGCTCCGGGTCGGTCCGCGCCTCGAACTCGGCCCACGGCACGAACTCGAGTCGGGGCTCGTGCCCGAAGTGGCGGGCGACGAGCTCGGCGTATCCACGCAAGGTCAGTGCCTGCGTACACACGCTGTTGAAGCTCTCCCCAGCCGCCGCGTCCGGCTGCTCGAGGCAGGCCTGGTGCAGGCCAGCGACGTCCTCGGCGTGCACGTGGTGCACGGTCTCGCCGCCGCGATCCGGCAGGGTGCAGGAGCCGTCCGCTCGCAGGGACTCGATGACCGCCGGGTCGACGTTGCCCGCCGGGCCGATCGGCATCCAGCCGGGGCCGCTGATGTGGCCGGGGTGCACGACGCTGGCGCGCACCCGGTCCTGACCCATGAGGTAGCGCTCGATCGCCAGCTTGCCCACGCCGTACTCCCCGTACGGGTGCTTCGGCGCATCCTCCGTCGTGGGCACGAGGGTGCTGACGCCGTAGGACCAGATGCTGCCGGTGTGCACGAGGTGCTGGCCGTCGAGCGCCTCGACGAGCTGCTCGGCCTGCGCGGTGGTGAAGCACGTGAGGTCGACGACGACCTCGGGCCTCAGGTCCGCGATGAGCGAGCCGAACTCGCCGTCGGC
>NZ_BAAANB010000194.1:0-606 GCF_039529575.1 Terrabacter terrae
GGTCCTGAGCCCGGCCAGCGTGGGCGATCCGGCGAGCAGGCTCACGGCGACCTGGCCGCCGATCCCGCTGATGAGGTACAGCGCGGCGAAACGGGCGCGTCCGAGCATCGGCTCGAGGTACTGGCCCAGGGACCACAGCGCGAACATGTTGAGCAGGATGTGGAAGATCGTGTCCGGCGAGTGCAGGAACGCCGCGGTCAGGAACCTCCACGGCTCGGTCCACCCGAGCGCGGGCACGAAGGAGAACCGCGCGGTGATGGTCGGGTCGACCCGCTGGATCAGGTAGACGACGGCGCAGATCGCGATGATCGAGTACGTGACGACGGGCGTGCCGTCGGTCGCACGGCCACCGAAGACCGTCTGGGCGCTGGGCGTGGTGCGGGCGGCCTCGCGTACGCAGTCCACGCACTGGATGCCGACGGCGGCGGGCCGCTGGCACTCCGGGCACGCAGGCCGACGGCAGCGCTGGCAGCGCACGTAGGCCTCGCGGTCGGGGTGGCGCGGGCACACGGACGGACCGGCAGCGGGCTGCGGCACTCCCGGCTCGAGCGGGGGCTGGCCACTGGTCGGGTTGTCAGACAACAGGAGTCCCCCTGCCGGTCGCGT
>NZ_BAAANB010000195.1:0-7267 GCF_039529575.1 Terrabacter terrae
TCGCGCGGTCAGACCTCGGCGCGCAGGACCTTGACCATGGGCCGGCCCTTGGCCAGCTCGTCGACGAGCTTGTCGAGGTAGCGGATCTTGCGCATCAGCGGGTCCTCGACCTCCTCGACGCGCACGCCGCAGACCTTGCCGGTGATGAGCGCGACGTTGGAGTTGAGCTCGGCGTCAGCGAAGAACTGCTCGAACGTCGTGCCGGCCTCGAGGTGGTGCTGCAGCTCGGCATCGTCGAAGCCGGTCAGCCACTCGATGACCTCGTCGAGCTCCGCCTTGCTGCGGCCCTTCTTCTCGACCTTCGCGACGTACGCCGGGTACACCGACGCGAACGGCATGGTGAAGATGCGGCTCATCCCCCGAGCGTAGCCACGAGCACCGCTACGGTCGGGCCCATGGCCATCGCCCGCTACCCCAGCTTCGTCATCGACTGCCCCGACGCCACTGCGCTCGGCACCTTCTACGGCACCCTGCTCGACTGGTCGGTCAAGACCTCCGAGGGCTGGGCCGAGATCCGCGACCGCTCCACCGGCCAGTGCATCTGCTTCCAGCAGGTCGACGACTACTCGCCGCCGCAGTGGCCCAGCCAGGAGGTGCCGCAGCAGATGCACCTCGACGTCATGGTCGAGGACCTCGACGCGGCCGAGCCGCAGGTCCTCGCCCTCGGTGCGACCAGGCACGAGCACCAGCCGGGCACGTCGTTCCGCGTCTTCCTCGACCCGGCAGGCCACCCCTTCTGCCTCTGCGTCGACTGAGGGCCGGGCCCCGACGACCACGAACCAGAAGCGCCCCTCAGCGGATGCGGGCCAGGTCCAGCGTCCACACCGGGTTGCCCGGCGCCGCCTCGACACGCGCCCCGCTCGCCAGCCGCGACGCCGGCTGGAGGAGGGGGACGAAGGGGCTGCGCGCGTTCATCGCGAGCTGCCACGCGGCATACGCGGCCGCCCGGTCGTCGCCGACCGACGCCCTCGCCGCCTCGGTCAGGTCGTCTATGGCCGGGTCCTCGCCGCGCGCCCAGCCGACGCGCGACCCGAGGAGCTCACCGGGCGCGAACGCGAGGTCGTTCTCGGGGTCGAGGTAGTCGGGGCTCCAGCTCCACAGCCCGAACGCCGTGCGCCCCTCGCGGTACGCCGCGACCGCCTCGCGTGCGGGTGCGGGGTTGAGCTGCACCTTGATCCCGACCTCGGCGAGCTGGTCGCGCACCGCCGTCGCGAGCGCGGTCCGCGGGAGGCCGTGGATCGGCAGGTCGGCGGCATACGTCAGCGGGATCGGCTGACCGGCGTACCCCGAGCGCTTGAGCGCCGCCCGTGCGGCCGCGAGGTGGCGCGGCGGCACGACGGGCAGCGTCACGACCGGGGTGGGTATGCCGTCCGCCCCCGTCGTGACGACGGCGCTCGGTGTCCCGGTGGGCCCGGTCGCCGACGTCACCGGCGCTGACGAGGTGGTGGGCGTGGTGGGGGTGCTGGTCGCGGGAGTCGGGGTGCCGGTCGGCGAGCCCGGAGTCGTGGACGTCCCGCTCGCGCTCGGCTGCGGCACGACGTCCTCGAGCGCGCCGACGATGCCGGCGGGGAGGAGGCCGGCGGCGGGCTCGGACCCCGGCGCGTCGCTCGCCAGACGGATCCGGTCGAGGCCGAGGCGCACGGCCTCGGCGAAGTCCGGGTTCGCCGTCCAGGCGTTGACGGCCTTGCTGCGGCCGAGCGCCAGATAGACCAGCGTGCTCGAGCGCATCGTCTTCACCGTGACGGCCGGGGTCGCAGGGGTCGCAGGCGCCGCGGTGCCGACCGTCGCCGACGGGCCGGCGGTCGGGTCGACGCCGGCCGTGGCGACCTCACTCGCCTGCGACGGCGAGAGGTCGAGGGCGACGTCGGCGTGACCGGACCGGATGTCGGCCAGCTGCTGCGCCGGTGCGACGTTGCGGACGAGGAGCTCGGGGAACTTCGGGCGCGTGCCCGCCCAGCGGGGGTTCGCGGCGAGCCGCACCTCGGAGGAGCCGCGCACGCTGTCGAGGACGTAGGGGCCGGAGCCGGCCGAGTGGGTGGTGAGGTAGCCGGTCGCCGTGTCGCCGGGGCCGATCGTGCCGCCGTTCGCCTTGACGACCGTGCTGTTGAGGATGCCGAACGCCGGGTTCGCCAGGATCGCCGGCAGGGCGAAGTTCGACGAGGGCGAGCTCAGCGTGAAGGTGCGGTCGTCGACCTTGACGGACGAGAGCTGGCCGAGGAGCGAGGCGACCGGGCCGCCCAGTCCCTCCGCCCGCTCGAGCGTGAAGAGCACGTCGTCGGTCGTCATCGGCGTGCCGTCGGAGAAACGGACGCCCTCGTGCAGCCGGAAGGTGAGCCAGCGCCCCTCCGGCGAGAGGGTGTAGTCGGCCAGGCCCGAGCCGACCTTCGTCGGGTCCTCCGGGTCGAGGCTCGTCAGCGTCTCGTAGAGCGCGTGCGTCACCATCGCCCCGGTCCGGTTGAACTGCTGTGTCGGGTCGAGCGTCGTGTGGTCGAAGACGGCGTCGACGACGAGCGGGTCGACCGCGGGCGTGGTGCTGACGGCCGCCGGCGTGGCTCGCGGGGTCGTGTCGGCGGTGGGAGCGGTGGCTGACGAGTCGGCCGTGCAGGCAGCGGCCGAGCCGAGCGCGAGGACGCCGAGGGTCGCCACCACGACAGGGCGGGCGTGACGTCGGCGCATGGGCTTCCTTCGGGCCGCCCGGCGGATGGAGCGGACGCAGGGGTTCTCTGGACGGGGATACAGCACAGAGGTACCCACGCGCACCACTGCGAACCGGAGCACCCCTGCCCGTCCTGGCAGTCTAGCCGCCACCCCCTGGCGCCCCGCCCTGCTGGGACCCAGCCCCACGGCATACGGCAGGTCAGGCCTGGCCGCCCTCGAACCACGCCACGAGCGCCGGATCGAGCGGCGGCACGTCGACGGCGCCGCCGCCGGTGCGCAGCGAGGTGGTCGCCGAGGCCCCAGCCGCCACGGCCTCGCGAGCGGCGACCGGCGAGGTGTCGGTGGTGCCGCCGTCCCGCGCGAACCGGACGAACTCGGCGATCAGCAGCGGGTCGGCCCCGCCGTGCCCGAGGGTGTCGGCGGGCGGGATCTCGATGACCTCGTCGGCGTCGTCGCGGTAGCTGTCGGTGCGGCGCGTCCACACCTTGACCGTCGCGCCCGGGCCGTCACCGAAGTTCTCGAGCCGGCCCTTGCTGCCGATGACGGTGTAGCTGCGCCAGTAGTCCGGCGTGAAGTGACACTGCTGGTAGGAGGCGAGCACGCCGCCCTCGAGCACGAGGTTGGCCATCGAGATGTCCTCGACGTCGACGACCGGGTTGAGCTCGCGCTGCTCGGTGGGCGGCCAGCTGTCGAGGGAGTACCAGTCGGCCATCCGCCGGTCGGAGTTGTCTCGGTGGTCGGTGATGTCGCCGTAGACCGCGAGCGCCCCGACCGCGCTGACCCGGCGCGTGTAGGCACCGGCCAGCCAGTGGATGACGTCGAGGTCGTGGGCGCCCTTCTGCAGGAGCAGGCCCGTCGTGTTGCGCCGGTCGGCGTGCCAGTCCTTGAAGTAGTAGTCGCCGCCCGCCGAGACGAAGTGACGGCACCACACCGCCTTGACCTCGCCGATCGTGCCGGCCCGGATGACCTCGCGCATGGCGCGCACGACGGGCATGTGCCGCATGTTGTGCCCGACGTAGAGCCGCGTCCGCGTGCGGTGCGCCGCCTCGAGGATGCGGTCGGCGTCCTCGAGAGTCGTCGCGAGCGGCTTCTCCACGAACGTCGGTATGCCGGCGCCCAGCGTGCGCACGGCGTGCTCGGCGTGCACGTGGTCGGGGGTCAGGACGAGCACCGCGTCGACGTCCGCTCGCACGTCGGGAGCGAGCAGCTCGTCGAGGGAGTCGACGACGCGTACTCCTTCGATCCGCTCGGCGGCGTCGGCGCGGCCACGCTCCGAGGAGTCACAGACGACCGTGACCCGGCTGCCCTCGCCGGGGCGGTGGGCGTAGCGGGCGAGGCTGGCGCGCAGGCCGAAGCCCACGATGGCGAGGCGCAGGTCGTCCTGCGCGTCAGGCGTCTCCGTCACGCGGTCAGGCTCCCACATAGGCCGCAAGGTGCTGACCGGTGAGGGTAGACCGGTCGGCGACGAGGTCGGCCGGGGTGCCCTCGAAGACGATGCGGCCGCCGTCGTGGCCGGCGCCCGGGCCGAGGTCGATGATCCAGTCGGCGCGCGCCATGACGGCCTGGTGGTGCTCGATGACGACGACCGAGCGGCCCGAGTCGACGAGCCGGTCGAGCACGGCGAGCAGGTTCGCGACGTCGGCGAGGTGCAGCCCGACGGTCGGCTCGTCGAGGACGTAGACCTCGGCCTTGTCGGCCATCTGCGCGGCCAGCTTGAGGCGCTGGCGCTCGCCGCCGGAGAGCGTCGTGAGCGGCTGGCCGAGGGTGAGGTAGCCGAGGCCGACATCAGCCAGGCGCTCGAGGACCTTGTGGGCGGCCGGCGTGCGGGCCTCCCCGTCGGCGAAGAACTCGAGCGCCTCGGCCACCGGCAGGTCCAGCACGTCGGCGATGTTGCGGCCGCCGAGCGTGTAGTCCAGGACCGCGGCCTGGAAGCGCCGGCCCTCGCACTCCTCGCACGTCGACTCGACCGTCGCCATGACGCCGAGCTCGGTGTAGATGACGCCGGCACCGTTGCAGGCGGGGCAGGCGCCCTCGGAGTTGGAGCTGAAGAGGGCCGGCTTGACGCCGTTCGCCTTGGCGAAGGCCTTGCGGATCGGCTCGAGCAGACCCGTGTAGGTGGCCGGGTTGCTGCGGCGCGACCCGCGGATCGCGCCCTGGTCGACGACGACCACGCCGTCACGCCCCTCGACCGAGCCGTGCACGAGCGAGCTCTTGCCCGAGCCGGCGACCCCCGTGACGACGCAGAGGACGCCGAGCGGGAGGTCGACGTCGACGTCGCGCAGGTTGTGGGTGCTCGCGCCGCGGATCTCCAGCACGCCGTTCGCCTGGCGGACGGCGTCCTTGAGGCTGACCCGGTCGTCGAGGTGGTGGCCGGTGACCGTGTCGCTGGAGCGCAGTCCCTCGACCGTGCCCTCGTAGACGACCTGCCCGCCGCCGCTGCCGGCGCCGGGACCGAGGTCGACGACGTGGTCGGCGATGGCGATCATCTCGGGCTTGTGCTCGACGACGAGGACGGTGTTGCCCTTGTCGCGCAGCTGGACCAGCAGCCGGTTCATCCGCTCGATGTCGTGCGGGTGCAGGCCGATGCTCGGCTCGTCGAAGACATAGGTGACATCGGTGAGCGACGAGCCGAGGTGGCGGATCATCTTGGTGCGCTGGGCTTCTCCGCCCGAGAGCGTGCCCGCCGGACGGTCGAGCGACAGGTAGCCGAGGCCGATCTCGGCGAAGGAGTCGAGCAGGTGCTGCAGGCCCCCCAGCAGAGGCGCGACCGACGGCTCCTGCAGCTCGCGCAGCCACTGCGCGAGGTCGGTGATCTGCATCGAGCACAGGTCGGCGATGTTCCTGCCTCGGATCCTCGACGACAGCGCTTCCTGCGACAGGCGGGTGCCGTTGCACTCAGGGCAGGTCGTGAACGTGACCGCCCGCTCGACGAACCGGCGCACGTGCGGCTGCATCGCGTCGAGGTCCTTGGACAGCATCGACTTCTGGATCTTGCTGATCACGCCCTCGTAGGTGAGGTTGACGCCCTCGACCTTGATCCGCTCGGGCTGGCCGTAGAGCAGCTTCTCGCGCTGCTTGTCGGTGAACGTCCCGATCGGCTTGTCCATCGGCAGACCCGCGCCGGCGAAGATGCGGCCGTACCACCCGTCCATGCTGTAGCCGGGCACGAGGAGCGCGCCCTCGGAGAGCGACTTGGTCTCGTCGTAGATCGCGGTGAGGTCGACGTCGTTGACCGACCCCATGCCCTCGCACCGCGGGCACATGCCGCCCTGGTAGACGGCCCCGCGCACGACCGACGTCTCGGTGTGGCTGCCGCGGTCGGTCTTCATGACCCCGCTCGCGACCCGGGTCGGCACGTTGAAGGCGAACGCGGTCGGGGGGCCGATGTGCGGGGTCCCGATCCGGCTGAAGAGGATGCGCAGCATGGCGTTGGCGTCCGTCGCCGTGCCGACGGTCGAGCGCGGGTTGGCGCCCATCCGTTCCTGGTCGACGATGATCGCCGTCGTCAGCCCCTCGAGCAGGTCGACGTCGGGCCGGGCCAGCGAGGGCATGAAGCCCTGGACGAACGCGCTGTAGGTCTCGTTGATGAGCCGCTGCGACTCGGCGGCGATCGTCGCGAAGACGAGCGAGCTCTTGCCCGACCCCGAGACACCCGTGAACGCCGTCAGCCGCCGCTTGGGCAGCTCGACGCTGATGTCGCGCAGGTTGTTCTCGCGGGCACCCTGCACCCGGATCACGTCATGACGGTCGGCCGGGACGGCATACGGCGTCGTCGCCGTCGCCTCTTCGGTGGTCATCGTGTCAGCCATGCGGCAACGCTACGGTCGGCGACCCGGGGACGCACGCGATTACGGGGCCTCCCGGTCAGGGCAGCAGGTCGTCGAGGTAGACGGGGAGCATCTGCCACCAGGTGGGCCAGTCGTGGTCGTAGGCGGTGCCCCAGTCGTCGACGCGGTTGGGGATGCCCTTGCTCCCGAGCACGTCGGCCACCGCCCACGACTCGCCGACGTCCTCCCAGCGGCCGCTCCCGGAGGCCAGCACGATCATCCGCCGGCGCAGTACGTCGAGCGACGGCCCCTCGAGGCCGGGCAGGAAGCGCAGCGGCGAGCTGTAGTAGAGGTCGTCGTTGACGTGGCCGCCGATGAACTGCTCGATGGCGTACGTGCCGCTCATGCACACGGCGGACTCGACGAGCTCGGGGTAGCGGCACGTGATCGCGAGGGCGTTGAAGGCCCCGATCGACGCTCCGGCCACCGTGACCGGCAGGTGGTGTCCGCCCAGGTCGGAGTGGATCGCCGGGATGACCTCGCGGGCGATGGCCTCGTGGAAGGCGTTGAAGAGCGCGAGGCGGTGCTCGGCGGAGCCGCGGCGCTCGGCCAGCGCCCGGCCGGCGACGCTGTCGACGGAGTAGACCTTGGCCCGGCCGGCCGCGATGAGCGGCTCGAGGTGGGCGATCATCTGGTGGCGCTCCACCTCCTCGGCGTCACCGCCGGCGGTGGGGAAGAGCAGCACCGGGGAGCCGTAGGTGCCCCACCTCGCGACGCTGAGGTCCTGGCCCAGGCGGTCGGAGTACCACCGGTCGGTCACCTTCATGGATTGCCTCTCTGTG
>NZ_BAAANB010000196.1:0-742 GCF_039529575.1 Terrabacter terrae
CGGTCCGCCGCCGGCAGCGAGTTCGCGGTGCCACGGCAAGCCGGATCACGGAGCGACTCGCCGAGCCATTGCATCTCCTGACGCCCACCGACCACCCGGCTCTGCAACACTCCTAGCTCGTCGACCTCGATACGCACCATGTCCTCCGGCTCCAATGTGAAGGGCAGTTCCGGAACGAGGCTGGTTCCTGTTGAGAGGATGACGCCGTCCGGGAAGAGCTCTTCACGGCACAGGTATCCAGCTAGATCGGGCAGTCTGCGGCGCAGGTCGCTGGTGTTTGACTGGCCCTGCCAGATCACCCGGCCGGCTCGGTCGATGCGCATGGAGATGCCAAGCCGGTATGGATCCTTAACCTCCCAGGCGGGCCGGATGGCGGGGCCCACCGCGCAGGCGCCCAGGTAGACCTTCGCCTGCGGCAGATACAGGGGGTTGGTCCCCTCGATCGAGCGGGAGCTCACGTCGTTGCAGACCGTGTAGCCGACCGTCTCTCCGTCAGCGTTCAACACCATGGCCAACTCGGGCTCCGGAACGTTGATCGCGGAGTCCTGCCGCACGGAAATGGTTTCTCCATGGCCGGTCACTCGCCAGGCGCTCGACTTGAAGAACAGCTCCGGTCGGTCCGCGTCGTACACAAGTTCGTACACGTCGGCGGCGTGATCACTCTCGAGTACGCGGGCCTCCCGTGAACGTTGGTAGGTGACGCCGGCCGCCCAAACCTCCATGAGCGAGTCGATCGGAGGGA
>NZ_BAAANB010000197.1:0-5153 GCF_039529575.1 Terrabacter terrae
TCGAAGTGGCCCGCGAGCTCGGCGTCGTCGGACTCGCGCTCCTCCCAGCCGGAGTTGACCATGGCGATGCGGCCGCCCAGGTCGAGCCCGCGCACGACGGCGCCGACGGTCGTCGTGAAGCGTTGCGGGCCCAGCAGGATCGTCGTGGACATCACGTGGCCGCGCTCAGCCGGCGTGCACGTGGATCGTGCGGCCGATGTCGTCGAGCATCGCGCGGGTCGTGTCGAAGTCGGGGTGGCGCACCCGCACCCAGGCGTTGGCCATGTAGCCGGCCTCGACCCCCTGGGTGCCGTGCCCGACCGGCGGGAAGTGCCCGTCGATGACCCACTCGCCGTAGCGGGCCTGGATCTCGTCGATGCCGCTGTAGCCGGTGATCGACCCGTCCCGGTCGGGGCGCAGCGCGACGATGCCGGCGGCATACGTCCGCCTCATCTGCTGCTCGGGCGCGCGATGGGTGATGACGTGCGCCCACTCGCGGTAGACGTCGACGTCGTTGGCGGCGGAGTAGAGGTCCCACGCGCCGACGCCGGGCGGCCGGCAACCGATCTCGCTGAAGCGCAAGCCCTTCGGGCCGTAGAACCACTCCATGTGCGTGGCGGACGTCTCGATGCCGAGGGCCTCGATGACGCGTCGGCCGAGCTCGCGCACCTCGGCGTAGAAGGCGTTGCCGGGCTCGTCGATGCGGTTGGTCGTGATGAACTGCGGTGAGATCCACCGGTGGCGCATCGCCTCGAGGACGTTGGGGTAGTAGTGCGTGGCCCAGTCGTGCACGACCCGCCCGTCGAGGGAGATCGTGTCGTAGAAGCCCTCGTGGCCCTCGACGAACTCCTCGATGGCGATCGACGTGGCGCCCTCGCGGCCGTACGCCTGCAGCGCCTGCTCGAGCTCGGCGTCGCTGTCGACGCGGACCGTGCCCTGCGCGCCGGCGCCCGCGCGCGGCTTGAGGATCAGCGGGTAACCCTCCCGCTCGGCGAAGTCGCGAGCCTCGGCCGCCGAGTCGATCGCCGCGCTGGCGGCCGTGGGGACGCCGGCCTGGCGCAGCGCCTCCTTCATGGACGGCTTGTCGCGGCACAGCCACGTCGTGCGCACGCTCGTGCCCGGGATGCCGCACGCCTCGCGCACCTGTGCCGCGGTCATGGTGTGCGACTCGACGACGGCCTCGAGCGCGTCGATCCACACCTTGTCCTGGAAGTAGCGGACCGCCGAGACCATCTGGTCGACGTCGGTGACGTTGCCGACGCGGTAGTAGCCGCGCAGCGCCCCGAGCACCTCCGCGTCGAGGTGCCCCTCCTCGGTCTCTCCGATCCCGTAGACGTTCGCACCCACCGCCGCGAGGGCGTGCACGAAGCGACGCTGGTTCGCCGGGAACGACGGCTCCACGAAGATGATGTTCACGAGGCCGACGCTATCTGCCCGCCGGGGGGCTCGCCACGGCTGACACAGCGCTTCGCGGCTTCGGTATGCCGTGTCGCCCGGGCCTGCGCCGAAAGCGAGCCACGAGCGCGGGGCCGGCGTGACACTGGAGGGGCAGGTCTACGGCGTCACCTCACCCTCGGGAGGAAGCCATGTCGAGCCACGTCCCTGACACACCCGGCCGCAGTGCTGGGGCCGGCGACACGGGAGACTTCGGCCCGCCGCCCCGCTGGTCCGGCGCGGTCGTCGCCGTCGGGGTCCTCTCCGTCGTCCTCGGCGTCATCGTGCTCGTGTGGCCGAACGTCACGCTGCTCGTCGTCGCCATCCTGTTCGGCATCCAGCTCATCGCGGCCGGCGCCATCCGCCTCTCGGTGACCCGCGAGCTGCCCAGCCACCCGGGCTGGGTCAGGCCGGTCTCGATGGCCCTCGGAGTACTGACGGTGATCGCCGGGATCGTCTGCCTCTTCCGGCCCGGCACGTCGCTGTTCGTCATCGCGATCCTCATCGCTGTCGGCTGGATCGCCGAGGGAGTCGCGGCCCTGGCCCACGGCTTCGCGGCCGACCGGTCGACCGGTGCCCGGGTCTTCCTGATCGTCTTCGGCGCCATCTCGGTCATCGCCGGCGTCGCCGTGGCGGCCTGGCCCGGCGAGACACTGGTCATCCTGGCCCGGATCGCCGGCATCCTGCTCATCGTCCTCGGCGTCGCCGAGCTCGTCACGGTGTTCGTGGCCCGACGGGAGTCCCGGGCGCCGACGGCCGCCTGAGCCCACCGGCCGGCATACGGTCGCAGCCGGCATACGGCGTCGGCTCGGAACGTGGAAGGTCGCAGCCGCGACAGGGGTGCGACCTTCCACGCTCGTGCCCAGGGCTCAGCCCTGCGGCAGGTCCTCGAACTCGTGGACCCGGCGCACCTCGACCGAGACCTCGTCGAAGAGCGAGGCGAACCGCTCGGCGAGCTCGAGCGCCTGGTCGCGGCTCTCGACGTTGACGAGGGCGAAGCCGCCGATGACCTCGCGCGCCTCGGTGAACGGCCCGTCGGTGACCGTCACACCGGCCCCCTCCTGCTTCCGCACGATCGCGCCCTCCTTGCTGTGCACGACCCCCTCTGCCGCGAGCAGCACGCCGGACTCGAAGCACTCGCCCATGAGCTTGCCCATCGCCTCCTGGAACTCGGGGCTGGGGTTCCAGGCCTCGGGGCGGGACTCGTCGAGCTTGTGGATCATCAGGTAGCGCATCGGTCTCTCCTTGGTCGTGGACTGTGGTGGGCCGGGTCCCGTCCCAGCCAACACCACGACGTCGATCGGCGCGGCCGGGTCTCGACACGTCGATCCAGCCTCGTCCATCCGCTCTGGCTCCGGTCCGGCGACATGTCGCCAGACCGGACACGTCTTGGGGTCCCGAGCGCGTGTCGCCGGTCAGACTGGGCCCATGGCGAGCTTCACGGTGCACCTCGAATCGACGCTGCCCGCCCCGGAGGCGTGGCGACGCGTGCTCGACCTGCACGCGCACACCGCCGTCATCCCGCTGACGACGGTGACGGGCGAGGGGATGAGCGCGGACCGGCTGGTCCCCGGGTCCCGGTTCGTGGCCCGCACCGGTGTCGGACCGGTCGGCTTCGACGACGTCATGGTCGTCGACTCGATCAGCCCGCCCACGGACGGTGAGGGTGGGCAGGCCCGGATCCACAAGGAGGGCAAGGTGGTCCGCGGCTCCATCGTCCTGCGCGTCAACCCTGCCGGACCGGGCTCGAGCGTCGAGTGGTCCCAGCAGATCGGCGTACGCGGCGTGCCGCGAGTCCTCGACCCCGTCGTCGGGCGGGTCGGGCGGGCGGCCTACGGCACAGCGCTCCGGCGGCTGCTCGAGCGCCGCGGTTAGGCTGGGGCGCACGGCCCGGCGGCCGGCGACGAGTGGAGGGCTTGGCGGTGGATCGCTACCAGTACCTGCTCCTCATGGCGGGGTGCGTGGCCATCACCCTGCCCCTGGAGTTCCTCCTGCGCGCCCGGGTCTACCGCCGTCCCGGCCTGCTCGTGACGGCCCTCGTCCCGATCGTCGTCGTCTTCTCCGTCTGGGACCTCGTCGGCATCTGGCGCGACCACTGGAGCTACAACCCCGCCTACGTCACGGGACTCGACCTGCCCGGTGGCATGCCGATCGAGGAGCTCGTCTTCTTCGTGGTCGTCCCCGTCTGCGGCCTGCTCACCTACGAGGCGGTCGGCTGGGTGCTGTCCGTGCTGCGGCGACTGCGCACGCGGGAGGCCACCGGTGCGTGAGTACACCGTCCTCGCGGTCCTCGCCGTCCTCGCCGTCGTCGCCCTCGAGCGCTGGTCGGGCACGCGGGTCTTCGCCAGGGCCCAGTTCTGGGTCAGCATGGCCATCGTCTTCGGCTTCCAGGTGCTCGTCGACGGCTGGCTGACCAAGCTGAGTGCCCCCATCGTGATCTACTCGCCGGACGAGTTCCTCGGCATCCGCTGGCCCTGGGACGTGCCCGTCGAGGACTACCTCTTCGGCTTCGCCATGGTCGGCGGCGCCATCATCCTGTGGGAGCGGGCCAAGCAGCGGCGGCGCACCTCCGAGACCCCCGCAGCTCCCACCGACGACACCACCGACGACACCACCGACACGCCCCGGGCCGCACCAGCCCACGAGGAGGACGCATGCTCGAGGGACCAGTAGCCCGCCGCGAGGACGTCCCCGAGGCGTTCGACGACGTCGCCGAGCGCTACGACCTCATGGTCGGCCTCAGCCCGGGCTACCACCGCCAGCTGCGTTCCTCGGCCCACGCCCTGGTCCGCGCGGTCGCCTCCCCACCCGCGCACGTCCTCGACCTCGGCTGCGGCTCCGGCGCCTCCACGGCCGCTCTCGTGCAGGCGCTCACCGTGCACCACGGCCCGGAGCCCACCGCCGCCGTCCTCGGGGTCGACGCATCGGCGGGGATGCTCGCGAGCGCGCGCAAGAAGTCGTGGCCGGCGACGGTCTCCTTCGCGCAGGGCCGTGCCGAGGCCCTGGGCGAGCACCCCGAGCTCGAGGCCGCCCGCGCCGCCGGCGGCCTCGACGGTGTGCTGGCGGCCTACCTCGTGCGCAACGTCCCCGACCGCGACGCGGCGCTCGGCGCCATCCACGACGAGCTGCGGCCCGGCGGCGCCCTCGTCGTCCACGAGTACTCCGTCCGCGGTCGCCTGGTCCCGACGCTGCTGTGGACGCTCGTGTGCTGGGGCGTCATCATCCCGCTGGGCTGGCTGACCTCGCGCAACACGAGCCTCTACCGCTACCTCTGGCGCAGCGTGCTGCACATGGACTCCACCGCGCAGCTCGAGCACCGCCTGCGCCGCGCCGGCTTCGAGCGCGTCGCCACCCACGCGGTGCCCGGCTGGCAGCGCGGCACCGTCCACACCGTCGTCGGCCACAAGCCCCACGCGACGCGGGCCACCGAGGAGACCACGGGGAGTATGCCGTGAGGCCGCGCCGCGGCGCCCACCCCTGGCAGCCGGGCCTCGACCCACGCGCCGAGCGCCACCTGCCGCAACCATCAGGGGCCGCTGAGAACCACTCTGCCGCAAGCGGGCCCGTCCTCGTCGTCGGTGGCGGCATCGCCGGTCTGGCGGCTGCCACCGGTCTCGCCGAGCGGGGTGTCGACGTCGTCGTGGTCGAGCGTGAGGCGACTCTCGGCGGCCGGGTCCGCTCGTGGCCCGTTGCCGGTGGCAGCGCGTCCGACGACGCCGGAGCGACCAGCCACCGCCTCA
>NZ_BAAANB010000198.1:0-3596 GCF_039529575.1 Terrabacter terrae
TTGGTCGCGAGCAGGATGACCGCCGTGACGAGGAGCTGTGTCGCGGTGGGCGGCGTCTCGCCCGGCGGAGTGCGTCGCAGCACGAGCGCCACCAGCCGTGCCGCGGCGGCGGTGTTCGCCACGATCAGGACGGCGACCAAGGACAGGACCACCGGACGAGCCGCCCGTGGGACGGGTCCCGGCTTCGCCGCCACGGCAAGGAGGATCAGCACCACGACCCCTTCGATCACGGGCACCGCGAGCGGGGGTCCCTCGCGCAGCTTCGCCGGCACCAGGACCTGCGGAAGGATCACCGCGATGAGGGCGACCAGGGGCCACCGGTAGGTCTCGGACGCCGCAGCCGAACCCGCCTGTCCCGAAGGGACACCCCGAGGTACCTCTTGCTCAGGATCGACGGTCGGCTCCTCGGCCATGCGCCCATCATGCGCGCACCAGCAGTCACGTCACCGGATCTCGAGTCGACTTCGCGTCGTCCGAAGGTGTCACTACGCTCGGGTCCGCGGATCGGGTGGGCGACCGTCGAGGGAGCCCGCGCCGTGACCGCGTCGACCGACCCTCGAGGAGAACTGTGCTGGCCAAGTTTCCGGGACGCTGCCCGCGTTGTGAGGCGCCGATCCGAGCGGGCGACGAGATCGTCGGCGCGGGCGGCAGCGCGACGGGCTGGGCGCACGCCGTATGCCGGGACGACCTCGCGCTCCCGGGCCTGGCCGCGCCACGGTCGACGACCTCCGGTGCGCCGCGCGGCCGGACCGCGGGCAAGGTCCGGGCACCGAGGGCGGCGATGGTTGCTCCCGAGGGAGCGACGTTCGTCTACACCGACGGCGCGTGCTCGGGGAACCCCGGACCGGGCGGGTGGGCGTGGGCGATCGACCGGGACCGCTTCGCCTCCGGCTCGGAGCGACCCAGCACGAACCAGCGGATGGAGATCCGCGCCGCGCTGGAGGCCGTCACCGCACTCTCGGGGCCCCTGGTCGTGGTCAGCGACTCGACGTACGTCGTGAACTGCTTCCGCGACAAGTGGTGGGACGGGTGGCTCAAGCGCGGCTGGACCACCTCGGCGAAGAAGCCGGTCGCGAACCGTGACCTGTGGGAACCGCTCGTGCTGGCGGTCGAGGAACGCGGCGACGTCGCCTTCCAATGGGTCAAGGGTCACTCCGGCCACGAGATGAACGACCTCGTCGACGAGCTCGCCGTCGCGGCAAGTCTCAGCCGGGAGTGAGGCGCCCCCGGTCTCAGCGGCCCGAGAGCTTCAGTCCGAAAGCCGTGGCCATGGACGGGGCAGTGGCGGCGTGGCCGAGCGGCTTGGCCCCGAGGACCTCGCTGTAGAGGCGCGCGAGTGAGTAGTGCGTCAGCGGCCTGGTGACGACGGCGCCGTGCAGGGACGGGTGGGCCACGACGGTCAGGACGAGGTTGTTCTGGTTGTGGTCATCCTCATCGGCGGTGACCACGATCGCCAGATGCCCGCTGCGCCAGTCCGGCCCGGCCATCACCATTCCGACGTGGGTCCGGAGCCACTGGTCCGCGACCGAGAGGTCACAGTCGTGGGCGTCGTTGCACAGATCGGGAACCACCATGCCGGCGTTGGGCAGCCCTCCGTTGGTGACGTCCTTGCTCAGCTCGGTGGCCGGCACGTCGTACTTGGCGCAGGAGGAGCGCTCGCCCAGGTGGTAGGCCCACGGGTTGTGCTTCACGCCGTACCGGCCGGAGCTCTCGGTTGCGCAGTTGCCGGGCATCGCCTCGGCGTACACCTTCGCCGTCCTGCCCAGCGACAGGGCCTGGCCGAACACCGACGGCTCGTCGGTGCTGTGGCTGGAGGGCGGGTCGTCGTCGGTGATGCCGAACGTGCTGCCGCCGCTGATCGCCAGGTAGTTGGGCAGGGAGGGGTGGGTCACTGCCCGGTAGCTCGTCGCGACCGCGTACTGCTTCCCCAGCGCCGCCGTGAAGGGCATTTCTTGGCGCATCTGGTCCAGCGAGTGGTTCTCGACGACGAACACCAGCAGCTTGGTCACCGTCCCCGGCCGCACCGGGGCCAGCTGTGCCGTGCCCGGCTGTGCCGTCCCCGGATGAGTCGGGCCCGGCTGCAGGGCGGAGGAGCTCACAGGGTCGACGGGCGCTCCTGCTCCGCAGCCGCTGAGCCCCAGCAGCGCGACGGCGGTCACGAAGCCGACTAGATTCTTCGACACGCGTCCTCCCAGGCATGAACGGCTTGTCGGCCGACGGTACTTCGGGACTCTCAGTGCGGGCTGGGAGGCGGGACCGGTGGGCCGTCCAGCACTCTCGGCAGGTACTCGACCAGCTGGATCCGACCGTCGAACGTGCGGCTGTCCACCATGTCGAGCGCGACGTCCGGATACCCGTCGTAGATGCGCTCCCGACCGGTGGCTCCGGTGATGACGGGGAACATCACGACCCGGAACCGGTCGACGAGCCCGGCCTCGAGCAGGGACCGGCACAGGGCGAGGCTCCCGATCGTGCGCATCGACCGGTCGCCGTCCTGCCTCATCCTGCCCACGGCCTCGATGGCGTCGCCGGGGACCAAGGTCGAGTTGTCCCACTCCAGCGGCTCGGTCAGCGTTCTGGAGAAGACCACCTTGTCCATGCCTGTGAGCACCTCGGTCCCCGGCTCACCCTCCTTCGTGAAGGAGTGCATGAGCCGGTACGTGTTCGCCCCCATGAGAACGAGGTGGTCGTTCTCCGGACTCTCGCCCAGCCAGCTGAGGTACTCGGGCCCCTCCACACCCCACCAGCCCGGCCAGCCCTCGGCTGACGCGTAGCCGTCGAGCGACGTGATGAAGTCGACCACAACCTCAGGCATCTCGGCTCCCTTCCTCTACGGCCAGTCTGCCTCTGGTGCCCGGCCCAGGAGGACGACATCGTCGTATGCGGGTCGTCCCGTTCGTTGTGCTGGTGACAGGGCGCGACGGCGGCCCTGCAGAAGCCACAGACCTTCGATCGGAGTCGCCACATGACCAGACCGTTTCGGTTCGGAGTCGTTGCCCCGGTGCTCACTGACATGGCGACGTGGAGGCACCAGCTGCAACGCATCGCCGACAGCGGGGTCTCCACCCTGCTGATGCCCGACGTCCCGCACTGGCAGCCGGCGCCTGCCCCCACCCTCGCGATGGCAGCGGCCTGCACGAACCTGCGTGTCGGCACCTGGGTCTACGCCTCACCACTGCGCCCCGCCTGGAGCACCGCGTGGGAGGCGCACTCGATGTCGGTGCTGACCGAGGGCCGCTTCGAGATGGGCATCGGCACCGGGAGGCCCGGCATCGAGGACGAGCTGCGACAGCTGGGTATGCCGGTGGCGTCACCGACAGAGCGTCTCGCCCGAGCCCGCGAGACCGTGACCGCGCTCCGGGAGCTGGACGGCCCCGACGCCCACACGCCGGTCGTCATGGCCGTCCGCGGGCCACGAGCCCGAGCGCTCGCCCTCGACCTCGCCGACACGGTCACCATCGCGGCCGTTGCCAGCGACAGCCGTGCCTCGGTCACCGACCTGGCCCGCGGTCTCCAGGCCGTGCGAGACGTCGAGCTGGCACTGCACGTCCCGGTCGTCGGCGACACGGTGGCTCCGTTCATGGCATCCGCGCGAG
>NZ_BAAANB010000199.1:0-994 GCF_039529575.1 Terrabacter terrae
ATGGGCACCATCGAGGGCCTGCGCGCCGCCCGTCCGCAGGACCGCACCTTCATCCTGTCGCGGGCCGGCTTCGCCGGCATCCAGCGCTACGCCGCGAACTGGATGGGCGACAACCAGGCCCGCTGGGACCACCTCTGGCTCAGCATGCCGATGGCGTGCGGCTTCGGCCTGTCGGGGCAGCCGTTCGTCGGCGCCGACATCGGCGGCTTCCAGGGCAACACCAACCCGGAGCTGTTCCTGCGCTGGTTCCAGATGGGCGTGCTGACCCCGTTCTGCCGGAACCACTCCGAGACCGGCAACATCGACCAGTACCCGTGGTCGTTCGGCCCCGAGATCCACGACCTCACCCGGCAGGCGGTGGGCCTGCGCTACCGGCTGATGCCCTACCTCTACTCGGCCTTCGTGCGGGCGTCCGAGACCGGCGAGCCCGTCCAGCGGCCGCTCGTGCTCGACTACCAGGACGACCCGGAGGTCGTGGACGTCGACGACCAGTACCTCTTCGGCCGCGATCTCCTCGTCGCGCCCGTCACCGAGCAGGGCATGACCTCGCGCTCGGTCTACCTGCCCGCGGGCGACTGGTACGACTGGTACACCGGCGAGCTGCACCCCGGCGGCCAGCGGATCACGGTGGAGACGCCGCTCGAGCGAATCCCCCTCTTCGCCCGCGCCGGCGCCGCGATCCCGATGTGGACCCAGGTCCCCGCCTCGACCGACGGCTACCGGCCCGAGAGCATCGAGCTGCACGTCTTCGACCCGGTCGTCGACGGCCACTGGGAGTCGGTGCTCGTCGAGGACGACGGCCTCACGGTCAGGCACGGCGACGCCGCCGGTGAGCCCGAGCGGCTCACGACGCGCGTCGTCGTGACTCGCGCGGGCGGCGAGGTGACGGTCGAGCACGAGACGTCGGGTCGGGGGTATGCCGGCCACGCGCGGACCCGCTTCGACCTCGTCCGCCACGCGCCCGAGTGAGCGGGATGCGGTAGACGGTGGCGGG
>NZ_BAAANB010000200.1:0-6007 GCF_039529575.1 Terrabacter terrae
TCGACGCCACTCGCCGTGATGCGCGTGTCGAACCGCATCGCCATGGCCACGCGCCCTACGGACTTGAGCCCTCCAAAATCACGAATTCGCGCCCGGTTTGGCACATCCTCGATGTGATTGAAAAGCCACCGCCCGGTATCTACGGATCGCTGCGCAATGCCCCGCTCCTCGTGAGTCAGTCGACGGGCTTGGTGCACGATCTCGTGCCTCATCTTCCGCGTGCGTTCAAACTCATCTGCGAGTTGCTGCCACGCCGTCTTGGTGCCAAGAATTTTCTGCAGTTGTCGGAAACGTCCGGGGAAGTCATTCTGACTAGCACGCAAGCGATCCTCGACCTCCTGTGCAGGAAGACTTTCGAGTAACTCCTTTCGAAGTCTCCACTCGACAACGGCCTCGATCGCTGTTGTCGCACGACGGACGGCCCCCGTATAGTCTCCACGCTCCATCAGCGACCTCGCGTCCAACAAGTCAAACTCTCCGGGGACAGCGATGGAGGAATCGGTTGCATCAAGGGCGCCCCCGTAGGTGAACTGGAATGGCCGCCTCGGTGGCTCACCGCCATCCTCTGGCGTAGGCACTACCTCGAGCGGACGGTAGTCCCACTCCTTGTAGGGCATCAGTACTACGGTTCGTGAAGTCTCGCCGAGCCGCACGTGCCAGATCGGGACGTCCCATGCACTGACCTCATAGGCGAAGTAGTCGTACGTGACTAGGCGATACCTTTGTATGAGTTCATTGATGATCGGAATATGAGCCTCGCAAAGCGAATCCCAATATGCATCACGCTCCGCTTCGCTTCGCGGCGGGGCATCATCATCTGTCAGACCGAATGCACCCTCAAGGCCTTGGGCGCGAATCCTGAGCACTGTCTTACAGGGCCGCGACATGAAAGAGAGATCGCGCTCCTCGGCAATGGCTTGCAGATCGTCGGGAGGAGTCCAATCACCCACAGCTGATTGAGGCCCCCGCCAAGCGATAGTGCGACGGGAGTCCAAGCACTCTCCGACGAAGACCTCGACCTGGGGAATACAGATGTTTACCACGAACGAGCAACCGTCACGTTCGATCGTTACGCTCGCTGGTTGCATCATCAGCCAGAATGGCAGTTCGACGTACAGGTCAACCTCGGCCAACTCTCCCGCCCATGGCAGGTCTTGGCCGAAGATGAAGGACCGCAGTTCTGGCTGTTCGTTCACTTCGCGCCCCTGAGATCCCGACGATGGTGGCTTGACCCTACTGTCGATGGTGGCGACAAGTGGGGAGGCGTAATAGACATTTTGTGGGGTTGCCCGCTTAGGCTCCCCGACCACGAGGAAGTTGAGGCCGCCTCGAGGAATGTCGCCGCCTGGCGAGGGTCACACGTCCTTGCAGCTCACATGGATGGCCTTACCTCAGCTCGATGAGCCGGCGACGGCGGCCTCGAGGAAGGTAGCCGCCAGCCGCGGCATGCGCCCAGGGTCAGACGCGCGCCTTGTCCACACCTGATTCGGTTCGCTCCAGTCCTGAGCCATAGGCCATGTGATGCAGCTCGCTCAGATTGATCTGCGAGCTTCTACCCCCGGATCCACGACGCGGTTCGCCTATCTCTCCCGCGCCGAGGGACTGAGGTCTTCCCGACAGTGGGCGGGCACTTCCTGGGGTCGTCCGCGAGTCTCATTCGGACCATCAGAGACGTCGCCAGCACGGCCCGGCCCCCACAACTCGCGTCCTGAAACGGGTGCCTAACCGCAGATGTCGGCTGGCGCTAGTACGGTCACCTTCGCGCCTACTCGGAGGTTTTGATGACAGAGCAAACGGCCCGTTCGAGGGTGGAGCCTGCCTTCCGGCAACTGTGCCACATGTTGTCGTTGAGCAAGACGCGCAAGGTTCAGAGCGCGGTCGACAGTTTGGTCCTGACCACGCTGAGCATCGATCCGATGGTGGGCCGTGGAGGCGATCCAAATGAGCTCGCTCTGGCGGTGGCGACCTACTTCGGAGTCACGCTCGATGTTGGGGACGTCCGACTAGCGATCGAGAACCACTTGAAGGCGGGCCGCCTTCAAATAGACCGAACCATCACCCCGCCCAGGATCATCCTCTCCGCGGATGTGAAGGCCTCCCTTTCGGAGCGAATTGAAGCGTCGCAGGCACTGGAGGAGAAGGTTCGGCGTGAGTGGCTGGCCCTTTCCGACGTGTCGGAAACCGGACTGTCCGAGGACAAACTGTGGGCTGCACTCCAAAACTACTTGGGCCTCGTTTTCAATCAGCACGGAGCAGAGGCCGTCCAGCTTCTCGACTCACGCAGTGACTCAACCGAAGATAGGGGAACCCTCCCGAAACTGCTGGATGACGCCATAGCGCGGGCTGCCCTGAGCCCATCCCGGGAAAAAGCACGCACGGCAATCCGGGCATTCTTCACGGCGCCCAGCCCAAGCCGCATCCGATACATGTCGGAATTGCTCGACGGCACATTCACCTTCTTCGCTCTCAGCGTAAGCGACTCGACTGCCGAATATTTGAAGGGCCAGGTGCCAAGTCTCAAACTCTTTCTTGACACGAACGTGGTCCTGGCCGTCCTCGGTCTTCAAGACAATCCGCTTCAACAGGCTGACGTTGAGTTACTTGACTTCATCAAGAGCGAGCACTACCCGTTCAAGCTCTACTATCACGAGCGTACGCTCCGAGAAATTCTGGAGATTCTTGATGTAGCCAGGGCCAACCTGACTAAACGTCACTTCACGCCAGCGCTGAGCCAAGCGTACCTGCAATACATGGAGAGCCGTGGGGTGGGCTTCGGCCTCGAGCGCCAATTCCACTCTATGAACGCTAATCGAGAAATTGACGCTGAAGCATTCCTCGCCCGCTACGACCACGTCGAGGACATGCTGCGAGACCGAGGCATACAGCGATACAACCAGTCCGGGGCAGACCTTAACACGGAGCGCAAAGGCGAACTTATCGCGGAGTTCGACCACTACCTTAAGAACCGTCGAAGGGTGAGCAAGGCGCCGCGCCGATACGAGGCGCTTGATCACGACGTGACGGTTTGGATGTTCCTGCAGCGCCAGCGATCGAAGAGCACTAACGCGCTCAGGTCAGGAGCGTTGCTCTTGTCCAATGACTATTCACTTCATTCATTTGACCGATCCTTCTTGCAATCCTCGGCGGAGGGCAAGCGTGTCGCTACAGTAGTGCTGCCACACCATCTTCTGCAGGTGCTGCGACCGTTCAGTCGAGTAACCGTCGACTTCGACCGGAAATTCATGGAAATCTTCGCGGCGCCGGAGTTCCGCACCACTCAAACAGACTATGGAAAGACAGCTTCCAAGGTCCTGTCATATCTCGCGAGTTTTGAGGGCGTCGCGAGGGAAACCGCGGTCCACATTCTAAACGACGATCTGCTAATGGGAAGACTCACGGATGTTGAATCCACGGACGAATCGTTCGGCGAGCTAATCGAGAACGCCGTTCTGACCGAGAACGGCGCCTTGGTCAAGTCCGTGTCGGAGAAATCCGAACGGCTTGCTGAGGCGCGCCAAGCCGCGGAGGAGGCAGCGGAGGCCGCGCGGGCGGCGCGGGCTGCTCGCGAGTTTAGCGACAAGCGTGCGCGCGATATTCAAGAGGCAGCCAAGGTTGCCGCCGAGAGGGCGGTTCAGGAGCTTGAGGCAGCCAAACAGAAAGAGGTCGAGGAAGCAGAGGCTCGACGAGCAGCGGACCAACGAGCCGAAAGGGAGGCGCGCGCACACGCTCAACTTGGGCAAGATTTGCAGGAGGAGCGTCGCAAAAGAGAGGCCGCCGAAGCTTCGGTCCTGCGTCTGCGCCGCCTGTGGGGCCGATTCAGAGTAGTCCTTGCCTGGGTCTTCTCAGTGCTGGCCGCCCTTCTCATCATCTGGGGACCGGGCAGGTTTGGGTGGTCATGGCTCCTTAAACACGAAGGGCACCTAGGTATGCAAGCTTTGGCGGTGGCCGTTATCGGAGGCTTGGGGTACCTCGCAGGAGGAGGGTCAAAGCACCGCGGGGCCGTAGCCACTGCAATCGTGGTAGGGGGACTGCTCACATTGCTTTCCCTGCTCTGACAGTGTGGAGCAGGTACAGTCTCATCATCTTTGGATTTCCCAGAACGAGCCAACGACCAGAGCCACGCTCGCCCCAACCGCAGCGCCCTCTGGGAACGCCTAGGCGGTCTGCGGTTCAACACGTGCGCGTGCCAACTGCAGGCGCGTGAGCTGTCGGCGAACGGAATACTTAGGCGTCACGCTTCCACCTGGCGTGCGTGCTGGGGACTCAGACCCGCCAATCTCTTAGCAATTTCAGGAGACCAAGGGTGTGACTCACCATAAACTCGGCTCGGCCAAACTCGCGATGCTCCCAGCTAGAAAGTCGCCTTTAGCATGGGTGACTAGGTAGGGCGACCGGCCCGGCCATAGACCCCGAAACTCCTTCTGCAATCCCTTCTCAAGCTCCCATCGTCCCAGCTCAGCGCCACTGTTCTCGCTGCAGGTTCGCCGAAACCGCCGAGACCCGCGTCATTTCGCCGCATGCGGACTCGATCCCATGGGCGCGCGGCGTTGGCCCGCCGAGTTCCACTCTGCTTGCCCTACGAGCATGGAAAGCATGCGCTCGCAGAGAAGTCGGTGCGTCCCATCGCCGCACCATGGCGGAGCTCACACTCACCCTGCTCTTGATCGTCAGGGCCTCCGGCCTCTGGCGCACGCGTCTCCATCGGCGGGTGTCCCCGTCTTCCACGTCGCTCTTCCAAATGCCGATCCATTGGCGAGGCACTGAACAGCACACCACGCGAGGGCGGTCATGGACCAATAACGGTTCCTGCTGCGTTGAGTACAATGCTTAAGACCGTCGGCGAATCATGCTTCGTTGCGTCGTAGTCGTTGAAGATCATCTTCATCAAGTCATTCTTTGAAATTGTGACGTCGGGGTCTATATCCTTCCTCATGGCTGATACAACTCGGTAAACGAGTTCGAATGACCACGACTTATTCGTAACTTGGCCGCTGTACCGCGCTCCATACCGAAACCACTGGGACAGAGCATCGAGTGTCTCTGTGCTCGCCCAAGAGGCGGCCATCGCTCTCACCGACGCCTCATCTTTTAGCGGAGCGCCGTCAGGGCCAAAAGAACTAACGATGTGCGCAAGCACTCGCTCGTACACACGCGCTCGATTCTCCCGCGAGGAAGCCGCGGCATGCTCGCCTGTTTGTCCCTCCAAGTTTGCACTCCCCTGAGTGCTACGAGACCAGCTAGAGCGCTAGCCAGCAATGCGGATCCCGGACCCACTACGGCCACTGGCCACCCTGTCGTACCGGTCCCGGGCAGGCCGCCGATGATCAACACGAGGCCCACTGCCCCAACTACCCCACAGACGATTCGCATGGTTGTTGCACTCTTGAATAGTTCCTCCACGCCTAGAAGGTACCTGCGCACTCCGCGTGGTCGGCCAGACAGGTCCCCGCTGCCATGAGCGTGTTGCCACCCACGTCATACCGCCGCCTGTCGGCTCCACCAGTGCTGAGGTTCGGCGGGTGCCTACCAGTCCTGCCGACGCACGCGAGGGTCCATGAGGATCGCCCAGGTGTACGCGGGGCCCTGGCAATCCGCGATGTCCCCAGGACCATCAACCGGCATGGCCTCGAGCGCCCTCGCGAAGTTGGTCCGGGAAAGTGAACGGTTAATCTCATGCCCGTCACGAGTCACTCTCAAGAACTGACCTGGCACGCGGTAGGTGAATTCCAGGCCGGTGGACGTCTTGAAGGTTTGCCCCGCGTGCTGGACGATTCGTGGCCACACGGTATCGATGTGCATCAGATCGTCCGACTCCCATTGGGCACCGCACCGGTCACACTCGCGGTCGTATCCGGGGTGAAGGCAGCCGACCCACTCAACCCACGGCGGCGTACCGGTCATCGATTCCGGGTCTGCGGGAAGACCGATCACCAGGTGCCGAACCTCGCTACCTCCGCATACCGGGCAGGTGCCGCGCGGGACGTCGTACGGCGTAACTTCGCCGGCA
>NZ_BAAANB010000201.1:0-828 GCF_039529575.1 Terrabacter terrae
GGCAGGCTGCTCCCAGCCAACTGGCATACAGCGCACCTACGTTCCGTGACAACTCGGACGAAGCGGTCCGGGGCACCCAGGGAGAAGGGGATTCATGCGCACTCAGACTCTGCGCAGGCGTACGTACGTGGGAGTGGGCTTCGCCTCCGCCGCCCTCGCGCTCGGCACGACCTTGGTGGCGGGCTCGTCCGCCACGGCCGCTGGAACGGACACCAGCGACATCGTCTACACCGTCCACCCGCTGACGAAGCAGTACTCGAAGGGCAGCCAGCTCGGTGCCCTCCCCACGCCGTCGCAGTGCGTGGCTCGGATCGGCCTCGCGTGCTACACCCCGGCGCTGATCCGCAAGGCGTACGACATCCCGGACGGCTGGACCGGCAAGGGCCAGCGGATCGTCATCGTCGACGCCTACGGCAGCCCGACGGTGCGCCAGGACCTCGACGTCTTCAGCCAGACGTTCGGCCTGCCCAAGGCGGACCTCAACGTCTACTACCCCGGCGGGAAGCCGCAGACGAGCACCGCCCACCAGGGGCAGCCGCTCGGCTGGGCCGGCGAGACGAGCCTCGACGTGCAGTGGGCCCACGCCATCGCCCCCGACGCGACGATCAACCTCGTCGTGGCGCCCAACAACTACGGCAACGCACTCAACGTCGCGGTGCGCTACGCGGTCGACCACGACCTCGGCGACGTCCTCTCGATGAGCTACGGCTCGGATGAGGCCGCCATCGCCGGCAAGGGCAACAACCTTCAGCTGCAGCAGGCGCACGAGGACTTCGCGGCCGCCGCGGCCAAGGGCATCTCGGTCTTCGCCTCCTCCGGCGACGACGG
>NZ_BAAANB010000202.1:0-5440 GCF_039529575.1 Terrabacter terrae
GCTCGCCGTCGCGGACGTCGAGCACGGCATACGTGCCTGCCGGCTGGCGCCGACGGTCGGTGGGGGACCCCGGGTTGAGGATGCGCACGCCGTCGCAGGTCTCGTCCAGTGGGATGTGCGAGTGGCCGAAGACCACGAGGTGGGCGCTCGGGAAGCGCTGCCGCATCCGGGCCGTGCGGCCCTGGCGCTGACCGCTGTCGTGGATCATGCCGACGCGCAGGCCGTCGAGGGTGAGCTCCAGCGTCTCGGGGGCGCCCCACTCGGCGACCTCCGGCACGTCGTTGTTGCCCATCACCGCATGGACCGGCGCGAACGTCGCCAGCAGCTCGAGCACGTCCGGGGTGCAGACGTCGCCGGCGTGGAGGATGACGTCCGCGGCCTCGAGCTGCGGCAGCAGTGCCGGCGGGCAGCCCTTCCACCGGTGCGGGCTGTGGGTGTCGGAGAGCACGAGCACCCTCATGTCCGGACCTCCTGGACGCGGTCGGTGGGCGAGGGCGTGGGCCAGGCCGGCAGCAGCGGCCGCAGGGCCGCCAGCTCCTCCCGGGAGACGAAGGATGGGTTGGCCATGAACGGCTGGCGCTGCACCTCGAGGCCGTCGATGCCCGCGGCGCGCAAAACCTCGTCGCGGACGGGCTCGGCGAGCAGCCGGACGTCGAGCTCCACGCGGGCGCGGACCCCGTGCGAGTCGGAGGCGCTGCGCCACCGGCCCTGGCCGGTCTCGACCCACGGCTCGACCTCTGCGGTCGCGTGGCCGAGCCCCCAGATCCCCCGGCTCAGTCCCTGGTGGCCGGGACCCGACACCCAGAGCACGACGGGGTCGCCCGCGGCGACGAGCCGGGCCCGGTAGCCGGGTTGCACCGCCCAAGAGGTGATCCGGTCCTCACCGGAGTCGAGCAGGCCGCGAAGGTCCCACAGCGCCGGGTTGCACTTCAGCAGCCAGGCCCCGAGGCGCGACCGGTCGACCGTCCGCTGCTTCGCCACCGTTGCCTCCTCGGCTCGCCCAGCTCGTCGCGCATCCGAACCTCTCCCTACCCGTATGCGTTCACGGACCTTCCCGGCCCGGCGCCCGGCACCTTGGGCGACCCACCCCGACGGTCGCTCGCCGGCGCGATGATGGGAGCACGCGGCACGGACGAGCGGGACTGACGAGGAGGCACGGTCATGCACATCGCGGTGCTCGGCACAGGAGGCATCGGCGGCTACTTCGGCGGACGGCTCGCGGCATCCGGCCACGACGTGACGTTCCTGGCCCGCGGGCCGCACCTCGAGGCGATCCGCGAGCACGGCCTCGTCGTCACCAGCGTCGCCGGCGACTTCACCGTGCAACCGGCGCAGGTTACCGACGACCTCACCTCGATCGGTCCGGTCGACGCGGCGCTGCTCGCGGTCAAGACCTGGCAGCTGCCGCCCGTGCTCGAGAAGCTGCCCGCGCTCGTGGCTCCCCGCACGGCCGTCATCACGGCGCAGAACGGGGTCGAGGCGCCCGACCAGACCGCAGCCGCCGTCGGGCGCGGCGCAGTGCTCCCCGGCATCGCGAAGATCTTCGCCTACATCGACGGCCCGGGCCGGGTCGTCCACGTCGGTGGTCCTGCCTCGCTCGCCTTCGACGAATGGTCGGCGACACCGGGCGCCCCGTCCGAGCGCGTCACGAGGCTCCGCGAGGCGGTCAACGACTCCGGGGCGGCCTCACCCGTGCCCGACGACATCTGGGCCGAGCTCTGGTCGAAGATGCTCTTCGTCGTGCCCTTCGGTGGACTGGGGGCGGCGCTGGACGCCACGATCGGGGAGCTGCGCTCGAGGCCGTCGAGCCGCCTGCTGCTCGAGGACGCGATGCGCGAGGTCGAGGCGCTCGCCCGGGCACGCGGCATACGGCTGCCCGCACGGGTCGTCGAGGGCACTATGGCCTTCGTCGACGACCAGCCCGCCGACTCGACCACCTCGCTGCAGCGGGACCTGCTCGAGGGCCGGCCGTCGGAGCTCGATGCGTGGACGGGTGCGGTCGTGCGGCTGGCTGCCGAGTCCGGCGCCGACGTGCCGCTGCACCGGCTGCTGCTCGAGGTGCTCACCTCCCGCCACCCCGTGGCCCCGCCCCGCTGACGCGGCTCGTGTGTCGCGTGCGTGATGATGCGCCGGCTGGTGGGGTGAGCACCCACCGGTTGCAGGATCGTTCGCCGCACCATCGGCAGGTCGTGGAGCGAGCCGCCACAGGCGGGTCGGCTAGGTTCTGGCTCCGTGCAGTGGTTCGAGGCGGTTCGCGACCGTGTGGTCCCGGCGACCGGCGACGTCGCCCTCGCAGCGCCCCGGCTCGGCCTCGTCCTCGGCGTGGCCCTGCTCCTCGTGGCCGTCGAGCCGCTGTGGCGCGTGGTGCGGCTGGCCGTGACGCTGGTGCACGAGCTCGGGCACGCCGTGGTCGGCGTGCTCGTCGGGCGGCAGTTCACCGGCTTCGCCCTGCGCGGTGACATGTCGGGGCACGCCGTGACGCGCGGCCGTCCCCGTGGCCCTGGCCGGATCGCGTCGGCCTGGGCGGGCTACCCGATGCCGGCACTGCTCGGCGCCCTCATGGTGTGGGCGGCGGAGCGCGGCTGGGCGGCCCCGCTAGTGACCGCCGGCCTCGCGATCCTCGTCTTCGCGCTGGTCCGGGTGCGATCGGCTCTGACCGCCCTCGTGATGGTCGTGGCAGTCGGCGGCTCGGTGGCGCTGTGGTGGTGGCGCGACGACGCACTGCAGGCCCAGGTGCTCGTCGGTCTCGGGGTCGTCCTCGTGGTCGGCGCCTGGCGACACCTGCAGGCGGTGGTCCGCGACCGCAGCCGTGGTAGCGATCCCGCGGTGCTCGCGACGCTCACGCCCCTGCCGCGCGGCGCGTGGAACCTGTCCTACGTCGTCGTGTGCGCGCTCGCCACCTGGGTCGTGGCTGCGGAGGTCCTCGCCACGCTGCGCCTGCGCTGACACGGCGCCACCCGCGGCCGTGTGCCGCACGCCTCAGTTGAGGCTGAAGGGCGGGGCTGTCGGGGCGGCGACGGTGCCCAGCGCCGCGGCGAACTCCCGCTCGCGCTGCACCAGCTGCAGAGCCAGGCGCAGGCGCGACTCGGTGTCCTTGCTCGCGAGGAGGCGCTGGCGGTCGGCCAGGTCGAGGCTCACGGTGGCCGGAACGGCATACGCCAGGGCCCGGTCGTCGTCGGGGATGCCCGACTCGCTGTCGGTCGTCGCGGCGAAGGCGGTCAGCTCGGCGCGCAGCCGCGCGGCCAGCCTGGTGACGGTGGCAGGGTCGCCGTCGGGCTCGGTCAGCCACGTGATGCGCGCCGTCGTGTAGGGCGTCCCGGCGCTCTCGTCGATGGCGTCCACCCGGAACCGGTCGATGCCCTCGGAGATGACGAGGAAACGTTCGTCCTCCAGCGCGGCAGCCTGGGTGACGAGGGCGCCACAGCCGATGGAGTGCAGGGCGAGGACCCCGTCCTCACCGACCTCGAAGCCCTCACGGATCGCCACGACCCCGAAGACCGGGGAGCGCTCGTCCTGGCTCGCGTTGAGGTCGTGGAGCAGCTGGACGTAGCGTGGCTCGAAGATCTGCAGCGGCAGCTGCGCACCTGGCATCAGCACGGTGCCGAGCGGGAAGAGCGGCAGGGTCGCCATCGATCCAGCGTAGGTCGGAATGCCGAAGCGCGCGGCGCAGCGGTGTCGACGGCGCCCGAGAGCCCTCAGGCGAACGTGCGGGCGCCCCAGTCGGCCAGGTCAGTCGGCCAGGTCAGTCGGCCAGGTCAGTCGGCCAGGGCGGACGGCATGGCCTGGGTGGCGGCCAGCTCATCTGTCTCCGGACGCGAGGTCGTGCGCGCGGCCACCTTGCCCGCGAGCTCGTCGACCTCGTCGAGCATCTCGGCCGGCGAGCCGTTGATGGCCGTCGCCAGACCGAGCGCCAGGCCGCGAAGCTCCTGGTCGCCCAGGCCGAGCCGGACCGCCACGGCGGCGGCGTTGGCGGGACGCTTCTCGGGGTCCTTCTGCAGGCACTCGTTGATGAGGTCGCGCAGGTCCTCCGGCACCTCGTCGGGCAGCGGCGGCGTCGGCTCGTTGACGTGGCTGAGGGCCGTGGCGATGGGCGTGCCGCGGTCGAACGGGCGCTTGCCCGAGAGCATCTCGTGCCCCACCACGCCGAGGGCGTAGAGGTCACTCGCGCCGGTGGCAGCGTGGCCCAGGGCCTGCTCGGGGCTGATGTAGTTGGGGGTGCCCAGCATCTCGCCGTGCTGGGTGTGGCCGGACGCGTCGAGCGCACGGGCGATGCCGAAGTCGGTGAGCTTCACGAGGCCGTCCTCGCGCACCATGATGTTGGCCGGCTTGATGTCGCGGTGGACGACGCGGGCCTCGTGGGCCACGCCGAGGGCGAGCGCCGCCTGGCCGAGGATCGAGCGGACCTCGCTCGGCGGCAGGGCGCCACGCTCGTTGAGGATCGCCGACAGCGGCTCACCGTTGACCAGCTCCATGACGAGGTATGCGAGCCCGTCGTCCTCGCCGTAGTCGAAGACCGTCGCGATGTTGGTGTGCATGAGGGCAGCCGAGTGGACGGCCTCGTCGCGGAAGCGCAGGGCGAAGAGGCGCTCGTGGTCGACGTCCGGGCGCATGATCTTGACGGCGACCTCGCGCTGGAGCACCGAGTCGGTGCCGGCCCAGACGTCAGCCATCCCACCGGAGGCGATCCGGTGGTCCAGGCGGTAGCGGTCGCCGAGGACGAACCCTTCGTGCAAGCGGTTCATCTCAGCGGCACCTCTGTCTTCCGGGACTGAAGGTGCACGTCAGTTGACATTTCAGGGGCCTTCGTCAGCGGTCATGTTACGGGACGCGAGCACACATGGAGCACTCACGGGTGTCTCTGCTGAACCGCTCCCCGGCTGTGCGGCTCCGGCGTACATACCCCGCACCGCCCGGCCTGCAACGAGGCTTTTCGGCCCTTTTCCGGGATGGACTCGCGGGTTTGCCGCCGGTGCCGCCGGGTACCGGGTTCCCATGAAGATCGGAAGACTGGCCGCCCGCGCGGTCATCGGTGGACTGTTCGTCGGGCACGGCACCCAGAAGCTCTTCGGCTGGTTCGGCGGCCCGGGCCTCGAGGGGACCGAGCAGATGATGGGCGCCCTGAAGATGCAGCCGGCTCGGCCCAACGCCATCGCGGCCGGCGTCTCCGAGGCGGCGGGTGGGGCCCTGCTCGTGGCCGGAGCCGCGACCCCGTTGGCCGCCTCCAGCCTCATCGGCACGATGCTCACCGCCATCTGGAAGGTCCACAAGCCCAAGGGCGTGTGGGTCACCCAAGGCGGCTGGGAGTACAACGCCGTCCTCATCGCCGCCCTCGTGGCGCTCATCGACGCCGGCCCCGGCGAGCTGTCAGTCGACGCGGCGCTCGGCCGCGAGGAGTGGGGACCCGGGTGGGCCCTCGGCGGTCTCGCGCTCGGGGCAGCGG
>NZ_BAAANB010000203.1:0-2012 GCF_039529575.1 Terrabacter terrae
GGAGCCGTCGCCGAGGCGCCCGATGGGCACCGGCGACGCGCCGATGCCCGCTTATCGCGACATCTCGGATCTGCAGTAGACAGGCGTATAGCCTCCGAGCGTGGACCCGATCACCAACCCGTACGCCCCGGGTGCCGGCCAGCGCCCGCCCGAGCTCGCCGGCCGTGACGAGCAGCTGCGCACCTTCGACGTCGTGCTCGAGCGCATCGCGCGCGGCCGGTCGGAGCGCTCCATCGTCCTGACCGGGCTGCGCGGGGTCGGCAAGACCGTGCTCCTCAATGCGCTGCGCAGTTCGGCCGTGCGCGCGAACTGGGGCACCGGCAAGTTCGAGGCCCGTCCCGACCAGCGGCTGCGCCGTCCGCTGGCGGCGGCCGCGCACCAGGCGGTGCGAGAGCTCGGCCACCCGCGCGGCGACGAGGTGGATCAGGTCCTCGGCATCATCAAGGCCTTCGCGCTCCGCGAGGCCCCGAGCGGGGCCAAGCTGCGCGACCGGTGGCAGCCCGGCATCGACGTCCCCGCGACGACCGGCCGGGCCGACTCCGGCGACATCGAGATCGACCTCGTCGAGCTCTTCACCGACATCGGCGGCCTGGCCGCCGACGTCGGCAAGGGCGTCGCCTTCTTCATCGACGAGATGCAGGACCTCGACCCCGACGACGTCTCCGCGCTCTGCGCCGCCTGCCACGAGATCTCGCAGTCGGGGCTTCCCGTCATCGTCGTCGGTGCCGGCCTGCCGCACCTGCCCGCCGTGCTGTCCGCGTCGAAGTCCTACTCCGAGAGGCTCTTCCGCTACTCGCGCATCGACCGCCTGCCGCGCGACTCCGCCGACCGGGCGCTGGTCGGACCCGCCGCCGAGGAGGGGTGCGAGTTCACTCCCGAGGCCCTCGACGAGATGTATGCCGTGACCGCCGGCTATCCCTACTTCATCCAGGCCTACGGCAAGGTCGTCTGGGACGTCGCGCCGAGCTCGCCGGTGACGGCCCAGGACATCCGCGTGGCGGTGCCCGAAGCCGAGGCGGAGCTGGCCGTCGGCTTCTTCGGCTCGCGCTTCGAGCGAGCGACGCCGGCCGAGCGCGAGTACCTCCGCGCCATGGCCGACGCCGCGCTCGTGGGCGCATCCGGAACGGGGGCCGACGGAGACGGCGCCGGGGTGGCGGAGCCCGCCGGGACAGCGGAGGGCGACCCGGCGGCATACGTCCGCGACGGGGTGACCGAGCGGGAGGCCGTGCCCACGTCCGCAGTGGCGGAGGTGCTGGCACGCAAGCCCCAGTCGCTCTCGCCCGCCCGGGACGCGCTGATCAAGAAGGGTCTCATCTACTCCGGTGAGCGCGGCCTCATCGCGTTCACCGTTCCGCACTTCGGGCGCTACCTGCGCACCCAGTCCTGAGGAGGATCGCATGAAGATGAAGCTGGAGCTGGTCCCGCTGCCGGTTGCCGACGTCGACCGGGCCATCGAGTTCTACGCCGACAAGCTCGGGTTCACCAAGGACGTCGACGTGCAGCCCGCCGACGGGGTCCGCGTCGTGCAGCTGACCCCCGAGGGCTCCGGGTGCTCGGTCGGCTTCGGGACGGGGCTGGACGTCTACCGGGGCGAGCCCGGCACCATCCGGGGCCTGCACCTCGTCGTGGAGGACCTCGACGAGGCCAGAGCCGAGCTGGTGGGTCGCGGCGTCGAGGTGGGCGAGATCCACGACTTCGGGGGCGGAGTGCGGGGTGCGAGCTTCTCGGACCCCGACGGCAACACCCTCGAGCTGCAGGAGATGTCGTGGCGCACGGGGGCGCAGTTCTAGCGCCGTACGCGAGCCCGACCGCCTCCCACCGCTCACCTCCGAACACCAGGAAGCAGGCACCATGCAGGCGCTTCGCGCTGCCGCGTTCTCCGCTGCCACGGCATCCGCCCTCGCGGCCCTGCTGGCCGGCTGCGGCCTGCCGCTCCCGTCACCCGGGGCGGGCGCGTCGCACGCCGCCACACGCGTCGAGCGGACCACCGCCGGCACCTCTGAGGCGAGCGG
>NZ_BAAANB010000204.1:0-2079 GCF_039529575.1 Terrabacter terrae
TCGGAGGTGGCCGGCTCGGCGGGCCAGGGGGCGATCTGGAGGGCGAGGTCGCCGGGTGACACCGGTCCACGCCGGCCCTCACCCAAGGTCATGCGGCAGATCAGGTCGAGGTCGTTGGGCACCCCGACGGCGATCTCGGAGGGGGCGGCCACGCCGCCGACGATCGTGGGCGCGGGCTCCAGGCCCACCGGGCCGCCTGCGGCGATCAGCCCGTCGTCGACGGCCACCATGGGCCAGCGACCGGTCAGGCCGGCATACGCGAGCTTGACGAGGCCGACGGCGTCGGCGCGGGACGCGCGCTCGTCGGAGAGCCGGTCGGCGTCGGTGAGGGCCGCCTCGGTGGCGAGGCCGCGGACCTTGACCGCGCCGTCGGGCATGCGCAGCAGCGAGCTGGGGGTGAGGGCCAGGTGGTGCAGGCCGCGGTGGGTCGCCTTGTCGAGCGCCGTCGCCGCCTCGCCGGTCAGGCGCCGCACCTCGTCGGCGGCCAGGCCACCGCTCTGCAGCAGGTGCGACAGCGGCGCCGCCCCGGTCAGGGGCTCCTCGACGATGAAGCCGACCCCCTGGTCGGCGCCCACGTCGAGCACGCGCACGAGGCGGGGATCCTCGATGCCGGCGGCCCGTCGGGCCGCGTCGAGCGCCGCGGCGGCGAGCGACGACCCGGCGGTGAAGCAGACGAGCACGACGTCGCGCTCGAGGGTGTGGTCCGTGGCGCGCCAGCGTTCGTGGTGGGCGCCCTCGGAGGTGCGCAGCGTGACCGCGTAGCGGCCTCCCAGAACGGTTCCGGGTCCGACTCCCTGCACGTGCGTCACCCTCCCCTCGTCCAGTCCTGCGTGGATGCGTGGCAGGGCCCCATCCTAGGCCGACTCATGGGGGATCTCCGTGGTGCGCATCGCCGAGGGACTCGTGTGCCGCGGTGACCGCCTCGATGTCGGCGATCTGGTCGACGCGCGAGGTGCCCTTGCGCACCGCGCGGACCACGCCGGCGAGCAGGACGAGTCCCACGAGCACCCCGCCGACCCAGTAGATGGTGGCGTCGAGCGGGTTCGCGGCGACGGGGATGGTCGCGGCGGAGCCGATGACGGTGCCGTCGGCGGTGGTGAGGAAGGCGCGGATCTGCGCCCGGCCGGCCGCGACGACCGCGACCTCCACCGGGACGTTGGTGCGTGACGACGGTCCGATCGTCACCGGAGCCGGCTGCGCCACGACGCGGACGCGGGGGTTGTCGGGCACGAGCCGCAGGCGGATGTTCTCGACCGTGTAGTCGAGGCCGTTCTCCACGGTGATGCGCAGGGTGCCGTTCTCGGCGAGCAGGTTGATCGTGGTGGTGCGCGGGACGACGCGGATCGCGCTGGTGGCCGCTCGCACGTCGGCCGCGACGGCGTTGGCCAGGGCCGGCCAGGCTCGGGGCTCGTAGCGCCAGCGGACGCTGGTGAGGTGGTCGAGCACCTCCCGGTAGGTGCGTTCGAACTCCTCGCCGTTGCTCAGCACCGAGGAGACGCTGAGCAGGGTGTCGCGCTGGTGGGCGAGCTGCGCGAGGCGCCGCGCGGTGAGCACCGGTGCCGGGGCGGTGCCCGGGGCCGTCCGCGACCACGCCGTCTGGGGCTGCGCCTTGTCCTCGCCGCTGTCGGCGAGGAGGGATGCGGCGCTGACCGGGTGCAGCCACGGGGCGCTGGAGGTCGCCGCGAGGAAGGCGGAGAGGCCCGCGGGGTCGGGGTCGTAGGTGCGCGGGGCGGCCACGAGCACGGAGCGGGCGGTGCCGGCGCGCTCGCCGAGGAGCACGAGCGTCTCGGCCAGGTAGCGCTGCGTCGACAGCACCGGGCTCGGGTCGGACCGCTTGGGCAGCACCGACGAGAGCCGGGTGTCGTACGCCAGCAGCCGGGTCCCCGCGCTCGTGACCCGCCGCGCGGTCGGGGTGTAGGCGGCTGGCTTCGTGACGGCCGCCGCGTTGACGACGATGCCGGCCGGCTTCTTGACCGGGGTGCCCGAGAGCAGGGTCCGGATGCCGGCCTCGCGGCCGGGCGGCAGCAGCCCGTCCACCGGCCACACGATGTCGGTGCGCGCGGCCGAGCCGAAGCGGGC
>NZ_BAAANB010000205.1:0-2492 GCF_039529575.1 Terrabacter terrae
ACCGACTCGTTCGCCGGCATCCCGCGCACGCCGCCGCTGTCCATCGCCGCCTTCGTCGCGCGCAGCCCGAGCTTCCCGGTCTCCGCGCTGGCGAAGGTCGACATCGGCGCCGCCCTCGGCCTGCTCGACGTCCGCTTCCCCGAGACGTACTCCGAGCTCGACGGCATCAGCGCCGCAGAGGTGCTCGACCGGCTGCGCTTCCCCGACCAGGCCCGCCACCTCGCGCTCGAGGTCTTCGCCCGCAGCTTCTTCGCCGACCCGCGCGACTTCTCCGGCGGCGAGCTCGTCGCGATGTTCCACACCTACTTCACCGGCTCGGCCGAGGGCCTGCTCTTCGACGTGCCCGACGACGACTACGACACCGCGCTGTGGCGCCCGCTGGCCGAGCACCTCAACGGCCTCGGGGTCGAGATCCGCACCGGCACGTCGGTCACCCGCCTCGAGGACGCGGCGGACGGCATACGCGCCCAGCTCGACGACGGCAGCACCCTCACGGTCGGCGACGTCGTGCTCGCCACCGACCGCGCGGCGCTGCAGAGGATCGTCGCCGATGCCACGTGGCTCGGCGACCCAGCCTGGCGCAACGCGCTCGCCACCCAGCGCATCGCGCCCTCCTTCGCAGTGTGGCGCCTGTGGCTGGATCGCCCTGCCGCGCAGGGCAGCCCGCTCTTCCTCGGCACGAGCGGCTACGGCCCGCTCGACAACATCACGTTCGTCGAACAGATGGAGGCCGGCGCCGCCGCGTGGGCGCGGCAGTCCGGCGGCTGCGTCGTCGAGGTGCACGCGTATGCCGTCCCGCCCGGCACCGAGGAGGCCGCCCTCCGCGAGGAGCTGCGTCGCGAGCTGCGCCGGCTCCACCCCGAGCTGGCCACGGCGACGGTGCTCCACGAGGAGTGGCTGCTCAGGGACGACTGCCCGCTCGCCGGGACCGACCCGTGGGCCGACCGGCCCGGCGTCGTCACGCCCGACCCGCGCATCGTCCTCGCCGGCGACGGCATCCGCTGTGAGCTGCCGGTGGCCCTCATGGAGCGCGCCGCCACCACGGGCTGGCTCGCCGCCAACGCCCTCCTGGGCCGCCGCGGCCTGCCGGGGCACGAGCTGTGGACCGTGCCGATGCGCGGGCGTGGGCAGGCGGTGGCGCACTCGGCGCGGCGCCTGCTCGGCGCCACCCGCTGACCGCGGCCGGCAGACGGACCGTCAGTAGCCGTAGGTCTCGCCACGGTCGCGCAGCTGCCACCGGCGTTCGGCGTAGGCGAGGTCGTCGACCCACAGCCGCCGGGCGGTCGAGGCGACGGCCGGCCGCAGCAGCGGCGCCAGCGAGCGGGCGACCCCGAAGCCCTTGCGGTCCGAGTGCGCGATCGTCGCCTCGGTGACGACCGTCGTCGGGCGGCCGTTGCGGTCGTGCGAGACGAGCGTCGCGTGGGTCTCGACGACGCTGCCCTCGCCCTCCCCGTCGACGATGGTCATGACGATGGTGCGCGCGTCGGGGCAGGTGAACTCGGCACGGACCGGCACGGCATACCGGCGGGTGACGCGGAAGGCGACGTCAACGACGAGGCGGTCGTCGGACGAGGCGGCGTCGTCGACGGTGAGGTGGCTGAACGCGTACGGGTGGTACCACGTGCCGTGCCACGGGTCGAGGCGGTTGGCGATGACGTCGGAGGGCTCGCACGTCCCCCGGAGCGACACGACCGTGGCGAACGACGCGTCCACCGGCGGGCGCACCGGCAGGGCGGGCGCGTCGATCGGCTCCTCGCCGTCGGTGGGCAGGCGCACCCACAGCAGCACGCCGTCGTCCCGCGCCGGGTGGGTGAGCCAGTCGCGGCGCACGCCGGGCCCGAGCGCGAGGCCGTGCCAGCGGCAGTAGACCTGGTCGTGCATGACCTCGCAGTCGTCGAGCAGCGCGCCGAGGTGCGGGCAGGTGCCGGGCCCGGCGAGCAGGCTGCCGTCGCCGGCACGCCAGAGCACGACCTCCCGGCCGCCGACGGTGCGGGTCACGGACCGGTTCGCACCGACGTCGGTCGAGGCCCCGACGACGTGCCAGCCGCCGGGGTTGCGGCCCTGGGCGTCGAGGAACGAGCGGTGGATCCGCGACGGTCGTGCCTGCCGCCAGGTGCCGGCCAGCCGGTCGCGGGGCTCCTCGGGCATGAGCCGCAGCGGGTTGGGGCTGCGGCGCTCGGGGGCGGCGTGACGACCCGCCGGGCGGTCGATGCGTGCGACGAGGTCGCGGGGCAGGCGCAGGGTCATGGGGTGACCTCCCGTGGCTGGGCGGACTGGGCAGGCTGGCCCGGGCCGAGCACGAGGACCCGGGCGGACAGCGCGGCCTTGTGCCAGGTGGGCACCCGCGCCCGGCCCGTGAAGACGTCGTAGTCGCGGGCCTCGATGCGCTCGAGGATGCGCGCGTAGAGGGTGCGCGCCGTCGACACGCACCGCGCGGACGTGCCGGGGAGCAGGGGTATGCCGGCATCCGCCTCCCGGTAGAGCGCGCGGTT
>NZ_BAAANB010000206.1:0-509 GCF_039529575.1 Terrabacter terrae
TCCTGAAGGCCCACCGCTGGTCTACCACGTGAGTCGAGGTACCGCGTGATCAGCATGAAGCAACATCTCCGGATCGAGTCAGTATGCAAGTGGTGGGGGCTGAGGTGGAAGGCGACGGAGGGCGTGAAGGCTCGCCTACGCCCGCACAGCCACCCACGCTGCGGTGAAGCAGGACGCCTGCGATGTCCTAGCTACTCGGCAGGCGCGGCTGGTCGGATCCGGAGGGCCTGCAGGCCCCCGTCGACGGTGAGGCAGATGCCGGTCGTCGAGCCGGCGAACGGGCTGGCCAGTGACAGCACCGCGTGCGCTACCTCCGCCGGAGTCACCAGCCGACCGCTGGGCTGACGTGCCGCCAGGGCGGCGCGCTCCGCCTCCGGGTCGTCCGCCTGTGCCAGGAGGCGCCCGACCCACGGCGTGTCCGCCGTGCCGGGATTGACGCAGTTGACCCGGATTCCTTCGGGCAGAAGATCCGCGGCCATTGCACGGCTCGCCGCGACGATCGCGCCCTT
>NZ_BAAANB010000207.1:0-3902 GCF_039529575.1 Terrabacter terrae
GTACCCACCCCACCACCCCGTCGAAGGGCCACAAACCGGCCGGTTTGTGGCCCTTCGACGTGCCTGGGGGGCCGGTTTGTGGCCCTTCGACGGGGCAGTCAGCGGAGGTCGTAGGCCTTGAGGAAGCTGGTGATGAAGGGCGCGGCGCCGGTCACGCCGTTGTCGCCGACCTCGTTGTAGGCGGCGATGGCGATGTCCCCGCGGCCGGCGACCATCCACGCGTGCGTGTCGGGCGGGTTCTTCGTGCCGAACTCAGCCGTGCCGGTCTTGGCGTACTGCACCCCGAGGGCCGCCAAGACCTTGCCGGAGCCCTCCTTGACGACCGCGCTCATCTCCTGGCGCAGCACTGCCGCCTCGGCCGGGGCGAGCGGCGTCGCCGGCTGCGGCAGGGCGTCGTTGCCCTGCACCAGCGCCGGGCGCACCGTCTGGCCCTTCATCACCGAGGCGACGACCAGGGCCATCGTCAGCGGGGAGGCCTCGACGCGTCCCTGGCCGATGAACGAGGCCGCGTGCTCGACGACGTCGTCGGTCGCCGGCACGGAACCGAGGAACCCCGTGAACGGCAGGTCGAGCTTCTCCTCCATGCCCAGCGACTGCGCCGCCTGGATGAGCTCGTCCTGGCTCACCTTCGGGTACTGGCTGATGAAGGCCGTGTTGCAGGAGAAGGCGAGGGCGGTCTGCATCGGGATGTCGCCGAGCCTGTCCTTGGGGTAGCCGGTGTAGTTGCCGAAGCGGCGCCCGTTGACCGTGAGCGCGTCGGTGCACGGCAGCTTCGTGGCCGCGGTCGCGCCCTTGCGGACGAGCGCCAGTGAGCTCGCGATCTTGAACGTCGACCCGGGCGCCTCCTTGCCGGCCAGGGCGAGGGTCGAGCCACCCGCGCCGGGCCCGACGGCCGCGGCGAGCACCTCACCGGTGGACACGCGTACGGCCACGAGTGCCGTCGGCCGGGCCGTCTGGGAGGCGAGGGCCGCCTCGGCGGCGCTCTGGGCCTTCGGGTCGAGGGTGGTCCGGAGCGGCTCGCCCTCCTTGGAGACCTCGGCGAAGAGCTCACGCTTGTCGAGCACGCTGCCGTCGGCGCCTCGCTTGACGGCGAGCACGGCGAGGCCGGGAGTGCCGCGCAGCTGCGAGTCATAGCGGTGCTCGAGACCGCTCATGCCGACGGTGTCACCGCCGTGCAGGGTGCCCTTGGACTTCGCGATCTGCTCCGCGGTGGCCTCGCCGACGCTCCCGAGGATCGGGGCCCCCCACGTGCGGGTGGGTCCGAGCACCTGCATGGCGGGAACGGAGAGCGCCCCCTCGACCTGCTTGATCGCCGGGCCGTTCTTGGTCAGGAGGGGGTCGGTCGCGCGCACGGTGAGGCCCTGGACGAAGGCCTTGGGGCCGGCGGCCGAGACCTTGGCGGCGAACCGGCCAGGGTCGATGTCGAGCAGCGCGGCCAGCCTGCGGGCCGACGCCGACGCCTGCGCTCCCGAGACCTTCGTCTTGTCGATGCCGATCACCGCGACCTCGCGCTCGGTCATGAGCTTGCCGCCCGAGGCGTCGAGGATGTCCGCCCGGCGCGGAGCGGTGCGGGAGATGCTGAGGCTCTCGTCTGCGCCGACGTCGGGCGCGACCACGTCGGGGCTCCACGTCACCTTCCACTGGCCGTCGACGAGGGTCAGAGGCACCTGCGTCTCGTAGGTCCAGTCGGTCGGTGACGTGGAGACGTCCCACCGGCTGGAGAGCGTCGCGGTGGCGCGGTCCGAGCCCTCGGGGTGGCTCACCTTGCTCAGCGCCACCGTCGGGCGCAGGGTGCCGACGCTCTTGTATGCGTTCGCGACGAAGGCGGTCGCCTTGGCCGGGGTCGTGTTTCCGAACGACACCGCGCCCAGGTCGCCGCTCGCCAGGCCCTGGGCCAGCGCTCGGGCGGCGTCCCCCGGCTCGGGCGGGGAGGCGAAGAGCGAACAGCCGGCGCTGGCGGCGCTGACGAGCGCGCTCGTCAGCGCGACGACGACGAGAGGTTTGACCCGAGATGCCCTGAGCATGGCTACACCGTACGGCGTGGCCCGTGGGCCTCCCGTGTGCCGAGCGTGTGCCGAGTGTGTGGAAGGTGCGCCGCCGACGTGGTGCCAGACGTGACCAACCGGCTCGGGCGTCAGCGCTCCGGTCGCCAGAGCTGGACGGAGGCGACCGGCTCGAATCCGCCGGCCATGAAGGCGCGCAACGCACGGGCGTTGCCGGGGGCGCACGCGGCGACCACGACCTGGTCCTCCGGGACCAGGGTCAGCGCGTCGCGGACGACGTCGGCGCCGACGTGGTCCTGGGCCGGGTCGGTCTCGAGGCCGACCTCAGGCAGGCCACCGAGCCCGGTCGAGAGGGTCACGAGGGTGTGGTCGCCGGGGGCGGCGTACCCGTAGGTCGCGACGTCGCTGCGCACGGAGGTCGCGTGCTCGGCGCGCGGGTGGTTGCGCAGGTCGCTGCGTGGCACGAGTGCCGGCTCGCCGCCGGCGCCGCGCGCCACGAGGACGATGTCGAGCGCGTCGATCCAGCCGCTGCCGGCGAGCCGGGAGACGAGGCGTGGGTTGCTGGCCCCGCCGAACCCGTCCGGGCTGAGGGCCACCAGCGTGCCGTCGGAGATCGCGTCGTCGACGGCCAGGAAGGCGTGCCCGGTGAAGGCGACGACGCCCTCGACGCCGGAGCGCCACGGGTCCACGCGCCGCCAACCGCCGTCGACGGTGGGGAAGTCGCCGGCTGCGGCCCTGCTGAGTACTTCGCCGATGGGGTGCACGCCCTCCATCAAACCGGCCGCTCCACCGGCGTGCCCGGTGGGGTCCATCTGGTGGTACCTGCCGGTAACCGAGGACACGGCCGACCCGCCGCCCCGCACCCGGACGCGGCAGGCGGTGCACGCAGGTAGGTTGAGGCCATGTCACGACCGCACGCGGCCGCCATCGTCGAGGACGCCGTCCACGAGCAGGTGGAGCGCGTGCTCCGCAGCCGTGGTTGGGGCAACCGCGTCATCACGCACGTCGGCTACGGCTCGTCCTCCTTCGTGCGCGTGTACGCGCGGATCGTTCTGGGCCGCAAGGGCCGTGAGCAAACCGAGGGCCCGGAGCCGCGCCAGGACGCGACCGGTGCACTGACCCCGGCGCACTACGACCGTGGGTGGCGCGCCTTTCTCACCTCGCCCGCCACCGGCGTACCCGTGAAGGTGACGGCGGGCGACCGCGAGGTCTACGGCCGCTCCGACCGCGGCGGGCACGTCGACATCGTCGCCCGCGACCACGGTCTCGCCCCGGGCTGGCAGCAGGTGATCGTCGAGGTGCAGGGCACCGACCCCGTCGCGGCCGACGTCTTCATCGTCGCCGACGACGTGACCTTCGGCATCGTCAGCGACATCGACGACACGGTCATCACGACGATGCTGCCGCGCCCGCTGATCGCGGCCTTCAACACGTTCGTGCGCAAGGGCAAGGCGCGGCACGCGGTCTCGGGCATGGCCCCGATGTACCGCCGTCTGCTCGCCGCCCACCCGGGCGCACCCATCGTCTACGTCTCGACGGGCGCGTGGAACACCGCCGCCACCCTCAACCGCTTCCTCGTCGAGAACGGCTTCCCGCTCGGCCCGCTCATGCTCACCGACTGGGGGCCGACCAACACCGGGTGGTTCCGCAGCGGCCAGGCGCACAAGCGCACGAGCCTCGACCGGCTCGCCCGCGACTTTCCCGACATCAGGTGGCTGCTCGTGGGCGACGACGGGCAGCACGACCCCAAGATCTACGCCGACTTCGCCGAGGCCCGGCCCGAACGCGTCGACGCCATCTGCATCCGTCACCTCTCGCCGACCGAGCAGGTGCTGTCCAACCCGATGAAGATCGACTCGCCCATCCGGCCGTGGGCCTCGCGCTCGGTCCCGACCTTCT
>NZ_BAAANB010000208.1:0-832 GCF_039529575.1 Terrabacter terrae
AGACGTCGACGGCGACGACCTCGGCGCCGGGCAGCCGCCGCGCCAGGCCCAGCGTGCCGGTTCCGGTGCCGGCGCCGAGGTCGACGACGCGCAGGCGCGGGCGGTCGTCGGACGCTCCCTCGTCCGGCACGTGGGAGACCACGCGGTCGAGTGCCTCGTCCCAGGCGGCCGCCAGCACCTCGCCGTCGAGGTCGAGCAGGTCGTCGGCGGCAGGCGAGCGCTCGGCAGCGCCGTGGTCGTGGGCTCCGTGAGCACCGTGGGCTCCGTGAGCACCGTGGGCCCCGTGGCTCGCCGCGTGCCGGGCTCGGCGGTGAGCGTGTCGGTCGTCGTGGGAGTGCGTCATGACGTCCACGCTAGGACGGGGTTGCGCCAACGGCATACGATCTTGCCGATGACGCAAGAAGAGGTCGACCTAGACGCAGTGGTGCGCGCACGCATCCGTGGACTCCGACTGGCCCGCGGGTGGTCCCTCGACGCCCTCGCCTCCCGGTGCTCGATGAGCGCCTCGACCCTGAGCCGGATCGAGACCGGCCACCGCCGCATCGCCATCGACCAGCTCGCCCCGATCGCTCGCGCCCTGGGCACGAGCATCGACCAGCTCGTCGACGTGACGAGCGACGAGGACGTCGTCATCCATCCACGCCGCAACGCCGCCCACGGCCACACGACGTGGCTGCTGACCCGGGAGGACGAGCCGCACGGCTTCGTCGTGGCGAAGATGCGGATCACCGCGCGCCGGCGGACGAGCCCTCCCGGCGTGCATCCCGGCCACGAGTGGTTCACCGTGATCTCGGGGACCGCGAAGCTGCACCTGGGTGACCGCGTCCTGCTC
>NZ_BAAANB010000209.1:0-1433 GCF_039529575.1 Terrabacter terrae
CCCGGCTCGGTCTGGCAGCGCCTCGCGGTCGACGTCCACAGCGGCAGGGCCATCGAGCTCTCGACCGATCGCTACACCCCGACTCGGGAGATGGTCGAGCACGTCAAGGCGGTCGACGGAGTCTGTCGCGCTCCGGGGTGCCAGGTCCCGGCCGAGCGCTGCGACTGGGACCATCTCGTTCCCTGGCCGAAGGGCCCGACCCGCGTCTCCAACGGCGACTCACTCAGCCGCGGGTGCCACAACGGCAAGACCGCCGGCGTCTGGGACGTCCGACGAGTCGACGATGACGGCATCCAGTGGACCTCGATCGCCGGCCGCGACTACATCACCTATCCCAGGGACTGGCGCGAAGCTCTCAGCGGCCCCGGGTCGGCACCGTCGACGGCCGGGAGCGCGTCGGACGGCGCCTCCGTCCGGTCGGCGGACCGGTCATCGGCACTCGGGCCGAACGGCGATCCACCGCCCTTCTGACCGATGGCGGTGGTGGCAGCCAAGGTCAGTCGCCGGTGACCGTGGTGAGGCAGAAGGGGTGTCCGGCCGGATCCAGCAGGACGCGCCAGGCGTTCGGTGCCGGCTGGTGCTCGGCCTCCGTGGCGCCGAGTGCCAAGGTGCGTGCGACCGCGTCGTCCAGGTCGTCGACGAGGATGTCGAGGTGGACCTGCTGCTGCTGGCGCGAGCTCGGCCAGGTGGGTGCGACGTGGTCTGCGGTGCGCATCATGGTGACCGCCACCTTGCCGTCGGAGAGCGAGACGACGCCGCCGTCGGGGCTCTCGTAGGCGCGCTGGAGACCGAGAAGTCCTCCGTAGAAGTCCGCCAGGAGCGACGGGTCAGGGCAGTCGAAGGAGACCGAGGCCAGTCGGCCGATGGCGGTCTGAGGGGTGGTCGTCATGGGTGAACCTTCGCATGCCCCGACGACGCCGCAACGCCGCGTCCCCCGCCTCGGCTCCGTCGGCGACGGGGACGTCGTGCAGCACGCGATCGAGGTCACGGTCTACGTCTGCGTCGGCGCCGAACGGTGCCCGCGGCAACGAGAAGGTCCGGCGATGGTGCGGCCCGAGGGCGGCCAGGAGAACGACGAACATGGCGAGAAAGAGAAAAGCGTCCATGGCTGAAACTATGCGCTCGGAAACATCTCGCCACGAGTGGCGGAACAGTCGGTGTTCGACAAGATCCTGCCACGGGTGTCATGCTGGCACGATGCTGCGCACGATCGCTGTCATCGCCCAGGAGCCAGTGGCCATGTTCGAGCTCGGTGTCCTCTGCGAGGTCTTCGGCATCGACCGAACCGACGACGGCGTCCCGGCCTTCGACTTCCGCGTCTGCTCGGCTCGACCGGGCGTGCCACTGCGCACCACGAGCGGCCTGGCCGTCGTGGCGCCCCTCCCTCTCGAGGCTGCGCGCGGCGCCGACCTCGTCGCCATCCCTGGGGGCCC
>NZ_BAAANB010000210.1:0-2451 GCF_039529575.1 Terrabacter terrae
GCCGCTCGGGGATCATGGTGCGCATCTCCTCCAGCCGGCCGAAGCAGAGCAGGCGGTCCTCCGCCTCGAGCACTACGCGGCGCCGCGGGTTCGGGATGACGCTCGCGCCGCGGTGCAGCGTCAGCACCTGCAGGTCGCGCTCCTCGAGGCCCGAGTCGCCGATCGTCTTGCCGATGATGTCGGCGCCCGCGTGCACGACCAGCTCGGCGACGCCGTAGCCGGTCGAGACGGTCAGCCGCTGCCGCACGTCGATCTCGGGGAAGGCGACCTGCCCGGCGATGTAGTCGACGATCGCGCCGGCGACGTCGAGCTTGGTCGCCGTCTCGATGCCCTCGAGTCCGGGGGAGGAGTTGACCTCCATGACGAGCGGGCCCTCGTTGCCCTCGAGCATGTCGACGCCCGCGACGCGCAGCCCCATGATCTGGGCCGAGCGCACCGCGGCCTGCTCGTACTCCGGGCTCAGCTCGACCGGCTCGACGGTGCCGCCGCGGTGGACGTTGGAGCGGAACTCGTCGCCCTTGGCGCGGCGGCGCATCGCGGCCACGACGCGGTCGCCCACGACGAGGGCGCGGATGTCGCGGCCTTTGCTCTCGCTGACGAAGCTCTGGATGAGGACGTTCTGGTTCGTGCTGTGCAGCGTCTCGATGATCGCCTCGGCGATCTTGATCTCCGGTGCGAGGATGACGCCGATGCCCTGCGTGCCCTCGAGCAGCTTGATGACGACGGGCGCGCCGCCGACCCGCTCGATGGCCGGCATGACGTCGGCGCGGTTGCGCACGAAGGTCGTCGCCGGCATCCCGATGTGGTGGCGCGAGAGGATCTGCGCGGCGCGGAGCTTGTCCCGGGCGTTGGAGATGCCGTTGGCGATGTTGGGCGTGTAGACGTCCATCTGCTCGAACTGGCGCACGACCGCGGTGCCGAAGTAGGTGATGGAGCTGCCGATGCGCGGCAGGACCGCGTCGTAGTCGGAGATCGGCCGCCCCCGGAACTGCAGGTCCGGCTCCGGGCCGGACAGGTCGATGGCGAAGCGGAGCGTGTTGAGCACCCGCACCTGGTGCCCGCGGTCGAGCGCTGCGGTGCGCAGGCGCTGCGTGGAGTAGGCACGCGGCGCGCGCGAGAGGATCGCGAGTTTCATGCAGGGTCCTGCCAAGATGGGCGGGTGTCTGGGCCGGCCTATTCAAGCACTGCCGTCGGGTGGCGGGAGTGGGCCGGTATGCCCGGGATCGGCCTGCCCTGGGTCAAGGTGAAGATCGACACCGGCGCCCGCACGTCGTCGCTGCACGCCGCGGACGTCGAGGAGTTCGAGCGCGACGGCCGGCCGTGGGCGCGCTTCACCGTCCACCCCTGGCAGGACTCCGACGCGGACCCGCAGACGGTCGAGTGTCCCGTCCACGACCGCCGGCGCGTCCGCAGCTCGTCCGGGCACGTCACGAGGCGCCTCGTCGTGCGCGTCGACCTCACCCTCGCCGGTCGCACCGTGCCGGCCGAGGTGACCCTGAGCAAGCGCGACCGGATGGGCTTCCGGATGCTCGTCGGCCGTGAGGCGCTGCGGCAGGGCTACGTCGTCGACCCGTCGAGGTCGTATGCCGGTGGGCGGCCTCCCAAGGAGATCCGCCGCCGCAACCGCGGCCGCTGACCCTCCGCTGCTCGTAGCTCTCAGTGGGCGCGGGCGTCGTGGAGCGCCAGGAGGCGGGCTTCGGCATCGGCGTCCATCGGGCTGCCGGCCCGGTTGCTCGGCCGCTCCGGCAGCCCCTCCCGCTGCAGCCACGCCCACGTGTCGGCGACCGTCTCGGGCATCGGCCGGCAGCGCAGCCCCGCTGCGGCCGCGGCCGCCGTGTCGAGCGAGTGCAGGCCGGCGAGCTCACCGGTCGGTGGCACCCAGATCGGCAGCTGGGTCCACGGCTCGACGTCGGCCGCCTCGACGGTCCCGGGCTCGACCCAGACGAGCTCGGCGTCGCTGCCGGTCACGCGCCGCGCCTTCTCGAGCAGCGCGCCGATGGTCGTGTGTCCGGGCCGGCTCGCGGTGTTGAAGGTGCCGACCGGCCGGGAGCCGAGGACCCACTCGGCGATGTCCCGGCAGTCGACGTACTGCAGCGGCCGGTCGTAGGGGCCCGGCGCCGGCACGCGCCCACCCGTCGCGATGCGGCGCAGCCAGAAGGGCATCCGACCGACCATCTCGTAGGGGCCGAGAATCAGACCCGCCCGGGCGATCGCCACGTCGCCGTCGAAGTCGGTGAGCACGGCCAGCTCGCCGCCGCGCTTGGCGGCGGCGTAGTCAGATGCGTCGGCGGAGGACGGCTCGCCGTTGACGACCGGTGCGCTCTCGTCGGAACCCGGCGCGATCGGCCACGTGTAGACCGAGCACGACGAGATGTAGGTGTAGTGCCGGGCGCGCCCACTGAGCAGGCGCGCCGACGTCTGCACCGCGACCGGCGCGGCAGACCAGGTGTC
>NZ_BAAANB010000211.1:0-739 GCF_039529575.1 Terrabacter terrae
GTGGGGTGCCGGTTGTATGTTGAGAACTTCACAGTGGACGCGAGCATCTTTGTAGTGTCAAGTTTTTAAGGGCACACGGTGGATGCCTTGGCACCAGGAACCGAAGAAGGACGTAGGAATCTGCGATAAGCCTCGGGTAGTCGATAACCAGACTGTGATCCGAGGATTTCCGAATGGGGAAACCCGGCTGGAGGCAAGTCCAGTCACCCGCACCTGAATATATAGGGTGTGTGGAGGGAACGTGGGGAAGTGAAACATCTCAGTACCCACAGGAAGAGAAAACAACATGTGATTCCGTGAGTAGTGGCGAGCGAAAGCGGATGAGGCTAAACCGGGCGTGTGGAACAGCTGTCAGGCGTTGCACGTTCGGGGTCGTGGGACCCGCCGACCGAGACTGACATCTTGGTAGGGAGTGAGAAATCTGCGTCATAGTCGAAGAGCATTGAATGGCTCGGCATAGAGGGTGCGACCCCCGTAGACGAAATGGTGTGGACTCCCGGTGGTGTTTCCCAAGTAGCACGGGGCCCGAGAAATCCCGTGTGAATCTGGCAGGACCACCTGCTAAGCCTAAATATTCCCTGGTGACCGATAGCGGACAAGTACCGTGAGGGAAAGGTGAAAAGTACCCCGGGAGGGGAGTGAAATAGATCCTGAAACCGTGTGCCTACAATCCGTTGGAGCCTCCCGCCGTTGGGCGTGTGGGGTGACAGCGTGCCTTTTGAAGAATGAGCCTGCGAGT
>NZ_BAAANB010000212.1:0-2004 GCF_039529575.1 Terrabacter terrae
CTTCACGGGGCGCTACCCGCGGGCGCTCTTCGACCTCGTGATCGGGCTCAACCGCTGGGTGTACCGCGTCGTCGCGTACGCCGCCCTGATGACCGACGTCTACCCGCCGTTCCAGCTCGACGAGGGCGGCCAGGAGGTGCCGCTCCCACCGCCCGTGCCGGCCGGCCGGATGGAGCCGCCCCGCCAGCTCAACGGCTGAGGCGCGTTTGCTCCGTCACTCCGCCCGGGCGGGGAGGTGCGCGTCGAGCCAGTCGAGCATCTCGATCTCGACCTCGTCGCGGTTCGTCTCGTTGAGGATCTCGTGGCGCGCCTCCGGCCACAGGCTCATCGTCACGTCCCGCACGCCGAGCCGGCGCAGCTGGTCGGCGACCTTTTGCACCCCCTGGCCGTTGGCGCCCACCGGGTCCATCTGGCCCGAGGCGAGGTGCACCGGCAGGTCCTTGGGGATGCGTCCAGCGCTCGCGTCGGTGTTGACGGTCTCGAGCCCGCGCAGCAGATCGGCGAATCCGCCTGCGCTGAAGACGAACCCGCAGTCGGGGTCGTTGACGTACTTGTCGACCTCGGCAGGATCCCTTGACAGCCAGTCGAAGTCGGTGCGCGTCGGCTTGAACGCCTTGTTGTACTGCCCGAAGCTCAGCGTGTTCATCAGCCCGCTCGCGTGGGTGTGGCCGCGCAGCCGCGCCTGGGTGGCGGCGAGGAAGATGCCGACCCGGCCGATCGGGCCGGCGCCGCCCGAGGTCCCCGAGAGCACGAGGCCGGCGAGCTCGGAACCGAACTGCGCGGCATACCCCCTCGCGAGGAACGAGCCCATGCTGTGGCCGAGGAGGAAGACGGGCAGCCCCGGCTGCTCCTCGCGGGCGCGATCGGTCACGGCGTGCAGGTCGTCGATGACCGTCTGCCAGCCGCCCTGCCGGGCAAACGAGCCGCGCGTGCCCGTCGTCTTCCCGTGGCCGCGGTGGTCCGAACCGTAGACGGCATACCCGTGGTCGGTCAGGCGCTGGGCGAAGCGGGCGTAGCGGCTCGAGTGCTCTGCGAGCCCGTGTGCGACCTGGACGACGGCCTTGGCCTGCCCGTCCGGGAGCCAGCGGTTGACGAACACCTCGGTGCCGTCCGGGGTCGTCAGCGTGAAGGTGCTGCTCTGCATGGCCGCACTGTATGCCGCCGCGGCCCCGCCGTGAGCGAGGTGCGACGCCCCCGTCGTGGCCGTTTCGGTCTGGTTCGCACTCGAACCCACAAAAACGGGTGACCGAATCTCTTTACATCGGGCCGGGCCGGTGGTTCTCTTGAGGAACCGGCCCAACGGGGGACCGGGCGAGTCGAGCAGGACGACAGACGCAGGACGAGGGAGTCCGATGTACGCAGCGGAGCGGCAGCAGCGCATCATCGCCGAGGCACGTCGTGCCGGCCGGGTCGAGGTCACCGCCCTCGCCGACACCCTCGGCGTCGCCGCCGAGACGGTGCGCCGCGACCTGACCGCCCTCGAGCGCCGCGGCTCGCTGCGCCGGGTCCACGGCGGCGCCATCCCCGTCGAGCGCCTCGAGGTCGAGCCGACGCTCGCCACCCGCTCCGGCCGCCTGACCGAGGTGAAGCGCCGCATCGCCGCCCGCGCCCTCGACGAGCTGCCCAGCGGTGGCAGCATCATCCTCGACGCGGGATCGACGACCCTGGCCGTCGCCGAGCTGCTCCCGCCCGACCTCGACCTGACGGTCCTCACCAACAGCCTCGCCGCCGCGGCCGTCCTCTCGACCCACCCGGGCATCAAGCTCTACCTCCTCGGCGGGCGCGTCCGCGGCACCACCGGCGCGGCGGTCGGCGACTGGGCCACCGGCGCGCTCGCCGACGTCGTCGTCGACGTGGCGGTCCTCGGCACCAACGGCCTCTCGGTCGCCCGCGGCCTCACGACGCCCGACCAGTCCGAGTCGCTCGTCAAGCGCGCCATGGTGGCCGCCGCCCGCAAGTGCGTGGTCCTGACCGACTCGAGCAAGGCCGGCGACGACCACCTCC
>NZ_BAAANB010000213.1:0-602 GCF_039529575.1 Terrabacter terrae
CGAGACACCGAGCGCCCCGACCGGGCGAGCAGAGGAGGACCACCGTGGCCAAGCGAGTCGCATTCGTCGTCGCGAGCGAGGGCATCGAGCAGGTCGAGCTGACGGAGCCGTGGAAGGCCGTCACCGATGCAGGGCACGAGGCCGTCCTCGTCAGCCCCGAGAGCGGCGAGGTGCAGATGTTCAACCACCTCGACAAGGGCGACACCAAGAAGGTCGACGTCACCGTCGCCGACGCGAAGGTCGACGACTTCGACGCCCTGGTGCTGCCCGGTGGCGTCGCCAACCCGGACAACCTGCGCACGCAGAAGGATGCCGTGGCGCTCGTCCGCGAGTTCCTGGCCTCGGGACGCCCGGTCGCCGCGATCTGCCACGCGCCGTGGACCCTCGTCGAGGCCGACGTGCTCAAGGGCCGTCGCCTGACGTCGTGGCCGAGCCTGCAGACCGACATCCGCAACGCCGGCGGCGAGTGGGTCGACGAGTCGCTCGTCGTCGACGGCAACCTCATCACCAGCCGCAAGCCCGACGACCTGCCGGACTTCTGCGGCGCGGTCATCGAGGCGCTGGAGCACGGCTCGGCGTCGAAGACTTCGGGCACGCAGGGC
>NZ_BAAANB010000214.1:0-1405 GCF_039529575.1 Terrabacter terrae
CCTGGTACGCGTTCTTCTCGATGCTGCGGGTCGTGGCGGTTCTGTGGCTCGTCGCGGTGGTGTGGCTGCGCGCGCGAGAGCGTCGGACTGCCGTCGAGGGCTCGGCGGGGGGCTCAGCGGGTGGTTCCGCCGAGGTCGACGACCTCGCCGGCCCGATGGCCGGGGCCGAGGACCGGCTTCTCGTCCGCTTCTCGTGAGCGGGAGGGACGCCGCGGGCGTCCCGATTTCTGCGTATGCCGCCGGCCGGATAGTCTTGCCCAGTTCACCGTGTGCCCGGTGGCCTGTGGATCGTCCCGACCGATGTCGGTGCGGTCTGCGAGGCTGGTCCCGGCTGGAGAGAAGGCCGGGTCCTTCGGGCTCGCGGTGGGACGAATGCAACCCTCCTGTCACGAGAGAGACTCGTGACCGCCGAGACCAGAGGAGGTGGGTTAGAAGCATGCGTCAGTACGAACTCATGGTCATCCTCGACCCGGAGACCGAAGAGCGCACCGTCGGCACCACGATGGACAAGTTCCTGACCGTCGTGAAGAACGACGGCGGCAGCGTCGACAACGTCGACATCTGGGGCCGTCGCCGTCTCGCCTACGACATCAAGAAGAAGTCCGAGGGCATCTACGTCGTCGTCACCATGACGGCTGAGCCGGCCACGGCCCAGGAGCTCGACCGACAGCTGAACCTCAGCGAGTCGATCATGCGCACCAAGCTGCTGCGCCCCGGCGCCTGATCTCGCACCAGCCACTGAACTGCTCGATCACCGGACGAAGGACTGAACGGAGCCACGCATGGCAGGCGACACCGTCATCACGATCATCGGCAACCTGACCGCCGACCCCGAGCTGCGTTTCACGCCGTCCGGTGCCGCGGTCGCGAACTTCACCGTGGCCTCGACGCCGCGGCAGTTCGACCGCCAGAGCAATGAGTGGAAGGACGGCGAGACGCTGTTCATGCGCTGCTCGGTGTGGCGCGACGCGGCGGAGAACGTCGCCGAGTCGTGCCAGCGAGGCATGCGCGTGATCGTGTCCGGCCGTCTGAAGTCCCGCTCGTACGAGACGAAGGAAGGCGAGAAGCGCACCGTCGTGGAGATGGACGTCGACGAGATCGGCCCGTCCCTGCGCAGTGCCACCGCGAAGGTCAACAAGACCCAGCGCGGCGGCGGCGGTGGCGGCTTCGGCGGCGGCCAGGGCAACCAGGGCGGCGGCTGGAGCGGTGGCGGCCAGGCCGAGGACCCGTGGGCGACCGGCGGTTCCGCCGGTGGTCAGGGTGGCGGCCAGGGCGCTGGCCAGGGTGCTGCTCAAGGCGGCGGCCAGGGCGGCTGGGGACAGCCCTCCGGTGGTCAGCCGGCCGGTGGCCAGCAGGGTGGTGGCTGGGGTTCGGCCCCCAGCTACGACGAGCCCCCCTTCTGATC
>NZ_BAAANB010000215.1:0-3259 GCF_039529575.1 Terrabacter terrae
GGATCGGCTCGCCGGCCACCATGGCCGCACGCGAGGCGAGCAGGGTGACCTCGTCGCGCTCGGGGTCGTCCTCGTCGAGCCACGAGAGGGCGCGTTCGAGGTGGAGCAGCGCCTCCTGCGGCCCACCGACCGCCATCGCGGACTCGGCGGCGGCGCGGCTCGCGCGGACCGCCGTCGGCAGGTCGCCGACGGCCGCGGCGTGCCGGGCGAGCTCGGAGGCGGGCGCGAGCTCCGGGTGCTCGGCCAGCACCGCGGCATACGCCCGGTGCAGGCGCAGGCGCTCTCCGGGCAGCAGGCCGTCGGCCACCGCCTCGCCGAGCAGCGCGTGCCGGAAGGTGTAGGCCGGCGGCCAGCGGGCCTCGAGGACGTGGTGCTCCACGGCGGCTGCCAGCGCGGCTTCGAGGGTCTCGTCGGGTAGGTCGAGCACGCGCGAGAGCAGGTCGTGGCCGATGAGCTGTCCGCCCTTGAGGGCGACGGCGCGCAGCACGCGCTGCGCCGTGTCGTCGAGCTGCTCGACGCGGGCCCGCAGGACCCGGCTCAGCCCACCGGTCAGGGCCTGCCCGGCGGCGGCGCTCGCCACGAGCTCTTCTGCGAAGAACGGGTTGCCCTCGGCGCGGCGCGCGATCTCGGTGGCCGTGTCGGGGTCGACGGCAGCGCCCTCGATCCGGGAGACCAGCTCGCGCACGGACTCGTCGGGGAGCGGGGCGAGCTCGACGTGCTCGACCCCCGCGATGCGCGCCCACACGGCGAGCGTGTCGTGCAGGGGGTGGCGACGGTGGAGGTCGTCGGAGCGGTAGGTCACGACCAGCGCCACGCCGGAGGCGAACCCGCGTGTCAGCAGGAGGGTGATGAGGTCACGGGACGAGTGGTCGGCCCAGTGGACGTCCTCGACGACGACGAGGGAGGGCTGCTCGCCGCCGAGTGCGCTCAGCAGGGCGTGGACGGCCTCGGCCACCTGGCCGGGGTCGGTGGGCCGGGCCGCGGGCCGCGGGCGTTCGGAGCCGTGCGCCTCGCCCCGCCCGGGCAGCAGGTGGCCAAGGGTCGGGTGGGCCTCGAGCAGCCGCTCCACCACCTCGGGGTGCCCGGCGTCGATGGAGCCGACCAGCTCGACGAAGGGCAGGTAGGCGAGGTTGCTGCCCGCCAGTCCCACACAGTGCCCGACCGCCGTGAACCAGCCGGCCTCCGTGGCGTCGGCGACGAGCTGCCCCACGATCCGCGACTTGCCGATCCCGGCGTCGCCCGACAGCACGACGACGCCCCCGGGCCGCGCGCCCGGGGAGGGGTGCAGCCCGAGGGCGTCGGCGAGCCGGGAGAGGTCGGTCTCCCGCCCGATCATCCGGCCGGTGCGCAACGGCATACCCGGCATCATGGCGTACTCCACCGACGGCGGCAGGGCGGTCGCCGACACGGCCGTTGCGGTGGTCGTCACCGGTCACGGACCGGGTGGTTCTCCTCCCGCCACAGCCGCGACATCGTGCGGCGGACGATCTCGAGCGAGGAGTCACGACGGACGCGACCGCGCTGCGGGTAGCGGGCCTCGATCTCGTACTGGATGGTGCGGAAGTCGACGTAGTGGGTGTTCATGGTCTTTCCTTCGCTGGTGCCGTTTCTGGACTCCTCCAGACTCGGCGGCTGAGGTAGACCCCCACATCGGACGACCTCCCTATCCCGGCACGCCCGCTACCTCAGATCCGAGGGCGTATGCCGTCCGCTGGCCTCTGAGGTAGCCCGCTGCGCCACTTCAGGCAGGAGGGAAGGCCCGCGCGATGCGGGCGCGGAGCGAGGGGACGTCCACGTCGGCAGCGGGCGCGTTGCCCGCGCGTGCGGTCACCCCGCCGGTGAGGAGCTGTCCCAAGCGTCCGGGCCACAGCACGTGGACACGTCTCGTCCGGAAGGAGCCGAGCGCGTCGAGCCGGGCGCCCACCACCTGCTCCCCGGCAGCACCGGTGTCCCATTCCCGGGCGCTCTGCGGCTCGTCCGTGACGGCCAGGAGGAACCCGCCGATGCGCGGGAACCGCTCCCGCACCCGTTGCTCCCGGGCGTCCCGACGCCGCTCGTACTCCCGCCGCGCCGACGCACCCGCACTGCCACCGTGGTCGTCGGCGTCCTGATGCGTGGCTTCCCCCGCAGCAACAGGCTCCCCGGCCACGGGTGCGTCCACCGGTGCGTCCCCGGGCGGGCACTCCAGGCAGCGCACTGTGCGACTGCTCCGTTCGTAGACGGCCCGCGTGCCTGGTCGGAGGTTCGTGCCGCACCGACGGCACGTGCCGGCATACCGAAGCCTCATGCGTTTCTCGTCGGCGACTTCCCCCGTCTCCATTCGGGGAGGCTAGGGCGGTCACGTGGCTCGGGGGCTGAAACGCCCGAAAGTCGCTTCGGCCCGCAACCTCAGCTCAGCAGGAGCGTGGCCGCGATGGTGAACATGACCAGTGCGATCGCGACGTCGAGGACCCGCCACGTCGCCGGGCGGGCGAAGAGCGGCGCGAGCAGGCGGGCGCCGTAGCCGAGCGCGGTGAACCAGGCGAGGCTCGCCGCAGCAGCGCCGCCGGCGAACCACCAGCGCCCTTCTCGGCCGTGCTGGTTGGCGAGCGACCCGACGAGCAGCACCGTGTCGAGGTAGACGTGGGGGTTGAGCCAGGTGAGCGCGAGCACGGTCGCCAGCACGCCGTTGCGGGAGGGGACGGCGTCGCTGGCGCCGAGGGCCTTCGGGTGGCGCGCGTTGCGCAGGCTGAGCACGCCGAACCCGATGAGGTATGCCGCCCCGACCCACCGCACGACGGTGAGCAGTCCCGGGTGGGCCGTGACCAGCCCGCCGACGCCGAGCACGCCTGCCAGGACGAGCACCGCGTCGCTGAGGGCGCAGACGGTGACCACGAGCGCGACGTGGTGGCGCGCAAGGCCGGTCCGCAGCACGTAGGCGTTCTGCGCGCCGATGGCGACGATGAGCGACGCCATGGTCAGGAAGCCGGGCACGAAAGAGGTCACAGAGCGACCGTAGGCCCCGTCGTCCATTCAGTGAAGCGAAGGTTTCTGCAGCATCATTAGCATGGCTTCATGCGGCTCCAGCCCGACCACCTCGCCACCCTGCTCGCCATCGTCGACACGGGCACGTTCGAGGCGGCCGCCCGCAGGTTGCACCTGACCCCGTCGGCGGTGAGCCAGCGGGTGAAGGCACTGGAGGCCGAGATCGGTCAGGTCGTCGTCGCACGCACGGCCCCCTGCAGCGCCACCTCGGCCGGAGAGGTCCTGTTGCGCCTCG
>NZ_BAAANB010000216.1:0-4022 GCF_039529575.1 Terrabacter terrae
ACCCTGCTCTTCGTCATGGTGACGACCGCCATTGGCTACCTGCAGTTCTTCGAGGAGCCGTTCGTCATGACCAAGGGCGGTCCGCTGAACAGCACGATCTCGCTTTCCTACTACACGTACCAGCAGTTCGGCTTCGGCAACTACGGCCTCGCCTCGGCGATGAGCTACCTGATCTTCGTCGTCATCGCCGTCGTCACGGCCATCCAGTTCCGGCTGCTGCGAGAGAGGTCCTGACATGTCCGTCGACACCGCGCCTCGCACCCCGGAGACCCAGCCGCAGGGCAGCCCGCGAAACTCTCTGCCCGTGAGGCGGTCTCGCGCTCCCCGGAGCGGCATGGTGGGCTCGAGCCAGGGCAGCCGCTGGTGGCTCTACCTCATCCTCGTCGTCGCCCTGGTCGCCGTCATCGCGCCGTTCGTGTGGATGGTGCTCGGCAGCTTCAAGGGCGAGGGCGAGCTGCGCCAGGTGCCGCCGACGTGGCTGCCCCAGCACGCGTCGCTGGACAACTACACGCAGCTGTTCAGCAAGCTCAACTTCGGGCAGTACTTCAGCAACTCGATCGTCGTGGCCGTCGTCGTCACCGCCGGCAACCTGATCTTCTGCTCGATGCTCGGCTACGCCCTGGCCATGCTCGACTTCAAGGGCAAGCGCGCCATCTTCGTGGCCGTCATGACGACCCTGATGATCCCCGGCGTCGTGACGTTCGTGCCGCTGTTCGTGCTCGTGGCCAACGCCGGCCTCGTCGACACGATCCCGGGCCTGTTCCTGCCCTTCCTCGTCAGTCCCTTCGGCGTGTTCCTCATGCGGCAGTTCATCCTCGGCCTGCCCAGGGACCTGCTCGACGCCGGTCGCGTCGACGGTGCCGGCGAGCTGCGGATCTTCTTCCGGATCATCCTGCCGCTCTGCGGGCCCGCCCTCGCGACGCTCGGCATCCTCACCTTCCTCGGCAGCTGGAACAACTTCCTGTGGCCACTCGTCGTCGCCCAGTCCGAGGACAGGTACACCCTCCCCGTGGCCCTGGCCCTCTACTCGACCGGCCAGAACAGCACGAACTACGGGCTGCTCCTCGCCGGCGCGACCATCGTCATCATCCCGATCCTCGTGGTCTTCCTCGTCTTCCAGAAGCGCTTCATCGAGGGCATCGCCACCACCGGCCTGAAGTAACCGAACGGAGCACCAGATGACCCACCCGAACAGCCTGCACACCCCCAGCCGCAGGTCGCTGCTCGTCGGCGGCGCTGCCTCCATCGCCGCCTTCGCCCTCGCCCCCTCGGCCGCCGCTGTCCCACGCCGGGGACACGGTGCGTATGCCGTCCGCTCCCTCGAGCGCGCGACCGTCCGCACCTGGGCGGCCGACACGTGGCGCAGCCTCGTCGCGATGACCGACCCGACGACGGGGCTGCCCGCCGACAACATCGCCGAGTCGCTCACGGCCGGGGACCGGTCGGGCTACACCTCGCCGACGAACATCGGCGGCTACCTCTGGTCGACGGTCGCCGCCCGCGAGCTCGGCATCATCACCCGCGGCGAGGCCACCGGCCGGATGGTCCGCACCCTCAAGACGGTCCACCGGATGCCGCACCACACCCCGAGCGGCATGTACTACAACTGGTACGACGAGTCGACCGGGGCCGTGCTGACGTCCTGGCCGGGATCCGGCGACCGCGTCCACCCGTTCCTCTCCAGCGTCGACAACGGCTGGCTCGGCGCCGCACTGCTCGTCGTCATGAACTCCGACCCGGCCGCGGGGCAGTGGGCCCGGCGGATCTTCGAACGGATGCGCTGGGACATGTTCTACGACGCCGACACCTCGCACCCCGGCGTGCGCCCCGGCGGCCTCATGCACGGCGGCTTCTACGACGCGCCGCCGCCTCCCGGCTTCTCCGGCTACACGGGCAACCACATCGGCAAGGGCCCGGACGTCTGGTACACCAACCACCACTACGACACGGCCGTGTCCGAGACCCGCATCACGACGTACCTCGGCATCATCACCGGCCAGGTGCCGCCCACCGCGTACTACGCGACGTGGCGCACGTTTCCGGCCGGCTGCGACTGGTCGTGGCCCGAGATGCAGCCGGTGGGCGAGCACCGCACCTACTTCGGGATCGACGTCTACGAGGGCGCCTACAGCTACCGCGGCAAGCACATCGTGCCCGGATGGGGCGGCTCGATGTTCGAGGAACTCATGCCCGACGTGTTCGTCGACGAGGCCACGTGGGCGCCCAGCTCGTGGGGTCGCAACCACCCGCTGCACATCCGGGCGCAGCGCGAGCACGGCCTGCTCGAGGCCGGCTACGGCTACTGGGGCTTCAGCCCGTCGAGCAACCCCGCCGGCGGCTACCGCGAGTACGGCGTCGACGCCCTCGGCCTCAACCCCGACGGCTACTTCTCCGACCAGGAGAAGACGAACTACGACGCCGGCTTCGGCGACTGCCGACCGGCGACCAACCCCGCGCCGACCTACGGCGACGGCGTCGTCACCCCGCACGCGTCGTTCCTCGCGATGATGCACGAGCCCGACGAGGCGTTCACCAACCTCGCGCGCATCCAGACCGAGCTGCACGCATACGGCCGGGGTGGCTTCTTCGACGCGGTCGCCACGAGGTCGGGAACCATCGCCCGCCGCTACCTCTCGCTGGACCAGGCGATGGCCATGGGCGCGGTCGGCAACGTGCTCGGCCACGACGTCATCCGCCGCGCCTTCAGCAGCGACGCCGTCGAGCGGGCCCTGCGCCCGGTCATCGGCATCGAGGAGTTCGGCGCGAGCCCGGTCGCCTGACCCGGCCGCCCGACCCCACCTCCCACCCCCCTCGAGAACGAAAGGCACTGACCGTGCGCCCCGAGCTGAGCACGACCGAGGACGGCGTCGCCTACCGCGACCTCAACGGCAACGGCCGGATGGACCCCTACGAGGACCCTCGGCTGCCCGTCGAGGAGCGGGTCGGCGACCTCCTCGGCCGGCTCTCGCTCGAGGAGAAGGTCGGCCTGATGTTCCAGACCGTCATCGAGGCGGGCACGGACGGCACGGTGCTCGAGCACCCCGGCAACATCAGCAAGTCCCCGACCAGCAGCGTCGTGCTCGAGAAGCACCTGAGCCACTTCAACGTCCACGCCCTCGACGACCCGCGGATGGCGGCCCGGTGGAGCAACGCGCTGCAGGCGCTCGCCGAGCGCACGCCACACGGCATACCCGTCACCGTGTCGACCGACCCGCGGCACGCGTTCATCGAGAACGTCGGGGTGTCCTTCTCCGCCGGCGCCTTCTCGCAGTGGCCGGAGCCGCTCGGACTCGCGGCCCTGCGCGACGCCGACGCGGTGCGGCGCTTCGCCGACATCGCCCGTCAGGAGTACGCCGCCGTCGGGATCCGCGCGGCGCTGCACCCCACGCTCGACCTCGCGACCGAGCCGCGCTGGGCCCGCCAGGCCGGCACCTTCGGCCAGGACCCCGACCTCGTCACCGAGCTCGGCGTCGCGTACCTCAAGGGCTTCCAGGGCGACTCGCTCGGCCCGGGCAGTGTGGCGTGCACGAGCAAGCACTTCCCGGGCGGCGGACCGCAGAAGGACGGCGAGGACGCTCACTTCCCCTACGGCCGCGAGCAGGTCTACCCCGGAGGGCGGTTCGCCGACCACCTCAAGCCGTTCCCGGCGATCATCGAGGCCGGCACGGCCGGGATCATGCCCTACTACGGCATGCCGGTGGCGCTCGAGATCGACGGCGAGCCGATCGAGCCGGTCGGCTTCGGCTACAACAAGCAGGTCGTGACCGGGCTGCTGCGCGAGAAGCTCGGCTACGACGGCGTCGTCGTCACCGACTGGGAGCTCGTCAACGACAACCACGTCGGCGACCAGGTGCTCCCGGCGCGCGCGTGGGGTGTCGAGCACCTCGACCCGCACGGCCGGATGGAGCTGATCCTCGAGGCCGGCGCCGACCAGTTCGGCGGCGAGGAGTGCGTCGACATCCTGCTCGACCTGGTCCGCCAGGGCCGCGTCACCGAGGCCCGCATCGACGAGTCGGCCCGCC
>NZ_BAAANB010000217.1:0-1571 GCF_039529575.1 Terrabacter terrae
CTCCGTCCATGGGTTGTGGAACTGGCCCCCGATGGCCGGAAATGTAGTCCGATGGCACCCGACGTGAGCCATGTCGGGCGATCAGAAAGGTTTGCGGTGTCAGGAGCCGTGAGCACGACTCACAGACAACTCACATGGTCTTGGAATCGAGTCCTCAGGCTGCCTTGCAGAAACCGGCAGGCAGGCGCGAGGGAGGCCGGGCCGGATGTGCCCGCTTCTTGAGTCCACCCGGCCCGGCCGAAGGGATGGCCGCCGGTCAGCTGGCGGCCAGGTCCCCGACTCGCTGACCTCGCTCGTCGGGGTGTCTGGATGTTTGGGAGGACGTCGCGGGCTCGGGACCGTCGGGTAGGTCCGAGGGACGGCGCTCGGCCAGGCCGGCCATGCCCCAGCGCACCGCGGCCGTGCCGAGGTGGCCCAGCGGCCGGGCGACCAGGGCCGACACGACATCAGGCACCGGGACGCCGAGCATCTCTCGGGCCCACCACGGCAGCAGGGACACCCCGCCGGACGCAAGCATGGCGTAGCCGGGGCGGGCGTAGAAGGGGAGCGGCGGGTCGAGCAGCAGGAAGCGGGCCGCCTCACGGGCGGCCGGGGTGGCCTCGAGCTCGGGCCGGTAGGAGCCGAGCACGACGGCGAGCTCGGCCACCGACTGCGGCGGGTCGACGACGCCGAGCCGCGCGGCCGAGATGCCGGCCTGACGGACGTAGACGTCGGCCTCCTCGTCGGTCAGCGGGGTGTCGCCGAACGTCTGGTAGGCGCGCAGGAACGAGTCGATCTCCGCCGCGTGGACCCACCCCAGCAGGTGCGGGTCGCCGGCGCGGTACGGCCGGCCCCGGTGGTCCTTGCCGCGCACCCGCTCGTGGATCGAGCGGACCGACGCGATGGCCTCCTCGGCGTGCTCGATCGTGCCGAAGGTCGTCGTCGCGAGGTATTCGCTGGTGCGCTGCAGCCGCCCCCACGGGTCGCTCTTGTAGCCGCTGTGGCCCGCGACCCCGGCCATCGCCATCGGGTGCAGCATCTGCAGCAGCAACGAGGTGAGGCCCGCGGGGAACATCGAGGCGTCGGCGTGCACCCGCCACACCGGGTCCTTCGGCGTGAACCACCGCTCGCCCTCGGCGCCCCAGATGCGCTGCGCGCGGGCCGGCGCGTCGTCGCCAGCCACCCTGCTACGCAGCATCAGCCCGAGCTGGCGCTGAACCAGCCGGGATGGTGCTGGGGGGATCATGCTGCCAACGGTATGCGGAGTGCAGGGGTTGCGAGAAACGTTCTGTTCAATGTTCGACGAGTCCTTGTGACGGCTCAATCGAGGGTGATGCGGATGCCCGCCCGCGGGGTGCGTGACCGGATGCGGTCGGTGACCGAGGCGAGCACGTCACCGAGCCGGGCCATCAGGTACTTGCGGCCGATGGCGCGTTTGACCGCGGCGACGCCTGCCGGGCTGCGGTCGACGACGGCGGTGCCGGCATACGTGGGCGCGCCCTCGGGCACCCGGCCGCGCACGTCGCAGGGACGCAGCTCGACGCGGGGGTCGTGCGCGAGCCGCTTGAGCTTGCCGCTCGGGTCGACGGTCA
>NZ_BAAANB010000218.1:0-965 GCF_039529575.1 Terrabacter terrae
CCTCGCCGTCATCGTCATCCAGTCCCTCGTCGACACGACCGGGTCCGTCTGGGGCTCCTTCATCAGCCACCTGGTGACCGGGGCGGCGCTCATCGTCGCCACGCGAGCCTCCGCGGCGAGGCGCCGGGTCTGCCGGGCGATCGACGTGCTCGTCGCCGTGACCGTGGTCGGCAACCTGCTGCTCCTGGTCCCGGCCAGCCACGGCACCGACGTCTCGACGGGTTCGGCGCAGGCCCAGGGCATCTGGCTCGTTGCGGAGCTCATCCTCCCCGTCGTCATCGGCCGACGGGTGCTGCAGCACGGGGTCGTGGGGGTGCAGACGGTGCTCGGGGCCGTGGCCGCCTACCTGCAGATCGCCGTCACCTACGCCACGCTCTTCCAGAGCATCGACGCCCTGTCGGCGCAGCCCTTCTTCGGCGAGCACGTCCCGACCACCGTCTACACCTACTTCAGCCTGACGACCATCTCGACGGTGGGCTACGGCGACTTCGTGGCGGTCACCAACATCGCCCGCCTGGCTGCGACGAGCGAGGCGGTCATCGGGCAGGTCTTCCTCGTGACGTTCGTGGCGTTCATCGTGTCCCGCTTCGCGGCGGGGCCGGGCCGTCAGGGCCGTCGTGGCGGGGAGCCGCCGGCGCCATAGCATCGCCGCATGCCCGACCAGCCGGACCCTCTGGCGCCGCTCCAGCCGCTCGTGCGCGACGCGACACCCTACGACGCCGCAGCATGCGCCGCGATCTACGCGCCCTACGTCACCGACACGACCGTCACCTTCGAGACGGAGCCGCCCGACGCCGACGAGCTGGCGCGGCGGATCGCCAAGGCGCAGGCCCGGCACGCGTTCCTCGTGCTCGAGGAGGACGGCGAGGTCGTCGGCTACGCGTATGCCGGCCCGTTCAAGGAGCGCGCCGCGTACCGCTGGTCGTGCGAGGTGTCCGTCTACCTCTCACCGCACCGGCACGGTC
>NZ_BAAANB010000219.1:0-6169 GCF_039529575.1 Terrabacter terrae
GACCTGCTCGACAGCAGCTCGCCGCAGTTCCAGCCGTTCTGGCACGGCATGAGGGCGACCGCCATCTTCGTCGTCATCAGCGTGCCGTTCCTCGTGACGCTGCCGCTGCTGCTCGCGATCCTGCTCAACCGCAGGTTCCCCGGCCGGACCTTCTTCCGGGCCGTCTTCTTCGCGCCCTTCGTCCTCGGCGTCGCCGTGGTCGGCCTGATGTGGCGCTACCTGCTCGACCCGTCCTTCGGCATGGTCAACGGCATGCTCGGGGCGCTCGGCCTGCCGGACAGCACGGCGTGGACCACCGAGCAGCCGTGGGCGTGGATCTCGCTGGCCTTCGTCACGGTGTGGTGGACGATCGGCTTCAACGCCGTCATCTATCTCGCCGGGCTGGCGGACATCCCGGTCGAGCAGTACGAGGCGGCCGACATCGACGGGGCCAGTGCGTGGCAGAAGCTGCGCTACGTCACGCTGCCGGGCCTGCGGCCGGTGCTCATCTTCGTCGTCATCACGACGGTCCTCGCCAGCGCCAACATGTTCGGCCAGAGCTACCTCATCACCAAGGGCGGCCCGGGCGACTCGACGCGCACCGCGATCATGGAGATCACCGACCTCGGCCTCTCGCAGTACCGGATGGGCCAGGCCTCGGCCATGAGCTACGTGCTCGCCGTCTTCCTCGCCCTCATCGCGCTCGTCAACTTCTGGCTGCTGAGGGAGAAGAAGTCGTGAAGCGTCGCAACGGACCCCTCTTCTGGGTCGGCATGACGATCCTCAGCCTCATCTTCATCGGGCCGCTGCTGCTCGTGCTGCTCACGGCGTTCAAGTCGCAGAGCGAGTCCCGCACGGTCCCGCCGACCTACTTCCCGTCGCAGCCGAGCCTTCGCGCCTTCGACGTCCTCTTCTTCCAGGACGCCGCGAGCCCGGTGATGAGGTGGTTCCTCAACTCGCTGATGGCGGCGACCCTGCACGCCCTGCTCGTCCTCGTCGTGTGCTCGCTCGCCGGCTATGCCCTGGCGCGGATGGAGTTCCGCTTCAAGAACGTCATCTTCACCGCCATCATCCTGACCCTCTTCGTCCCCGGCTTCATCTTCCTGATGCCGAACTTCCTGCTGCTCGACAAGCTGGGCTGGCTCGACCAGATCTGGGCCCTCGTGGTCCCGGGTGCGGCCGGTGCCTTCGGCGTCTTCTTCATGCGCCAGTTCTTCCAGGGCCTGCCCAAGGAGTTCGAGGAGAGCGCCCGGCTCGACGGCGCAGGACCCTTCCGCACCTGGTGGTCGATCGTCCTGCCGAACGCCCGGCCGGCCCTCGTCACCCTCGGCGTGCTCAGCTACCTGACCAACTGGAACGACTTCATCTGGCCGATCTACGTCCTGTTCTCACCGGAGCGACTCACGCTTCCCGCCGGCCTCAGCCGGCTCCAGGGCGCCTACACGATCGACTACCCCGTGGTGATGGCCGGCGCCATGCTCGCCGCCATCCCCGTCCTCGCGCTCTACGTCTTCGTGCAGCGCTACGTCATCGAGGGCGTCGCCAGCAGCGGCGTCAAGGGCTGAGGAGTCCGTATGCGTCCCCTGACCTCCCTGAGAGGCCGCACCGTCAGGCGCGGAACCGCCTGTCTCGCAGCCCTCGTCGCGGCAGTGGGCCTGACGGCCGTGGCCCCCGCTGGTGCCGTCGGCGCCGGTGCCGCTCCCTCGGCACCGCGCGACACGGCATACGAGAACGCGGTGTCCGACTCGTTCTCGGACACGTTCGCCGACCCGTCCGTGATCCGCGGGCGGGACGGCTGGTGGTACGCGTACGCCACGTCCGACCCGCTCAAGGCCGGTGACCCGCCCGGGGCGATGCACATCGCCCGCACCCGCGACTGGTCGAGCTGGCAGTACCTCGGCACCGTCTTCGACGGCAGCAACCGGCCGTCGTGGGCGACCTCGACCGCGGGCCTGTGGGCGCCCGACATCCGTTACGTCGCAGGGCGCTACGTCCTCTATTTCACGGTCACCGACACGACGCTGGCCCCCGGCGACGACTCGGCGATCGGCGTCGCGACGGCGCCCACGCCGGCGGGGCCGTGGACGGCGACGAACGCGCCGGTGGTCCCGCCGCGCCCGGCCCCCGGTGGTGGCTACCTCTGGACCTTCGACCCGGCGGGGTTCACCGACAGCGACGGTCAGCGCTACCTCTACTTCGGCAGCTACTTCGGCGGACTGTGGGTCACCAAGGTCTCGGCCGACGGCCTGACGCGCGTCGGCGCAGCGACGCAGGTGGCGATCGACAACCGCTATGAGGGCTCCTACGTCGTGCGGCACGGCGACTGGTACTACCTGATGGGCTCGGCGGCCAACTGCTGCGCGGGCCCGACGACGGGCTACTCCGTCTTCGCCGGCCGCTCGAGGTCGCCGCTCGGGCCGTTCGTCGACGCCGAGGGCACGTCACTCATGACCTCGCGCGTCGGCGGCACGATCACCCTGACGCAGAACGGCAACCGCTTCGTCGGCGCCGGCCACCACGCGGTCATCACCGACGCCGAGGGCCGCGACTACATCGCCTACCACGCCATCGACCGCGACAACCCGTGGCTCACGACGCCCTTCGGCATCAACCGTCGCCCGATGCTGCTCGACCGGCTCGACTGGGTGGACGGCTGGCCGCGGACCCGCGCGGGCAGGGGACCGTCCGACATGCCGCAGCCGGCGCCCGCCCTGGCCTCGAGCCTGGGGATCACGCCGACCGACCCTGCAGCCGGCGGCGGCTTCGCCCGTCTCGCCGAGGGCCCGACGGACCCGGTCACCGGAGCCACCGGGCTCGTGCACGGCACCGCGTCGACGGTCGCTCCCGCGCCCGCGGGTCCGCTGCACGTGCGGCTCGACCACCGCGGCACCGAACCGCTGCGCGTCATGGTCGGGCGCAACCCGTCGGTCACGGTCACCCTCGACCCGAAGGGCGGCCGCCTCACGGCCCAGGCCGACGACGGGGGCGCGGTCCGCTCGGCGACGACCACCCTGCCGCCGCTCCCGGCCGGCGCCTGGCGGACGCTCACCGTCGAGGCGACGGCCGACGGCCTCACCGCCGAGGTGACCGAGAGCGACCTCGCCGACGTCGCCGCTCGTGTCCACGTCGACGGTGACGCCCGTCCGGACGCCGCGCCGGTGCGCCTCAGCAGCAGCAACGCGTTCGTCGACAACGTCGTGGTCAACCCGGCCGCGGCAGACGCGCCCGCAACGGCGCCGGTCCCGCAGGCCGGTGCGCTGATCCAGTCGGAGGACTTCGACGACCCGAGCCTCGCCGGCTTCACGTGGGTGCGGCGCAACCCCGCCGTCACCGTGTCGGGCGGCAGCCTGCGCTGGCCGGTCGAGGGGACCGACCTCGTCGGCGGCGGCAACACCGCGGGCGTGCTGCTGCACGACACCCCGGGCGACGGAGACTGGATCGCCGAGGCCAAGACGACGCTCGACCTCGGCGTCGACACCGTCCGCAACTACCAGCAGGTCGGGCTCGTCGCGTACGAGAACGACGACGACTTCGCCCGCCTGTCGAAGGTCGCGATCTGGAACACCCGCCAGACCGAGTTCGGCCGTGAGACTGCGGCCGACCCGAAGAACCCGGGCGGCCCGACGAGCTACGGCGGCGCCATCGTCGGCACCGCCGCACCGACGCTGTGGCTTCGCCTGGCCCACCACGAGGCGGCCTCCGGCGAGCACCTCTACCGGGCCGGCACGAGCCGTGACGGCGTGCACTGGACGTGGGGGGCGACCTGGACCTTCCGTCCCGGCACGAACCCGCGGATCGGGCTCGTCGCCCACGGCGGTGCCTCGCCGGCGGTCGTCGCCGAGATCGACCACCTGCGGTTCTACGCCTCCACCTGGCCGAGCGACCCCGGAGCAGGATGAGCGGCGCTCGGACCCAGACCGCGAAAGCTGCCCTCGCAGCCGTCACCCTCGCAGCCGCCCTCCTCGGCGGCTGTGGGGGCGCCGGCCCCGACCCCACCACCGGAGAGACCGTGACGACACCTGCCAGCGCCGCCGAGCAGGCCGCGACGAACCCCGTCTGGCCGAGCAACTTCCCCGACCCCCAGGTCATCCGGGACGGCAGTGGATGGGTCGCCATCGCGACCAACGGCAACGGGATGAACGTGCAGACGCTGCACAGCGACGACCTCGCGACGTGGACCCAGGGCAGCGACGCCCTGCCGCAGCTGCCGGCGTGGAGCACCAAGGGCAAGGTCTGGGCGCCGGAGGCCCACCGCTTCGGCGAGAAGTGGGTCCTCTACTACACGACGATGGCGCCGGACCCGTCCATCCAGTGCATCAGCCTCGCCGTCGCCGACAAGCCTGACGGCCCGTACCAGGACACGAGCACCAAGCCGCTCGTGTGCGAGGAGGGCCAAGGTGGCTCGATCGACGCGTCACCCTTCGTGGCAGCCGACGGAACGGCCTACCTCTACTGGAAGAACGACGGCAACGCCGTCGGCATGGACACGTGGATCTCGGTGCAGCGGCTGTCCACCGACGGGCAGCGGCTCCAGGGCAAGCCGAAGCGCCTGATCCGCCAGGACCTGCCGTGGGAGGGCCAGCTCGTCGAGGCGCCGTTCGTCTGGGAGCGCGACGGTGTCTTCCACCTCTTCTACTCCGCCAACGACTACGGCAGCGACAAGTACGCCGTGGGGCACGCCACCGCCTCGTCGCCCACCGGGTCGTTCACCAAGGACCCCGACCCCGTGCTGACGAGCACCGACGTCGCCGCCGGCCCGGGCCACTGCGCGCTCTTCGAGAAGGACGGCAAGGTGTTCATGGTCTACCACGCGTGGTCGCCCGACGCGATCGGCGACGAGGTGCCCGGCCGCACGATGTGGCTGAGCGAGGTCACCTTCGACGGCGTCAAGGTCTCGGTCACGCCGCCGAGCACCCAGCTGCCGAAAGGCCTCTGACGCTCAGGTTCGGGCCGACGCGAGCACCTTCCCGCTCTCCGTCCGCACTTCCAGTGACCGGATCTCACTGGGGGACAAGGCGGTCGCTCCCGTCACGCGGGAGTAGCCGCCCGGCGTCGCGTGCCACGAGGCCGCGATCACGGCGCGGCCGGAGCGGTCCACGACCCAGAGGGCCAGCTCGCCCTGCGTCGGCATGTCCTCGCAGTCGATGTCGATCTGCGTGCCCCAGCCGCGGGTCACGAGAGCGAGGTCGACGCGTACGCCGCTGCCCGCCACGGGGGCGGCTGCGACGTGCGTCGTCGGCGGGGCGGGAGCGCTCGAGCCGAACAGCTGCGGGCCCAGCCACGCGCCTCCCGCGAAGAGCACGGCCGCGACCGCCGCTGCCACCGCCGACAGCCAGCGGCGACGGTGCCGCCGGCGCCGGCCCACCTCGTCGAGCAGCCGGACGACGTACTCCCCTTCCGTGGGCTGCTCCCGGGGCGCGGACTCGCCGCGGACCGCACTTGTCAGGAAGGGGCCACCCTCCGGCCCGGCCAGGTCCAGCAGACGCGGCAACCCCGACACCTGCCCGAGCTCCGCCTGGCAGCGGCCGCACGTGCGCAGGTGCTCGCTGAAGGCGCTGTGCTCCTCGTCGGAGAGCCCGCCGAGCACATAGGCGCCCAGCAGCACGTGCCGCTCGTCCGAGCCGGTGGTCATCTCGTCACTCCCATCTCGTCGAGGACGGCGCGCAGGTTGCGCACCGCGTAGTAGGCGCGGGACTTGACCGTTCCCTCCGGCACGCCGACCCGTTCGGCGGTCTCGGCGACGGTGAGCCGTTCGTAGTAGAGGCAGCGCACGATCTCGCGGTGGTTGGACTGCAGCCGGCCGAGGGCCTCCTCGACGAGCACCTGGTCGAGGGCCCGGTCGAGCGCCGAGTCCCGCTCGGCGACGTCGACGAGCTGTGCCTGCTGCGGGCGCCGCCCGGCTGCGCGGTGCTGGTCGACGATGAGGTGCCGGGCCGTGGTGATGAGGTACGCGCGCAGGTTGTCGGTGTCGGGCGCCTGCCGCCAGACGCGCAGGATCACCTCCTGGACGATGTCGTCCACGCGGTTGGCGTCGCTGGTCGCCCGCCACACGACGCGCCGCAGCATCGGCCCGTGCTCGCGGTAGATCGCCGCGACCGCATCCTCGTCGAGCGGCATGCCGCAGCCACCTCCTCATCACGTGCTCTCTGCCCCAAGACGCTCGCGCAGCCGGTCCGGTTCACGTCGGCAC
>NZ_BAAANB010000220.1:0-907 GCF_039529575.1 Terrabacter terrae
AGACGGCGCTCGCGCTCTCGCACCTCGTCCAGACGCGGTTCCGGCACGACGCGCTGCAGATCATCGGCTTCAACCTCGCGGCCCGGCGGCTCACCCCGACCGAGCTGACCGAGGCCGAGCCGGAGTGGGTGCAGGGCACCAACCTCCAGCACGCGCTGGTGCTCGCGTCCCGGCACCTGCGGCGGCACCCCGATGCCGAGCCGGTCGTCCTCGTCGTCACCGACGGTGAACCGACCGCGCACCTCGAGGCCGACGGCCGGCCGACCTTCCACTGGCCCGCGACCCAGGCGACGATCCGCGCGACCGTCGCGCAGGTCGACGAGCTGCGCCGCTCGGGCGCCCAGCTCAACGTCTTCATGCTCGGCGAGGACCCGGGGCTGGCGCGGTTCGTCGACGCGGTCGCACGCCGGGCCGGTGGTCGCGTCTTCACCCCGGACGTGTCGCGCCTCGGTGAGTACGTCGTCGCCGACTACCTCCGCACTCGGCGCGGGCGGCGCTGAGGACCCCCCGCCGCACCCACAATTCGCTCGCTGCCCGCGGGCAGCGGCTGTCATCGTGGCGCCATGCACGCTCACGACCCGCGGCTGGACCGCATCGAGGCCTACTACGACTGCGTCCCGCGCGCCGTCGCGGTCCCCGAGGAGGGCGGCCCCTTCACGATCTTCGTGGCCGAGGAGGGCACAGGGTGGCAGTTCTACGCGCGGCCGCGGCTCGGCGGGTCGGCGCAGTTCACCCCCGAGGACGTACGCCGTGTGCTCGAGCGCCAGCAGGCCCTCGCGGTGCCGCGGGCGATCGAGTGGGTCGACGAGGTCACGCCGTCGCTGCTCCCTGCGGTGCGCGGGGCGGGACTCGAGCCCCGCTGCTACCCGCTGCTCGTCCTGTCGGCGGACGTGCCGGTCTCCGCGGA
>NZ_BAAANB010000221.1:0-977 GCF_039529575.1 Terrabacter terrae
AACTCGATCGCAAGGCGGGTTTTGCCCACGCCACCCGCACCAGTCAGCGTGAGCAGCCGCGATCTCGCCAGCAGCATTCGCGCCTGCGCCAGCTCAGTTTCCCGGCCGACGAAGCTTGTCGCCGGTTGCGGCAACACAGCTCATGGTCGCACGCGACCGACGTCGGTTCCCAGTGAATCCAGACGGTCACAAAGCTGTTCGAGGCGTGTCATTCCGCGGCGAGCCGGACGCCCCTCCTTCCCCTGGGCCCGGCTGCACCGCCTCCCAGAGCCCGGGCTCAGTCTCGCTCCTCCCACGGCGTCCCTGGTGGCTGACCTCGTCGACCGCGGTCGCGCCGCTGCAGTCCCGGCTTTCCGACCCAATGCGGTTCACCCGCCGTCGCTCTCGGCTGACGTCGTGAGTCGCTCGGCACCGACGGCTCACTCCGAGCCGGCGCGCCAGTCCTCTCGCTCGAGACGGGGGGCGCCGCTCGGAGGTCGTCCGCCGGCTGCGCGGGCGAGCACGAGATCGGCGCGGTGTGAGGTCTGCGCCGGCGCGGCCGCTTCCCGGTGCCGGCGCAGACCGAGACCTCACGCGCCGGGTGCGTCGGGCCCGTCGGAGATCTGGCGCAGCGTCGCAACCACCTTGACCTCCGGCCAGTGCTTCGCGTGCAGCTCGGCGAACTCACGCTGGTCGGCGACGGCTTCCTCGAGGGAGCCGTACTGCATGATCGCCCAGCCGCCGACGATCTCCTTGCTCTCGGCGTACGGCCCGTCGACCCGCGTCACCGCGCCGTTGTCGACGACGAAGTTCACGGCGTCCTCCGTGCCGTAGAGGCCCCCGCCGTCGAGGAACACGCCCTTGGCGGCACGCTCGCCGATGTGGACGTCCATCGCGTCGAAGAGCGACTGTGGGGGCGCCCCGATGCCCTCTTCCATCCTCACGAAGCCCATGAAACGCGGCATCTGCATCTCCTTCTGGTTGCTGTTGGTCCTGCC
>NZ_BAAANB010000222.1:0-4594 GCF_039529575.1 Terrabacter terrae
TCGGCGGCGACGTCGCCGAGCTCGGGGAAAGTCTCCCGTGAAACCTTCTCGACGAAGACGTCGAGGATCCCCCCGCAGGTGAGCCCGACGGCATACGCGTCGTCGTCGCTGACGCCGTAGCGCTGGAGCACGGGCGTGCCGGAGGCGACGACCTCCTGGGCCAGCTCGTACACGGCGCCCTCGACGCACCCACCGGAGACGGAGCCGACGGCCTCGCCGCCGGGGCCGACGAGCATCGACGCGCCGGGCTGGCGCGGCGCCGAGCGCCACGTGCCGACGACGGTGCCGATGCCGACGGTCTCGCCGGCCGACCACCACTGCATCATCTCGTCCATCACCTCACGCATCGGCAACCACCTCGATCAGCTCCTCGAACGTCGCGAGCGAGTGCCCGGCGACGAAGTCGTCGACGTGCGGCAGCGCGGCGACGATGCCCTGCTGCACGGGCTGGTAGCCGGCCTTGCCGCGGTGCGGGTTGACCCACACGACGCGGTGCGAGAGCGCGGCGAGGCGGCGCATCTGCTCGCCGAGCAGCTCGGGGCCCTCGCGCTCCCAGCCGTCGGAGAAGACGACGACGACCGAGCCGCGCGCCATCCCGCGCCGACCCCAGCGGTCGAGGAAGGCTCCGATGGCCTCGCCGAGGCGCGTGCCGCCTGACCAGTCGGGGACGACGCGTCCGGCGGCGGCGAGCGCGCGGTCGGGGTCCCGCTCGGTGAGGGCGCGCGTCACGTGGGTCAGACGGGTGCCCATGGTGAAGACCTCGACGTGGGGCACCGTGCGCACGAAGACGTGGGCGAGGCGCAGGAGGCTGTCGGCATACGCGCTCATGGAGCCGGAGACGTCGATGAGCAGGACGATGCGGCGCGGGCGGGTGGCGCGGCGGCGGTGGTGGATGCGGCCGGGCTCGCCGACCCAGCGCAGCTGCTCGCGCAGGGTGGCGGGGCCGTCGATGGTGCCGCTGGTCGCGCGGACGTGGCGGCGGGCGCGGCGCCTCGGGGCGCGGGGGTCGAGGCGGGCGAACAGCCGTGCGGCGGCGGCGCGCTCGGCCGCGCTGAGGGTGGCGACGTCGCGGTGGCGCAGGACCTCCTGGGCGCTGGCGCGGGCCTGGAGCGTGTCGCCCTCGACGTCTCCGGCCTCGCCCTCGGTGCTGTCGAGGGGCGCCTGGTGGGCTGGCGGTCGCACGATGTCGACGCGCTGGCCCCTGCGGAGCGACTCGCCGCCGAACCAGCGCTCGAAGATCTCGTCGTAGATCGGGAAGTCGGCGGGGACGCCGGTGAGGGTGGCGCGGCCGGCCCAGTAGACGCCGGAGCGCTCGGCCATGCCGACGGTGGCGGCGGCGAGGAGGAAGGTGCGTTCCCGGTCGGCGGTGACGTGGACGCCGGCGGCGCGCAGGGCGCGGGCGAAGCCGAGGAGCAGCTCGTCGGGCCGGGGCTCGGCCGGCGGCTCGGCCGGCGGCTCGGTCGGCGGTTCGGTCGGGCTGGTGGGGGGCGGCACGGGGGTCAGGGTCATGCGGTGAGCAGCTTGTCGAGGGAGGCGCGGATCCGTTCGGAGTCCTCGCGGTACTTCAGGGCGGCACCGAGGGTGGCGGCGGCGACCTCGGGGTCGAGCCGGGTGGCGCCGACGGTCTCGAGGGCGCGCGCCCAGTCGAGCGTCTCGGCGACGCCCGGGGGCTTGATGAGCTCGCCGGAGCCGCGGAGGCGCTGGACGAGGGTGACGACCTGCTCGGCCAGGGCTTCGCTCACCTCGGGCAGGCGGGTGCGGACGATCTCGAGCTCGCGGGCCAGGCCCGGGTGGTCGATCCAGTGGTAGAGGCAGCGGCGCTTGAGCGCGTCGTGCAGCTCGCGGGTGCGGTTGGAGGTGAGGACGACGATCGGCGGGGTGGCAGCGCTGACGGTGCCGAGCTCGGGGATCGTCACCTGCCAGGTGGAGAGGACTTCGAGCAGGAAGGCCTCGAACTCGTCGTCGGCGCGGTCGATCTCGTCGATGAGCAGGACGCAGGGGGCTTCTCGCAGCGCCTCGAGGACCGGCCGGGCGAGGAGGAAGCGCTCGTCGAAGAGCTCCGCCTCGAGCACCTTGGGATCGGCGTGCTCGGCGCGGCTGATCGCCTCGACGGTGCGCAGGTGCAGGATCTGGCGCGGGAAGTCCCAGTCGTAGAGGGCCTGGGTGGCGTCGATGCCCTCGTAGCACTGGAGGCGGATGAGGCGCAGGTCGAGCGACTGGGCGAGGGCCTCGGCGAGGGCGGTCTTGCCGGTGCCGGGCTCCCCCTCGAGCAGGATGGGGCGGTTCAGCCGGGTCGCGAGGAACGTCACGGTGGCGAGCGCCTCGTCTGCGAGGTAGCCGGTGCGCCCGAGGGCGGTCCTGACGTCGGCGGCACTGTCGAACACGTGGTCCATTCCCCGAGCATCACCCATGAACGGCTCGTTCGGAAGCAGAGGGCCTGGCGCGTTGGCGTGGCTTGGCCGTCGGGGGTGGCGACCGGTGGTGGCGATCGGGAGGGGGCCGCGCTAGCGGGAGCGCTCGAGCTCCTCGCGGGTGTCGGTGTCGCGGCCGGTGGCGAGGTCGCCGCACTCGACGAGCTGGTGCGGCGTGGTGCGGAAGTACTCGCGGGCGCCGTAGTCGCCGACCGCCATCGCGATGACCGCGTCCCAGTGGTCGCGCCCGATGAGTGCCGGGTGCCCGGGGCTCCCGTTGTAGGCCGCCCGCCTGAGCGTCGTGCGCAGCTCCTTGATCGTGGGGCCGGCGGGTTCGTGCAGGTCGACGGCGTGCTCGGCGGGGTCGGGGTGGGGCGAGTGGTCGTTGTCGACGTGGCCGAGGGCGTCGAGGACTCGTGCGACGACCTCAGGGGTGAGGTCCGGCAGGTCGACCAGGGTGACGAGGACGGCGTCGACGCAGCCCTCGCCCTCGTGGGTGGAGCGGGTCAGTGCGCTGAGGCCGGCGCGGAGGGAGGCGCCCATGCCTTCGTCCCAGTCGGGGCACCGGACGACGTCGAGGTCGCGGCCCAAGGTCGAGACGATGGCGGTGACCTCCTCGGCGGCGGCGCCCACGACGACGGTGATGCCGGCGCAGCCGCCGGCGTGCAGCAGGGTGACGGCGCGCTCGACGAGAGTCGGCTCGTCGGGACGGTGCCTCAGGAGGGCTTTGGGGCCGCCCATGCGCCGGCCGGCCCCGGCGGCGAGCACGAGGCCCCGGACGTGCGCGGCTCGCCCATGCACGGCGGCTGGGTGCGGCGTGGTGTCGCTCTCACTCACAGCCGGAACGTACCCGTGACGCTGCACATTCTGGCGACTGGGTCGAACCGCTGGTGCGCTGCCATGAGGCGCCCATCCCGCCAACATGGGCGCGGCACACCGCCGCGGGTCGGATGCCCCCGCGTCTTACCGCCGCCCACCGGGCACATTGGTTACCGGATCTGCTGCGAAGGCTGAATGCCCTCCTGAATCCCCTCGCCTGGGTGGTCAAACCTCGTCCGGCGTTTGGATGGACTCGTCGCGAGTGCGCTCCGGGTTCTCAGTGCGCGCCTCTGACTCGGCGAGTATCGCGCGGGCCTGCATCTCGGGGTCATCGCTGCCTGCCGCCTGTTCCTCCGGCAAGAGCTCGGCGCGCGTCTGGATCGGGTCCTTGGGGTGGTGTCCTCGGCTCATCGCCCGACGATACCCGCGCACGTGCCGTCGATGCGGCCGTCGTCTCCGGGGCACCGCGCGTGGCGGAACACGGCCCGCCCGTGCGACGGGCTGAGCCTCGCCGAAATGCGCCTGACGCGCGGCTCCACCGTCAGCTTTCCGCTTCGCCGCCACTCAGGCGGGCGGGGAGATGGCCAAAGCTGTCTCCAGGCTGGCGACGTGCTCGTCCTTGAGCACGCCCCGAGCCGGCGGTCGACATCGACGTGCTCTTGCAGGGTGTCGACTCGGCGACGGTCCTCGGCGGCTTGCGTCCGCTGTTCCGCTGCTGCCCGGCCACTTCGTCCGCGCGGGCCTCCCTGGCATCCGCCAGGTCGCAGGAGCGCTGCGACTGGAGGCGCAGGGCGTCGATGTTCGCCCAATGCTGGTCATCTGCTCCGCGTAGCGCCTCGAGCTGCCGGTACACCTCTGCGTCATCACGCTCAAGGACCTGCGCCGTGGCCCTTCGCGCCGCGAGTCCCGACTGGCAGGCGCGCTCCCAGGTTCGACGGGGCGGTTCAGCTCAGAGTCCATCAAAGGATCGACCGGTGATCTGTTCGGAGGTGATCCCGATGAAGATGGTGCGCGTCCCCGCGGCCCAGGGCTGGGCGCCCTGGATCATCCACAGGTGGTTCAGCAGCGCCGGTGAGGCGATCGCCTGCGCGCGGCCGCGGACGAGGACGCTCCACCCGGTGCGCCGGGTGAGGTCCAGCTCATCCACCTCGAGGACCACCTGAGTGAGCCGGACCAGTTCGGACAGCAGCCCGAAAGGGGAGGTGCGCAGGACCAGGAGGTCGTTGACCGGCGTGTAGCTGACGGGAAGGATCATCGGACCGGTGCCGGCGTTCCAGCCGATCCGGCCCACGTCGCGCGAGTCGAGCAGTGCCTGACACTCGGCAGCCTTGAGCTCGCTCCAGTTGACCAGTCGCGAGCCGTGA
>NZ_BAAANB010000223.1:0-1431 GCF_039529575.1 Terrabacter terrae
CGTTCGACTCGGGGGAGACGACGATGATCTCGCCGTCGATGACGCACTTGTCGGGGAAGCCGGCCTTGACCGCCTCGACGACCTCGGGGAAGTAGCGGGTCATCGGCTTCTCGTTGCGGGAGCCGATCTCGACGAGGTCACCTGAGCGGAAGATGATCGAGCGGAAGCCGTCCCACTTCGGCTCGTAGAGCACCTCGCCCTTGACGGCCGAGAAGTCCTTGACCGGCTTGGCGAGCATCGGCGACACCGGGGGGACGACCGGCATGCCCCACGTGCTGCGGTGGTCGGCGTCGCGCTCGGCCTTGGGTGCCATGTAGTCCCCGTCCGTCTTGTCCTGGCGTCGTTTGCTCGGCTGCACACGGGGCGGCTCGCCGGGCATCTTGGGGTAGTCCGGCGGGAAGTTCAGCTCGCCGAGGCCCCGCTCGTGGACGTCGCGGTCCCACAGCGCGATGGCGGCGGCGACGTCGCCGACCTCGTCGTCGATGCCGGCCCACGCGTCGCCGCGGTCGGCCACGAGGGCCGGCACCGTGCGTACGGTGAGCTCCCTGGGGTCCACCGAGCGCAGCTCGTCCCACGTCACCGGCGTGGACACGGGCGCGCCGGGCAGCGGGCGAGGCGAGTAGGCGGAGGCGATGGTGCGGTCGCGGCAGGCCTGGTTGAAGTCGACGAAGACCTTCTCGCCGCGCTCCTCCTTCCACCACGACGTCGTGACGAGGTCGGGCAGGCGGCGCTCGAGCTCGCGGGCGATGCCGATGACCCCGTGCCGCACGTCGAGGAACTCGTGCGTGGGGGCGACGCGGGCGTAGACGTGCACGCCCCGGTTGCCGGAGGTCTTGGCCCAGGCGGTCAGCCCGATCTCGGCCATCACCTCGCGCAGCGCGACGGCCGCCTCGACCGCGTCGGCGAAGCCGCGTCCCGGCTGCGGGTCGAGGTCGATGCGCAGCTCGTCGGGTCGGTCGACGTCGGCCGTGCGCACCGGCCAGGGGTGGAAGGTGACGGTGTTCATCTGCGCGGCCCAGACGGCGTCGGCGACCTCGTCGACGACGAGCTGCGGGTGCCGGCGTCCCGACGGATAGGTGCACACGACGGTGCGGGTGCTCTCCGGCACGCCCTTGGGCGGGTTCTTGGAGAAGAACTCCTCGCCCTCGATGCCTTCGGGGAAGCGCTGCAGCGTGACCGGCCGGTCGCCGAGCGCGCGCAGCAGCGGGTCGGCGACGGCCACGAGGTACTCGGCGAGGTCGAGCTTGGTCACCGGCCTGCCGTCGGCCATGCCCGCGGACGGCCACAACACCCGCTCGGGGCTCGAGACGCGCACCTCCCGCACCCCCGACGGGCTCGACGGACTGGGCGCTGGAACGACGGCGGGCTTGGCGCTCACCTGCCGATCGTAGCCACGGGGTGCGACGCCGCCGGTCGGGCGCGCGCTGTGCG
>NZ_BAAANB010000224.1:0-7158 GCF_039529575.1 Terrabacter terrae
GCGCAACAGGTGGTGCCCGGCCTCAAGGGCGGTGAGTGACCGTGGCCCGAGTCGCCACCAGAGCCGCCACGAGAGCCACCACGAGCGGCAGCACGAGGGGCAGCACCTGGCTCGACCGTGCCCTCGCCGACGTGCGCACCGGCCGCTTCGAGCAGACCCTCGCGGGCCTGACGGCGGCAGGCGCTGCCGTCACGACCGGCGAGATCTACCTCGCCCACGACGGTGCCAGCTTCGGCAACAAGCTGATGTGGTGGCCGGTCGCGATCCTGCCCGCCGCCGTCCCGGCCGGCGTGGCCGGCGTCTTCTCCAAGCGGGCCGCCCACACCGTCCTGCCCGTCGCCTCCGCGCTCATCGTCGCCAACGGCCTGCAGGGCACCTGGCTGCACTGGCGCGGCGTCGCCCAACGACCGGGCGGTGTCACCCGCTACAACCTCGAGGCGGGACCACCGCTCTTCGCCCCGCTGCTGGCCACCGTCGTCGGTGGCATGGGGTTGCTCGCCGCCGTGCTGCGCCGTGAGGGCCAGGCCCCGCGACGCAGCCCGGCAGCGGCGGCGCGCTCGCTCCGGCGAGGGAGGCGCCGCTGATGCCGTACCGCGCCCCGCACCGCCGGGGGGTCACCCCCCAGGGCCGCGGCCGCTTCCCCGGCTTCGACGTGCTCGACTCGGTCGACGACTGGGACGACGTGACCGCGGGAGTCGTCCTCGGCCGCCTCGCCCATCCCGCCGACCTCGCGTTCTTCACGTCGCACGAGGTCTCGGTCGCGGCGCCGCTGCTCGACCTGATCCTCGCGCAGGACGAGGAGCCCCGCGTCCCGGTGCTGGAGCTGCTCGACGCACGACTCGCGATCGGGGAGACGGACGGCTGGCACTACGACGACCTCCCGGAGGACGCCCAGGCCTGGCGGCACACATTGGCCTGGCTCGAGGAGGACGCAGCCGAGCATTTCGACGGTGCCAGCTTCGCCGAGCTCGACGCGAGCCGGCAGGCCGCCCTGGTGAACGACGTGCAGGCGCACTCGTCAGCGGGTGAGCAGTGGCACGGCGTGTCGGCCGAGCGCATCTGGAGCCTCTGGACCAGGTATGCGTGCACGGCCTTCTACTCCCACCCGTGGGCCTGGAACGAGATCGGCTTCCCGGGCCCCGCCTACCCGCGCGGCTACGTCAACCTCGGCGTGGGCGGTCGGGACCACTGGGAGGTGGCCGACGCCGTGGACCGGCGCCCCACCCCGTTCGTGGAGCGCGTCGAGGCGGCCCGCCGCGAGCACAGCGCCCTGCTCGAGGGTCACTCGCCGGACGGGGCAGGGCAGTGACCCGGCTCGACAGTCCCCGCAGCGAGCGGGAGCTGCGGGCCCGCAACGAGTCCGCCTGGCTGCTGCCGACCGACGGGACCCGGAGCAACCACCGGCTGCGCGACGACATGCGCCGCTTCGACGACGACGACGAGGTCGACCTCGTCGTCGTGGGCGCCGGTGCGGGCGGCAGCGTCCTCACCCAGCGCCTGGCACGAGCCGGCTGGCGCGTGGTGTGCCTCGACGCGGGCCCCTTCTGGGACCCGGACCGCGACTGGGTCTCGGACGAGCGCGGGTCCCACACGCTCTACTGGACCGAGCCGCGACAGATCGGCGGCACGGACCCGGTTCCGTTGGGCTCCAACAACTCCGGTCGTGGCGTCGGCGGATCGATGGTCCACTACGCGGGCTACACCCCGCGCTTCCACCCGAGCGACTTCTCGGTGCGGACCGACGACGGCGTGGGCGCCGACTGGCCCATCGCGTACTCCGACCTGCGCCCCTACTACGAGCAGATCGAGCAGGAGCTGCCCGTCGCGGGCGAGGACTGGCCGTGGGGCGACCCGCACCGGTATCCCCACTCGGCGCACCCCGTCGGCGGCAACGGCGAGATCCTCCAGCGGGGCGCGCTCGCCGCGGGCATCGAGACCCGCGTCGGCCCTGTCGGCATCGCCAACGGCCGCTTCGGCCACCGCCTGCACTGCATCTACCGCGGCTTCTGCCTGCAGGGGTGCAAGGTCAACGCCAAGGCCAGCCCGCTCATCACGCACGTGCCCGACGCCCTGGCGCACGGCGCCGAGATCCGGCCCGACAGCATGGTCACGCGCGTGGTCGTCGACGACGAGTCGGGCCGCTGCACCGGCGTGACCTACCTGCGCCGCGGTCGCGAGCACTTCCAGCGCGCCCGCGCCGTCGCCGTCGCCGGCTACTCCATCGAGACCCCACGCCTGCTGCTGCTCTCGGCCACCGAGCGGTATGCCGCCGGGCTGGGCAACGACCACGACCAGCTCGGGCGCTACCTCATGGTCCAGGGCGCCCCGCAGACCTCCGGCCGGTTCGAGGACGAGGTCCGCGCCTACAAGGCCCCGCCACCGGAGGTCTCCTCCGAGCAGTTCTACGAGACCGACCCCACCAAGCCCTACCGGCGCGGCTGGTCGATCCAGAACGTCAGCCCGCTGCCCATCACCTGGGCCGAACACGTTGTGGCGCAGGGCCACTGGGGCGCGCCGCTGCGCGAGTACCTCCGCGACTTCGTGCACTGGGCCACCATCGGCGCCCTGTGCGAGTTCCTCCCGCAGCCCGACAACCGCGTCACCCTGGCCGACGAGAAGGACCGGCACGGCCTGCCGATCGCGCACTTCTCCTACTCGCAGTGCGACAACGACCGCATGCTCACCAAGGCCGCGACGGAGTCGATGGAGACCATCCTCAAGGCGGCCGGCGCCAGCGAGGTCATGACGATCGACCGCTACGCCCACCTCGTCGGGGGCGCCCGCATGGCAGCCCGCGCCGAGGACGGCGTGGTCGACCCCGACCACCGCGTCTTCGGGATCCCCAACCTCTACGTCGTCGACGGCAGCGTGCTGCCCACCCAGGGCTCGGCCAACCCGGCCCTGACGATCATGGCACTCGCCGCCCGCGCCGCGGATCGCCTTGCGACACAGGCGCGCCGGGGGCTGACCGAGCAGCAGGCGGTGCGAGCATGAGCGCGGGAGCCGGGCACCCGGCATACGCGCGCGACGAGAGCGCCATCACGCACGTCGAGACGGCCGTCTACCGCTTCCCGACCCCCGAGCCGGAGGCCGACGGCACGTTCGAGTGGCACGCAACGACCGCCGTCACCGTCACGCTCGCGGCGGGCGGGCACACCGGCCTCGGCTGGACCTACTCGAGCCGGGCCGCTGCCGCGGTCGTCGAGGACGAGCTGACGCCGCACCTCCTCGGCCGCAGCGCCCTCGACGTCACGGACGGCTGGTCCGCGATGCGCCGCGCCGTCCGCAACCTCGGCAGCAGCGGCCTCGCCATGCAGGCCGTCAGCGCTGTCGACGTGGCGTGGTGGGACCTCAAGGCACGCCTGCTGGGGCTGCCGCTCGGCGACCTGCTCGGCCGCTGCCGCGACGACGTGCCGGTCTACGGCTCAGGGGGATTCACCACCCTCGACGACGCCGGGCTCGCCGAGCAGGTCCAGGGCTGGGTCGAGGCCGGGTGCACGGCCATGAAGATCAAGATCGGCGAGAGCTGGGGCACCGACCCCGAGCGCGACCTGGACCGCACCCGGCAGCTGCGCCGGCTCGCCCCCGACGGCACGCGGCTCATGGTCGACGCCAACGGCGGCTACACGGTCGGCGAGGCCATCCGGGTCGGCGACCGTCTCGACGACCTCGGCGTCGAGTGGTTCGAGGAGCCGGTCTCCAGCGACGACACCGCGGGGCTCGCCGCCGTCCGTGAGGCGCTCGCCGCAGACGTCGCCGCGGGGGAGTATGCCGCCACGCCCGACGACGTGACCGCGCTCCTTCCGGTCGTCGACTGCCTCCAGCTCGACGGCACCCGCTGCGGCGGCTACACCGGCTGGCTGCGGGGGGCGACGCTGGCCGAGGCCGCCCACCTGCAGGTCTCGGCGCACTGCGCGCCCGCGCTGCACGCAGTCGTCGCGGCCGCCGTGCCCAACCTGCGGCACGTCGAGTGGTTCGTCGACCACGCGCGGCTCGAGCCGCAGCTGCTCGACGGCATCCCGGGGGTCGCTGGCGGCGCCCTGCACCCGCGCGACGACGGGCCGGGTCACGGCATGACGGTGAGCGGGGGTGCCGAGCAGTGGCGGGTCGCGTGAAGCTGCCGGCGGGGCTGCCGCTGCACGTCCTGCGGGAGTATGCGGTCCTCGCCGACGGCGAGCGCGCCGCGCTCGTCGGCCCCCGCGGCGAGGTCGCCTGGCTGTGCGCGCCGCAGTGGCACGACGACCCCGTCTTCGGCTCGCTCATCGGCGGTCACGGCACCTATGCCGTCACCCCGCTCGACGGGCGCTACGTCTGGGGCGGCTACTACGAGCCGGGCAGCCTCGTCTGGCGCGGTCGGTGGACCGCCGACGACCGGGTGATGGAGTGCCGTCAGGCGCTCGCGTTCCCCGGCGACAAGGACCACCTCGTGCTGCTGCACCGGCTGGAAGCCCTGCACGGGGACGCCCACTTCGCCGCGATCCTCTCGCTGGCGGCGGGCTTCGGCGCCGACCCGATGGTCGACGTGCACCGCTCGGGCGACGTGTGGACCGCTCGCGCCGGCCAGCATCTCGCACGGTGGACCGGTGCCGGTGAGGCTCACTGGGTGACCTCCGAGAACCGCCTCGAGCTCGCCATCGAGCTGCGCGAGGGCGAGACCCACGACCTCGTCCTCGAGATCGGCCGCGACCGGCTGCCGGACCGTCCGCCCGCGCCCGACCCGACCTGGTCGGCGACCCTGGCCTCGTGGAGCGACGCCGTGCCGAGCTTCGACCAGACGATCGCCCCGACCGACGCCAAGCAGTCGTATGCCGTGCTCCGCGGCCTGACGAGCGCCACCGGCGGGATGGTGGCCGCGGCCACCATGTCGCTGCCCGAGCACGGTGGGCGCAGCCGCAACTACGACTACCGCTACGCGTGGATCCGCGACCAGTGCTATGCCGGCCAGGCCGTCGCCGCGTGCGGCGCGCACCCGCTCCTGGGCTCCGCCGTCACCTTCGTCTCGGGCGCGCTGCTCGAGCACGGCAACGACCTGCGACCGGCCTACACCGTCGACGGCGGCCTGGTGCCCGACGAGCGCCAGCTCGACCTGCCCGGCTATCCCGGCGGCAAGGACGTCGTCGGCAACTGGGTCAACCAGCAGTTCCAGCTCGACACCCTCGGTGAGTCGCTCCTCCTCTTCGCCGCAGCGGAGCGGCACGGGATGCTCGACCTCGACGGCTGGCGGGCCGTGGAGACGTGCATCGACGTGATGCGGAAGCGCTGGAAGAAGCCGGACGCCGGCATCTGGGAGCTCGAGGACCGCCGTTGGGCCCACTCCCGGCTCATCTGCGCGGCCGGGCTGCGCGCCATCGCCGCGGTGGCGCCCACCGCGCAGGCGGCGGAGTGGGCCGGCTTCGCCGACACCATCGTGGCCGACGCGACCTCCGACTGCCTCCACCCCACGGGGCGCTGGCAGCAGAGCCCGCAGGACGAGCGGGTCGACGCCTCCCTGCTGCTGGCGGCCGTGCGGGGCGCCGTCCCACCGGAGGACCCACGCAGCATCGCGACGCTCGAGGCGGTCCGGCAGGAGCTGGCCGACGAGGGCTACCTCTACCGCTTCCGCCACGACGAGCGCCCGCTCGCCCAGGCCGAGGGCGTCTTCCTGCTCTGCGGCTTCCACATGGCGCTCGCCGCGCACCAGCAGGGACACCGCGCCGAGGCGCTGCGGTGGTTCGAGCGAGGCCGCGCGGCCTGCACGACGCCGGGCCTGTTCACCGAGGAGTTCGACGTCCGCCAGCGCCAGCTGCGCGGCAACCTGCCGCAGGCGTTCGTCCACGCCGGGATGCTCGAGGCCAGCGCCCGCCTCGCCGACGGTCCCGCCACCCATCTGCACACCTGACCGACCCCGACGGGTACGAACCGTCCCAGTCCGCAACGACGAGAGGAAACCCCCATGAACGACGCACGAGCCCACCGCAACCAGGTCGTGGCCGTCACGGGCGCCAGCGGCGGCATCGGCCGCGCCACGGCGGTCGCCTTCGGCAGGCGCGGCGCCAAGGTGGCGCTGCTCGCCCGCGGCTCGGCCGGTCTGGAGGCCGCCGCCGACGAGGTCCGCGCGGCCGGCGGCCACCCCCTGGTCGTCGAGGTGGACGTGGCCGACCCCGAGGCCGTGACCGCCGCCGTCGACACCGTCGAGACGGAGCTCGGGCCCGTGGACGTGTGGGTCAACGTCGCCTTCACCTCGGTCTTCGCGCCCTTCGACGAGATCACCCCCGAGGAGTTCCGGCGGGTCACCGAGGTGTCCTACCTCGGCTACGTCTACGCCACGATGGCGATCCTGCCGCGGATGAAGAAGCGCGGCTCCGGCACGATCGTCCAGGTGGGCTCCGCGCTGGCCTACCGCGGCATCCCGCTGCAGACGGCCTACTGCGGTGCCAAGCACGGGATCCAGGGCTTCCACGAGTCGCTGCGCTGCGAGCTGCTGCACGAGAAGAGCCCGGTGCACGTGACGATGGTGCAGATGCCCGCCGTCAACACCCCCCAGTTCGAGTGGGTGCGCTCCCGGCTGCCGAAGAAGCCGCAGCCCGTGCCCCCGATCTACGAGCCGCACGTGGCGGCGAGCGCGGTGGTCCACGCGGCCGACCACCCGAAGCGCCGCGAGTACTGGGTCGGCGGCAGCACGGTCGGCACGCTCGCAGCGAACGCCATCGCCCCCGGACTGCTCGACCGCTACCTCGCCAGGACCGGGTTCACGTCGCAGCAGACCGACCAGCCGAAGGACCCCGACCGCCCGGACAACCTCGAGCAGCCGGCCGACGAGCACCAGGACTACGGCACGCGCGGGCCCTTCGACAAGCGGTCGACCGACCGTTCCCCGCAGCTGTGGGCCTCGCAGCACCACGGCGTGCTCGGTGCGATCGGCGGCCTGGCGCTCGCCGGTGTCGCCGCCGGACTCGGCGCCAGGCGCTCGCGGTGACGCGAGCGCGCCGGGGGCCGACGGCGCCGGTCGTGCTCGAGGCCGGGAGGGCCGCATACGGCCTCGTCGCCCTCGTCGCGCCGCAGCGGGTGGCGGCGCTCGTGCTGGGGCGGCCGGCGGGAGAGGCGGCCACCCGGGTTGCACGACTGCTCGGCGCGCGACATTTGGCCCAGGGCGTCGCGGTGCTGGCCACCGGCGGTGCA
>NZ_BAAANB010000225.1:0-1286 GCF_039529575.1 Terrabacter terrae
TGCGCAGGGCCACAGCCCACATCCGGTCCTTGTGCCGCCGGAACAGCTCGGCGAAGGCCTGGTCGTCACCCGCGACGTGCCGTGCCAGCAGCTCCCGGTCGCTCAGGTCGGCGACCGGTCCAGCACCCCCCGAGGTCACGGTCAGTGCACCGTGACTTCACTGATCTGGGCGCGGTAGCGGCTGCTCGACTCGGCCGGCGCGGCCTTGGTGACGAGGACGAGGATCTTGCTGGCGGGCTTGAGCGTCCCGTCGGGCTTGATGGTGACCGTGCCGGTGGCGTCGCTCGCGGAGCCGATCTTCTGGGCGCCGTCGAGGGAGCGCGTGGAGTCCGAGTCGGTGGCGTAGACGGTGACGTCCTGAGCCTGCGGCAGCTCGAGAACCACCTCCTTGACGACGGTCGGTGCGCTGAGGTCGAGCAGGAGGCCGACGCCGTCCTTGTTGCCGTTGAAGGTCGAGGTGCCGTACCAGCGCGACCTCCAGCCGCTGTCGGCCGAGCCGTCGAAGGCCTTCGCGGCGCTCTGGTCGGACTCGGTGCCGTCCTGCGGGTCGAACCCGGTGCCGCCCGTGATCGAGACCGGTGCCGCGGGTGGCGCCGGGGTCGTGGTCGTGGGCGCCGGCCGCGAGGTCGCGCTGGACGCCGGCCGGGTCGCGCTCGGGGCGCGTGTCTTGGTCACGGTGAGAGCCGTGGCCGGGCCGTCGTGCTGGCCGATCTTCGCGACGTTCTCCACCCCGATGACCAGCGCGAGGAGCACGAGCACGCCGACGATGGCCAGCGCGATGCGTGACTGCGCCCCGCTGGGTGCGTCGGGGGCCTCGCGGCCCAGCACGGGCACCGGTGGCTCGAGGCGGGTGGCGGGCGCCTCGTCGAGGGCGTCGTCGAGGTCGATCTCCTCGCCGTCGTAGTCGTCGTGCGCGGCTCGGCGCTCGGCGGCGCGGGCCGCTGCCTTGTCGGCCGCTGCCCGGGCGAAGGAGCCCACCCGGTCACCGATGGCGCCGGCCACGCCTCCGGCGGCCGCTGCTGCGGCGGCCACTCCGGGCGCGATGCGCTTGGCGGGGTCGCCGGAGGTGCCGTCGACCCGCGGGTGCTCGAGGGTGTCTGCGCTGCGCGCTCCTGCCGCCGCGTCGGGACGGGTGTCCGAATCCGTGTCGGCCAGCTGGTCGAAGGCGACGGTGCTCGCCTGCCCGCCGCGCGGCTGGCCGCCCTGCGACCGCCGGCCCGAGCGGGCAGACAGGCCGGACGAGCCGGACTGGACCCCGGCGCCCGCAGCTGCGCCCGCACCTGCAC
>NZ_BAAANB010000226.1:0-812 GCF_039529575.1 Terrabacter terrae
AGTTGTCCACAACGTTGTCCCCAACTGGGGACGAATGACACATGTGTAACTACATCCACAGGTTTGTCCACAACCAGTGGATAACCATCCGCCCGTCCACAGGGGGTTGTGCGCACGCGCACGTCGTGCGCCGGGGCACCGTCAACGCCGCGGGAGGCCGATCTCGGTGATGATGCGCTCAGCAGTCGCCCGCGCGTCGTCGTGGGCGTTGTCGAGGCGGAGGTGCCGATGACCCGCGAGGAGGTCGCCGTCGCCCGCCGGGTCGCTGGTGAGGCGAGCACGGGTGTCCAGCTCGACCACGTGGGCTCGTGCCCAGTCCACGTCGCGCTTGCTGCGCTTGTGGTCCATCCGGTCGTCGCCGCCCTCGCGTGACAGGCGGACGGTCTGCGGCGCATACAGCTCGACGACGTCGATCGGCGCGCCGGCGGCCTCGACCGGGGCGACCAGCTCTCGGAGCAACGCCCGCTCGCCCGTGCGGTCGAAATCGATCGCGAAGCTGAAGACGAGCCCCGGCAGGTCCGCCCTGACCGCCTCGGCGATCACCTCGCGCCGGATCAGCGTGTTGATCCGGCGGAAGGAGGGTGAGTCGAAGTCGAAGACGCCGAGCAGCGGCTCGATCGACATGTGGTTGTGGAAGAGCCGGAAGCCGGTGAGGTCGCAGACCGCCCGGCCGACGGTCATCTTTCCGACGGCCGGTGGCCCGATGATGCAGAGCAGGTGCACAGCCGGAACCTAGCCGTCGGCGCCTCCCGACGTCACCGCCGGCCGTTGCTCCAGGCCGTCACTGCAGGCCGAAGTCCTTGGAGCTGATC
>NZ_BAAANB010000227.1:0-5777 GCF_039529575.1 Terrabacter terrae
AGGGTGGGCGTGAGGGGCGCCCTTACTGGGCGAAGTGGGCGCCACAATAGGTCTGGACCCAGCAGGCTCACTCGCTAGTTGACGCACACGGCGGAGAGCGGCGATTCGATGAAGCCCGTGGGACAGCCGGCGCCTCGTTGGACTTCCCGGCGTGGCGACTGTGGACTTCGCTCGCGCCTTCAGCGCGCTGGTGGGCGCTCACCTTGGGGGCATCGGGATCCGCAGCTTCTGCGTCGTAACGGCTGGTGATCCTTGGACGGTGGAGCACCAGGACTTCTCGTGATTGTCTCTGGAGTCGTCTGCGAGCGGCTACCGCGGGTAGCGGCGAGGACGCTCCGCACCTCGGTAACTGCGTAGGTGTTGCCCTCGTTCGCCTCGTCTTACCCGCATCCTCCTGCGGGCCTGGTGTCGACTTCGCGCACAAGCCTCGTGACCTCGCCGGTGCCGCGGCCCTGCTCGCAGTGGACTCGGCGATCCCGTCACGCGGCGGCCGCCCAAAGGGTGAGGACGCGGGCCGGCAGGAAAACGCGCTACCGCGAGCCGCTGATGCCCTGCTGCGGGAACCTCCTAAGCTCGGCCGGGTGAACGTGGAGAAGTCGGTCATCCCAGTGGTGGGAGCGGTGATTCGGTCCGAGGGGCGCGTTCTGTGCGCACGGCGAGGAGCGTCAGGGCGATTGGCAGGTCGCTGGGAGTTCCCGGGCGGCAAGGTGGAGCTGGGAGAAAGTCCGCGAGAGGCTCTTGTCCGCGAGATCGACGAAGAGCTTCGCTGCGAAGTCCTCGTTGGATCTCAAGTTGAATCCACGCGACACGAGTATGACTTCGGGACGATTGTCTTGACGACCTTCTACTGCGACCTGCTGGGCGGGGAGCCTCACCTCACCGACCATGACGAAGTCAGGTGGTGCACCCCGGGCGAGATGGAGAGCTTGCTTTGGGCGCCGGCCGACATCCCCGCGGTTGAGCGCGTAAGGCGTGACCTGACACATGGCCACTGACTTCAACTGGCTGGGCGACCTCTCCCTCGACGTCCAGTTCGGTTATCTCGGCACGGAACGGGTAGCGCCACGTCGACGTCATCCGCAGCTTGTCTGCAACGACGCAGATAACACCGCCCTGCGGGTCATTCGCGAGGAGCTTTCGACATGCGACAGCTTCCTGTTCTCGGTTGCTTTTGTCTCCCCGCGCGCAGTCGCGTTGTTGCTGACCGACCTGCTCGAGTTCCAGGGCCAGGGACGGATCGTGACGTCTGACTACTTGGCCTTCAACTCGCCTGCGGCCTTTGCCGAGCTCCTTCGCCGGCAGAGGCACGGGATCGATGTTCGGATCCACCGATCCCCGGCGTTCCATCCCAAGGGGTACGTCTTCGGGCACGGCGACTCAGTGACGGCGATGTTGGGGAGCTCGAACCTCACTGAGACCGCGCTGGTCAAGAATCATGAGTGGAACCTCCGGGTTTCCGCCGCCCGCGCGAGCGACCTTGGCAGGCAGCTTCAACAGCTCGCGGACAAGCAGATCCAGGATTCGGACCCACTCACCCAGGACTGGGTAGACCTATACGCCAGCACCTACAAGGCACCACCGCCACGAGCCCCTCGCTCCCTCAGCGGGCGGGCGGGCGTGACGACGCTGGTCCCCGCCACCTGTTCGGACGAGATTCAGGAACAAGCGGCAGCATCGGCCTTGGCGGAAACCACCGATGCCGGTTTCCCTCCCGCGCGCCCGGCCGTCCTGCCGAACCGCATGCAACGCGAGGCCCTTGCCGCCATTACCGAGGCCCGCGCCGACGGCGCCGACCGTGCGGTCATCATCTCGGCAACAGGCACTGGAAAGACGATCCTCTCGGCATTGGACGTCAGAGCCGTCAACCCAGACCGCATGCTGTTCATCGTCCATCGTGAGCAGATCTTGGACCGGACCATGCAGGAGTACGCCAGAGTCCTCAATCGGCCACTGACCGACTTCGGCAAGCTCGCTGGCGCATCGAAACAGATCGACCGGCCTTTCGTCTTCGCCACGATCCAAACCCTCTCCAAGGCAAGCACGCTTGAGTCAATCGATCCGAGAGCCTTCGACTACGTGCTGGTCGACGAGGTCCACCGAGCCGGCGCGGCCAGCTATCTCAAGGTCCTCAAGCACCTCAAGCCAGACTTCATGCTCGGGATGACCGCCACGCCCGAGCGCACCGATGGGTTCAACGTTTATGAGCTCTTTGACTATGTCGTCCCGTACGAGATACGTCTCAATAGAGCCCTCGAAGAAGAGATGTTGACGCCATTCCACTACTACGGAATCGCTGACATCTCCTTTGAGGACGGAACCAGCACGGACGAGTTCACGATCCTGACGCGCCTGACGTCGCCAGAACGCGTCCGGCATGTTCTCGACGCTCTAGAGACCTATGGGCAGGCCGGGATTCGGCCACGTGGCCTCATCTTCTGCAGTCGCAAGGATGAGGCGCGACAGCTCTCCGAAGCGTTTAACCAGGCGAAGCTGAACGGCAAGCAACTACGCACCGTCGCGCTCACCGGGGACCACTCCATTCCCTTCCGCGAGGAGGTGGTCGAGCGACTCGAACGCGGCGAGCTCGACTACATCCTCACGGTCGACGTCTTCAACGAGGGCGTCGACATTCCGACCGTGAACCAGGTCGTCATGCTTCGCCAGACGCAGTCGGCCATCGTGTTCGTGCAACAACTCGGACGAGGCCTGCGCAAGGCCCCCGGCAAGGAGTACCTCGTCGTTGTCGACTTCATTGGCAACTACGCGAACAACTACCTCATCCCCATCGCGCTCTTCGGCGATGAATCTCTCAACAAGGAGTCGGTCCGGCAGAACCTGATCGCGGCAGAGGAGATCGGCGTCGTCGCAGGCCTCTCGAGCGTACGTTTCGACAAGGTCGCGGAAGCGCGCGTCTTGGCGTCGATCAGCCAGACCCGCCTCGATGACATGCCTAAGCTGCGTCTCGCGCTGATGGCGATGCGAGACCGCGTGGGTGGCGTGCCGCGCCTGTGGGACTTCTGGCGATTCGAGTCGACGGATCCGATCGTTCTGGCAACCAGGCGCGAGCACTACCCGGCCCTGGTCCAAGCTGCACTCAAGGAGAAGTCGGACCTGTCTCCGCGGCAGGGCAAAGCACTCGAGCTGTTGTCTCACGAGATGCTCACAGCCAAACGACTAGGTGAGACTCGCCTTCTGAAAGCGCTGCTCGAGTCCGAGTCGCTGGAACGTGAAGACGCCCGGGAAGTATTGGCGTTGCACGGCGACCCAGCATCCGAGCGCCTCCTCGACAGTGTCATCGACACCTTCACCCTCGAGCAGCACGCCGAGGCTGACCAGAAGCGCTACACGGTTGGATTGATGCAGCGCCTCGAGGGTGGCGGTGTCGCTCTCACGCCTGAGTTTCGGTGGGACTATCGAAGTTCCCGGCCCTTCCGCACTGAGGTCGACGACCTCGTGAGAACCGGCGAATCCATGGCCGCCTCGCTGTACGACTCCACCAGGGCCTTCACGCCTGGTCGGCAGTACTCGCGGAAGGAGGTCTGCCGCATCCTGGGCTGGCCTCGCAAATACACGTCGACGCTCTATGGGTATCGTGCCGATGTCGCGACGGGGGACTGTCCCATCTTCGTGACCCTCCACAAGGGTGATGGCATCGCCTCGAGCACCGCCTATGAGGACGCGTTACTCGACCAGTCCACCATGCTCTGGTATTCGCGGTCGCGGCGAACGTTGGCCAGTGCCGAGGTCGACCACATCGTCAAAGGCCGCGTCAAGCTGAGCATCTTCGTCAAGAAGGACGACGCGGAAGGCTCGCTGTTCTACTACCTGGGGGACGCGACACCGCTGAACTTCGAGGAGACCACGATGCCCGGTGACGGGGGGAAGCCCCTCCCGATTGTGCGCATGCACCTGAAGTTCGAAGAGCCCATCCAGGCAAGCCTCTTCGACTACTTCCATCCCGTGGTCACGGTGTGAACTCGGTTAGGTAGGAAAACGGGGCGAAGTCCGCCTGATCGCTGACCCCACGACGGAGCGCACATTCAGAAGCAGTTCGTGCAGACGCCAGAGAGCGGCATCTCCATGAAGCACGTCGGGCAGACCGCTCCTCGGCGGACCTCCGGCGCTGCCGCGCGAGTGGTGCGCTCACGCACCTCACGCGTCCTCGTCGTCAGGGTCGGCTGCGCATCAGCAGGGACGTCGGCTCCCCAGTGCCGGTAGCACTCCAGGCGCGAGGCGGCTGCGTGGGTCTCCCGCTCGAGCTGGTCGTGGATCGGCGCCTGGCCGTAGACCCGCAGCACCTCGTCGTAGCCGTCACCCACCTGCCCGTCCTGCTTGTGCACGACGAGTGACATGAGCGGCGGCTCCTCGCGCAGGTGGTTGACCTTCACGAGGTCGGCCAGCAGGCCCCCGATCCAGTTCCGCATCGCAGACCTGGTGTGCAGCGAGGACCGCCGCTGGACCTCCTCGGCGAGGTCGGAGTACGTGATGACGGCGTTGTAGCGTCCCGCGGTCTCGACCAGCACCTCGTAGGCGTGCCTGGCCCAGTAGGGCTGCGCCACCTTGGGCGTCACATACGTCTCGCTGTCAGACACGGCCGGCGATCCCTTCGACACATCCATGGACACAGCCCAGTCTCCACCTGCCCCGAACGTCACTTCGACGCGGTGCCGCTCGTGCCGCTGGCTGCTTCGCGGACTGTGCGTTTCCGGCGGCCGAGTCGTGATCCGCCCTAAGGTCGAAGGACCAGAGACAGGGAGGAACGCCATGCCGCAATACAAGGTCGTCGAGCTCCGCGAGGGCATGATCGGCGGGAAGATGTCGGGTGACAAGCTCGAGAATGTCCTCAATGAGTACGGCTCCAAGGGCTGGTCGCTCAAGGCGATCACGTCCGTGGACGTCAAGGGGCGCGTGGGGCCGGGCGGTGTGAACGGCCTCCTGGTCACCTTCGAGAAGGACTGACCCGCACAAGGCCGGACCCTTCCGCTGTCGGCTCAGTCCGTGAGCTCGCCGACCAGCTGCCAGAAGTGGTCGCGCAGCATGAACCGCAGCTGGTCCTCCACGTCGTAGCGGTCGAGCCGGGACGACAGGTCGAGCAGCAGGGCCCGGTCGAGGTCGCCCGGGATGAACGGCTTCTGGCTCATCAGGCGTGTGCGGTCGTCGGCGCTCGCGGTGATCGACCACGTGGCGACCACCCCACGGCATACGTCCTCGATGGCCTGGAGCTCACGCTGGCCGACGGCTGCAGCCGGCGCCCCGCGGTCTGCGCTGCCGGCGCCGTCGCTGGCACTGGACCACACGAGGCGACCCTGGGCTCCCGCAGCGGCGGCCGGACGCTGCGGGACCTTGCTCCCGGCCAGGACGGCGGGAGTGGGCCGAGCAGCCGCGGCTGCAGCGCGCGGTGGGACGCTGTCGGCCGGCACGGCCGCCGCCGGCTGGCCCGTGACGGCGCGTGGCCCCGGCAGCGGGACCACCACGCCACCAGCTGCCGCCGTCACAGGGACCTCCGTGTCGGGCTGCAGCTGCCGCACGTGCACGTTGTCGTCGATGACCGAGCCGTCCAGCACGATCAGGTCGTCGGACTCGCGAATGAGGTGCCGCGACACGGCGTGCGGCTTGCCCGACCGGTCCGGCACCGCCATGAGCACGACCTGCATGCCGTGGCTCTGCGCCTCCTCGACGGCCTCGCTCAGGTCGTCGTCCCCGGAGAGCAAGTAGATGACGTCCACCGAACGGTTGCGACCGTGAGCCGCGAGGTCGAGCCCGATGCGCAGGTCGAC
>NZ_BAAANB010000228.1:0-1944 GCF_039529575.1 Terrabacter terrae
CGGCTCGGAGCTGCTCGACCGGCTTCGAGGTGAGCCCGCCACCAAGCCCTACCGCCAGGGCACCGGCAGCAAGCCACTCCTCCACGTCGTCGATGCCGAGACCGCCCGTGGGGATGATGCGCGCCCCCGGGAGAACGTCCAAGATGCTGCGCAAATGACCCGGCCCCGCTGTCCGTGCGGGGAACAGCTTGGCGATGCCGTGTCTGGCGGCCGCCGCGATGTCAGCCGGGGTGAAGCCGCCTTCGATGAACGGGGTGGCGCCCGCGGCTGTGCGTACAGCAGGGGCCGCATAGGGGCTGACCAGGAAGTCCGCACCGGACTCGATGGCTCGGTCCGCGTCAGTTGCGGACGTGACCGTCCCGACGCCGAAGGTGAGGTGGGCCAGCGACCGATCGGTGCGCATGGCTTGCAGGGCGGCCGGCCAGCCAGGCGTGGAAGTAGTGATCTCGACGGTCGTGAACCCCGCGGTCGCCAGTCGGAGGACGTCGTCCTGCAGTGCGGCGGGCGACGCTGATCGAAGCACGGGCACGACCCGCTGCTCGCTGATGCGCCCGGCGAGGGCATCCAAGGCCCGAGCCGCGGTCATGAGCCGACCCGCATCGCGGGAGCCTCGGTACCCAGCCCGGACATGAGCATCTGGTAGGTCGGGAAGCCTGCGTAGTCGCCGGGGTGCTCAACGACGCGGGCGGCAACCCAGGCGGCGGCCCGGAGCGCTACAACTGCGGGGAGGCTCTTCAGCACGCCGAAGATCCAGCCGGCGTTGAAGGCGTCGCCGGCTCCGACAGTGTCTACAGGCGCGACGACCTGCGACGCCGGAACGTCGTACTCGATGCCGTCGATGAGCGCGAACGCGCCGCGAGGTCCGCGCTTGACGACGACCGTAGACGGTCCAAGCGCCGCGAGCGCGGATGCTGCTTCGGGCACGTCGGCGGCGCCGGTGATCAGTCGTGCCTCTCGTTCGTTGCACAGCAGATGGTCAATGGCGGGGAGGACCGACGTATAGGCGGCACGTGCATCGTCCGGGCCCCACAGCAGCTGCCGGTAGTTGGGATCGAAGGTAGTGATCGCGTCACCGTCGCTGCAGAGCTCGAGGGCTGCCCGTGTCGCAGCCTCGGCCCCGCCGCCCAGGGCAAGTCCGATGCCAGTCAGGTGAACCACACGAGCGCCGGCGATGGGCTCGGTCGGGAGGTCGCTCGGGCTCATGGTCGACATGGCCGACTCGGCGCGGTAGTAGCTCACCGACACCTGTTCGGCGTCCAGTCGCTCCTTGACCATGAGCCCGGTGGTCCGACCGGGAACAGTGCGCACGTAGTCGGTGCCCACGCCCTCACGGGCCAGGATCCTGAGCAGCTCCGTGCCGAAGCTGTCCGCGCCCACTCGGGAGACCCACTGGGATGCGATGCCAAGCCGACTGAGGCCGATTGCGGTGTTCAACTCAGCTCCGCCGTAGCTCTTCTCGAGGGTGTCCGCCTCTGACAGCGGCTGGGTTCCCGCGGGAGCGAGACACACGAGTCCTTCGCCGACGGTCACCACGTCTACTGCGCTGGGGGTCACGGAGTTTCCTTCTCGTTCATGGCGACCACGCCGGTGTTGACGACCGGCCTAGGCTGCGGGCGGTGTGCGTTGTGCGCGGACGGCGCGCGGCTCACCGAGGTCGGGCGCTGCCGTGCTTGCGCGACAGGGCATCTGCGGTGGCGGCCATCAACAGCACCGCTCCGGTGATGGCGAGATTGAGCCCTGATGGAAGTCCCAGCAGGCCCAGCCCGTTCTCGATGACGGCGATGACGAGGCCGCCGATAATGGCGTCCTTCAGTTTGCCTCTGCCACCGAAGAGGCTCACTCCGCCCACGACCGCGGCGGCTACACCGTTGAGCACGATGGTTCGCCCAGCGGAAGCGTCGACCGAGCCGATTCGGCTCGCCGTGAGGATGCCGGAGACCGCGG
>NZ_BAAANB010000229.1:0-1990 GCF_039529575.1 Terrabacter terrae
GGGGGCGTCCGCGTTGACCGACGCGTCACCCGTGACCATCCCGACGTTGTCGGCGCCGAACTGCTCGCAGAGGGCGAAGAACTTCTCGGACACGAGCGCCTTGATCGGCGCCGTGTAGAACGACACGCGGTCGTCGGCGAGGGCCGTCAGGTGGGCGGCCGTGGCGACGAGCGACTTCCCCGACCCGGTCGGCGTCGAGAGGATGAGGTTGCTGCCGCTCAGGATCTCGAGGAACGCCTCCTCCTGGTGCGGGTAGAGCGTCAGGCCCCGCTCGGCCGTCCACTCGGTGAAGACCTCGTAGAGGCCGTCGGGATCGGGGTCCCGCGGGATGCGCTCGGTGAGGTTCTTCGTCACCACGCGAGTATGCCGTCGCGTGCACCCGCGCGACGAACGCGCCGGGATCGTCGGGCTGGCCTCACCGGCCGTCTACCGCCTCGGCGGTCGCCGGCCGCCGGCTCCTGTAGGGCACGAGCAGGACCACGGCGCCGACCACGGCGCCCAGGACCGTCTCGAGCAGCCGGTCGCGCAGCAGCGGCTCGATGGGCGAGGGATGGACCAGCTGTCCCATGAGCAGCGCCAGCGGGGTGATGAAGAGCAGGGCGATGGCGTAGTTGCGCCCGACGAAGAGCTCGGTCACCACCTGGAGCACGACGATGGCCAGGACCGCGACGACGCCCTGCGGGTGCCACGCCAGGATCACCGCCGCCACGCCGAGCCCGAGCAGCGTGCCGACGACGCGCTGGATGCCGCGCGCCAGCCGCGAGAGCAGGTCGGGCCCGGACAGGACGACGACCGCGGCGACCATGGCCCAGTACGGGTGCTGCCAGCCCAGGGCGGTCGCGACGCCGCCCGCGACCGTGAGGGCGACGACGTGCCGCACCAGGTGCGCCACCGCGCCGTGCGGTGCGAGGGCGTCGCGGAAGCGAGGAGCGGGGAGCACCGGCGGTGACCACGACCTCGGCTCGAGCAGCACCCCGACGTGGGCGACCAGCAGCGAGAAGGCGGCGCTCGACGCGGCCACGACAGCGGCGACGAACACCGTGCCCGGCCCGGCGGGCACCATGGCGCACACTGCGAAGCCGAAGACGAGGAAGAGCGGGCCCGGCGGGTGCCAGCCGTAGGCGTCGGAGGTCAGGGAGCCACCTGCGGCGAGCAGCGCCCCCACCGGCACGACGAGCCACCGCGAGTCGGGCGCCAGGGACACGAGCACCCCGAGGACCACCGAGAGCGTGAGGAACCCGCCGGCCACGGCCTGCATGCCGGCGCGCTCGGCCCGCGAGTGGTTGCGCCCGTAGAGCGAGGTGAAGGCCCCGAATGCGGCATACGCCGTCCACTCCACCCGCCCGAGCAGGACGAGCAGCAGCAGCGGCACGAGGACGGACACGCCGGCCCGGAGGGCCACCCGGTGGGCACCGCGGTGCGGCCCGATGGCCAGCATGCTCCGCGCGAGGGCGGTGGTGGAGCGGCGTGGCGTGTCGGAGGGCAGGTTGCTCGTCATCTGGGTGCAATTCTAGGTGCCTCGGATGCCGGTGTTTCCGGCCGTCCGAGTGGGTATGCCGTCAGTGGTGCGCCCTCGCGGCGGGCCCGCAGTAGACGGTGGACGGTGGTCGTCCGCACGGCCGAGAGGTGCAACGGTGGATCCGAAGAAGACGTTCCTGTCCTGGCCGGTGGTCCGGCAGTTCCGCTCCGGCGACTTCCTGGGCCGTGGTCCGGCCGTGACCTCCGCGCACACGCGCGAGCTCGCCCCCCGCACCGCGACGGCCGACAAGGTCGTCCAGAGCGTGTGCCCCTACTGCGCTGTCGGCTGCGGCCAGCGCGTCTTCGTCAAGGACGGCCACGTCGTCCAGATCGAGGGCGACCCCGACTCGCCGGTCTCGCGAGGACGCCTGTGTCCGAAGGGCTCCGCGAGCGAGCAGCTCGTCAACAACCCCGGACGCCAGCGCAAGGCGCTCTACCGCCGCCCCGGCGGCACCGACTGGGAGCCGATCGA
>NZ_BAAANB010000230.1:0-1736 GCF_039529575.1 Terrabacter terrae
CCAGCTCGGCATCGGCGAGTAGCCAGTCGAACGGGTAGGGCTGCCCCACGAACGGGACGCCCAAGATGTGGCGCACCTGGCTGTGCGACCCGTCGCAACCGACGAGGAATGCGGTCCTGACATGCTCCTCGCGGCCGGCGGCGTCGCGCACTGCGGCGCTCACCGCGTCAGCATTCTGGACGAAGCCCAGCAGCTCGACCCCCGACTCGACGGTTCCGCCGAGCTGGGCAAGCCGCGACCGGAGCACCTCCTCGGTTCGGTGCTGCGGCAGGTGCAGCATGAAGGCGTAATCGGAGTCCGCGTAGGTCATGTCGATGCCGACCTGTCGCCGGCCGTCGAGGTAGACGCTGACCCCGGTGGTCCGGTGCCCGATCGCGAGCAGTTGCTCGGCAAGGCCCATCGTGTCCAAGGTCTCCAGGGTGCGGGGTTGGATGCCGATCGCCCGGCTGAGCTTCGGCAGCGCGAGCTCCTTGTCGATGACGCGCGTACGCACGCCGCGTGAGATCAGCTGGATGGCGAGCGTCAGGCCGGTCGGCCCGGCACCTACGACCAGCACGTCGCAGTCTGTGGTGTCCATGCATCGACTGTGCGCGCGGGCGAGATCCGAGGAGTCCGTGGGACTACGTAACCTCGCCACGTAGGTCGGTCATGAGCCCCTCCTGGTGCGCCCAGACCGTGAGCTGTCCCCGGGTGCTGAAACCCAGCTTGGTGAGCACGCGGCTGACGTGCGTCTCGACGGTCCGTACCGACAGGACCAGGTGCTCGGCGATCTGGCGGTTCGTCAGGCCCTGGGCCGCCAGGATTGCGATCTCGCCCTCTCGCTCTGTGAGGCCGGGCGAGGTGCCGACGTGCCACGGGTCCTCGGGTCGTGGATCGATGCCGGCGGCGAGCAGCTCGCTGATCCCCATGGCGCGGCCCTCGGCCTGCACCCGACTGGCCGCCGGGCCGACCTCTGCGAGGACTGGCGCCAGCCAGCCCTGGAGCAGAGTCCGGATGAACTGCGGCCGATTCGTCTGGTCGGCCTGCTCGTGGGCCGCGGCGGCGCCCGCCAGCCGGAGCGCTGTCCGCGGCCGACGTCGTTGGGCGGCCAGGCCGGCCAGGATGGTCAACCCGACCGGAATCCCGAATCGGTCATCCAACTCGACAACAGCCGGAACCGCGTCTGCGAGCGCTGCTTCGGCTCCGCTGAGGTTGCCCATGTCCATCCGCACTGCCCCGAGCAGGTTCCCGGCACGCGCCGATATGACAGGCTGGCCCAGTTGAGCACACCCCTGCGCGCAGGCCTCGAGGCGATCTTGCGCAAGCTGCAGCTCGCCGGCGAAGTGAGCCATGGCGCCGCCGAGCCACAGCCCGACCGCCAAACCCACGGCGTCGCCCGAGCCCTCGCGGATTGCGAGCGCCTCCTCGACGTCCTCCCGGGCGCCAGCCGGGTCACCGATGACGCCCCGGACACGGCCCCTGGCCAGTAACGCGTCGGCCTCCCTGCCGCGGTCCCCGGTGGCGCGAGCCGCCACGAGCGCCTGCCCGAGGAGCGGGAGCGCGACGCCGCGATCGCCCTGGTCGGTCGCGAGCCAGGCCTCGCCGATGAGCGCGTCTGTGAAGTGGGGTTCACCCCCCGTGGCGTGCTGTCGTAGGTCGGCCAGGCGTCGACGCCCCTCGGTGAAATAGCCGCGGATGGTCCAGAAGCAGGTGAGCCGGTTGGCCATCTGCAGTGCCGTGCCAGGGTCCGACTCGGA
>NZ_BAAANB010000231.1:0-2347 GCF_039529575.1 Terrabacter terrae
GTTGTCCACACGTTTGTCCACAGCCTGTGCAGAAGGTGGCGAGGATCGTGAGAGTCGAAAACCTACAGCGGTGCACGCGACAAAGACAATCGAGTCGTCCACAGATTCTGCCGGGTTCCGGCGTGTCGCCTTGCAATCGCCGTGCGCCGTCCGAGGATCGGTGGTTTCGGCGCTCCCGGGCAGGCGCCCGCCTCCGGTTTGACCCCCGTTCCGGCGCTCCCGTATCGTTGACCGAGCGTGTCTGCGACCTCTTTCGCATGCCCATGGCCGCGAGGCTCCGTTCGGAGCACCTCCGCCGTTCCATGGGCTTGCCGATTGCGGTCGCATCGGCCACCGCCAGCCCCACCCGGGCGTCGCGCCGGCGTTCCTGACGTCGGACGGGCGCCGCAACCTACGGAGATCCACGTGAGCAAGCGCACCTTCCAGCCGAACAACCGTCGCCGCGCCAAGACGCACGGCTTCCGCCTGCGCATGCGCACGCGTGCCGGCCGCGCCATCCTCGCCGCCCGCCGCCGCAAGGGCCGCGCCGAGCTCTCGGCCTGAGCCGCCGGAGGCCGCGGCGTGCTGCCGGCACGTCACCGACTGCGTGAACGGTCGGACTTCACCTCGGCAGTCCGCGGGCCCGGCGCCAGCAGAGCAGGCGGGCGACTCATCGTCGTGCATGCCAACCGGACCGATGCGCGTGCGGATCTTCCGCCGCGCGTCGGTTTTGTTGTGTCCAAGGCAGTGGGCAACGCCGTCGTCCGCAACCGCACCAAGCGCCGGCTGCGCGCCAGCGTCGCGACCCGGCTGGACGGCATACCCGCAGGTGTGGACGTGGTGGTCCGGGCCAACCCCGCTGCCTCGGACGCGGCCTGGGACGAGCTCGACCTCGCTGTCGCGCGCGGCCTGGAGAAGGTGTGCCGCCGATGAGCGCCACCCTGAGCCAGGTGCTCGCCGCGCCGCTCGTGCTCGCCGTCCGGCTCTACCAGCGCTTCATCTCGCCCCTGACGCCCCCGACCTGCCGCTTCTACCCGAGCTGCTCCGCGTATGCCGTCACGGCGCTCACCCGCTTCGGCGCCCTACGCGGGGGCTGGCTCGCGATCCGTCGGCTCGGCCGGTGCCACCCGTGGACCCCGGGCGGCGTGGATCCCGTGCCGGAGACGTGGGGCACCCGCAACGACGTGCGACCCGAGGACTTCCGTCCCAACCCCTGACCACCGGCATAAGGTTGCCGACCAGTGGTGATCGGCCCCTCCAGCTCGACCCCGAGCTGAACCGGCTGCCCACCAGACCACAGAGGAACACACCTTGATGGACTTCCTGCAGACCCTGCTCTACCCGATCAAGCTGGGTGAAGCGTGGGTCATGTACGCCTGGCACTGGCTCTTCGACACCATCGGCCTGCCCACCGGCTGGGCCTGGGCGATGTCGATCGTCGGACTCACCGTCGTGGTCCGCATCCTGCTGATCCCGCTCTTCGTGCGCCAGATCCACTCCTCCCGGCGGATGCAGCTCATCCAGCCGGAGATGCAGAAGATCCAGAAGAAGTACAAGGGCAAGCGCGACCCGGAGTCCCAGAAGGCGCAGCAGGCGGAGATCATGGATCTCTACCGGCGCACCGGGACCAACCCGTTCAGCAGCTGCCTGCCGATCCTGATCCAGAGCCCCTTCTTCTTCGCGCTCTTCCAGCTGCTCAACAACCTCAAGGCCATCGCCGAGGGCAACCAGCCGCCGATCGGTCCGATCACCCGACAGGTCGCGCAGACGATCGAGGCCTCCACCATCCTCGGTGCCAAGCTGTCGGACTCGTTCGTCAACTCGACGACGCTCAACGTCAAGATCCTCAGCGCCGTGCTCATCGTGCTGATGTCGGCGACGACGTTCACGACGCAGTACCAGCTGATGCGCAAGAACATGCCGGCATCCGCGCTGGACAACCCCTTCGCGAAGCAGCAGAAGGTCCTGCTCTACCTGATGCCGCTGTTCTTCGCCTTCTCCGGCATCAACTTCCCCATCGGTGTCCTGCTCTACTGGCTCACGACCAACCTGTGGACCATGGGCCAGCAGTTCTACGTCATCCGCAACATGCCGGCCCCCGGCTCCGAGGCCGAGCGTGCCCGCCGCGAGCGTCTGAAGCGCAAGGGCAAGGAGGCGGAGGAGTTCACCGTGCCCGGCCTCGACGCCGCCGACAGCGTCCCTGACGACGCACCGAAGTCCGGCCAGCGCCAGCAGCCGAAGGGCAAGAAGCGCGCGCGCACCCAGCCGACCAAGAACCGCCGCTGAGCATCATCCACATACTTGTCCACACGCCTTCGGGGCTCTGAACTGGGCAGATGCACGTTGTCCACAGTTCGGTCCCGGTGAC
>NZ_BAAANB010000232.1:0-590 GCF_039529575.1 Terrabacter terrae
CGCCCACCCTCCACCACCTCGGCGGCGAACGGTTCGTGCTCCTCACGACCTTCCGCCGCTCCGGCGAACCGGTCGCGACCCCCGTGTGGGTCCTGCCCGACGCCGGTGCCGCCCTCGTCAGCACCCCCGAGGGCTCCGGCAAGCTCAAGCGGCTGCGGCACGACCCGCGCGCCACGATCCAGCCGTGCGACCGCCGCGGCAACGTCGAGCCCGGGGCGCCGGTCGTCGAGGGGCGCGCCGAGGTCATCCGCGACTCGGCCGCCACCGAGGCCGTCGGCCGCCGGCTCGCCCGCAAGTACGGCCTCGAGTACCACCTGTTCATGGCCGCCGAGTGGCTTCTGCGCCGCGGCAACCCCGACCGTGCCGTCGTGCGGATCATGCCCACCGGCTGAGCCGCCCCTGGGGCGCCCTGTGGCGGGTCAGCCGCGCAGGACGAGGCTGACCACGTCCGCGAGGGCGATCAGCACGGCGGCCACGAACGGCAGCCTGCCCCGCGCCACGACCGCGACCACGGCCAGCACCACGCACGCGAGCAGCAGCGCCAGGCCGGTCCCGTCGAGCGTGCCCACCCCGGGGCCGTATGCCGCCAC
>NZ_BAAANB010000233.1:0-1335 GCF_039529575.1 Terrabacter terrae
GCGCCAGGAGGGTGTCCCGGACGAGGTGGGTGGCGATGTCGTCGACGACGTCCCACCATGCACCGGTGCGGACCAGGCTCTCCCACAAGGGCATGGCGTCGCTGTCGACCCACGCGCGGTAGGGGCGGTGGCGCGCGAGGGCGATGGCGGCATACCACTGCTCTCGGTGCGTCGCGCCGTCCCAGAGGGCCCGGATGGTCGCCTCCCACTGCGCCCGCGACCGCATGCTCAGGGCGGGGTCGCGCAGCAGCGGGGTGAGGGTCGCCTTGAGTTGGGGAGAGGTGAGGCCGAAGTACGGCATGGCCGACTTCATGTAGCGCTGCTGCCCCGCCGCCCGCTCGGGGGCGGCGCGCCCGGACAGCGCCGCGGAGACCGCGGCGACGAGCTCGTGGTGTGCCCCTTCCGACATGGGTGCCAACGTAGCGGCGGGCGGTGACGGCGCGGGCGGCGGCTCAGACCTTGCGGGCGCGTCCGATGTAGACGAAGAGGAAGGGGCGCATGACCCTGGCCGTCGACGCGTACTCGCGGTCGACGGATTCGAGGACGAGGCCCGACTCGTCCACGAGCCGGTCGATCGGACGGGTGAGGTGGCAGCCGTCGAAGATCCTCTTCTGGACGGGCTCGAGGCGCCGCTGCCAGCGCCGCACCCCCTCGTCGGGGGCCAGGCCGTGCTCGAGGAAGTGCAAGTGGCCGCCGGGACGGAGCACGCGCCGCACCTCGGCGAGCGCCTGCGGGAGGTCGGGGATCGTGCAGAGGGTCAACGTCGACAGCACGGCGTCGGCGCTCTCGTCGTCGAGGCTCAAGGCCTGCCCGTCGAGGCCGCCCCGGACGATCGGGACGGGACTACGCGCCCGACGGGGGGCGCCGAGCTCCCACGCGACGTCGGAGGGTTCCACGCCGATCACCCGGGTGACCTCGGGCGGGTAGAGGTCGAGGTTGGGGCCGCTGCCGAAGCCGAGCTCGACCACCTCGCCGCGCAGTCCCGCGCAGACTCGCGCGCGCAGCGCACGGACCATCTCACTCTCGCCGGCCGCGACGAGCCGCGGCGTGACCTGCTCGGTCCAGAGGCCCACCGTGCGCGCCCACCCGGCTCAGGCCGGGGTGCCGAAGCGGATCGCGTTGCGATCCCGGGCCCGCTGGCGCTCGACGTCGCGGTCCTTCGGCGGTGCGCTCGTCGTCAGGTGCTCGAGCAGGTGCTGCGTCGCGTGGGCGATCGCCTCGACCGCCTCGTCGAACGCGGCCTGGTTGGCGTGGCTGGGCTTCGTGCTGCCGCTGACCTTGCGGACGTACTGCAGGGCGGCGGCGCGGACCTCGTCGCTCGTGGCAGGCGGCTCG
>NZ_BAAANB010000234.1:0-6429 GCF_039529575.1 Terrabacter terrae
CGTGCAGGCGCTGTCGCAGGCCGGCTTCCACATGACACCGCGAGGCCTGCGCCTGCGCCGCTGACCAGATCCCGCACGGAGTGTGCTGCTGGGACACCTTCTGCCACAAGGGGACCAACCGGTCAGGCGCCTGCATCGCACTCTCAGGATTTTCCCAATCGCGGTTCAGACGTGACGTCCCGGTGCCACGCTCGGTGGAGGGCTTTGCGACCGGACGACCGGTCCAAAGACCGTGGGGGCGCGCGCAGGGGACACGCCATCGCTCAGTTGTCGTCGAACTGGATGGTGGTCGGGATGGACGAACGTGATGACCGCATACGCCTGTCGCTGACGCGGCGAACCTTCATCAGGGCAGCGGGTGCGGCCGGTGCAGGGTTCGTCCTCTACACCCACGGGGGTGGAGCCCCCAGGCGGGCTGTCGCCGCGATCCCGGGCGGCACCCTGGACCCGACGGCTCTGCCGAAGTTCGTGACCCCGATGCTCGTACCACCGGTCATGCCACGGACGGGAACGGTCCCCGTGGCGGGTGGCAGGGCGGCCGACTGCTACGAGATCTCGGTGCGGCAGCTCCGGCAACAGGTCCTGCCCGCGGGATGGCCCCGAACCACCGTCTGGGGCTACGGTCCGGTGGGACCCCCCGGCGGCAAGGACCGGATGATGCACCACGCCCCGGCCGCCACGATCGAGGCCCGGTGGAGGCGGCCGGTCCGCATCACGTGGGTCAACGACCTCGTGGACGCCGAAGGCGGCTACCTTCCCCACCTGCTGCCCGTGGACCCGACCCTGCACTGGGCCAACCCGCCCGGAGGTCGGACCGGCCGGGACAGCCGACCGTCCTTCGCCACGACGCCCGGCCGCTACACCGGGCCCGTGCCCATGGTGACGCACCTGCACGGCGCCGTCGGCGTGGGGGACGAGAGCGACGGCTACGCCCAGGCGTGGTACCTCCCGGCGGCCCGGAACATCCCGGGAGATCATGCGCGAGAGGGCTCCTGGCACGCGTTCTTCGGACGCAAGGCTGCCAACCGGTTCGGCGTGAGCTGGAGCCGCGGGTCCGCCACCTTCCAGTACCCGAACGACCAGCGGGCCGCGACGCTCTGGTACCACGACCACTCTCTCGGGATGACGAGGGTCAACCTCTACGCGGGGCCGGTCGGCTTCTTCCTCCTCCGGGGTGGGCCACACGGCGACCAGGCGGTCGTGGACCGTCGGACCGGCGACGAGGCGGTCCTGCCGGGGCCGGCGTCGGCGCCGGGCGGCCGGTCGGCGAACCAGGCCGGCCACGAGCTGGTGCTCGTCATCCAGGACCGGGCGTTCAACGAGGACGGCTCGCTGTTCTACCCGGACACGAGGGAGTTCTTCGACGGGGCCACCGCCGACGCTCCCGGCTTCGTCCCGGACACGGACCTCCCCCCGATCTGGAACCCGGAGTTCTTCGGCAACACCATCCTGGTCAACGGCAACACGTGGCCCTTCCGGCACGTGGAGCAGCGGCGCTACCGCCTGCGGTTCCTCAACGGCTGCCAGTCCCGCTTCCTCGTCCTCGACTTCAGCCGCATCCCGGGCGTCGAGGTGTGGGACATCGGCAACGACGGCGGTTTCCTCGCTGCGCCGGTGAACCTCACGGCCGAGCACGGCAACCGGCTCCTGATGGCGCCGGCCGAGCGCGCCGACCTGGTCGTCGACTTCACGGAGGTCCCGGTGGGCCGCTGGGTGCTCGGCAACGTCGGACCCGACGAGCCCTTCGGCGGTGGCGAGCCCGGCACCGACTTCGAGGCGGCCGACCCGGCCACGACGGGCCGGCTGCTGCAGTTCCGGGTCTCGCGTGCCGCCGGGCGGGACCGCTCCACGCCGCCCCGGTTCCTCGAGCTGCCGCGCGTGACGCCCCTGGCCCGCGCTGCCCGCACCCGCCGTCTGGCTCTGATGGAGATGATGTCGCAGAGCTGGGACGGTCCGGCGCAGGCGATGCTGGGCATCCTGGACGCAGACGGAGTGCCGGTGCACCGGATGGAAGGCGAGCAGGTCACCGAGAACCCCGACGCCGGCGACACGGAGATCTGGGAGCTGCACAACTTCACCGCCGACGCCCATCCGATACACGTCCACGCGGTGACGTTCGAGGTGCTGAACCGGCAGGCCCTGGTCGTCGACGCCGACGGGGAGGCCGTCCCGCCGTCGCGCCCTGTGGGCGACGTGCTAGCCCCGCACCCCTGGGAGAGTGGCTTGAAGGACACGGTCGTCGCCTACCCCGGCCAGGTGACCCGCATCCGGGCGACGTTCAGCCAGCCCGGCCAGTTCGTCTGGCACTGTCACATCCTCGAGCACGAGGACAACGAGATGATGCGGCCGTACCGGGTCGGTCCCGCCCAGCCGGGCCAGCCGGGGGGCTGAGCCCGTCGCCGCACTTCTGCTCGCCCGCACTACCGCGCTGCCAGCCCCGAACTGCCTAGGCTGGAGGGACGTCCGCCCGCCAGGGTGAGCGACGAACGGCGGCCAGAAGGCGGCCAGAAGGCGACCAGGAGGTGGCGTGCCCGAGGGAGACACCGTGTGGCGCACCGCCAGCCGCCTCAACGAGGCGCTCGCCGGTCGCGAGATCGTCGAGTCCGACCTGCGCTGGCCCGAGATCTCGACGGCCGACCTCACCGGCCGCACCACGCTCGAGGTGGTCAGCCGCGGCAAGCACGTGCTGCACCGGGTGGAGGGCGGCCTGACGCTGCACTCGCACCTGCGGATGGAGGGGCAGTGGCGCATCGAGGCCACGGCCGGGCTGGCGGCGCGATGGCGTCGCAACCCGCAGCTGAGGGCGCTGGTCGCAGCAGCGGACTGGGCCGCGCTCGGGCTGCGCCTCGGCATGCTCAACCTCGTGCCGACAGCGCGCGAGCACGAGCTCGTCGGCCACCTGGGGCCCGACGTGCTCGGGCCGGACTGGGACCAGGAGCTGGCCGTCGACAACATCTGCGCCAGCCCGGTGCCGATCGGACAGGCCCTGCTCGACCAGCGCAACCTCGCAGGGGTCGGCACCATGTGGTGCGCTGAGACCCTCTTCCTCGAGCGCGTGCCGCCGTGGACCCGAGCCGACGAGCTGGGCCTCGAGACGGTCGAGCGGGTCGTGGTGCGGGCCCACCGGCTCATCGACAACGGCCGCCGCCACGCCGTCCAGTCGAGCACCGGCAGCTACCGCCTCGACGAGGCGCACTACGTGCATGCCCGCAGCGGCCGCCCGTGCCGGCGCTGCGGCACCACGGTGCGGGTCGCCATGATCGGGGAGCCCACGAAGGAACGCACGATGTTCTACTGCCCCGGCTGCCAAGGTGGACTGGGGCCGACCGACGACGGCCGCCGCCAGGTGCCGCTCGGGTCGGATCGCGGTGCCGCCCGCTCACGCCGCTCCTACTGATCCCGTGTCCGTCGTGCGTCCGTCGTGCATCCGTCGTGCGTCCGTCGCTGGTGCCGATCGCCTCTCCGGAACTCCTGCGCGGCTCGGCAGGCCGACCTACCGTGGTGGGGTCCAGTCACCCGCCCGACCTCGCCACGAGCAGAGGAGCACCCCCATGGGAACCCGCCTCAACCCCTACATCGGCTTCAAGGACACCGCCCGACCGGCGATGGAGTTCTACCAGTCGGTCTTCGGCGGCGAGCTGAACGTGTCGACGTTCGGCCAGTACGGCGACAGCGGCCCGGATGCGGACCACGTCATGCACGCCCAGCTCGAGACCCCGAGCGGCTACACGATCATGGCCTCCGACACCCCGGACGGCATGGCGTACGAGCCGGGCAGCAGCATCACGGTCAGCCTGAGCGGCGACGACAGCGACGAGCTGCGCGGCTACTGGGAGAAGCTCAGCGACGGCGCCACCGTCAGCCAACCCCTCGAGAAGCAGATGTGGGGCGATGAGTTCGGCATGCTGACCGACCGCTTCGGCATCGGCTGGCTGGTCAACATCGCCGGTGACCACACCGGCGACGGCGCCTCGAGCTGACGCGTCAGGCCGACGTCGGCCCGAAGTGCCCCTCCAACCGGCGGGTCAGCTCGCCGGAGTCGATGAGGCTCGAGTGCGTGCCGGCGGTCCCGCAGGCCCACGCGCCGGCGATGGCGCCCGCGCGGGCCGCGGCGCGGGCGTCGCTGCCCGCGAGCCAGGAACGCAGGAAGGCGGAGACGTAGGCGTCGCCGGCGCCGTTCGAGTCCACCGCGGGACGATCCTCGAGCTCGACCGCCGGCACGGCGAACGAGCCGCCGTCGCGGACGGTGACGCGGCTGCCTCGTGCCCCGTCCATGACGACGACGATCCGCGCGCGCCCCTCGTCGAACACGTCGGCGACCACGACGTCCTCGATGCCGGCGAGGCGTGAGCCCGACACGAAGACGAGGTCGGCGGCATACGCGAAGGGCCGGTGGTGCGGGTTCTGGCCGTCCCAGTCGTGCAGGTCGGTGGAGGTGGTGACGCCTGCTGCAGCGGCGTCCTCGAGCGCGTGCACGGTCCACGGCATGATCGACGCGTGGACGTGCCGCGCCTGCGCCAGCGGGCCGCGCCAGAGGGAGGCCTCGGGCACCAGGTCGTAGGGGTGCCGAGCGTCGTAGAACGACATCCGCCGCCCGGTCGCGTCGACGAGGTTGACGGCTCGCCGGGTGCCGCTCGGGTGGGTGACGTGGTCGAAGCGCAGGCCCTCGGCGGCGAAGCGGTCGAGGAGCATCTGCCCCTCGTGGTCGTCGCCGATGACGTCGACGAAGCAGGTGCGCATCCCCAGGCGGTGGCAGCCGAGTGCGACGCCGCTGCCGGTGTGCCCGACCACCGTGTGGATGGGCGGAACGCCGTGGGAGTCGGCGAACGGGACCGGCAGGGTGGCGACCCGAACGAGGGTGTCGACGCCGGCGCCGCCGACGACGAGGACGTCAGTGGTCTCGGTCGTCATCACGAGGCTCATTGTGCACAGGCGGCAGGGGCGAGGTCCGTCAGGGCCTCGTCACGCTGAGCAGGCCGAGGCACATCTCGTCGGTGGTGCCCTCGCCCCACACGACGTAGCGCTCGGGCAGGCCCTGCAGGTCGGGCAGCCTGTCCCGCCAGGCCTGGTCGTGCGTGCACGTGATCCGGATCGAGTCGCCGGGCCTGATCACCGTGGCGGGGACCGGGACGGACGCCTGGTTGTCGAAGTCCCACACCTTGATGTCGAGAAGCGTGCGGGCCTTCGAGGTGCCGGGATCGAGGTCGATGCGCAGGGAGGAGCCGAGCAGGTGCATGTGGCCGGCGACGGCGCGGATCGTGGCCTCCTGGTCGACCCGGCGGGTGCACGACTGCGTGGGCCCGGGAGTCGGGATCAGCGTGCCGTCGCAGGCGAGCAGCAGGCCGTTGACGATCGGTGCGGACATCGGGCCGAAGCGCTTGGTCACGTCGGCCACCGCGGTGGCTCGGTCGCACAGCGGACCGGACTTGCCTGCGCGGCAGGGCAGCTCGACCGGCGCGGGGTAGAGCATCGTCTGGAGCGGCTTGAGCCGGGTCGAGGAGGAGAGGCGCAGCTGCACCTTGGTGCGGTCCGGCGTGGACCCGTGTCGCAGGTTGTAGTGCACCTGCATGATCAGCAGCGACCCGCGCTGGAGGGGGATCCCGACGTCCGGTGGGAGGACGTTCGCGCGGCCGCCGGGCGCCCACGCGCCGACCCACGGTGCGTCGTCGAGACCGACGCCGCCCGAGCCCAGCCCGGTGCCCCCGAAGCAGGTCCAGCCGTTGCCGCCGCTCTCGGCGTTGCGTGCGCGGGCGGCTGCAGCGGCCGACGGCGGGACGCGGAAGAGGATGACGTGGTGCACCTCCTGCGGCTGCCCGGGGACGATGTCGAAGCCCGTGACGAAGGCGTCCCGGGAGACCTTGGGGTCGAGCACGAAGCACCGGTAGTCGTCGGTGCCGACGGTCGGGGCCCGAGGGGTGTAGTCGACCGGCGACGCGACCGTGCGCAGGCTCTCGCCGGTGCGCAGCGGAGCAGGCGCGGCAGGAGTCACCGGCCGGGGCCGTCCGGCGGCCGCGTCGGGTCCGGTGGTGGGCGGAGTGGTGGGCGTGGCGGGCTGGGTGGAGGACCGGGGGCCGGACCCAGGAGTGGCCACCTGCCCCGTCGACGCGCCGGACGTCGACGTCGGAGCAGCCGGCCCGGGCGAACCGCAGCCGGCGATCAGCACGACGAGCGCGGCGAGGGCCGCAGCCAGGCCGGCGCGCGGGCGCCGTGCCCGGCGCGGACCGTTCGCGTCGGCCAACCCGTGACCCATGCCGTGACTCATCCGACCCACCCCGTCAGTGTAGGAACGCGTGCCCGCAGCGCGGGCGGCGTCGGTGAAGGCTCAGACGCCTTCCGGTGCCCGGCTCACCGGGATGCGGCGGGCGTCCGGTGCGCTCGTCCGCTCGGCGTTGGCCTCGGAGTCGGCCAGTTCCTTCTGCGACTCGCGCT
>NZ_BAAANB010000235.1:0-720 GCF_039529575.1 Terrabacter terrae
GGATTGCCTGCAGGTCCTCGCCTGCGGCAAGTTGCGCGGCTGCGAAGTCACGCACGGTCTCCAACATCGCAAACCGCGGAGCCTCCGCATCGTGAGCTCGTCGCAGCAGGCTGTGGTCGATGAGTTCGGCCGCTGCATCGAGAACGGAACCGTCGAAGCCGACGGCCTGAGACACCTCGGTCAGCGCATCGAGATCAATGCCCCCGCGAAAGACCGAGCAGATGGCGAACAGTCGCTGCCCCCGACGGCTCAACAGTCCGTGGCTCCACGCGATCGTTGCGCGAAGCGTGCGCTGGCGGTCTGGCACGTCACGGTTGCCGCTCACCAGTAATCCAAGCGAGTCGCCGAGCCGCTCGAGGATCGCCTCGGGCGAAAGCACACGAACATGGGCGGCCGCCAGCTCGATCGCCAGCGGCAGGCCGTCGAGTCGCTGGACGATTCCCGCGAGCGTCGACGCGTTCGCCTCGGTCAACTCGAATCCCGGGTCCGAGGCTGCGGCCCGGGCCGCGAAGAGTTGCGGCCCCTCCGACAACGGCGGCACCGGCAGCTCCTGCTCCCAAGAAAGATGCAGGGGTGCGCGACTCGTCGCGACAACCCGCACCCTCTCGGTGACGGCGAGCAGGTCGGCGACGAACCCGCTGGCCTCGAGGACCTGCTCCATGTTGTCGAGCACGAGCAACAAGTGCCGACCCGCCAGGTTGGCCACGATGTGGTCAAGCA
>NZ_BAAANB010000236.1:0-1114 GCF_039529575.1 Terrabacter terrae
GTTGGTGTGCAGGGTTGCCTTCATGAGCCCAATCCTCGCACGCCGAGCACGTATGCCGTCCCGCCGCCCGATCGGGTACGTCACACCGGGTGGCCGACGGGTCGAGCTCCGACGGGGAACGCATCCGTCGGACCCACCGTTGCCAGGACAAGGGCAGGACCAGGGCAGGACCAGGATCATCCCCGCAACGGCGGGGGGAGCCGACCCGATGAGCAGCCGGCAGCAGCTGGCTCAGGACGGAGTGCCGATGTCGTTTCTGGACAGGCTGAGGAAGAAGGCCGAGGAGCTCGACCTCGAGACGAAGGCCAGGCAGCTGCAGGAGGCTGCGACGCAGACAGCCCAGCAGGCGCGTGAGAAGGCGGGCGAGTTCACGGCCGAGCACCGTGACCAGATCGACGGCTACGTCGAGACCGCCGGCGCCAAGATCGACGAGAAGACCGACCACAGGTACTCCGACCAGATCGCCAAGGTCACGCAGCAGCTCGAGCGCGGTGTGGACTTCGTCGCCGACGGCTACGGTCCTGCGGCAGGCACGGCGACCGGTGCGGCAGCCGCACCCGGGGCCGCCACCGGGACGGACGACGAGCTCTTCCCGGCCGACCCGGACTCGCCGGGCCCGGTCTCGGCCAGTCCCCTCGAGCCGCCGGCGCCGATCGATCCACCCACGCCAGTGCACGCCAGCGCTCCCAGCGCGGCTGCGGCGGACGAGCCGGTGTCGAGCCAGGACCCCAGCTGGGCGGCCACCGGCGGGCAGGGCGAGCAGGGCGGGCAGGGCGAGCAGAGCGAGGAGCAAGGCGAAGCGCGGGTTGACGAGCCGGTCGACGAGTCGCTGGTCGACACGGCCCTGGAGGACACCGTGCTCGGGCTCGACCACCCGCCGGTCACGCCACCGCACCACGACGAGCCCGCCCCCGAGGACGCCGACGCGGCGACGATCCGCTCACCCCGCCCACCGCACGACGAGCCCAGCTGAAGCGACCGGCGTCACGGCATACGCGAGGGCATCGGCCGTGGCCAGCGGACGGGACGGTGGTCCCCTGACGTCTCGGGGACTCGGCGCGGCGCGCGGCTGATGTTGGCAGGATGGGTAAGGACCGATCGACCTAGGAGGACT
>NZ_BAAANB010000237.1:0-2353 GCF_039529575.1 Terrabacter terrae
GGCAAGACTGACGGCATGACTCTTCACGCCGACGACTACCAGGCCTCGCGCAGCCGCTACGACTCGATGACCTACCGCCGCACCGGCCGCTCGGGCCTGGACCTGCCGGCCGTGTCGCTCGGGCTGTGGCACAACTTCGGCGACGACGTGCCGCTCGAGCGCCAGCGGGCGACGCTGCGCCGGGCGTTCGACCTCGGCGTCACGCACTTCGACCTGGCCAACAACTACGGCCCGCCCTACGGCTCCGCGGAGCGCAACTTCGGCGCCATCTACGCGCAGGACTTCAAGCGCTACCGCGACGAGCTGATCCTGTCGACGAAGGCGGGCTACGACATGTGGCCGGGCCCGTACGGCCAGGGCGGCGGCAGCCGCAAGTACGTCCTGTCCTCGCTCGACCAGTCGCTCGAGCGGATGGGGGTCGACTACGTCGACATCTTCTACAGCCACCGTTTCGACGAGACGACGCCGCTCGAGGAGACGATGGGCGCCCTCGACACCGCGGTCCGCTCCGGACGGGCGCTGTATGCCGGCATCTCCAGCTACTCGGGTCCGCGCACCCGCGAGGCGGTCGAGATCCTGCGCTCCATGGGCACGCCGCTGCTCATCCACCAGCCGAGCTACTCGATGCTCAACCGCTGGGTCGAGGAGGACCTGCTCGACGTGCTCGGCGAGGAGGGCGTCGGCTGCATCGCCTTCTCCCCGCTCGCGCAGGGCATGCTGACGGACAAGTACCTCGACGGCGTCCCGGAGGGCTCGCGCGCGTCGCAGGGCAAGTCCCTGTCGACCGACCTGCTGACCGACCAGAACCTGAAGCACATCCGCGCCCTGAACGAGATGGCGAAGGAGCGCGGGCAGTCGCTCGCGCAGATGGCGCTGGCCTGGGTGCTGCACGACCAGCGCGTGACGTCGGTGCTCATCGGCGCCTCCTCGGTCGGCCAGCTCGAGGACAGCCTCGGCTCGCTCGACCACCTCGACTTCACCGACGAGGAGCTCGAGAAGATCGACGAGTACGCCGTCGAGGGCGGCATCAACCTGTGGAAGACCTCGAGCGCCCACTGACCATGGAGCGCCCGACCGGGGCCGTCAGCCGTGTGGTGGCCCCGGTCGGCGCTTGTAGGTTGGGCACATGCCGGAGACCCCTGCTGACGCCGACGTCACGCTCAGCATCCAGGAGCGGCTCTACCCGAACCTCCCGTCGAGACGGTCGAGCTGCACGCCGTCGTGACCGAGGCCGCCGAGCCGCAGCTGACGGTGGCGGTCGAGCTGTGCTTCGACGGCAAGGTGCGCGCTGCAGCCACGGCGGTCTGGAAGCGCTGGCGGCCGCGCGTCTGACGGCTGCGGGACGCTGCCCGCGCACTCGGATCCTGCTCCGCCCCCAGAACGGAGCAGGATCCGAGCGTGTGGCACGCCCCAGACGCAGCGGGGCTAGAGGTAGCCGTTGACGAAGGCCAGGACGTCGGCACGGTCGGTGCGGAAGACGCCGCCGGTGCCGCCGCACGTCGGGTTGATGCCGAACGACGTCACGCCCACGACGACGTTTGAGCTGCCGAGGAAGTTCGGGCCGCCGGAGTCGCCGAAGCAGGTGCCGCCGGTGTTGGCGTTGTTGGACAGCAGCAGCGACTGCGGCCCGGTGAAGCCGGTGTTGACCTGGAGCAGGTGCGGGTGCGCGACCATGCGGATCTTGAGGGCCGACTCCTTCCACGACGCGGCGTCCGGGAAGGCCTTCTGCAGGCCGTAGCCCACCGAGGTGAACGTCGTGGAGCGCCTGGGCTTGAGGGCGTCGAGCTCGTTGAGCCCGGGAAGCGTGCCGTAGGTCGACATCGCCATCGGGCGGTCGAGGACGACGACGCCGACGTCGTGCAGGAAGAAGGCGTCGGGGTCGTAGGACGGGATGGTGTGCGGCGTCCCGCTGACCTCACCCTTGGTGGGGTAGCCGTTGGCGGGCACCCCCGACTGGACGTCCGCGGCGAACCAGATCTCCACGTGCGCCGCCGGCGCCTCGGTGCAGTGACCGGCCGTGAGGTAGACGGTGGGGCTGAGCAGGGTTCCGGAGCAGCGCCAGAGAGGAGTGCCCGACGCGTCCTTGGCGACCATGAGCCCGACGTACGGGTGGCCGTTGCCGTCGAGGGTGCCGTCGGTGACGGCACCGGCCGGCGCTGCCGCCCCGAGCGCCAGCCCGAGGGCGGCGAGGACGGCGAGCCATAGCTTCTTCATGTGAGTGACCCCTATCGTTCGGCGCCGGGTGGGCGCGAAGGTCCCCGAGACTGCCCACCGTAGCCGCGGCTGTGAGCCGCGTCACTGTTTCCCGTGAGCAGGCTGGGAACGGGTCAGCGGGGACTGCGCTCGTGCTCCA
>NZ_BAAANB010000238.1:0-2311 GCF_039529575.1 Terrabacter terrae
CTGATCCCGCCGGTCTACATCCTCACGACCCTGCTCTTCACGCAGACCGCCTCCCGGGCCCGCGCCTTCGGGGCGATCAGCGCGATGGGTGGGGTCGGGGCTGCCGCGGGGCCCCTCATCGGCGGCCTGATCACGTCTGCGATCAGCTGGCGCGCGGCGTTCGTGTTCCAGGCCCTCGTCGTCGCCGCGATCGTGCTGCTCAGCCGCAACATCTCGGACCCGCTGCCGGCCGACCGGACCAAGAGCTTCGACACCGTCGGGGCGACGCTGTCGGCCGTCGGCCTCGTGCTGGTCGTGCTCGGCATCCTCGCCGCGGACAACAGCGGCTGGCTCATGGTCGCCCTGCTCGTGGCCGGCGCGCTGGTGCTGGTGGGGTTCTTCCTCTGGGTCCGCGCCAAGGAGCGGGCCGGCAAGGAACCGCTGCTGTCGACGAGCCTCTTCCGCAACCGCACCTCCAACCTGGGCCTCGTCACCCAGAACATCCAGTGGCTGATCCTCCTCGGCGTCTCGTTCACCGTCGCCGCCTACCTGCAGACGGTGCGTGGCTACGACGCGATCCAGACCGGCGTCATCTTCACGGCGGCCACCGTGGGGCTGTTGCTGTCGTCGCTGGGTGCCGAACGCTTCGCGAAGCGCCGCGCGCAGCGGACCCTGATCATGCTCGGCTTCGTCATCACCATCGCCGGCGTCGGCGTGCTCATCGCCATGGTGAGCGGGTCGCCGAGCCCGTGGGCGTTCGCACCGGGCCTGTTCCTCATCGGCTTCGGGCTCGGCGGGATGCTGACGCCGTCGGTCAACGTCGTACAGTCCAGCTTCGGCGACGAGCTGCAGGGGGAGATCTCGGGCCTGTCGCGCAGCGTCTCGAACCTCGGCTCGTCCCTCGGGACGGCGATCGCCGGCACGATCCTCGTGGCGGGCCTCACGAACAGCGCTGAGGCCGCCGCCCTCATCGTGCTGGCGGCCCTCGGCGTCGTCGGCTTCGCTGCAGCGGCGTTCCTGCCCCGGGGCATGGTGACCCAGCCGGCCCCCGTGGCGGCCGGCGGCACCGCCTGACGTGCGGGCACGCGACGCGGGTGATGCGGAGCGCCCTCGTGGAGGGGATGCTGGCCGCTCGAAGGGTTGCGGCAGAGTGGGGGCGAAGTCGGTTCTAGGGAAGGTGCGAGCGGGTGCGTGAGGACGCGAGCGTCATGCACGTGGACGCGGACTCGTTCTTCGCATCGGTCGAGACCCGTCAGAAGCCGTCGCTGGCGCGCACACCCGTTCTCGTCGGGGGAACCGGCCCGCGTGGGGTCGTGGCGACCGCCAACTACGAGGCTCGCGCGTTCGGGTGCCACTCGGCGATGCCGATGGCGCAGGCCCGGGTGCTGTGCCCGTCGGCGACCGTCCTGACCCCGAGATTCCCGGCGTACGCGGCGCACAGCGCGCTCATCATGGACACGCTGCGCCAGCTGTCGCCGCTCGTGCAGCCGGTCAGCCTCGACGAGGCCTTCGTCGACCTGGCCGCCGGGCCGTTCGCGAGCGACCCGGTCGCCGGCGCGGACCTGGCACGTCGGCTCGTCTACAACCGGTGTGGACTGGTCGTCTCCGTCGGGCTCGGCCGCTCGAAGCTCGTCGCGAAGCTGGCCTCCGACGCGGAGAAGCCGCACGGTTTCACGGTCGTGCTGCCCGAGGTGGAGGACGAGTTCCTCCTGCCGAAGCCGGTGGCGGCGCTCCCGGGCGTCGGACCGGCCACGGACGCGACGCTGCGCCGGCTCGGCATCGTCACGGTCGCCGACCTGCGCGCAACCAGCCGTGACGACCTGGTCCGGACGCTCGGGGAGGCCGCCGGCTGGAACCTGTACCGCCTCGCACGCGGAGACGACTCGCGCCCGGTGGTGGTCGAGCGGGAGGCCAAGAGCGTCGGAGCGGAGCGCACCTTCGCCGAAGACCTGCGCCGCTGGGAGCTGGCCGGCGCGCTCGAGGACGTGCTGGCACGGGCGCTGCGCCGGCTGCACCGGCATGGCGGCGGCGCCCGGACCGTCACGGTGAAGGTCCGCCTGTCCGACTTCACGACGGTGACGCGCTCGGTCACTCTGGCGCAGCCGACGTCGGATGCTGCGGAGCTGCGAGAGGCAGCCGCGGCCGCGTTGACTTCCGCGGACCCGGTGGAGCCGGTCCGCCTGCTCGGGGTGGCCCTGTCGGGGCTGACGCACTGGGCGCAGCTGCGCCTGCCCACTCCGACCGGTGAGGCCACCGTGGAAGCCCGCGTGGGTGAGTCGGGCGAGACCCCCGACGGCACCACGTCTCCGGACGGGGGCACGCTCCTGGCGGT
>NZ_BAAANB010000239.1:0-5273 GCF_039529575.1 Terrabacter terrae
GTCCCCCTGCGCCGCAAGGGGAACCGGGGTGGCGTCCGGACAAGCCGCGTCAGCCCGCGAGGAGGGCGAGCACCGGGTTGTGCTCCGGGGGGACGATCTCGCGCGGTGGCCCAGGGGGAGTGCCGTCACCGAACGGGGAGCCGCCGAGCTCCTCGCGTCCGTGGGGCGTTGCCCAGTTCTCGAGGGCCGGACCGACGGGCACCACCCCGGTGGGGTTTATGTCGGTGTGCACGATGTAGTAGTGCTGCTTGATGTGGGTGAAGTCGATGGTGTCGCCGAAGCCCGGCGTCTGGAAGAGGTCGCGGGCATACCCCCAGAGCGCCCCCATCTCGCTGAGCTTGTTGCGGTTGCACTTGAAGTGGCCGTGGTAGACGGGGTCGAAGCGCGCGAGCGTCGTGAAGAGGCGCACGTCGGCCTCCGTGATGTGGTCACCGACGAGGTAGCGGCGCGTCGAGAGCCGCTCCTCCAGCAGGTCGAGATGCTCCCACAGCCTGCGGTAGGCCTTGTCGTAGGCCTCTTGGGTGCCCGCGAACCCGCAACGGTAGACGCCGTTGTTGACGAAGCGGTAGATCGGCTCGCTGACGGACTCGATCTCGTCGGCGAGGGCGTCGGGGTAGAGGTCGGGAGCGCCGTCGCGGTGCAGGTCGCGCCACTGCGTCTCGAGGTCGACGGTGATCTGCTTGAAGTCATTGGTCACCACCGCCCCGGTCGTGAGGTCGACCATGGCCGGGACGGTGATCCCGCGCGGGTAGTCGGGGTCGCGCTTGAGATAGGCGTCCTGGATGCGCGGGATCTGCAGCACCGGGTCCACGCCGCCGGGGTCGAGGTCGAAGGTCCAGCTGCGCTTGTCGTGGGTGGGACCGCAGATGCCCATGGACAGCGCGTCCTCGAGCCCGAGCAGGCGCCGCACGATGATGGCGCGGTTGGCCCACGGACACGCGCGCGACACGACGAGCCGGTAGCGTCCCGCCTCCACCGGGAAACCGTCGCGGCCGTCGGCCGTGATGCGGGTCGTGATGTAGTTCGTGTCGCGCTTGAAGCTCTTCTCGACGTACGTGCCCGGCTCGCTCATGGAGCCACCCTACGTTCCGTATGCCGGCTGCTTCCGTCCCGAAACACCTGCGTGGTCCCGGCGTGCTGCCACACCGCCGTGGGGGGAGAATGCAGGCATGAAGGTGTCCGGGAGGCGTCGTGCGTGAGCTGCGTCCGCTGACGCCGGATCGCGTCGGTGACCTCGTGGGCGGCTGCGCTCCGTGCACCTTCTGGCAGACGGTGCCGCGCAACGGGCACTCCGGACCGCGAGAGCCCCTGGAGCTGCTCTCCGAGTGGGTCGAGACGGTGACCGCGGACTGGGGGAGCCCTGGCCGGGTCGCCTACGTCGACGGGCAGCCGGCCGGGCACGTCCTGTTCGCCCCGGCCCGCCACGTCCCTCGCCTGGCGGCCTTTCCCACCTCCCCGTCGGACCCTTCGACGCTGATGCTCCTCACGGCGGTGACGACGGCCGCACATCCCGCGCTCCGCAAGACGCTCGTGCAGGCGGCGGCCAAGGACGCCCTGGCCCACCGGGTCCGCTCGCTCGAGGCCGTGGGAGCGCGACCGCTGGCCGTCTCCAGACACGCCTGCGTGCTCGACGTGGCCTTCCTCGAGAAGGTGGGCTTCCGCGTCGAACGAGACCACCCGGCATACCCCCGCCTGCGGATCGACCTGCGCACCGTGGTGACCCTGCGCGACGAGGTGGCCGAGGCACTGTCGCGTGCCCTCGCCCGGGTGCCCGGCGTGCATCCTGCACCCGCGCCGCACCCGAACGGGACGAGCCACGCGCACGTGGCGGAGCGGCAGCCGGACGGCCCGCTCCGCCGTTAGGGCCGCTCAGCCGTTGGTGCCGTCGGCCGTGGGGCCGGCCGCGCGCGCCTGCTGTGCCCGCATCGTCTCGAGGTGCCGGCGGAGGTCGTCGAGGCGCAGCACGCCGGTGCGTGAGGTGTCGGACTCGCCCAGGTAGACGCGCTGCAGCGCCACCACGACGGCCTCGGCGACGTGGTCGAGGGTCTGGCCGTCCGCCAGTGCATCGGCGTCGCCCTGGTGGTCCAGGTAGCCGAAGTCGAGCCGCACCGCCGGCATGCGGGTGCGCCGCAGCAGCGGCCAGGTGCGGGCGTGCGTGCGGCAGTCGGTCAGGCCGGTGCGCGCCACGACCTCGCGCAGGAGCAGGTCGGCGAAGCTCTCACCGATCACCGACCAGTCCGAGTGGGCGGCGGTGTCGGGGTGTCCGTAGAAGTACGTGGCCGCCCCGTGCGCCGAGCCCGAGGCGGAGTGGTCGGTGTGCAGCGACAGGACGAGGTCGGCGTCGCAGGAGTTGGCGAAGGCTGCCCGCTCCTCGTCGCTGCCGCCGTCGGTCGTCTCGGTGCGCGTGAAGACGACGCTGACGCCGTGGGCCGAGAGACGGCCCTCGATGCGCCGGGCGAGGTCGAGCGCGAGCTGGGCCTCCACGAGCCCGTGGGCGCCGCGGGCGCCGTCGTCACCCCCGCCGTGGCCGGGATCGAGCAGGATGGTCCGGCCGCTCAGGCTGAAACCGCCGCGGCGGATCTGCTCCCGCTCGCGCAGGGCGTTGGCCGACCCCCCGCTCACCGAGCGGCGCAGGCCCAGGAAGGCACGCATCGTGTCGGGACCGACGGTGCCGTCGGGGACGAGACCCACGGCCGCCTGGAAGGCCCGCAGCGCCGCGTCGGTGCTCGGGCCGTGCATGCCGTCGACCTTGCCGGGACGGAACCCGAGCTCGACGAGGCGGGTCTGCAGGGCCGCGACGTCGTCGCCCTCGATGAAGTGCTCGGGCACGTAGCGCAGCACCCGGTCACCGAGCGCCCACCGGGCGCCGTCGAGGACGGCATACGTGCTCCGTCCGACGATGCCGTCGACGAGGAGCCCGCGTCGCTGCTGGAACGACTTGACCGCCTGCTCCACGTGCTCGTCGTAGACCGCGTCGTCCGGCAGCGCGGAGGAGTGGTCGGGCTCCGAGGGGGCGACGAGGTCTCCGGTGAGGAGGAGGCGCTCGCGGACTGCCGCAACGGCTGGGCCGGAGTCACCGCGCCGGAGCAGGACGGGCTGCGGTGGTGTCATCTCGGCTCCTTTCCTCGCACGACTTCGGAGGGGTGGCGCGGCTTCGTGGTGCGTCGGCTCGGAAGCGCTCGAGGCGCCGTGAGCAGCGTAGTACGCCGAAGGGGTGACACCGTGACGACGGGCCACCCCTTCGATGTGGTAACAGGGTCAGGCGATGAACTCCTCGAGCTCCCGGAGCAGCTTGGGCTTGGGGTGGGCGCCGACGATCGACTTGACGACCTCACCCTTGACGTAGACGTTCAGCGTCGGGATGGAGACCACGCCGTAGCGGGCCGCGGTGTCGACGTTGGCGTCGGTGTCGAGCTTGACGATCTCGATCTTGTCGCCGTACTGCTCGTTGATCTCCTCGAGGATGGGGGCGACCTTGCGGCACGGGCCGCACCACGTCGCCCAGAAGTCGACGAGCACGGGCTTCTCGCTCATGAGGACGTCGTCGGCGAAGGTGGCGTCGGTCGTGTTCTTCAGTGCCATGGAGGCTCCTTCTCGGTGTGCGGCGGGGGTGGGTGGCAGGTGGGCTGTGGAGGTTACGCGTCGGCGCCGACGCCGGCCCGCACGTCGGGGATCTCTCCGACGTCCGTCTCGTCGATCAGGGCTGCCTCGGCAGCGGCCTCGTCGGGTGTGGCGGTGTCCTCGAGAGCGGCGAGGTAGTGCTCGGCGTCGAGCGCGGCGGCGCAGCCCGAGCCGGCGGCCGTGATGGCCTGGCGGTAGGTGTGGTCGACGAGGTCACCGCAGGCGAAGACGCCGGGGACGTTGGTACGCGTGGAGCGGCCGTCCACGAGGACGTAGCCGGCGTCGTCGGTGTCCACGATGCCGGTGACGAGCTCGTTGCGCGGGTCGTGCCCGATGGCGACGAACAGGCCGGTGACCGCCAGCTCGCGAGTCGCGCCGGAGACGGTGTCGCGCAGCGTGACACCGGTCAGCTTGCCGTCACCGTGGATCTCGGCGACCTCGGAGTTCCAGGCGAAGCGGATCTTGTCGTTGGCGTAGGCACGCTCCGCCATGATCTTGCTGGCACGCAGGGCGTCCCGGCGGTGGATGATCGTGACGGTGCGGGCGAACTTCGTCAGGAAGGTCGCCTCCTCGATGGCGGAGTCGCCGCCGCCGACCACGGCGATGTCCTGGTCGCGGAAGAAGAAGCCGTCACAGGTGGCACACCAGGAGACGCCGTGGCCCGAGAGCTCCTTCTCGCGCGGCAGGCCGAGCTCGCGGTAGGCCGACCCCATGGCGAGGATGACGGAGCGGGCGCGGTGGACGGTGCCGGCGCCGTCGGTGACGGTCTTGACCTCACCGGTCAGGTCGACGGCGGTGACGTCGTCGGTGACGAGCTCGGCGCCGAAGCGCTCCGCCTGGGCCCGCATACCGTCCATGAGGTCGGGCCCCATGATGCCGTCCTTGAAGCCGGGGAAGTTCTCGACGTCCGTCGTGTTCATCAGCGCGCCGCCGGCGGTCACGGCGCCCTCGAACACCAGCGGCTCGAGGTTGGCGCGCGCGGCGTACACGGCCGCCGTGTAGCCCGCTGGGCCCGAGCCGATGATGATGACGTTGCGGACGGTGTCCGGACTCGACATGGTGACGTGCTCCTCGTGAGGCTCTCGGTTCGTGCTCGCGGCCGCGGTTCCGCGCCCTGGATGCCGGCGTGGGGCGGTGCAGCGCAGGGTTCTGGCCGCGTGGGCTACAACCGATCCTAGGTGGTGCTTGTTCCCGCGCCGGTACGCCCGGGCGCGCGTCTGTCGGCGCCCGTGGCGACGCGCCCGCACGGGCTCAGGGGACGGGCGTGGCGCCCGCGAGGACTCCGGGGGCGCCGGTCGTGCAGCTGCGTGCGACGGCCCAGGCGGTGCTCGCGCCACCGCGCGTCACGACGACGACCGCGGCCGGCCTGCCGTCGAACGTGGCCAGGTCGGCCGAGACCGAGTCGGGCGCGGGGTGGGCGGCGTCGACGGCGCCGACCGCCTCGAGGCAGGACGCGAGGCCGATGGGGGTCGCGATGGGACCGATCGCCGGCGACTCGGCGGCGAGGCGGTCGATGGCGGGACCCGGGTGGTCGAGGAGGGTGCGCGCCTGCGCGGCGAGGCCACCCGAGGTGTAGGCCGTGCGGCTGAGCTGGATGTGCAGTCCGTCCGTCGTGGGTGCCGGCGAGGGGGAGGTCGCCCGTGCGCCGGAGG
>NZ_BAAANB010000240.1:0-2616 GCF_039529575.1 Terrabacter terrae
TGTTGCGGCCGGTCATCGCCGCCAGCGTGTAGCTCTTCGTGTGGCTGTTGTTGGAGCAGTCGTCGTAGACGGGGTCGGGGTCACCGGTCATGGTGCCGATGCCCTTGCCATCGGGGAAGCGCACCGTGTAGTCGCCGGTGGCCGGCGTCGTCGCGGGGGTGCCGTCCGCGTTGAACTCCTTGACGCCATGGGTGTTCCCCGAGACGAGGTTGATCGCGCCGGGTGACGAGGGGCCGAAGGTCGTGCTGAAGGCGTGGTCGCTCATCGCGTAGTGCTGGGCGTAGTTCCACATCGCCGTGACCGTGTTGCCGTCGTAGTAGTCCATCGTCAGGCCCTCGCGCCCGTAGGTGGGGGCGGCGCACGCGTCCCGGCTCGTGAACTCCACGAACTTGTCCATCGCGCCGGCGTCGTAGGCCTTCTGCTCGTTCGTGTAGGTGTGGTCCTGGTCGCAGGTGACGGCCTGGCCGGGCGTCAGGCGCTGCGGCTGCACGGAGTTGGGGTTGTTGGGCGCGAGCAGGCGGTCGTGCGCGAGCGTCGCGATGCCGCCGGGCGTGCCGGGCGCCGCGCGGAAGCTCGGCGCCGGCGTCCCCGAGCCCTGCTGCGTCTCACCGGGGAGGTTCGCGGCCTTCGGGTAGGTGGCGAAGTAGTGGTCGAACGACACGTTCTCGCCGAAGATGACGACGACGTGCTTGATGGGCGTGGTCGTGGCGGACGACGCGGACCTGCTCGTCGGGGCCGGGTGGGCGCTGACGGCGCCGGCCGCGGCGACGGCCGGGACGACGAGCGCAGCGGCGCCGGCGCCGGCGAGCGCGAGGCGGACGGAGCGTTTCATGGGATCTCCTCTGAGCGGCTGGTTCGGCCGAGACAGTGCCTGGCGCACCGCCCTGCGGCCGGAGTGAACGTACGCCCGTGCCGGGCCTCCGCAGGGCGCTCCGGCGGTCCCTTTAAGCACTGTTTGCCGAAACTGTGCCCACCCGTCGCCGAGCACCCAGCCCGCGTCGACACTGCGCACAGGCGGCGCCCAGACAACCGCTCGGGACCCGTCCGGGTGCAACGGTCCGGGGCCCGTGCTTGTCTTCCTCGGTATGACGCCCAAGAGTCCTCCCGTCCGACCCGGCCCAGCGCGGCCGGCCCGCCCAGCACGCGCTGCCCGCAGTCGCGGACTGCTCGCGCTGGCCGTCGGCGCCGTCGGTGCCGTCCTCGCCATGAGCGCGTGCGGTCAGGCGAGCTCGTCGTCCGGCTCGGCGACCCCCGCACCCGGCGGGGACCCGGGGACCCCTGCGAGCGGCGCCGCCCAGACCACCGTCGTCGGCAGCGTGCGCCTCGAGGCGTCGATGGCGCCCGAGGGCCAGGTGCGCAGCGGCGGGACGGTCGCGGGCATGTCGGTGCACCCGGGGCTCGTCGTCGACTACCGGCTGACCAACACCGGGACGAAGCCCGTCCTCGCCTACGACGTCGTGCCGCAGGAGCTCGGCAGCGGCACCCTCCCCGTGAACGTCGACGTCCAGCACGCCTGGGTCTACGAGCAGTCCGGCGTGCTGCGCATCAGCAAGCAGGGCTTTGCCACGGCGCCGAACGTGCGCTTCGTCGCGGCGCCCGTCATGGGCGGGCACGTGATCGCCCCCGGTGCCTCGGTCACCGGGCGGGCGTATGCCGTGTGGCCGCTCGTGCTCGACGTGCCGGGCGAGTCCTTCTCGGCTCCACGGCAGCGCGTGAACCCGGCCGTCGGGCAATGGCAGTTCTGCGTACAGGTGGACGGTCGCACCGACCAGGCTCGGCCCTCAGCGGTGGGCGGTGGCGTCGTCCAGGCCCCGGTCAGAGCCCCGGAGGGCGACGAGCTGGTCTGCACAGGGCCGGCGGCCATGCCGATCCGGTGAGCTGGCCCTCGCCCCCCGCCGACGGGAAGAGACTCAGAGAGAGTGGGTGAGCACCCCCGTGCACGCGAAGAAGATCGCGAGCCCGGGCCACGCGAGGGCGGCGAGCAGGCACCACGTCTTGACCGACCGGGAGGCGCGATAGGCCTCGTCGAACTGGCCCATCGCCCACTTGGAGCGGACCGAGGTCGCCTTGACGATCGCCACGATGCCGAAGGGCGTGAAGCACATGATCGTGCAGAGGATCGCCAGGGCCAGCCGGTTCGGCGGCGGGGCGGAGTAGACCTGAGCGGCGGGCGGAGCCATTCGCGGGTAGGCGCCGGCGGACGACCGGGGCGGCAGGCCGGACGCCGGCCGGGGTGGCGGTGGCCATCCGCTGGCGGCCGTGGGTCTCGGCGGCCGCGACGCCTGCGGGAGCGGCGGCTGGGGGACCGTGGGCAACGGGCTCGCCGGCGCCGGGGGGACGGCCGACTCCGGCGGTGCGTCCGCCTGCGGCAGCGGCGTCTCCCGGTCGAGCTGCGGCAGCCAGGCCGACCACGTGTCGTGCGTCGGGTCCGGCTGTCCGGCCTCGCGCTCGGCGTCCCTCTCGTTCCTGCCGTTCCTGTCGCTCATGGCGGTCACACGATGTTCGGGTCGCCGTCGGCGGCCAGGCGCTTGCCGGCCCGCTGCCACTCGAGCATGCCGCCCTCGACGTTGACGACGTCGTAGCCCTGGTGCGCCAGCCACTGGACGGCGCGTGCGG